>CALVEA010000039.1 GCA_944326455.1 Candidatus Gastranaerophilales bacterium | reverse complement strand
TCATCTCCTAATCCTTGGTAGTAGGCTTCCTCTTCATTTGTAATATCAGGATTTTGAACTCGATAAAATTCTACATCTGATTGTATAATCCCTTCTCCAAAAACAATTTTATCGTTCTTTCCGCCTAAATCGTTAATAGTGTCTTGCCCATCTCCGAGATTAAAAATATAGGTGTCATTTCCAGTTGCATCTATTATGGTATCATTTCCCTGTCCGCCGATAAATGTGTCATTAAATTCTGTGCCGGTAAGGTTATCATCTCCGGTTGTCCCTAGTATATTTTCACCGGTTATATCTTCTGGAGTATAGACCGACCCATCAGCAAATTTAAACTCTGCAAATTTATACTGATAAGCCTCTGAATAATCCCCACCATTTCCGCCAAACCAATATTTTATAGTTATCTGATCATCTGTATTTTTAATCTTGATAACCATATTTTCTTCTTTTTCAGCGGATTCTCCGGTTTCATCCCATTCGTCTTGATGGATAATAACCGTTTGGCGTTCAAATTCCAAATCATCCCAAGAAATTCCTTCGCCAAATTGTAAAACGGCAGTATGTTCACCAAACCAATCCTTAAAAGTAACAACATCCTGTCCATCTCCGAGGTTGAAAACATAGGTTAAATCTGAACTATCAATAATTGAAGTATCATTTCCTTGACCAGCTTCCACTAAAGTGGATTCATTCATTTGCGTGGTTATATAATCATTTCCGGCGCCTGCATAAATAACGGTATTTCCATTAGATGTATCATTTATAGTATCATTCCCTGAACCGAGATAATAAGTATTACTTCCGTCAGTGTCTGTAATTGTGTTATTTCCATCTTTCATTAAGTAAGCATCAGAGCCTGTTGTATCATTTATGGTCAACCCGTCCGAGGTTCCTATAATTAAGTTGTTACCGGAAGAACCCATGTCAAAGCATATTTTATAACGACCTGAAAGGATTAACTTTTGTGCATCAGAATAATTACTATCAAGGGTTGATACGTCAAAACTATAAACATAGTCAGTGCTTAGTTTATCTAATACCTGAGCTAAAATAGCAGTATCAATATTATTGGCAGTTAATAAATATTCTTTTATTGAATTCGTTATATTTTCCTTGGTAGTCGTGGTATTTATTGTATAACTATTTGTATCTTGATTATAAACAATTCCGGATAAACAGCTAAGCTTGCCTGATTGTAATACTATATCTGTATAAAGATTGGTCTTAAACATGTTATAATTTGAGATAAACGCTTCTTTAACCGCATCTATAGTTATTTCATCAGAGACCTCGCCGGTTTCTTCAGTAGTATTTGTATATTGTCTGTTATAAAACTTTTCAACAATGTCAGCAATATATTTAGGACATAGCCCCCGCATTTCTGTATTTGCAATATTTCCGACACCTGTCCAGATTTTTAACAGTTCATCCATACTATTGTAGATTTCTGTTGATGTTTTTGTTGCAAGCCCCTCAACATATGTTTTTAAATTGGAGTTGTTAATCATAGAAGTGTGCAGATCTTTTACAATACCGGCTCCAAGCGACTGTGGTAAAACACTAATATCAGCCGGAACATTGGCAGGAGCCTCATATTTTGTATGAGCGAAATTAACTTCAAGATTAATATCCTGAATCAAACCGGTTGTTCCATCTCCGTAAGTTATTGTTGATTTTTCTGCAAAAGTATCGTCCTCACCATCTTGATAATTTAAGCTAATTTCAGTAATATTTCTTTCATTAAGTGTTGTTAACTCCCCGGCATCAACACTGCCGTTAGAATTAGCATCTTGCCAAACACGTATCTGTGAAAATTTAGTATCATTTATATCAATTTTCCCATCATTGTTATCGTCATACTGTCTGAGATCCTCAAAACCTATCGTGCTTGGGTTCCCAAACAATTCATCAACACCGTTAATTTCACCATCCGCATTCTTATCCAGTACAAGCATTCCGTCATCAGGACTAATCCATTGTACTTTCTCACGTATCCCATCAGAGTTTAAATCAAAATAAGCATTAGAATCAGCCATCGAAACTAGCTCAATCCCATCGCCATCAAGGTCTAATATTAGCGGGTCAATTTTTTGTAAAGTATCATCAGGGAAATCATTTAAAGTAATACCTAAATCGTGATTTTTAAATCCTTCAACTTTTATATTTCCATTAATAGTTAAAGTATCTCCAGCAGTCCCGCTCCATTCATAACGGTTGCCCATAGCATCAATCCATAAGCCTTGAGCTATAGGAGGGTTGCAAGTTCCTGCATATTTTATCCCCTCATAAACTAAAGCCCCTTGCCCCTCATCGTCATTAACTGTAATTTCAGGTTGAGACGAATCCATAAGAGTGATAACAGAAGCCGAGTCATTTATTATACGATAAACATCGTATCCTTTCCCTCCGCTTAAATATCTTGAATCATTACCTCGTGATATTAGTACGTCATCACCATTACCACCGTCAAGGTAATCGTTTCCTGTTACTCCAATCAAGAGGTCATCACCATCTCCACCATAAAGTGAATTGTATTCATAATTATCATCCCCAGTAGAAGTTGGAAATTTAGATAAATCAATGTTATTATAATTATTTCTTAGAGCCTCAAGCTGTTCAACGGTTAATGTCGTTTCACCTGCAATTAGTATATCGTTACCACTGCCGCCATAAATTTCATCTGAGCCCGTTCCCCCAATAAGGATATCATTTCCTTTTTCTCCTGTTATAGTATCATCACCGCCATTGGCAAAGATAACATCATTTTTACTCTTGCCTGAAAAGGTTTCAGAATCACTTGAGCCAATAATATAAACTTTTTTATCTCCAATAATTGTTGCTGATGGGACTTCATACCGGAAGGAACCTTCAATAACTTCGCTATCTTTGAAATATTTTTGAAGTATAGAAATAGCTTCTTTTAATTTGCTTTCCTTAACAAATCCACTAACAGCTATTTCTTGAAAGCTATGTTCATTATTAACATCGTATCCCCATAGCGCTGCTGCGTGCTCATATGTCCACTCAACACCGGATGGGAGTGTGATATACTTACTAAAGTCTTGTTCATAGTAATCTGAATGTGGCGCAAAAGAACCATTTGTAATACCTGTTGGCAAGTAATACCGCGTTTCTCCAACATGATTTCTATAACATCCGATGAAATCATTAAAATTAACGTAGTTAACAACATTATTATATCCTGTCACACCCGTTTGTTGAGCCATTCCCGGAGCATTAAAAGTTACTGTATAATTACCAAAATATGATTGTACTATTTGTGCTATAGAACCACCTAGGGAATGTCCTGTAATACTTATATTTACCCCTTCACCTCCATATTGTCCCACAACCATTGAATAAAAAGCTAACGCATCAGTGGATTGAGTTGGGGTTACTCCAATCAATATTTGACCATCATTTATTATCCAATCCTGTATTAGTTCTTGAGATCCTGCAAAAGTTATCACAATCTCTTCATATATGCCATCATTATTTGAATCTAACCCATAAGCCACTCCATCAAAACCTGATGCATAACTGGTATAATCTTTGCCATTGACTGACAAAACATGCCATTCTGGATTATTGTATTCAATGTCATCATAAAGCCAAAGATTAAGTGCTTCTTGTGCTTCAATCTTCTCTCCATCATAATTCCTGCTATAAGATGCTTTTGCAAGTAACGCATATATTGATGTTGTTACAGTCATTTATACTCCTTCCTAATATTTAAATAACAAAGGTTTTACCTTGCGTTTATCCCAGGCTCTCGGATATGTATAACGCGAAATATATATACAATTCTTATTAAGTGGTACAATATAACTTTCCGCTGTTGCATATTTTACGAATTTAGTAGAAGAATACTTCCCTGTTTTAATATTTAGAATACCTCTCTCCAAGTATTTCCCGGGGAAAACATCTGGCAAGACAAGACATCCCCCAGCTAATAATACTTTTCCTTTTCCTAAATATATTCCGGAGCTCCCCAACGTCCCAAATTTTAGTCTACTTTGCTTTATAACTTTTTTATCGTTTACACAAAAAACTGATAAATGTCCCGCAGTATTATTACCTCTAAGCAATATAATATAATTTTCTAGAGGAATAACTGTTTTATCCGTATTAAAGACATTATCAAGCTGAATCTCTTTAATACCTTGGTCTTTTTTATTATAAATATAACTAACAAATTTAAGTTTTTGAGATGGAACGGGATGTGTTTTGTATCTGTTACCCCATATTAAGATATTATCCATATCCAAATCGCAACTAGTTAAACTCTCATGTGTACTTTCCGTGTTAAATTGATATATTGGATGGAACGTCATCATCTTTAAGTCAAATAATTGAATAGAATTGCTACCTATAATTAATAAACCATTTTCAGTCTTATAAAATTTAGCACTTGAACCAATTGAAAAAGCTGTATCTCCTATACTAATAAATTTATTTTGTTCAATATCATAAACTTCAGCAGTATTAAGATAATTTTTTCTATTATCTGTACTCCGACCGCCAACTATAAGGATGTTATTATCATTAAATTTATAAACTGCATAGCGACATCTGGGTTGTAACATTGTGGCATTTAGTGATATCAATTTTTTTGTTTTGATGTTGTATTTTTTTGCAGTATATATTTTATTATGATTAACACCGTCCCATCCCCCAGCAAAAAATATTTCATTTTCATTCAAAGCTACCGGCGGATTGTTAGTTTCTTGCTCAAAATTAAGAGTAACGAAATGTTCTTTAGCTTGTGCACAATTACAAAATGCCATTATTATAATAATGACTAAAATTAATAAAATAGAGTTAACATTTTTAATCTTTTTCAATGATATTTATCCTCATTAGAACGTTGCAAAATTTACAAAAATCAACTTTATTTTTCATCACTTCTCCTAGGTTTTTAAAATATACCTTTTTTTTGTTGAGGGAGTCAATATAATATTACAGAATGTTTACATTATATTCACCAATTTGATAAAATATTATACATATGCGATTAAGCACACATTTTTAATTCCACCCCATCCCCATCAAGATCTAAAACAAGCGGGTCAATTTTTTGCAAAGTATCATCTGGGAAATCATTGAGTGTAATACCTAAATCGTGATTTTTAAATCCTTCAACTTTTATATTTCCATTAATAGTTAAAGTATCTCCAGCGGTCCCGCTCCATTCATAACGATTCCCCATAGCATCAACCCACAAGCCTTGAGCTATAGGGGCATTATTTGTTCCGTGATATGTAATATTCCCTTTGGTAATAGAACCGATTCCGTCACTATCCAAAATCGTTGTAAAACTATTCTTTGTTGCATTAATAATATATTTATCATTTCCCATTCCGGCATCAACGTAGTCTGCATAATCTGAAATTATGACCGTAGAATCACCCGATTCGTCATGTTCCATAATTTCAATATAATTAAATAGATTATAGTTATTATCAGTTTTTAATAAAGCACTTAGTGATTCCTGTGTAGCATTTCCACCAAGATATGCAACAAGACTATCGTACGATTTTTCTTGATCATAAATTAACTCAGCGCCATTGTAATATGCTTCAAAATAGTTATAAGAGACCCAGTTATATGTATCAGTAGCTTCATCATATACAGTATGCCCATTTTTAATAGATTCAATTGTTGAAACCCCATCAGATGCGTTTGCAAGGAAAACCGTATCTAATTCAGGATTGTCACTATTTTTTGCTTTTACAACTACATCAATGTCATATAAACTAGATACCAGGAGATTACAAATACCATTAAGAATATGGTCTTGTGTTATAGCGCCCTCAGTAATAGATATTTGTCCTTGGATAGGAGCCGCGCCACCTGTAACCGTTCCTTGCTCAGGTTTAAATATTTTATACAAAATTTTGCTACCTATAGAATCTTCATTATTTAAGAATACACCAAGAAATGGCGCAATAACATCTGTCGTTATTGTAGTTCCTCCCATAAGTCTTAGAATACTTACAAAAGTTTTATATGCTGCAAACTCTTCACAAGGAACAAAAGCTTGAAAACTGTTATTGCTGATAAAGTTTTCTATCCCGTGTCCGTTAGCAGCATATTGCTCATCATAAACAGCTTTAGCCTGTACATTTTCTACAGAATTCCCTGTTTGTATGGAAATATTTACCTTGGTCTGAAGAGAATGATTTTGATTATTAGGACTTACCATATAGGTATTTTCCCCAATAAGATTAAATATTGGCGAAACAAAATCATTACACGTTACATAATTAGTGATATTAGCTGCAGATTTTACATTATTTTGGAGCACATAGTTTTCACCTGCGGCGGCTAAGTTATCTAAAAGATGTTCTACCCCAACAGCATTATAAGTTGTAACATCAATATTTTTGTATTTATCTAAAGCCCCTATCAATGCAGCTACACCCCCTCCAAGAGAGTGTCCTACTAGATGAACTTTGGACGATTCATTATTTGCAAGCAACAAAGCTTTTTCCACTAAATATTCCATCTCATAAAATCCTGTAGGGAGTTTATCCAAACCAAACTCAAGAATGTCTGTTTGAATAAAGTCTTTGTAAAACTCTTTTTGTCCCGACTTAAATTCAGTTCCTCTACAAACTATGACATAATCTTCAGTTGCTTCATTGTAGTATATTCCACCCTGAAAGCCAGAATCATTACTAACGAAATCAATAATTTTATAACCAGAATAAGTAGTTACGTTTGATAGTTTTTCTGCCATTATTTGTGATAATTGTTCTTTATCTTCTTGGGACCAAGACAGCTCCCAGCTTCCTTTTCCAATAGAAATAAGAGCCTCATTAAACAAGGTATCATAAGTCTTATTACCAATATCATTACAAATTAAAGCACCCAATTGTTTATTAAAAAAGTTAATATTTAGAAGATTCTCACTGTCAGTTACATTGCTTGTAGCACTTTGGGTAAAAGATAGTCCTAGAGAGATTTGATCAATGGATAAAAAATCCTTCTTATCTGTATTATTGTCAGTTGTAAGTTCTAAAGTCATTGTTTTAACTCCTATTTATAAACATACACGTAAGCTTTGTTAGTTGTAATATGCCATAATCCATAATATGCCAATCTAGCTGATAGCCTAATAAGTTTCTTATCTTTATCTGTTTTTTTTATTGCAGCAAAACCTCCTGATATTAATAATTTATTATTACCGAATGCAGTTATATTGGGTGCCTTTGAGCGTATATATTCTCCCACTTTTGTAATCTTATTATTTTTGAGGTCGTAAACATACATTGGAGAAAACCAACTTCCATTAAAATGCTCAAGTCCAGGTCTAAAAGCCTTTGTTACAGGAATTCCATAATCAACTTCTTCCCTGTTTACAAAAAGAATTTTGTTATCATCTATCATATGTAAACACTGCGCACCCGGGCAAATTTTCGAAACTTTGATATTTAAATCATCTGGAACAACCTTTTTTATCGTACGTTTTGGTTTGATATAACCTTGTTCCCCTTCTCTAATAGGATTTAGTAAGACACCTTGTTTAACATCATAAATTTCCATTTCATATGAATGAAAGGCAGGTTTTGTATATTTAGCTTTAACCTCTAGACCTTTTTCTTTATAATGTATATATTTTTCTCGATCCAACGTACAATAATATATAGCAATATTGCCATTATCGAGTTTTTCTATGTAATCAGGGTTAGGAATTTGATAGGGAATCCATTTCATATTTCCTGTATGCATATATTCTTTGCACCTACTTTGTCCTACAGGATAGAATTTATTTTCTTTTATATTATATATTTCATAAAATCCATCGCGAAACCCATCATCTCCTAATTCTCTAGAGGAGCCGTTTGAAAATAATATTTGATTATCATCAATAACTATATAATTATTATAAAAAAGTTGGTGACTATATAGCATAGGAGCTGTTTTCTTAAATTTACCTGTTAAAGGATTATATATTTCCAGGGAACTACATCCTATTTTCTTTCTTGAACAATTTGAAGAGTATCTAGAACCTATAAGTAAAATTAAACCATTTTTCAATAAAATGCTGCTATGACCTTCTCTTGCATATTGCATATCACCAGTTTTATACATTCCAGGTTTAGGATTTGAGTCCTTGGGGGAATATTTTGATATTCCTTCAGCAAGAGAACATCCCATCGCTGATACAAAAACCCCTAAAGTAAGTAGTAGTACCACTATTAAATTTTTAATTTTTTTCATCACTTCTCCTAGGTTTTTAAAATATACCTTTTTTTTGTTGAGGGAGTCAATATAATATTACAGAATGTTTACATTATATTCACCAATTTGATAAAATATTATACATATGCGATTAAGCACACATTTTTAATTCCACCCCATCCCCATCAAGATCTAAAACAAGCGGGTCAATTTTTTGCAAAGTATCATCTGGGAAATCATTGAGTGTAATACCTAAATCGTGATTTTTAAATCCTTCAACTTTTATATTTCCATTAATAGTTAAAGTATCTCCAGCGGTCCCGCTCCATTCATAACGATTCCCCATAGCATCAACCCACAAGCCTTGAGCTATAGGAGGGTTGCAAGTTCCTGCATATTTTATACCCTCATAAATTAAAGCCCCTTGCCCCTCATCGTCATTAACTGTAATTTCAGGTTGAGACGAATCCATAAGAGTGATAACAGAAGACGAGTCATCTATTATACGATAAACATCGTATCCTTTCCCTCCGCTTAAATATCTTGAGTCATTTCCTCTGGAAATCAATATATCATCACCATTACCACCATCAAGATAATCGTTTCCTGTCACTCCTATCAAAAGATCATCACCATCACCACCATGAAGTGAATTATATTCATAATTGTCATACCCAGTAGAAGTAGGAAATTTAGATAAATCAATATTATTATAATTATTTCTAAGAGCTTCTAGCTGTTCAACAGTTAATGTTGTTTCACCTGCAATTAGTATATCATTTCCACTGCCACCATAAATTTCATCAGAGCCGGTTCCTCCTATAAGAATATCATCACCTTTCCCTCCTGTAATATTATCATCTCCGCCATTGCCGAAAATGACATCCTCTCCATTCTTACCAGAGATGGTTTCACCTTCACTTGTTCCTATTGCATATACATCTCTTTTCCCGATAAGATTAGTTAAAACATTATCAGTAGGAACATTAAAAACAAAAGTTTGCTCAATTACGTCTGTATCTTTGAAATACTCTTGAAGGATAGAAATAGCCTCTTTTAATTTGCTTGGTTTAACGTGTTCATTCAAAAGTCCCTTTTGTATCATATCTGTATTGTTAACATCATACCCCCAAAGTGCGAAAGCATGTTCGTATGTCCACTCAACTCCTGATGGAAGAGTTATATATTTACTAAAATCTTGATTTATATAATCAGAATGCGGTTTAAATTCATCATCTAGATAAATTCCATCAGGTAAGTAATAACGGGTTTCTCCCAAGTGGGGATTTAAACACCCTATAAAATCATTCATATTTACATAATTTATTATCCCAGATGCATTACCTCCTGTCGGCATCGATACTCCCGGAGCATTAAATGTTACAGCCGATACTTGCTTTTGAGCTGCTACATACTGTGCTAGCGTTCCACCCAAGGAATGCCCTGTTATACTTATTGTATAACCTTCATCTTGAAAATTATTATATATGCTGTCATAAAATTGAATTGCAGGATTTACCTGTTGTGGAGTTAGGTTAAAAGCAATTTGTGCATCAGAATATATTACATCTAATAGTGAATCAGTCCCGCGATATGCTATTATTATTTCCTTTGTTGATGTATTTTTATATGCAACAGCTTGAAAGCCTGCCCAAGCCGAAAATACGCCATCTGAGTCTACTCCATCTACATCTGTTATTACTTCCCACAGTTCTATATTTTGATCACAGTATATTGCCCAATCTATTAGAGCATCTTTAGCATTATTATAATGGGCATCTTCATTTCCATATTTCTTCAAATAGCAAGATTTAGCAAACAATGCAAAAAATGAAGGATTTAAAGATGCAGTATTATTATCTTTTTCTAATAATAATGTAGACATATAAACACTCCTTTCTAGTACTTATAAATTTTAGTTTTATGCTTATTTTCCAAAATTAATATTCTATTACTACCAATATTGAAAATTTGTTTAGAATAATGTTTACCCCACCCCGTACTTATCTTTTTTTTGTCTATACAATTTTTATCAATATCATAAATAGCATATTCTAAATACTTATTACTAAACCAAAAGAAATCATCTGTTCTAATTGTTCCTCCAAGTAACAAAATTTTATTGTTATTAAGCATTATCCCTTGGCTCCCATTAAATCCAGGCCTTAAATCTGTAATTTTAGAAAAAGTATTTGTATTAGGATCAAACATTGTCACTTGACCTGTATTTTCAAAACCTCCTATAAATAATACTTTACCATTATTAAGTATAATTGATGTTTCATATAATGGAATATTCTTTGGCAAAGGGATTGAAGTAAAGGAATTGCTTGTAGGTATAAAAAGTTCTACCATACTATTTTTCACCGGAGAATAATAATTATCATAAATTAATACTCTACCATCCTTTAATCTTACCAACGAAGGTGTAATATGAAATTCATTCGTATAGCAATTTTTACATACTTCTTTTCCATAACCCGAAGTAGAAAATTGTAAAAATGCTTTTACATCATGGGGTAAACCCACGTTATAATATTCTCTTTTTTTAGTATTAAAAATTTGAGCTTGACAACCCTTTACTGTAAAAATACGATCATTATCTAATTTTACACCTTTAGGAATTAGAAAGTTTTTTGTCTCTAATTCTTTTACACGAGTAAATTTATTAGATTCTATATCATATTTTTCAACTATATGTTTGTAAGTGTTTTTATATGGCAAACCGCCTATAATCAAAATATTGTTATTATCAAGTTGTACTGCATAATAACCATTGCGTGGTATCTGCATTGTTGATTTTAGATCAATTAGTTTATTCTCTTTTATCTTATAAATTTTTGCAGTTATTGGAACCATATCCTTATTATTTGGTTTATCCCAACCTCCTGGGAAAAAAACTTCGTTATTATTCAATAAAATGGCCTGATTACCTGTTTCAGGTATAAAATCCAGTTCAACGAATTTCCCCTTTGCATACGAACAATTAGTTGCAGCTATCATAACTACTAAAATAAGTAGTAGTACCCCTATTAAATTTTTAATTTTTTTCATCACTTCTCCTAGATTTCTAAAATATATGATTTTTTTTATGTTTGTCAAATAAAATAGGTCATGTGGCTAGTATATCATACACTTTGGCTAAAAAATTATGCAGCTAAAGCAAATTTTTTATTTGTAGAAAAAATATTATTATAATTATTTCTAAGAGCCTCAAGCTGTTCAACGGTTAATGTTGTTTCTCCTGCAATTAGTATATCATTACCACTGCCACCATAAATTTCATCAGAGCCGGTTCCCCCTATAAGAATATCATCGCCATTCCCTCCTGAAACGTAATCATCTCCGCCATTGGCAAATATAATATCGTTTTTGTTCGCTCCTGAAAAATTTTCAGCATCACTAGTTCCAATGATATATACTTTCTTATCCCCTACAAGCAGTGCTGAAGGCACTTCAAACCTAAAAGCTTGTTCAATTACGTCTGTATCTTTGAAATACTCTTGAAGTATAGTAATTGCTTCTTTTAATTTGCTTTCTTTAACAACTCCACTTGTAAATATCTCCTGAAAGCTATGCTCATTATTAACATCATACCCCCAAAGTGCGAAAGCATGTTCGTATGTCCACTCAACTCCTGATGGAAGAGTTATATATTTACTAAAATCTTGATTTATATAATCAGAATGCGGTTTAAATTCATCATCTAGATAAATTCCATCAGGTAAGTAATAACGGGTTTCTCCCAAGTGGGGATTTAAACACCCTATAAAATCATTCATATTTACATAATTTATTATCCCAGATGCATTACCTCCTGTCGGCATCGATACTCCCGGAGCATTAAATGTTACAGCCGATACTTGCTTTTGAGCTGCTACATACTGTGCTAGCGTTCCACCCAAGGAATGCCCTGTTATACTTATTGTATAACCTTCATCTTGAAAATTATTATATATGCTGTCATAAAATTGAATTGCAGGATTTACCTGTTGTGGAGTTAGGTTAAAAGCAATTTGTGCATCTGAATATATTGCATCTAACAATGAATCGGTTCCACGGTATGCTATTATTATTTCCTTTGTTGATGTATTTTTATATGCAACGGCTTGAAAACCTGCCCAGTCTGATGAGACACCATCATCACCTATGTTTGCAATCTCTGTGATTACCTCCCATCCCGAAACCTCTTGATTAAAGATTTTATTCCATTCTGTCAATGCCACACCTGCATAATTATATTTTGGCAAAGACTCATCGTTTATATTCTTCAAATAGCAAGCTTTTGCAAATAACGCAAAAAATGAAGGATTTAAAGATGATGTATTTTTATTTTCTTCTAATACGATAGACATATATCTCTCCCTCTTTTTTAATATTTATATAACAGTAATTTTTCTTTATATGTCGATACAACAACAGTATTCATATTTAGTTTTAAAAGACTACAATGGTTTAGTTCTTTAGCCCGAGCTTTCTTCCAATCATAAATTTTATTTTTTTTGTGGTCATAAACTGCTCTAACCAACATCGTTCCTCTTATATAATCTGGATTAGACAGTCCCCCTCTGAGAAATAAAATTAGATCTTTTGTCAAGCAAATACTAAGTCCGCAGAGGGATTTAGATAATCTATTATAATAAGTAAATTCCTTAGTTTTTGGGTCGAATTTTATTACATCTTTCTTCTCTTTACCTGCACCAATAAATAAAATAGAACCATCATCTATTTGTATAGGCGTGCCAATATGTGGATATCTGAGTTTCTGATAATCTACAGATATATTGGTAGATTTTTTAGTTATTTGATTAAAAATTTCCATTTTAAATGAATTATATGTAGGATAACCACTTAGAAGACCAAAAATTAAAATTTCATCTTTATTCAGTTCAAAAAAGTTAGAGGAGGCATATTGATGTCGTGTGTACATATATTGATGCAGGTAATTTATATATTTTCCCTTCTCTGCAAGTACAGAAAATTTCTTTGTTGTAGGGTCAAATATTTCAAATTGAACTCCAGATAAGAGGAATATTTTACCATTCTGCAAAAGAGCCATTTTAGGACTCTGATAAGAGAGATTAGTATTAGGTATCCTTATAAATTTATTATCTTTTATATTATAAATTTCTGCAACGTTATCACAGCTGGAACTACCAATTGAATTAGGGGTAACACAAGCCCCACCAACGATTAAAATATGATTATCGTCATACTTTATTGAACCATATGATACTCTGGGAACATTCATTACTGCTCCGGTATCCGTTAGCTTTTTTATATTTACATCATATATCCTTGCAGTATCATACTGCTTTATTTTGTGATTATATCCCCCGCCTGGAAAAAAAATTTCATGCTCACTAAATGCAATAGGATCCCCAAGTTGGTCTTGTACAAAATCCAGTTCAATAAACTTTCCTTTAGCCTGCGCACAATTACAAAATGTCATTATTGTAATTGTAACTAATATAGATAAAACACAATTCTTTAAATTTTTCAAAATGAAATCCTTTTAACTTGATACAGTTTAATGATAAGCATATTATTCCCTTTAATTTTTTTCATCACTTCCCCTAGATTTTATACAGGTTTTATCTCAACTTAACACAACCGTTCAACCCCTGTTTATTCCGCGACCATCCTTATATTTACTTTTCCTTATCACTTCTTTCTTCTTGTTTTTTTAATATACTCTTTTTTTACTGCAATAATCAACTTGTTACAAAAAATTTACATTATATTTACTAATTTCATAAAAAATAGGTCATGTGGCTAGTATAAATTTTATATTTTATTAAGAAGAATAATTTTTAACTAAACCGAATTAGATATAAACTTCAAAGCCGTTATGTAAAATCCAAGGCAATATTTGTATACATCTTGTAATTTTCAATTTGTTAAATAAAGATTTTTTTTAAAGGACAAATGTTGTATAATCAATACCTAGAATCTCAGATATTCCATAAAAATTATGCCCCAGAACGAGCAAGAGCATAATTTCTTTTTCGCTATCGGTCAAATTATAAAGCATTTTGGTATTCCTTTAACCTTTCAATATCTATTAAATGATTTTTCTATTAAATGATTTTTTAGCGCAAAATATACAAGAAGCCTTCGGCTTATAAGATTGAACTTTTTTATCAATTTTCTTACCTGATAAATAAACTTATTTGTCTTGTAACAATAGAACCTTATCCCGATTTCACGATAACTTAAACCTGTTAAAAGATAGTAAATGACTTTAATATCAGGGATTTGCTCGTAAAGTATTTGAGTTTTTTCATCGTACCGCATTTTACTCCTCAACAAATTCCCAATGATAACCGTAAGAGGTTTTTTGTTTGCCTTTACAGGCTTGCCTAATTAAATTCATATCGCAATAATAGTTCTCTCTTACAAAAGCAACCCAGTGGCTTGCAGCTCTTACATTCTCAAATATTTGTCCTGTTTCTATGCATCTGACTTTTTTAGATTGCTCTTGCAGGGATCTGAATGGTGTTATTTTCTTTAAAAGGAGGTGAAATCTTTGCGGAGATATTTTATAACTCCCCATTTTAATATCTTCCTGCTTTAAAATCACAGTATATAACTTTTTTGATTTTAAATCCTTTTTGTATAATGTCCTGTATGGCTCTAACTCTTTTTGTATTTCATAAAAAATATCTTGTGTCGGTCTAAACGTGCCAATATGAATATCCTGCTGTTTAAGTGTAACTGTACATCTGTTTTTCATTTTTGCAGTCATAAATATCCTCTCTGATTTGCTCTGCCAAATCGCTCTCTTTAAGTAACCCCATTTGTAATCCCATAAAAACAGCATCAAGTGCTGTATGAATCTCGCCAAGATAGCAATACAAACGCCATTTTTGCATTCTTGTATTTGACAAAGATAATCCCATTTTTCTTGCAATCTGTCTGTTGTTATAACCTTTAGCAATTAATATCAATATTTGGTGTCGTCTGTCTGTCATAGTTGCTCGATGCTTGTACATTACGGCTCCTTTAATGCTTTATCGGATTACTTTTTATCCAATTAGTAATGCAATTTTTTTGTACCGAAAATACTAGACATGTGGGGAATTGAGTTATAAGATTTTGTCTGCTACATTAAGTTTTACAAGTTGAATTCTAAAGACGAGAAATTCAAGCATAATAGCAAAATCTAAGATTTTTGAGTTTTAGAATATACAATTTGGATATTTTGTAATCCATTTAAAATGTAATGCAATTCCTTTATTAGAGAGGGTTTTGAACTATAAAACAAAGTTGTTGTATGAATAGTCAATTTGATCCTGCTCTATTCCGATGTAACGCAGGGTTATTTGTTGGCTTGAATGATTAAAGATTTTTTGCAGTAGTGCAACATCTTTGAATTTTTGGTAGTGGTGATAGCCAAATGTTTTCCGCATAGAGTGTGTCCCTATTTTTTCTTCTAGTCCGACTTTTTTACAAGCATCTCTTATCATATAATATGCAGTTATTCTGTTGTATCTTCT
>CALVEA010000038.1 GCA_944326455.1 Candidatus Gastranaerophilales bacterium | reverse complement strand
CTAAATTATTATTTAGCGAAGTATTTAATTCAATTTTTTTGTCAATACTATCTATTATTGAAACAATTTTACTTTGAACATCTTTGTTATAATATTCAAATTCATAATTTAAAAATTCTTGAATTTTCATATTAGGTTGAGTTGAAGTTCCATATGCAATTGATTGAACAAAATTTTGGCAGTCTTGACTTCTAATAATATAGTACATAAATTTAGGAATTATTTTATCAGTATCTGCTTTTATACGAATTAGGCCATTGTTATAAACCGACTCTATATCGTTCTCAATAAAGCAATTAACACCAATAGTGTTTCCAGTTCTTGCAATAATAATGTCATTTTGTTCAAGTTTATACCGTTTATAATCATCTTCTGTTGTTTTAGTGTAACCCCATTCATTAAAAGATCTTTTTTGTGAAACATCACCTATTCTTAAACATCTTAAACCTGTATTTTCTTCAACAATAGGTGCTCTTTTAATTGCATCAGCACCAGTATTTGCAGATTTTGTAACATCGCAAAGTTTATATTTCATATCCGATAGCTCCTAATTTTTCACGAATTTCGTTCTGAAGTTCGTTTGATTTTGTAAACATTTCGGATAATTCAGAAGTTAATCTGTTCATTTTATCTTCAAATGGTTCGCCGTCATCTTCTTGATCTTCAATTCCGACATATCTCCCCGGTGTTAGGATATAATCTTGTTTTGCAATATCGTCTGTTGATACAACTGCACAGAAACCTTTTACATCTTCTAAAGTACCATCTTGAAATGCAGTAAAAGTATCTGCCAATTTTTGGATATCTTCTTCAGTAAAATCTCTGTGTTTTCTATCTACCATATAACCCATTTTGCGAGCATCGATAAATAGGGTTTTTCCTGCTTGTTTTTTACCTTTTGTGATAAACCATAAAGTTACAGGAATTGTTACACTATAAAATAATTGAGTTGGAAGAGCTATAATTCCTTCAATTAAATCATCTTCAATAATTTTCTTTCTGATTTCACCTTCTCCGCTTGTTTGACTTGATAATGCACCATTTGCAAGAACAAGACCAATTTTACCATTAGGTGCTAAATGGTGAATCATGTGTTGAATCCAAGCAAAGTTGGCATTCCCTGCCGGTGGAATTCCATATTTCCAACGGACATCTTCTTGTAATTTATCTTGTCCCCAATTTGAAAGGTTAAACGGAGGATTTGCCATAATAAAATCAGCTTTTAAAGTTGGATGCACGTCATTAAAAAACGTATCTGCGTGAGATTGACCGAAATCAGCATCAATACCACGAATAGCCATATTCATTTTAGCCATCTTCCAAGTATCAGAGTTTGACTCTTGACCGTAAACTGATATTTTATCTCTGTTTCCACTATGAGCCTGCAAGAATTTTACAGACTGAACAAACATACCGCCTGAACCACAGCAAGGATCGTAAACTCTGCAATTTTCAAATGGCTTAAGGATTGAAACTAATGTTTTAACAATGCTTGATGGGGTATAAAATTCACCGCCCTTTGTACCTTCATAAGCTGCAAATTGAGCGATACAATATTCATAAGTTCTTCCGAGCAAATCTTTACTTTCTTCCGTATCATCCATTTTGATGTTATTTGTGAATAAATCAACAACATCGCCTAAGACTCTTTTATCTAAATCAGGAGAGCCATAGTTTTTAGGAAGAACACCTTTCAGAGATTTATTTTCTCTTTCAATTGCAAGCATTGCATCATCAATTATTTTTCCGATTTCAGGAGTATGTGCCGCCTCTGAAATTTTATTCCATCTTGCTTCTTCAGGTACATAAAAAATATTTTCAGACAAATATTCATCTTTGTCGTTTTCAAAGCCATCCCCCTCTTCAACTAATTCCTGATATTTTTTATCGAAAACGCTTGAGATATAACGCAAGAAAATTAAACCAACTATAACTTTTCTATATTCTGCCGCCGGAATATGTCCCCATAAAACACAAGCCGCTTTCCAAAGTTGCTCTTCAAAACCTATATTTGCGTTATTCTTCTCAGCCATTCGATGTCCTCATATTTTGTACCCTACAACACTTATTTTTCCTCATGTTAAATATATCACAAACACCAAATTGAGGCAGTTTTGTAAAACTTTTCGAGGAAATTTTTACTATGTCCTCATCTGACTTGGTAAAATGTTATAATATAATATTTTGCTTAAATTATAGCGTTTTTATTCTTTCTTTAACATGAAGAAAAAGGAGAAACACTATGAAACAAGAATTTATTACAGAAATTACACAACAAATGCTTCCATATTTGGATAATATGGAATTGGAACAACTGCAAAAAGTATTAAAAGTAGCTTTGCAAAATTTTGAGATTATCAGAGCTGAAAAAGACACAGAACAAGATTTTTCAAATTTAAACTTCATGGAATTATTTTTATCTGCAAAAAGAGTCGAGGGATGTTCTGAAAAAACACTAAAATATTACAGAGCCACCATTGAAACGATGCTGACTTCAATTAATAAAGAAGTAAAACATATTGTAACAGATGATTTAAGGGATTACCTTACTAATCATCAAACAGAAAGAGGCTCAAGCAGAGTTACGATTGATAATATAAGGAGAATTTTATCGAGTTTTTTTTCTTGGCTTGAAGATGAAGATTATATTGTAAAAAGTCCTGTCCGCAGAATTCATAAAGTAAAAACAGGAACTAATATCAAAGAAACGTATTCAGACGAAGCTCTTGAACTTATGAGGGATGAATGCAAAGAATTAAGAGACTTGGCAATGATTGATATGCTTGCATCAACAGGAATGAGAGTTGGTGAGATGGTATTATTAAACAGAGAGGACATCAATTTTACGGAACGAGAGTGTGTTGTTTTCGGGAAAGGCGATAAAGAAAGGATCGTATATTTTGATGCTCGAACTAAAATACACCTGCAAAATTATTTGGAAAGTCGGAGTGATTTCAATCCGGCTTTATTTGTATCTTTAAAAGCACCTCATGAACGACTACAGATAAGCGGTGTTGAAGTCAGACTTCGAGAGTTTGGTAAAATGCTTAATATTCCAAAGGTGCATCCTCATAAATTCCGAAGAACTCTTGCAACAATGGCAATAGATAAAGGTATGCCGATAGAACAACTGCAAAAATTATTAGGTCATTCAAGAATAGATACAACCCTCCAATATGCAATGGTTAAACAAAGTAATGTCAAATTAGCACACCGAAAATATATAAGTTAATACTTCGCTAAATAATAATTTAGAACAACAAGCA
>CALVEA010000037.1 GCA_944326455.1 Candidatus Gastranaerophilales bacterium | reverse complement strand
TGTCTGCCGACAATGTGTCTACGTGCGTAGCTTTGAGATATGCGCTGAATTTGGAATTGAGCAGAAGAGGCAGACCCGGAAAATGTTTTAGCTCGGAGTGTTGACTGTTGTCTGCCGACAATGTGTCTACGTGCGTAGCACAAAAAAAAGCCGTTTCTAATGAGAACGGCTACCAGACTTGGGGAGGAGGTATGAAAAACCATTTGGTTTTCCATACCAGGTATATCGGCTGATTGAGTAAAAACTTTAGGAGCTTGTTTTAAATATCCTACATTTATATTAGAAAGGTTAAAGAAAGGTTAAAATATTTTAAGCTGATATACTTCATGTACTCGACAATTAATATTTTTTTAGTTATGATTAGAACTACATTAGCCTGAAATAATTAAAAGGAGAAAAAGATATGCAAGTAATATTGAAAAAAGATGTGCAGAATATCGGCGAAGCCGGTGATCTTGTAAACGTAAAAGACGGGTATGCAAGAAACTTTCTTATCCCTAAAAACTTTGCTGAAGTAGCAACAGAAGGAGCTTTGAAGAACAGAGAACAGAATATGGCAAGAATCAAAGCTAAACAAGAAAAGTTACATCAAGAAGCTCTTGCGAAAGCTGCTGAGATTGAAAAACTCGGTTCTATTGAACTTTCTGCAAAAGCAGGTGAAAGCGGCAAATTATTTGGTACAATTACAACCAAAAAATTATGCGAAGAACTTAAGGCAAAATCAGATATAGAAGTTGACAGAAAGACAGTTTCTTTAAATGCACCGATTAATAAGATTGGTGAATACACTATGCTTATCAAATTAACATCTAAAGTTAAGACTGAGCTTAAGGTTATAGTAACAGCTTCAGAAGTTGTAAAAGAATCAATTGAAGAAGAAGTTGAAGAAACAGTTGAAGCATAGCTCAAAAATCTGTATAATAAAAGACGTGCCTGACGCATTGGGCACGTCTTTTTTAGTTTAAACAGGAAAGGAAGTTATGAAGCTAAAGTCAAGATGTTTTCCCATGGGGGCATTACCGTACAATACGATTGAATCTGCAACAAAACTTGTTGCGAAATTTTTTGATCAAATGCCTTATTTGGCTGAGCTTCCCAATATATCAAAGACCGATACTGTTTTAGACAGAACATTTTATAATATTCCCGGAGTGGAGATCAAAGATACAAAAGTAATATTACAGACGAGCGGTCATGCGTATCAGCAAGGTTTGGCGAAGCTTGAAAAGGCATTTAGCAACCCTACGATGGAAAATCTTGAGCCTTTTAAAATAGAAGCGCCGTTTATGGAAAAGTATTTACAGATTATTAAAAAGTTCAAATCTGCCAATGCTGTTATAAATCTGCTCGGACCATTTACGATATCTCAGCTTTTGGCTGTTGCTGCGGAAGAACAAATGCTTATTGACAGAAGTTTTAAAAAACTATATATCCATGCTGTATGCGTGAAGGCGCTGTGGATGATAAACAAGATTAAGGAGTACTGTCCGACAACGGTGCCGATAATTGTTTTAGAGGAATCTTTATTTGGTCAATTCGGAAGCATAAGGCGTGAAAATGAAGATATAACTATAGAAATGGTAACAAATACATTTGCGAAAGTAATAGGAAAGCTAAAATCTGCAGGCGCATTGGTTGCTATTCAGTGTCTTGATAAATGTGACTGGAAGATTCCGATAAATGCAGGAGTGGATATAATTTCATTTGACGCTTATAACAATCCTAATAATTTATGTATAATTCCCGATAAGATTATTGATTTTATATCGCATGGCGGTAAGGTTAACTGGGGGATTGTTCCTGTAATGACTGAGGCAATGGTTACTGCTTTAAATATAGATTATGCGGCAAAGCGGCTTTATTCCACCTTGGAGGGCTTAATTTTAGCAGGTGTACCTGAAAGATTTGCATATAATTCCGCGCTTGTTTCGATTCAAGGTGATGCCAGCAGGCTGCCGGTACTTTTTGCGGAAAAGGCTATTATATTGGCTTCTCAGCTTTCAAAAAGAATTCCGTTTAAGTCATAGGTTTAGGCTGGCATTATTGTCTATAAGAATAGTGTTTCTGATAAAAGAATGCGCCATCAAGAGCAAGTATGGGTTCATTTCATTTGTTGCTGAGAGGTTTACTTTTGTCTCGTGAGTTTCGTTGACTTCTTCTTTTTGTGGAGTAACTTCTTCTATATCAATATTTGTGTTCATTGAATGAGAAGAACTTTCATCGATAAGGCTTTTTTGTAGTATTTTTTTAGGGAAATTCTCTGTACAAGTAATAAGTACATCAACGGAATTGGATGTTGTGAGAGTGAATTCACCTTTTATGTTACCGAAATTTTTTGTCTGGATAAGGACAGTGAGCTTGGAATCATTTGAGTCTTGTTCTCCGTCCTCCGGTGTTATTTCAAGGTCAAAACCGACACCTTCATTAAGCGGAAGCCACGGAAGGTAAAGCATCATGAGACTCTTGAGATTTTGAGCGGGGTTATTTGATTCAGCCATTGCGATACAGGAATTAATAACGCTTAGGGTTTCTTGGATTTGCTCGTTACTCATGCCTTGTTTTGAGGCTGATGCCATTGCAATAATCAGGCTGGCTACCGCCTGCTTGCTGTTTTGAAGAATTATTTTTGATACATCACTGAGGCTTATCATTCCGCTGAATATCAGAGCTGCTGCGCTCTGTTGAGCCTGGGTGCTGTTCATTGCGGCATTTTCTCCGAACAGTGCCGATAAAGTTTTTTGAGTTTGAAGCAAATCCGGGCTGATATTACCTAAAGTTCCGCCCATAAGCGGATTGTTTTTATTTTGTGCAGACATCAAAAGCTGCCACATGTTTTCAGGAAGCCCGAGGAGTGTCTTTATAAATATTGCCCGGTCAATACCGGCAAGATAGTTCATTTGCAGCTCTTGGGTAGTGTTTTGGAGGTTCATAAGTATATTTTGCACTGCCTGCTGCTTCAAATTTGTAAGCGAAGAGTTTATCTCCGGCGCAAAACCGTTGACTTTGTTATTTTCTATATTTTGAAGTTTTTTGAGATATAATTCCGGATTTTGTAGCCCTAAAATTATTCTGCTTACGCTAAAACCGTCCATAAGATTATTATAACAATATTTGCGCAGAAGTGAATAGTGTGCTAAAAAAAGGTCGGAAGGCTTTGCCTTTCGACCGCACAATAGTAATTAAACTTTATTTAACGCACCATGCATGCGCCCCTGTGCCTTCAATAATTTTATATTGAGATTCTATAACAAGATTTGGTTCATTAAGCCAATAAGGGAAGGAACGTCCAGTCTTAATATTTGGGAAATACTTACCCTTATGCTTACCATTAGCATAGTCATCATAGCTTACAGTATTGGTCGGTCCTGTTATAAGAATAGCTTCGTTTCTATCAGGAAGTCTTAAGCCTTTTGACTCGCAGTGCTGTTTAGCATCTTCATAATTACCATAAAAATCTGACTTCTTTGCCATTTCCATAGTGTGCCAACCTCCAAGACATTTTGCCTGAGGCATTAGAGTAATATTTGAATATTTGTCTATACCATAATAACTTCCAAACATACCATAACTTTTGAAACTTTCTATATTACCGTTTGCATCAGTACAATATTCAATAGGCGGATATAAATCGGCTTCCTGTACAGCTGTTCGTTCTCCAATAGCTTCCGGCATAACCTT
>CALVEA010000036.1 GCA_944326455.1 Candidatus Gastranaerophilales bacterium | reverse complement strand
ACCCTATTTTTAATCCCTTTTCCCTTTTTCCGCTTGAGTTCGTTGCTCAAGCTTTTTCTTTGTATTACACTGACAGCAAATTATTAAAAAAAAATAAAAATTATCTCTCTAAAGAATTTGATGACATATAATTATCATATATAATATTTTATTAGGGAGGATACTTATGGAAAATCCGTTTAAAAAAGCCGTAGAAAATAAAGACGAAGAAATAAATGAAGTTGAAACAGCAGAGTCTGACACAGCAGAGACTCCTGAAGAAACTTCTCAAGAAGATTCTTCAGAGGCAGAAGAACCCGCAGATCCTTGGAAAGAAAAATATGAACAGCTGAATAATCAGTATATAAGACTTGCTGCAGACTTTGACAATTTTAGAAAAAGACAAGAACAGGAAAGGGAAAATCTTCTAAAATACGGAGCAGAAAACACAGTAAAAAAACTGATTGAGGTACTGGATAACTTCGATAGAGGACTAAAGGCTATTGAAACTGTTGAAGATTGTGATAAAGTTAAAGAGTGCTATAATCTGGCATACAAAAATTTTAATGATGTGTTAACTAAAATCGGGTTGGAAGCTATTAAAGCTGAAGGGGAAGAATTTGACCCTAACTTACATGAAGCTGTAATGCAGACTCCGACAAATGAAAAGCCGGAACATACTATAATAGCAGAACTCCAAAAAGGATACAAACTCGGAGATAAAGTTCTGAGACCGGCTCTTGTGAATGTAGCAACTCCGGAAGGATAAATTAAGAAAATACAATGAGTGATTATTATGAAATATTAGGCGTTAGCAAAAACGCAAGCAAAGATGAAATAAAAAGTGCCTTTAGAAAAATGGCACGCAAGTGGCACCCGGATATAAACAAAGCTCCCGAAGCAGAGGCTAAATTCAAGGAGTTGGGAAAAGCCTACGAAACTTTAATGGATGACGAAAAACGGGCAACTTATGACCGCTTCGGAGAAGATGGACTCAAAAATGCCGGCTTTAATACACAAGGACCGTTTGCAGGAGGTTTTGGGGATTTAGAAGAAGTCTTTAATTCTTTCTTTGGCGGTGGTTTCGGTTTTGGCGGCTCAAGAAGACAAGACCCTAATGCACCTCAGCGCGGTGATGACTTGAGACTTGATTTAGAGATAGATTTTGAAGAAGCAGTCTTTGGTATTACGAAAGAAATAAAAATTGATCATCTTGAAACTTGTCCGACCTGCAATGGCAGCGGTGCTAAAAATGGAGCAAAACCTGAGACATGCCAAAACTGCGGAGGCTCCGGTCGTATACAACAAACAACAAGAACAGTGCTGGGTCACTTCACTCAAATAGTCACATGCCCTATATGCCATGGTAAAGGCTCCGTAATAAAAGACCCATGCCCTGACTGCAAGGGACATGGCAGAAAAGATGTCGAAAAGAAACTGGAAGTCAAAATCCCTGCCGGGGTTGATAATGGGTCTAAGATGAGACTCTCTCATGAGGGTGACGCAGGCATTAATGGGGGTGTCGCCGGGGATTTATACATAGTTCTGCATGTTCGACCATCTCAATATTACCAAAGAGATGATATTAATGTATTTACAAAACTGGAGATTTCACCGGCACAAGCCGCCTTAGGAGATACCGTCACGATTAAGACTTTAGACGGCGAAAGACAAGTTTCCATACCGGCAGGTATTCAACATGGCGAAACCGTTAAAATCAAAGGTGCGGGCGTACCAAATATTGCAAAACCGTCCATGAGAGGAGACCATGTTGTTGTAATTAGCGTTAGAATCCCTACAAGAATATCTAACGAAGAAAAAATTCTATACCAAAAACTATACGAAATTCAATCAGGAAAAAGGGAATCTGTAAAAGACCGTTTGAAGGGTGTTTTTAAATAAGAAATATTGTGGTAGAATTATTTTAATTGATAAGAGGTTGGGAGATTTATTTTGCGGAAATTACTGATTATTTTAGGAATTTTATTTATTTCCTGCACAAGTGTTTTTGCTGCGAAATTACCTGATGATGTTAAAAACTATATAAATAACAATGTACCGGGAGCTGATATAAGATTTGACGGAGTCATTATATTTCCGTCAAACACAATTTATCTTCCGTTGTTTCCTTCATTATTTTCAGATATATCAAAACTTGAAATAAAAGAAACTTTTCCTGCAAATAAATCATTAAAACAAGAACCTGATATCGTTATTTTTAATAATGATTTTGTCCTGCTAAAGGTACTTACGGACGGGGAAGGCAATCGAACCGTACTGCACCAAATGACTCCGCCTTTGCAAGTAAGAACAGGGCTGCTTCCGCAAGATATGCTCGTCCCGAGCGGTCTTATAGTTCCGGAAAATCTCAAAGGAATCATCGGGAATTTAAAAATTGACACCAAGAGCGAAGATATTATAAAAATTGAAACAAAAGAAACCTTTGAAGAATTTCTGTCTGAAAATGAACCGGAGGTTACACAGACTCTAATTTCTCAGCTTAAGAATAAGATTCTTTATGTTACAACTAACTATTCAAAAAATATCCAAGTCGTAGAACCTGCGCAAGCATCCCCTAAATATGCTCTTGCTCAGAAATCTATCCCTATTGATGTCAAAGCCGTTTCGGGGGGAAAATTTCTGCTTGTAACATCATTTGAAAGACCATTTATAGATGTAGTTTCAGTTGCAGATTCGAGATTTATAAAACAAATTGATTTAACATCATGCCCGGAAGAAATTCTTGTTGATGAATCTTCTAACAAAGCTTACGTTACTTCTCCCACGGCTTCTACAATCTTCGTAATTGATTTAAAAAGCATGTCTCTCGTTCAAAAAATAAAAATTAACGGATATTGCGAAAATCTTTTACTCAGCGACAATAAATTATTTTACGTAGATAAATTAAACCACGAAATATGGGCTATAGAACTTGCCAATAATTATGAGCTTAAAGATATCGGAAAATTTCCTAACGTTTCTGCCTTGGCATTTGCTAACAACAAGCTTTATATCTCAAGCAGAACCAAAAGCCGTATTGCTGTTATAGATTATTCAACACTCGGGCTTGCTAATGAATTTACCACAGTAAACAAACCCGTAGCAATGCTGGTTTTTGATAATAATATCTATGTACTGGGAGCTCAGAATAACGAATTACAAAGGATAAATTCTTTAAATGATACTATCACCGCAATAATTCCGCTGAATACAGGGGGATTCTCAACCGGATTTCATAGAATAAGCGGAACAAATCTTGGAGTTATTGCAGATATGAAATCTAACAAATATTCAATTATAGATTTAACAAAAGGTAAACTTTTGAAAACATATACGTTGAATATTCCTATCAAAGACGTTATTATAACTAACAAAATTAAACTTTTTGAGTAGGAGACATAAAGTAAGTAATGGATATTATATTTGATGATATTACCTCAGAGACATTAGCCGGCTTAGAAGAAACTCAAAAACAATTCTGGAATATACCGCGAGTTACAGGAGGACTTATTAATATGTTCATCAAGATGATGAACATAAAAAATGCGTTAGAAATAGGAACTTCAAACGGATATTCCGGGCTGTGGATAGCTAAAGCACTTAAAGAAACCGGCGGGAAGTTAACTACTATTGAATATTATGAAAAGCGCCAAAGCATAGCAATCGAAAATTTTAAAAAATGCGGTGTTATGGAGCTTGTAAGACCTCTGCAAGGAGATGCCATAGAAACAATACTTTCATTTCCTCCGGATGAAAAATTTGATTTTGTGTTCATTGATGCAAATAAAAGGCAGTACGTTGAATATTTTAGGTTGATAAAACCTCATTTAACCCCTAAAGCTTTAATTGTAGCAGACAATATAACTTCTCACGCAGAAAAAGTCCAAACTTTTATAGACGCAATTGATTGTGACGAAGAATTTCAATACGAAATAGTAGAAACGCCGGGCGGAATATTAGTCGCATACAGAGGGAATTAACATCATCCCTAGAAATATCTTTTTCTACCCCATCTTGCAACATAATTACTATTGTGTTGCGCTATTATCATGATAGCACACTATGACAGGTTTGTACAGGGTATGAAAATAAATAGAAAAAGACAGAGATTTGTTCCCGAAACGATAGCGGAAGCTCCTGCTGGAGCGTGTTTGAGGGAATAAATACTCTGTCTTAATATTAAACCCTTGAAAGCCTTACCGTTTCTGCCTTTACCCCCTCCCTGCAACACAATAGTAATTATGTTGCACAATCAGTTCTAATTATCTAATAACAGGAGTTTCAAGTATGAAAAAAGCCTACACCTTAGCAGAAGTCTTAATCTGCGTCGGTATTGTCGGTGTTCTTGCCGCTATTTTACTGCCGCTCGCTAACAAATACCGCCCCGATAGTACTAA
>CALVEA010000035.1 GCA_944326455.1 Candidatus Gastranaerophilales bacterium | reverse complement strand
TGCAGGAGCAAGCCCATAAATATTTTGATTTCTTCATCCGTTAGACATGTTCTGTATTCATTTACAGAAACGTATTTGTAATTAGGAATTAGCCTTGTGTAATCCTCTGTTCCGTCTAAACTTGCTTTCCAACGATGCAGGCTTCCTCGGGAGATTTTGCCTAAAACAGTGAAAAGGTAGGAATTTGAGCTGTTATGTAGTTTGACAAAATTATAGTCAGCCTGAAGTTTGTTTACTGCTTTGCGGCGAAACTCTTGCCATTTGCGGATTAAATCCAATCTTGCGAGTGCTATTTGTTTACATTTCTCGGGTGTAAATTGAATTTGATTAGACAGGGAATTCATCTTCAATATCCTTAATATAATCCAAAGCTATATCATATCTTTTGCCTTGTTTATCCACACAGGTTGCAAAATCTACATCACCATCGGCAAACTTATTTTTCCAAATACAAATTAATAGACCAATTTCTTGTGTCTTCAAATTAAAAATTCTTGTTCCATATAATTGATAGTCTTTCTCTGTCAATGTATGCTCCTTTTGTTTGCATTGACATTAATCGCTCGTTTTTAGAGAAACATCAAGTCCTAAATCTCAATTTCAGAGACATTTCGACACATATCAAATTGAAAGATAATTTAAAACGGACAATTCTTGCACTAAAAGTATCATGGCTAAAACTCAAATGCCATGCAAGATAGATGCCAAACTAAATTTAAGATAACAGAATATCAGTGAAATTTGGTGCAAAAATTGAGACAAAAGTGCAAGAAAAGACCCCCAAATCTCAATACTATAAATTAGCCTCAAACTCCCAACAACTTTGCTCTTTTGGCTATAAATACCTATCCAAAATGTCCTGTTAAACTATATTTATTTAAAGAAAATTTTATAATATTCCAACCTTAAGAAAAAACTTCCGATTTTGTTTTAAAATTTTTAAAATTTTGCGGAACTGGACTATTCCGAAATAATCAAATTATCCGTACTGTTCAAATTTGGTGCGTATCTCACTGATAATATACAAAGCTCAATCTATCCGTACAGTCCAGAAAAAGTCCAATTTTCCGGTTTGATTTTTTTTGGAACACTTAATTTTTCCGACCCAAAATGCGCACACAAAGCCAACTTTACCAAAATAATCTATCTAACCGTACAAATCAACCTGGACAAAAAACTACACCTTCCACGAATAAAAGAGGCTCACTAACGTGAGTCTCTTTTATTCTGGGTGTGGTGGGACTCGAACCCACGACCAATTGATTAAGAGTCAACTGCGCTACCAACTGCGCCACGCACCCGTATACTAAACTTTCAGAACCTCGTTTCGCAGTTGTTAGCGGGAACACTTTCGTGTTCGCTTCCTCTCAAAAAATCCTCAATGGTTCGGATTTTTTTCGGCAGAGTCAACTGCGCCACGCACCCGTTTGATAAATTAACTCTAGCATAAAAGTTTTTATTTTTAAATACCTGTAAAAAATATTTTTTACGTGTTTTAATATTACTGTATGAATATCACGAAAATACAGCCGAATATTTCATTCCAAAACACTCAGCCGCAAAGGAAAAAACACGAATTTATCGACATAATTGCCGATAATGTCCGTAACCCTAGAGATGTTCAAGATTGCGTTGCCGTGCCTCGCGGAATTTTTAAAGCTTATATATACCTTATGCTGGGGTCCGGTTTAATATCTATTGCAAATTTTCTGCCAAAAAACTGGAAATATCCAAAGCTTGCAATGAATGTTCTGGGATGCCTCTCAAATATTGTCAGCGCCGTTTACTTTGCTAAACCTTTTGCAGTGAAAGGGCTTTCTCCTACAATTTCAAAGGGCGGCTGCGATAAACCTATGCCACAGACTCAGAACCCTGGGCAGAAACCGTAATCCCTTCCATAATTGTATAAAAATCTTCCTTTGGCAAAGTAGACATTGTTTTTAACGCATACGACAAAACACTGACTTTATCATACCATCTGCGCGAGTTAGAAATCTTATACAGACCCAAAACTCTGTCAATACCTATGCTTACATCTGCTTCTTCATCATCTTCATGGAGTTCTTTTATCTGCTTGACAACCGTTGTCAAATCTCTTGCCAAAGCACGCCTTTGAGCTTCATCCATATCTTTTAGGATCTCAAAAGCCCTCGTGGTATACTCGTGCGAATCATACCAACGTCTGTTGTTTATCTGAAAATCACTCCCCTGCATATATAAGCAATCTCCTTACAGTACAATTATATTTAACTCAGAGATATAATCAATCATCCGTTTGGTCGAAGTTAACAACCCCAAGCTTTTTGCAAGCTTCATAAGCACAATTTTGCTGAGCCTCTTTTTTTGTATGCCCGTATTGTTTTGCCAAAATCTCTCCATGCCACTCAACTTCCACCTCAAAAACAGGTTTATGCGCGGGTCCGCTCATTCCAACGGTTCTGTAAACCGGTAAAGTTTTATCAATTCCCTGTGTGTACTGCTGGAGCAGGTCTTTTGCATTATATTTTTCAAAATGTTCATCAATATCTTGAGCATATTTAAAAAGATATTCCTTTATAAAACCCTCTATCTCATCTGTACTGCCGTTCAAGTAATATGCGCCCAAAACAGCTTCCAAAGAGCATGCAAGATTAGATTCGCGTTTTCTCCCGCCTTGCTTTTCCTCCGACGGACCAAGCCTGATTACTTTGTCCAAACCTATTTCAAACGCAGCTTTCGCCAAAATACTGTCTGATACAAGTATAGACCTGATTTTAGAAAGTTCACCCTCAGGATAATCAGGAAATCTCTCGTATAAAAGCTTTGAGGTAAAAAGTTTCAATACTGAATCTCCAAAAAACTCCAGCCGCTCATAATTTAGAAGCGAATCCAAATTATTCTCAACAGTATATGAAGGATGGGTCAAAGCCTTTTCTACCAAACTTTCATCATCAGCTTTACCAAAAATATCTTCAAGCATTAAAATAATCCCTTAAATAAATCCATGATGATATTTGTTTCTACAAAATATTGAAGATAGTAGTAAACTACCGGAATAGTTAAAATATAACTGTCTGTTCTGTCCAAAAAACCGCCATGTCCTGGTAAAACATTGCTTGAGTCCTTAACTCCCGCATCTCTTTTTATTAAAGATTCACACAAGTCGCCAATCTGTGCGAAAGCTGCAATTAACAAACCTAAAATCAATGCATGGTACCAAGGAAGCCCGATCGCTAACCCGATTATCATTGAAAAAAGCAGACACATAACAGTCCCGCCGATTGCACCTTCAATTGATTTATTTGGACTGATAACCGGTGCGAGCTTATGTTTGCCGAATTTGCTTCCGGCAAAGTAGCAGAAAGTATCCGTTACAAGCACCGAAAACAGAAGCAAGACAGCATACCCGGCGCCTGCAGGATAAGCACAGGTTGTACAATCCTCGCCTATACTTCTGAGAAATATCATGTGGAGCGGAAACCATCCGCAATAAACAAAACCCAACACAGTTGTTGCAACATTTGCAATATATGGCTGCCTGCCCCTGAAGAGAACCCACATAAATGCCATCAGTGCCGACAAAGTGAACGCCAGAGGTATCAAATCAAACCGGTCAAAATAGGCAAGAGCAGCAAATAACAAACTTGATGCCAGGATAATTTTTAAGCTCGGTAAAAAGCCTTTATGCCTCAGAATTGCAGTATATTCTTTTGAAGCATAAAAAACTATTACCAATACTAAAAGTGTGAGCCATATCCCGCCGGCAAGTATTGCAAAGAGAGCAATAAACCCGATAATCAGACCGGTTAAAAACCTCTTGGAATCCATTATACTGTTAAAACCTCTTTTTCCTTTTCAGCCACAAGCGAATCAATCATAGCTACGTATTTATCAGTAGTTTTTTGGATTTGATCCTGATTATCTTTTACCATATCTTCCGGCATATTTTCAGCCTTTTCAATCTTCTTAAGTTCGTCAACCATTTCACGACGCACATTTCTTACTGCAACTTTTGCATCTTCACCGTATTTCTTAACTTCTTTTGCAGTTTCTTTTCTTCTTTCTTCCGTCAAAGGCGGGAAATTAAGTCTTATACAAATACCGTCACTATTTGGAGCAACACCGATTTCTGCTTTAATAATAGCTTTTTCTATTTCTTTAAGAATAGTTTTATCATAAGGAGTTATAACAAGAGTAGTTCCCTCGCTCACTGTAACCTGAGACATTTGTCTTAGCTGAGTAGGAACTCCATAGTAATCAACCAAAACCTTGTCTAAAATACCCGGATTTGCGCGGCCGGTACGAACGGAAGCAAATTCTCTTTTCATCTGAGCAATTGCCTTTTCCATTTTATCTTCGCCTAGCAAAAACATTTCATCAAGAGCTTCTGACATAATTTTCTCCTTTATAAAACAAACTAACTTACATACGTTCCTACAGACTCACCGTCCATAATTTTACACAAACTGCCTGAGGCTTTAAAGTCAAACACAATTATTGGAATATTATTTTGCTTACATAGCGCACAAGCTGATGTATCCATTATTTTCAAATCTTTTTTGATTATTTCCGCATAAGTAATCTTATCAATTTTTTTGGCATTAGGGTTCTTTTTAGGGTCATCATCATAAACTCCGTCAACCCCATTCTTAGCCATTAGCATAACTTCGGCATTAATCTCAGACGCTCTTAAAGCAGAAGCTGTATCTGTTGTAAAGAATGGGTTTCCTGTACCTGCTGCAAATATTACAACTCTTCCTTTTTCAAGATGTCTTATTGCTCTGTGACGAACATAAGGTTCTGCAATCTGGTTCATTGATATTGCGGTTTGAACCCTGCATTCAACTTCAATCTTCTTTAAAGCGCATTGCAGCACAACAGCATTCATAACAGTAGCGAGCATTCCGACATAGTCACCGGAAGCTTGATCCATACCAAGAGCCGCACTGTTTTTCATCCCGCGGAAAATATTACCGCCGCCGACAACAACAGCTATCTCAACTCCGCGCTCATAGATAGAGCGGATTTCATCCGCTATCATCTCAACGGGATTAGGATCAATGCCAAACTGCTGGTCACCTAAAAGAGCCTCTCCGCTAATTTTTAACAACACCCGTTTGTATTTATTATCAACCATTAGTAAATAAACCTCGTTTCTTTATATAGTATTAAAAACCTGTCCGATTGTAAAGAGGGTAACTTAAGATTAGAGACAGATTCAAACTACCGGATGAGCAAATAAATTAAAACAAAAGAAGTATTTTTGTATTTTCGCCCCATCCTGCAACATAATTACCATTGTGTTGCGTTATTACCATAATAACACACTATGACCGGTTTGTACAGGGTGGGAAAA
>CALVEA010000034.1 GCA_944326455.1 Candidatus Gastranaerophilales bacterium | reverse complement strand
GCACGTAGACAATCTGTCGACAGACATTTTTTTAACTACAGGATTCATTATTCGTTCCGGGTCTGTCTCTCCCGTCAGCACTACAAGTTTGACTCTTACAAAACTACGCACGTAGACCCTATCACTTGCAGAAGTTGTTAATTTCTTGTATACTCATACTAAACGGAGTAAAGTGTGAAAAAGTTATCGATTGCCTTTTATTGGCACATGCATCAACCGGTATATGAAATTGAAGGCACATATCTTATGCCTTGGGCAAGAATCCATGCCGTAAAAGATTACCTGGATATGGCTCTTTTCTTGGATAAATTCCCAAAATTAAAACTTAATTTCGATATCGTACCGGCTTTGCTTGATATGATTATAGACTATGCAAACGGTGCACACGATATTCATTCAGAACTGACTATTTCTGATGTGGAAAATATATCCAATGAAGAAAAATCCTTTATTCTGAATAATTTTTTTAGTTCAAGATACGAAACCATGGTGTTCCGGAGCGAAAACTATAAACAACTTTACCAAAAAAGGTTTTCTTCTGATGTATGTAACTTAGATGATTTTTCGAACCAGGATTTATCCGATTTAATGGCGCTGTTTAACCTTGTATGGATAGACCCGATTCATTTCCAAAGATATCCGAGATTACAGGAACTGTGGGATAAACAATACGGATATACAATTGAAGATAGAAACGAAATTATAAATATTCAGCGTGAAATAATACGAGAAATTGTTCCAACCTATAAAAAATACATCTCGGAAGGCAGAATTGAACTTACAACAAGTCCTTATTATCATTCAATACTTCCTATCCTTGCAGATATAAAGACCTCAGTTAAATCAGTGCTCACAACAGAAGACCTTCCGGCTTCTTTGGGAATGTATGATGATGCTAAAGAACAAGTTAAGCGTGCTCTTGATAGAATTGAAGAGGTTTTTGGAGTACGTCCAAAAGGTTTGTGGCCGCCTGAATTATGCGTTGGACCTAAGACTTTAAATATACTCGCAAAAGAAGGTATAAAATGGACAATATCTGATGAGGGAGTTCTTGCTAACTCAATTAACTTTGATTTTGTCAGAGATTTTCAGGGAAATTTAAGTGATCCTTATCACCTGCTTAAAGTTTATGAATACCAAAGTGTTCCTATTGATGTTATTTTTAGAGACCGGTCAATACCAAATCTCATTAACTTTGAATATGCAGGGATTGACCCTTATATGGCTGCCGGAAATTTGTTTGACAAAATCAAAATTATCCAAAGCAAGCTCCTTGTCTCACCTGATGATACTCATCTTTTAACAATTGCACTGGATTGTGAAAACTGCTGGGAAAATTATCAGAACGACGGGAATGACTTCTTAGATAGAATTTATTCATTAATAGATTCTGATGAAACTCTTGAAACTGTCTTAATTTCTGACTATATAGAAAAAGATGAACACAAAAAACCGCTTACCAAAATATATGCGGGTTCCTGGATTGACCAAACATTCCAATACTGGATTGGAGAATCGACAAAAAATAAAGCCTGGGCATATTTGAAAACAACCAAAGACGATTTTGAAGCTTTCGTTAAAGAAAACAAACATCATCCGAATATCGTACAAGCCAAACGAGAACTCTTTATTGCAGAAGGCAGCGACTGGTTCTGGTGGTACGGGGAACCTAATAATTCCGGTCAAGATTTTGTTTTCGATTATATGTTCAGAGAACATCTTAAAAATGTATATTTACTTTTGGGATTGGAAATTCCGGAAAAACTTAATAACTCTCTTATCACCAAATATGAAATGCCTTTTAAACATCCGTCCAGACCAATAACCCCAAGAATGGACGGCTTGTTATCCAGCGCTGATGACTGGTTTTATTCCGGCAACATAAGTATGCTTGACGGTCCGGTTTATAGAGAAAGCAAAAATATTGATAAAATCCATTTTGGCTGCGACGAAAATAATATATATTTCAGGCTCTATATTAACAAAAATTCCGGAGAAATAAGCTTTGCTGAACGCATAAGCCAATTTTATATTTATTTAAGAAATGCTACCAAAGTTCAACAAAGAGCCTATATTAGACTTATAAGCCGAACAGATAATTTTTATCCGATTTTAAGTGAAAAATTTGAAAACGAACTTACTCTCACGCTTGTGAAAGATACGTTCTATCCTCCGAGATTGTCGAAAGTTCTCCATCAGAATATGTGGACGTTAGCCAATCCTGAAGGGTTAAAAATTACCAACAAAGAAGTTATAGACGTAACTCTTCCTTTCGACCTTCTTGGCGCCGAACGAGGAGATACTGTAGAATTCTTTATTGCTAATACCGATATGGGAGTAAAAAACACCTACATTCCGCAAGAAATACTGCTTTCAGTCACAAGGGACTAGGATTTTTTAAGGTAGTATTTTGCAACTTCTTCCACAATTTCTCTTTGTTTAGATGAGTAATTGTCATCAAAATTCTGGAAAAGAGAATCTATTGTCCTTTTACAATTAGCTTCATCTTTGGAGCTTTCACGAATCTTTTCTAATTCTCCATAATCAAGGAATTTTCCGCCGCACACATTACATGCATCAATTTGCAGCGTGCCGCATCCGGCGCCAATCTTAACCATAGAAGTGCCGCAAGCCGGACATATCCGAGTAAGACTCTCGTCTGTTGTTTCAAAATATCTGTCCTGCAGTGTTCCAAGAATAGTACTAATATCATCACTCTCGTCATCAAACTTTTCAAGCTCTCGATTATCAAAAAATATTCCGCCGCAGCCTTCGGTACATAAATCAAGATTCACTCCCGCAGAAGGCATATATATTTTTTTCATTGAATGCCCGCATGCCGGACAAGTTAAGATTTCTTTTGTATCTGACATAATTATTCCCCCGCGGTTTTACCCCAGAACTAAATCGCCATTCTTCTTTATATGTTCAATCAATCCGCCGTCTTCAAGAAGCCTAATCATAACATCCGGAAGCGGTTCTATCATGATTGTTGTTCCCTTTGTAATATTTTTAAGAGATCCCGCTTTTATATCTAAATCCAGCTCATCACCGGCATCAATTCCGTCTGTATCACATTCAATTGCAAGCAAACCTATATTTATTGCATTACGATAAAAAATTCTGGCAAATGATTTTGCAATAACAGCTCCGACTCCGGCAATTTTGATAATCTGCGGAGCGTGCTCTCTGGATGAACCAAGTCCAAAATTATTACCTGCTACCACAAAATCACCTTTGTGCATGTTCTTGGCAAAATTTTCATCCGCATCCTCAAGTACATGTTTGGCAAACTCATTCAAGTCGGAACGTAAATGAAACAGCCTGCCCGGTGCAATATGGTCGGTCGAAATATTATCCCCAAATTTAAAAGCTTTTCCTCTCATTATTATTTACCTCCGCTATCCTCTAAGCTGTACCGGCATTACAAGATACAAGTAATCTTCATCAGAGCACGGTGCAAATACTGTTGCAGATAAAGGAGTGTTGAGCTGAATCTTGATTTCTTCAGATTCTGCTATTTTTAAAAACTCAAGCACAAATTTGTAATTAAATGCTATAGTAAGAGGCTCTCCTGCATATTTAATATCAATCACATCCTGAGAGTTTCCGGCTTCCGGAGAATCACCGGAAAGCTTAAGTGTATCATCAATGAATTCAAATTTAACAATACTGTTTTTCTCATTAACCATAACCGCAACTCTTTCCAATGCAGAAATTAAATCATTCTTATTAACTTTTGCCTCTTTAGGGAAGGTCTGCGGTATAAGCTGATTATATTTAGGAAACTGTCCCTGCATTAATCTTGTAATAATTTTTGTTTTATCAATTGTAATTACAATCTTTTTAACTTCTTTACAGATTTTAATTGTTTCTGATTCTGTAAGGAGAGAAATCTTAGAAAGTTCGGCAAGAACTTTTGATGAAATTAACATTTCAAAAGTTTTTTCAGAATCTGCAGAATTATTTTTGACGACTTCTCTGACTCTTGCCAGTCTATTGCCGTCAGTTGCTGCCATTTCAAGGATATTTTTATTAACTTCGCAAACAACTCCGGAAAGCAAATTGTTTGTCTCATAACCTGCTGCAGCAGAAACAACTTGTCTTATTGCCTTAATAAACGGTCGTGTCTCAATCTCTATCGCATCTTCTTCCGAAATATTTTCTTCAACAGGAGGGAATTCATTAGCAGAAATACCGATAATATCAAACTTGGATTTTTTACAGGTTACAGTTGCTACAGAGCCATTGAGTTCAATTTTAACTAACTCATCTTGTAATCTGGAAATAATTTCACCAAGTTTCTTTGCCGGAAGTGTAAATTTCCCTTCTTCTTCTACATTAGCATTGATAACAGTCGTAATTGATAAATCAAAGTCAGTTGCAGTAAGTTTAATACTATTTTGTCCCGCAGTCTCAATCAATACGTTTGCCAAAACAGGCTGCAGCCCTTTGACAACAGTCGCTCTTTCAATAATCCTTATCCCGTTTAATAAATCTTCTTTTCCTGCAGTAAATTTCATATTTTTCCCCTCGCAATCCGGCTTATTACAAAGACCATTTTAGTACAAAAAGCCCGAATGCACAAGTATTATATATTTTGACTTATTGATTTTTATCATTAAAAACCCAGTGTAAATTTTTGTAACAAAGATTCTCTAAACTCTAAAGTTTTAAAAAAAAATGCCGATATAAAAATCGTAAGCACAAAACCGGGTCAGAGAATCAATACAGGAAAGGATTTAGAATATGCGTATCGAAAATGAAATGTTATCAAGATTTAGCGAAGAAATGATGTCAAACTCAATTGAAAATAACCTTTCGAAGGAACTGGATTTTTTCTTTGATAATGTAATGGACACGGTTGTAGATTACTTCCAAACAAGAGAAGAAGTATTAACAAGATAAACAGCAAACTCAAAAATAAAAATTACCCCAATGGGGCGGGCTGGTCTAAAAAACCAGCCTGCCTTTTGTTTTTCAAGCTTTTTATTCACTACTGCGGGATAAGTGAGTTATAAAAACTATAAAATAGCCGGAATCAAAAAAAGCCGAGCGAGAGGTTTTACCCGCCCGGCAAAAAGTCTACTTTTTAATAAACTTTCAATTCCAGTTTTGATAATCTTTTTTCCAACTCTTTGTTCTCTTTTTCCAGCTCTGTTACTCGCTTTTTAAGCTCCGTGTTTTCGGTTGTTATTCTCAAATCAAGCTCTTTCACCGCATTAACGAGCGAGTAGAACATATCTTCCCATCTGATTCTTAAGAAACCGTCTTTTCCCTTGGTTACTGCATCAGGAAAAACTTTCTGTAAATCCTGAGCCATTACACCGACATGAGGAGTTTTTGACTCATCATCTTTGAATGTGAAATTATATACCTTGAGCTGCTTTACTTTATCCAATCCGCCAGAGAATACTTCTCCCACATTCTTAAGCCTGCGGTCGGAAATATATGAATCAAAAAAGCTTCTATTATCTATATCAGTTGGATATCGCCTTAAGTTATCGTCACCACCTTTCAGATCTTCTGAACGAACAACACATAGTTCGCCTCCTTCATTACCTCTCCTCAAAGCGGTATCACCTTTGACGGCATTTAATAAAACATCGTATCCTACAACCAATCTACCCGGGATATAAACAGTGGTTGAACTGGTACCGAGAACAATTTGTTCGCGTGTAGTAGTTTTGGCACGGTATCCTATGGCAGTAGAAAAAGGGTGTGAAGCTTCAGCCCTGTATCCAACAGCGGATGAATACATCCCCGAAGCTGTTGTAGACAAACCAACAGCTGTAGCATCACTATTTGTAGCAGAGGAACCATATCCAAGTGCAGTTGAACCAAAGCCGGTAGCACTGGAAGAATATCCTGCAGCCAGAGCACAAGAGCCGGAAGCATTGGATGAATACCCTAATGCAGTTGAAAAGCTGCCGGATGCTTTAGCATTAGATCCTAAAGCTGTAGAATAACTTTGCGAAGCGTTCGCAGAATAACCAATCGCAGTAGAATAAGAACCGTTTGCATTTGCAGAGTATCCTACGGCAGTAGTAGAACTAACAGCCTTAGAGCTGTAGCCGACAGCAGTTGCACTTGCTCCGGAAGCATTAGCAGAATAACCTATGGAAGTTGCATTGGCTCCTGCTTTAGTAGAATAACCTATAGCTGTTGAATATAAACTGAATGCATTTGATGATGCACCAAAAGCTGTAGCATAATCTGAGTTTGCTTTGGAAGAAGAACCTATCGCAGTACAGCCGGTTTGGCTGGCGTTTGCGTTATATCCAAAAGATGTAGACATTGAACCGTTTGCATTAGATTGGTATCCGACTGCAGTTGAGTCAACACCTTTAGCTTTTGTGCTGCCTCCGATAGCTGTTGCTCCCCCACCCCTTGCATCGGCATTATACCCAAAAGCTGCAGAACTTGGTCCCGCAATAGCTGAATAACCCATTGCTGTAGATGCACTTACCTGATTGCTCTCCGTCTTTGTATCAGATATACATAAATTATTACCGCTCCAGGTCATAAATTTAACTACTTTTGCATCTCCGCTTCTGCCTATTGCTATTTGAGGCTCTGAGGACGAAGTTTCAATATATAATTTAGCTTTACTTGCTCCGGTAGGAGTCGTTGAAGCTCCTATCATTGCTGTTTTATTTTGATTTCCGTCCGGATTGTATGTAATAGACCCACCAAGACCTGCGTACATCCAGGGGCTTCCGCCTTCGGCGTCTCTCATCATCTTTTTGCTCACCATTGGTGCTGATGCTGCCGCTATTATTGCTACAATCAACAGCACTATCATCATTTCCATCAGGGAAAATCCGCGTTGTTTCATAAGTCCTCGCTTTCAACTAAGTAGATTATTTATTAGCAGGGAACCCCGTTCCCTATTGGTATAGAACCAATCTTGCAACACAATAGCCATTGTGTCCTAGGGGTAAATGAAATAGGCTTGGCGAGGGCATTACAGGATGGGCG
>CALVEA010000033.1 GCA_944326455.1 Candidatus Gastranaerophilales bacterium | reverse complement strand
AGACTAAAGTCTGCCCTACTGTAACTTTCTTTTTTTACGATGAGAAAAGAAAGAAATACACACAAAGAAAGAAAAATACCGGGAGGTGATAAATATTTTGATTGGTGTTAATTTTTGTAAACTTACACAAGAAAGTAGGCAATTATTTTGTAAGTTTTTCTTTAAATATATATAGTTTTGTAGATAATAGGAAAAGAAAGAAAGGTGTGGTCTCTGATGAGTATTAAATCTATTGCAAGTAAATTAAACGATCCAAATCGATTAGTCGATTTAAGTATAAAGCAAGCTCCTCCATTGTCAAAGATTAAACCAACATTAAATAAAGAACAAGTAATTGAAGAAACTGTTTCTGATATGAGATTGATAGATGCACACAATAAATTAAATGAAACTTTGAGTAATGCAAATAAGGCTGCGTTGAAGATTAAAAAGTAGGTTAAAGCCTACCAAATAGTAAGGCAGACTAAAGTCTGCCCTACTGTAACTTCGTTGAAGATTAAAAAGTAGGTTAAAATCTACCAAATAGTAAGGCTAAAGTCTGCCCTACTGTAACTTCATTGAAGATTAAAAAGTAGCTTAAAGTCTATCAAATAATAGGGTAGACTGAAGTCTACCCTACTGAAGTCTACCCTACTACTACCCTACTATAACTGTGTTAATGATTAAAAAGTAGGTTAACGAGCCCATTGTTTTATCAAATAAATTCGTTCTTGATTTTATGCTAATTTAAATAAAAACGAGAATCTAACGGCGTTTAGGTTCTCATTTTTAATAATTTCTTACTAGGACGGGAGAGTGAGGCTATATATCTCTTTTTGTTTACAAAATCCTATCGTTAAGATATTATTTATTTATGCTTCAAAAAGAATATAGGTTAAAAAAAAGAGCGGCTTTTAACGCCACATATAAAACAAATATTTCTTTTCACAGAGACGGTATTACAATGTTTTGCGGTAAGAAGAAAAATAATGAGATACCTGCTAAAATAGGGTTTGTAGTAAGTAAAAAAATTCATAAAAGGGCTGTAAAAAGAAACAGAATAAAGAGACTTATGAGGGAATCTGTCAGGCTTTACATAAAAGATAAAGGCTTTCCAAATGGTTATATCTCTGTAATTTTTGCAGCATCTTCAAAATGTCTTAATAAGAAATTTACAGATATTGATTCCTGTATAAAGAAACTCATAGGTTTATTATGATTGATGGGATTATAACACCGGCTATTAGAGATTTTGATTATTTAGCACCATGTGCTCCATATCCGGCTATCCCTTCGGGTATAACAGCTGGTCAGGATAGTATCTATAGGTTTTCAATTCCGACAGAAGAACAGCCTACGCTTACAATTAAGGATTATATTCCTGACTATAACGGAAACTTTATAAAACCCGGACATTATGAACTTGCTCTATCTGATGATCGTGAGTTTTTGTACATTATAGAATCAAAAAATTTGATAGCTGTTGTACCAGTTTTTAAACTTGCAGAAAACGAAGATGAATTAAAAAAATATAGGGACAGAAATAGAGAGTTAACGAAAGCAGAACTAAAAGAATTAAAGAAACAGGAAAGAGCAGCAAAAAGAAAAGCTCGTCAGCAAGACATTATAGAAAAGAAATATGCACAAACAGGTGCAACTTTACCTGATAAAGAGTATATTCACATGGAAGCTTCTATTGAATACATAAAAGAGGGCGGATACTATCTTTTGTTTTACGAAAAAGGTTTTATAAGAGCATGGGGTGCAATAAAAGTTAAATCTTAAATTTCGTAATAGTTTATGTACAAATTCTTCATTATATGTTATGATTTAATCATAGTAGTAGATAAAATTTTTGAAGATATATGCGATAAAAAGACTGTTTATTAAATATAGCTGTTGCCGGGTAGGATATATGTACCCGGATGTCGTGTATATATAAAAAAATAGAAAAGGAAAAGGTGCTAAATGAATGCATTATTGACCGTTGCAGTTATTGTATTGGTTATACTGGCTGCTGTCATTGCTGTGCAAAGAGTTAAGTATAAAAATCTTGTGCAGCAAACAGAACAAAGCTTAAAAGATTTACAAGAAAAAGAAGCTATTATCCAAAAAGAAGCTATGATAAAAGCTAAAGAAGCTCTTCAATCAGAACGGGAACAGCTTAATGAAGATGAAAGAGAACGGAGAAGAGAATTCGCAGTAATTGAAAATAAACTTTCCAAACGTGAAGATCAGATAGAAAACAAACTGCAAGAAATTACGGATAAAGAAGTTGAGCTGGATAAAATGAAAGATCAACTTATTGAGAAAGAAGACTTCCTTGATGAAATTGTTCAAAAGCGGACTCTGGAATTGGAACGGATTGCAGGAATGTCTGCGGAAGAAGCTAAGAAAATGCTTATGGAACAATTAAAAAGTGACTTGGCTCAGGAACAACTTCAGCTGATAAGAGAAAATGAAGCTAAGATAAGAGAAAATGCTTTGGAAAAATCTAAAGAAATTCTTTCTACGACTATGCAAAGATGTATGATGGAGCAGGTTGTAGAATCTACGGTATCAGTTGTATCACTTCCTAATGATGAGATGAAAGGTAGAATTATCGGAAGAGAAGGCAGAAATATAAGAACCCTGGAAACTCTAACCGGAGTTGATTTAATCATTGATGATACTCCGGAAGCAGTTGTGCTTTCTTCCTTTGATCCTGTAAGAAGAGAAATTGCCAAAATTGCGCTTGAAAAACTTATTCAAGATGGCAGAATTCACCCTGTCAGAATTGAAGAAACTGTAGAAAAATCAAGAGAGGAAGTTGAGCAAAAGATTTTAAAAGAGGGTGAAAATGCAGCCTTAGATATGGGTATAATGGGGCTTAATAAAGAGCTTATTAAAAATCTCGGACGCTTATATTATAGGACAAGTTACGGACAAAATGTTCTTAAGCACTCCCTGGAAGTTGGACATATAGCCGGAATGCTTGCGGCTGAACTTGGAGCAAATGTTAATGTTGCCAAGAGGGCGGGACTGCTCCATGATATAGGTAAAGCTGTTGATCAGACTCAGGAGGGTACACATATTCAACTGGGTGTAGAATTAGCTTCCAGATACGGCGAAAAGCCTGAGGTTATTCACGCAATTGAAGCACACCATGATGACGTTACGGCTAATACGATAGAAGCTGTTTTGGTAAAGCTTGCCGATGCAATATCAGCGGGCAGACCCGGAGCAAGAAGAGACACTCTTGAAATCTACATTAAACGTCTCCAGAAGATAGAAGAAATTGTAAACAGCTATGAAGGTATCAAACAATCTTTTGCGGTGCAGGCAGGTCGAGAAGTTAGAGTTATTGTTCAAGCAGAAATGTTTGACGACTTAGCTTCACAAAAACTTGCAAGAGATATTGCGAAGAAAATTGAAGATGAACTTGATTATCCGGGACAAATCAAAGTCACTGTAGTAAGAGAGTTCAGAGCAACAGAAATAGCAAAATAAGAGGTATGCAGGGATGATTTATCCCGAAAATAACCTTCTTTAAAAAGTAAAATTTAGAGTTTTTTATGGAAACAATGAAGATATTATTTTTCGGAGATATTACGGGCAGACCGGGCAGGTCTGCCGTAAAATCTTACCTAGCTTCTCTGACAGAAAGACCTGATTTTGTTATAGCTAATATAGAAAATGCTTCACATGGCTTCGGGCTTACAAAGAAAAATTATGAAGACTTAAATTCATCCGGGATTGATTGTTTTACTTCCGGAAATCATATTTGGGATAAAAAAGATATTTATGATTATATAGAGTCAGCGGAGAATCTTCTTCGACCGATTAATTATCCTAAAGGCACCCAAGGAAGAGGATCGCAAATTTTTGAGGTTAGAAACCATAAAATAGGCGTAATCAATGCTTTGGGGAGAGTTTTTATGCCTCCGATTGATTCGCCTTGGGAAACTGTATCGTCTGAGATTGAAAACCTTAAATCAAATGGGGCGGAAAGTATTTTTATAGATTTTCATGCGGAAGCTACAGCGGAGAAGATATGTTTTGCCAAATACCTTTCTGCTAAATATAATACGGAAGGAAATGCTTTAATAAAAGGATTTTTTGGAACACATACTCATGTACAGACCGCAGATGAAACAATAATGAATGGTATGGCATACATAACAGATGCCGGTTTTTGCGGTGCTTCTAACAGTGTTATAGGTATGGAATTTTCAACTTCTTTGAAAAGATTGGCAACGAGTCTTCCTGAACGCTATGAAATAGCTCAGGATGGAGATGCTCAAATCAACGGTGCTGAGGTTCTTATTGATAGAACAGGTGCAGCACGTATAACCAGAATTAATGTTAAAGTAAGTAATAATGAAAGTGAAAAGGAGGTCAACATTGATTCCGGCGCTTGATATCGGAGGTGAATCATGAAGGGTGATTACCACATCCATACAAATTATTCTGACGGAGTGTTCTCGCCTGAAAAAATTGTTGATTTGGCATTAGATGCGGGTCTGCAAGCGATTTCGTTAACTGACCACGATAATGTCTTGTCATACAATGTGGCTGTAGACTATCTAAAGACTAAAGAAGTTGATTTGAAAATAATTCAGGGTATTGAGGTTAATACTCTGTACAAGGGTTATGAAGTTCATATTTTGGGATACTTTCCTGATGTGACAAAAAGTGATTTTAAAAATCTTTTAAAGGTTCAACAGCAAGCTCGTACCAAGCAGACAAAAGAAATTTTAGCCCTTTTAAATAAAAAAGAAGGCATAAAAATTAATTACGAAGATGTTAAGAATATGGTTGCGGAAGGCGGCAGTATTGGGCGTCCTCATATAGCTAAAGCAATAACCAATGCCGGCGGTACGAGCAATGTGATGGAAGCCTACAGTAAATATATTCACAGGGAATCCCCTGTCTACGTGGAAAGAAAGACTGTATCACCATTTGACGCTGTTGAGGTTATTTACGATTCAGGAGGAATTCCTGTTATTGCACATCCTTATGACATAGATATAGCAGAAAAACTCATAAAAGAGTTAATGAATTGCGGTCTAAGGGGAATAGAAGCTTATCATAGGAAACATTCTCCGGCAATAGTTGAGTATTTTTCATCAATGGCAGAAAGCTTGGGACTAATTGTTACTGGCGGTTCTGACTTTCATGCTCCGAATATTATGAACGGACAAATTATACTTGGTAAAAACTTTGTCCCGGAATGGATTTACGATACATTGCTTCAGGAAAAGAAACGGCTTGATATGGCATAATCATAAAGAAAGGTAAATATGAAAAAAGGCTTTACTATAATTGAAGTTTCTATTCTGTTCGTAATCTTTATGATTGTTGCAATTTTGGTTGCTCCGCTTTCTCTTGATGATACTATCCAAGCTCGGAATACTTCAAGATGGCGTAATGTTCAGTCGGATTTCAATAATATATTTTATTCAGTTAGGACCAAAATGGAAGACGGACAGCAAGATTTCAAAACTGCATTCTTTTCAGTAATGGATAATGAAGTTACGGGAAGCCTAAAACCATACAAGATAACTTTTTTTAACGGCGATGACCCGAGTGAGGCTTATACTTTTAAAGATTATAAAACAAGTTTTTCAAAGGCGGTATTTTCTGTAAAGATGTTCGATGAGCCGGATGAAAACAATTTGCAAGGATACCTGATGTATGATGTAAACGGCGCTTCTAGACCGAATGTTTGGGGAAAAGATGTCTTTGGATTCAATATTTATCCTGATAAGCTGGAACCATTTGGACAAGATAAAGCTTTTTCAGAACAAAGGGCTGATTGTTCCAAGAATGGTACCGGTTTGAGCTGCTCAAACTATTATCTGATGGGAGGAAACTTTGACTAGCAGTATTAAGAATATTTGTGTATTTGCTTCTTCTTCGAATTCCGTGCAAGAAATATTTTATAAAGAGGCTCGTGAGTTGGGACTTTTGATAGGCGCTGCGGGAATGAATGTAGTATATGGAGGCAGCCGCAGAGGGTTAATGTATGCTTGCGCAGGTGCTGCAGCGGAAAACGGCGGGGCTCTCATTGGGGTTATGCCCGAAAAACTCGCAGATATGGGGTTTGCAAATCCGAAGGACTGCAAAGAATTTTATGTAACAACAGGTATGCGTGAGAGAAAAGCTAAAATGGATGAACTTTCCGATGCTGTAATAGCTATTGCTGGCGGTTACGGCACCTTAGAGGAAATTTCTGAGATGATAGTTCAAAAACAGCTAGGGTATAATAACAAACCCATAGTAATTCTGAATACAGATAATTTTTATAACAGCTTGATAGAATTTTTTGACACTACAATAAAGAGAAATTTTGCCAATGACAGTGCAAAAAAACTCTACTATATTGCTCAAAATCCTCAAGATGCAATATCGTATATTCTGAATTATGTCCCAGAAGAAATTGGTTCCAAATTCGCGGTTAAGTAATATCAGCTTAACTATTCTTAGTTTCAACAAGATTGTGGACTACTGCATATATAGCAGCTTGAACCTTGTTGTGAACATTAAGCTTTTCGTAGATATTTGCAATATGATGTTTTACTGTATAAACAGTAATGCTCAATCTGTCTGCAATTACCTCGTTGCTAAGTCCTTCAACCAACAAACTCAGTACTTCCAATTCTCTGTTTGTTAATGTATTATTTTCTAAAAACATGCTCATAATACTATCATACTACTAACGATATAAAATGCTTCCACATATTTTCCAAAATAGCAACTTAACAAAAATTTACAATAAAAATTGGCATGCCCATTTGGCTAAGTGTTAAATATTCTATCGCCTGCATCGCCCATCCCTGGTACAATATAGCCCCTTTCGTTAAGGTGTGAGTCTACAGCTGCTACAATTAATTTTATGTCATGGAAATTTTCAAATACTGTTTTAATGCCTTGAGGAGCAGAAATCATACATACACAGCAGATGTTTTCTTGTGGAATACCTTTTGATGTGTATAATTTAATCGCTTCGACTAAAGAATTTCCGGTTGCAAGCATTGGATCTGTTATAAATACATAATACTTAGAAGGGTCTTCAACCGGCATCGGAACTTTATTGTAATACCATACAGGCTTAAGCGTTTTTTCATCTCGGTACATTCCTATGTGGCGGATTGTAGCTTGTGGCAGGATATCAACAGCTTCATCCGTGAATATTAGCCCAGCTCTGAGTATAGGGGAAATAATAATCGTAATATCGGAATTTATGGTTTGAGCTGTGCATTTAGTTAAAGGGGTTTCAATTTCAATATCTCTTTGAGGGAGATTTTTGGTTGCTTCATAGAGAAGTATTCTTGTTAACTTTCTTGCAGCAAGGCGCACTCCTTGAGTATCAGTGTCTTTGTTTCTCATTATGCAAAGACTCTGGTTAACAATAGGATTTGATATAATTTTCAAATTTTTATATTCGTGTTCGTTATTTGTCATATTTCTGCCTGCTTTCTAACTTATTACCAAAGTCTGTAACCCTTTTATTTGAATCCTCGATGACAGCATCTGTGTATTTAAGGAATTCTTCAATATTTGCGCCCTGTCCGAGGTTTAGGTTTATAACATTCAATTTGTTACTAAAAGAGGTAGTGGAATATATAATTGTAGTAAGCTTTTTATACATCTCATTAAGGAGCCCTAAAGCATCGTGCAGTCTTTTAGGCGGCAGTACGGTCAACAAAGGTGTGCTGGAATCAATGTAGTCGCCTTCTTCCGGCAGGTAGAGTTCTAAGGACTTGGAACCTGCCATTCCGCTAAATTCAACAGTTGCAATAGTTCCTTGGGGAATATAGACATCAGGGTTTGTGAGTACGAATTTTACGTAAATTTCGCCGTTTGTGGGTGCAATTTTGGTAATATGTCCGACTTCAAGCCCCATCATCCTGACGGGAGAGCCGATTATTAAACCATCCACATCATCAAGGAATATCTGATAATCATTATCATCGTTTTTTTCTTTAAGAAAGACTCCTAAAGTAGCGAGAGAGAGAATTATAAACAAAACGACGAGCCAAATAAGCAGCTCTGCGCTGTGAGTTATATATAGAACTCTGCTCTCTTTGTCATTCCCCTTCATATTAAGCGTATTATACAACAAATTTAGGGATAAATAAATAAACGTAATACTTCTTCAAAAAAGTGGGATAAGTAGTGCATGACTAGTGACTAGTGAATAGAAATTAGGTGACTAAGTGACTAAGTGACTAAGTGACTGAGTGATTAAGTGAAAATAAACTAAAATGTCATCCCGAACTTGTTTCGGGATCTTGCCAGAAAACAAGTATAACGCCAAATTGGTAAGATGCTGAAAGGGGTAAATATAGTGTGGAGTTTAGACGTCATACTACTCCGCTTATTGTAAAAAGTTCAGCATGACAAAGTCATTTATCATGGACAGTAGAGTCCTCCCTTATGAGGGAGGATTGAGGTGGGTGCTGATTGTAGATAGTGATTGGTGAATAGTGAATAGAAGTATATAGGAATTTTTCGTCGGAAAAATTCAGCAGTGCGTGTTTTTCTTTCTTTGGGAGCGTTTCTTTCTTTTTTCATCGCAA
>CALVEA010000032.1 GCA_944326455.1 Candidatus Gastranaerophilales bacterium | reverse complement strand
AATTGGTAAGATCCCGAAACAAGTTCGGGATGACATTTTAGTTTATTCCCTCTTAATCACTTAGTCACTCAGTCACTTAGTCACTTAATTTCTATTCACTATTAACTATCTACAACCAGCACCCACCTCAATCCTCCCTCACAAGGGAGGAAGATTATTAATGATGAATTTATCCTAGACAGTAGTGTCCAAATTGGAAAGGGTAAAAAAATCCTTATTAACTTAATAACTTAATCACTTAATCACTTAGTCACTCAGTCACTACCCACTAAGCATGACTTTCCAAAAACTATCCTTATAAAATATCATACGAACGGATGAATTTTTATCAAACAATTAAAAATTTCCTTAAAAATACCGATATTACTAAAGGAAGGACGGTTGCAAATTGTTTAACACAATGAACACAGTACGCCCGAGACCCTATCCGCAAAGGGGCACAGGCAGTTATAATGCAGGCAGTGACAGCGCTGATAAAGACGGACACAACCATAATGGTCAAGACCCGCGGGAACAGCGCCAGCAAGTTGTTGCCCGAGGTCGTGCCGAAGATGTTCAACAAGCACAGCCGGCACCTGCCCGTCCGGCAGCTTATTCACCTGCTTCAAATCCTTATCCGCAAAGATATCCGGTACACACACCACCGCCTATCAGATATAATACTCCTCAAATAAATACACACCAAATAAATCCGCAGCAATATCAGGCAATGCAGGCAGGGTATCAGCCTATACAGCAGCATCCTCAAGATACCCAGCTTCAACAGCCGGCGCCGGAACGTCCGCGCCAAAGAAGCAATAAAATTAATATTGCTCAGATTTTAAAAGATTTTAGAAATACAATTAAAGCTATTGCAACACCTGAAGATATTGAAGAACAAGTTAATCAATATCTTATAACCGTTGAAGAACAGGTTAAAAGTCCAAAACCTCAGGTTAACTTAATCCAAAGCAATCTTAAGATTGCTGCATCTATGCTGGACAGATATATTTCCGAAACATTAAATAAAGACTCGAAAGTCGTCCAAAACTGGCTTGATGCACTCTTCCTTCAGAGAATAAATTACAGCTATGACGAAAATGAAATTAACGCAAATTTCCTTGTAAAATTTCCTGACAGTGCTCCAAAACAAAAGCAAGAAGTACAGCAGCCGCAAGAAGAAACACAAACCCAACCTGAAGAAACAATCACAGCGGAAGATATTCCTCAGGAAGGAGTTATTGAGCTTGAAGAATATACTCCGGGACCTACTGTTGAAGAAGAGTTTACACAAGCTCAGCAAAAAATTGCTTCAAAGCCAAATATAACTATTGTTCCGCAGGATACCAGATTAAAAAATCTGTTTATGGAAGCTAAAAAACATGCTTTTTCAAATAACCCGCAAAAGGCAATGGCTATATTTAAAGAAGCTTTCAACCGCGCAGGAGAAATCAAAGATACAGAAACCCAATCAAGAATTTGTTTGGAAATCGGAAAGATTTATGATGACAATGATTTTGTTGTACAGGCGCTAAACAGCTATAATAAATCGCTCCAGTATACAACTGATACAAATGTTAAATCCAGAGCACATTTTTCAATGGCTCAAATTTATGATGACGTAAACCAGGTTGAACCGGCATTAAACCATTATTTAACCTCAATTTCTTATGCCGGCAAATCCGATGACTTAATCGGACAATCTGACTCATTAACAAGAGTCGGAAATATTTTTACCGACAAGTATGATGAAGGTGCTTTTGATTATTATGAAGTTGCTAAAAAACTGGTTGAACAAACAGCTGACAATAATATGAAAGGATACGTGCTTTCAAACACTGCAGATGCTTGTGTACAATTCAGAAAAAATGACAAAGCTTTAAAATATTATGCAGAAGCTGTTAAAAACTATGAAAAAACAAACGCTGTCGAAGAAATTGCACAAAACTATAAATCAGCCGCAGAATTGATGATATCTTTTAACAGCCCGAATAAAGCTAAATCTCTGCTTAAAAAAGCATTGATTAATGCTGTTAAAACCCGGAATGAGGACTTGATTTCCGAAATTAATCTTCTGCTTTCAAGCATAAGTTAACTAATCTTGAGTTGCACAAAACCTTTTATGCTATAATTTTCCATATAATAAGAGGGAAAAGATATGGAAAGATTTTATACAACAACAGCAATTGATTACGTTAATGGCGCACCGCATATCGGACATGCTTATGAAAAGATTCTGACTGATGTAATTTACAGACACTTTTCACAAAGATGTGAAGATGCTTACTTTCTGACAGGAACAGATGAACACGGTATCAAAATTCAAAAAACATCTGCTGCTCAGGGAATAACTCCTAAAGAACTTTGTGATATAAATGCTCAAAAGTTCCAAGATTGCTGGAAAGCTCTTGATGTTAATTACTCTCAATTTATCAGAACAACCGATAAAGAACATGAGGAAGTTGTACAAAAGATTTTCAAAAAGCTTGTTGACAAAGGTGATATCTATAAAAATTCATACACAGGTTTGTATTGTTCGGGATGCGAAGCTTTTTTAAGTGAAAAAGATTTGACCGAAGACGGACTCTGCCCTGATCACCTTAAAAAACCGGAAGTTGTAAGCGAGGAAAATTATTTCTTTAAACTTACAAAATATAAAGATGCAATTATTAAACATATCAAAACCCATCCTGATTTTATTGTACCTGCATTCAGGGCAAATGAGGTTTTGAACCAGTTAGAGAATATTGAAGATATATCTGTTTCCCGCGCAAAATCTAATGTATCCTGGGGAATTCCGGTACTTGGTGATGATGAACAGGTTATCTATGTTTGGATTGATGCTTTGTCAAACTATATTACTGCTCTTGGATATAATCCTGACGGTGAAAGCGGAGAGAAGTTTAACAAATATTGGCCGGCAACTGTTCAGGTTATAGGTAAAGATATCCTTAAATTCCATAGTATTTATTGGATTGCAATACTTATGGCGCTTGAGCTTCCGCTTCCGGAACATATTCTTGCACACGGATGGATTACTATTGACCAGACTAAAATGTCTAAATCTTTAGGGAATGTTATTTCGCCTGAATCTATCCTAAAGGCATTCAATCTTGAACACCCGGATGCTCTGAGATATTATATGGCTTCCGCTGCTCCTTGCGGCAAAGACGGAAACTATTCCGATGAAGATTTTAAAGAAAAAGTTAATGCCCATATTGCAAATTCTATGGGAAATCTCCTTAACAGAACACTTTCCATGCTTGTAAAATATTTTGACGGAGATATTAAACCGGAATTCAAAGTACAATCAGAACTCTTTGATAAAGCGCTTGAAACAGTTAAAGCTGTAAAACACCACTTTGATTATTTTGAAGTTCAGGAAGCTTCTCAAAAAATTATTGAACTTGTTGATATTACTAACAAGTATGTAACAGACAACGCACCTTGGACATTGGCTAAAGAGGGTCAAATGGATAAATGCGGGGAAGTTTTAACTAATGTTTTAGAGGTAATGTGTGTAATATCTTCTCTTATTTACCCATTCTGCCCGAATATTGCACAAGCTATGGCTGAACAATTATCCTATGATTTGTCAATCAAACTTGATGATTTGAGCTGTAATAATCTTAAACCCGGGCATTTAATTGACAAAGAAGATATTAAGCCTGTATTCTTAAGAATGGACAGCGAACTTGCAGACAAAGGAAAAGGTAAATAGTTAGCTGTTTATATCTGATACAAGATTTTTTATAAATTCCGAATCATAGGAAATCCTTCTATCTTTCGGAATTTTTGTTATAATCTTGTCAATTTCTTCATCAGAAAATCCAAGTCTCGCAAGATATCCGGCATAATTCGGATGGCAGGCATGGATTGCTGCAATGTAATAAGGGGTTGAATATCCCCAGGGAGTTTTAGCATAAATCGTTTTTAATTCATCAATAATTTTTAACAACGGAGCTATTTTATAATCTTTTGAATAATTATCATTCAAGTATTTTGTAATCAACTCAGTACAAAGATTTCCCGCACCGCGTCCCATACCGTAAACACAGCTGTCTATAAAAATTTCTCGCTCCATGCCGGCTTTGAGAAAAGCTTTTGTATTAGAAAAAGAAAGCTGCATACTGTTATGGGAATGAAACCCGAGAGGAATGTCAGAATCAAGATTGGAATTAATAATATTAAAAATAGAAACAACATCTTTTTCGTACATGTTTCCTAAAGTATCAACTATGGTTAATCCGCAAGGTTTAATCTTATTCACTTCATCAATCAAACATAGCAGCTCTTCTTGTGAATAAATATTTGTATGCATCGGGTTCACAAAAACATCATAACCGAGATTCTGAAGTTTTGAAATATATTCCAGAGCCTCTCTTTGGTAATTTTTCTTGAAAGCAGTGCGAATTTTAATATTTTTATTCTTACACTCAGAAAAATTACTGATATTATATTCCCCGTAATTAATCATAAGTGTATAATTCCAAGCAGGCAGTTCAAACTTCTCAAGTTCCTCAATAGACCTAAAAATTGTCTTACCCGGCGATTGTCCGCTTTCTTTCAAAAACCCGCATTCAATATAATCAATTCCGGCAGAAATAAGATTATTGAGGATTAATCTAATCCCATCTTCGCCAAAATCCCAATTATTAATATACCCGCCGTCTCTTAAAGTACAGTCAAGTATCTTCATTTTACTACTTTAGAAATTTCTGCTGTAATATCAGTTCCGCCATATAGTACAACTCCTTTGGCAAGAACTAAATCATACCCCATAGCTTTTGCTTGAGCCACGATTGATGCCGTAATACTTTTATCTATTGCAGTCAGCTTTTGGCGATATTGTTTAGCATTAGCTTCTCTTTTAGCAGCAAACTCTTTATCATATTTTTTTGCAAGTTCCTGCTTTTTAGCCGGGTCTGTTTGTTTGTTTATATCAGCTTTTGCCTTTTTGATAAACTCCAAAAGCTCTTTTCTCTTTGTCTCTTGTTCCTTTTTCAGAGCCTGAACCTGAGAAGATTTATTGACAACTTTCTGAACATCAACAACGGCAACTTTTCCGGCTTCTGCTGATACAGATAAGCATAAAGACAAGAACAGCACTAAAGAAAGAATTTTTTTAATCATAATCATACTCCTATTAAATATGCTTATTATTATACAATTTTAAACCCCAAAAAACAATTACTTGTATAAAGCATAAAAAATAATTCATTAAACTGATTAGATATTTGGATTTGGCTTTGAAAAGTTCATTTTTAAAGCAAGCCAAAGATTTTTTAAATTTTCTTTAAAATTGAAGAAACCTTTTAGATAAAATTTAAGAATATCCAGCCTGCTTGATTTTTTGGGACAATAATCTATTTTTAAAGGTGATGAACCAAATTCCCTGCAAATAATAGGACGGTGTTCATAAACACTACACCTTCCGTATTGTGTTATAAACGGGCAGTAATTTTGATAATTACCATATTCATTCATCAATTCCTGCACTTGTTCCATGCTCTTTATATTTAACTCTTTTATAACCTCTTTTGGAATCCCGAACAGTTTGTTTCCATTCTGGTCAAATCCTATCAATTGTACAGGACTTGGAGTAGTATTATAAATCACGGAATTAAATTTATCGCGCGGGTCATTCTGCCCAATATTTACGGCACTATATATCGATCTTTGGATTCTGCCCTTGTGTTTCTCCAAAAAACCTTCCGGTAATGGTGCATCAACACAGCAGCGAGCTTTGCATTTAGGTATAAAACACTTAACCGGCGAATTTATATATGAGCTGATTTTTGTGTAATAATTCATACCAAACCAAAAACACAAACAAAATATTTTTTGCCAGTAAAATATTGATAATTATACTGACACGAAAAACATTTATAAACCAGATTTTGATTTTTCAGTTCAAAAAATTTTTTATAGATATATGGAATATTAATTGCAATCTCGCCAAATTGTTCATCCGGTATCAAGCTGTAATCATCTATAAAACTTTTATCCGGAATAATTTTATACTGCCCTGATTCAAAATATCTGCTTATTTACGACACATCAGTAGAAAAGCGTAAATTTGATTCCGTGAAATTTGAAATTCCTCAAGGCACAAAAGCTCTAAAAATCACTCGAGTTTCCGACCCTTTTAACCAAAACGATTTAACTGTTGAATTATCTTTGTACAAAGATAATTCAAATACTGCAGAACCCGAGATTGCAAAATTAAAAAATATAAATATTATCAATTTCCTTTCAGATTATGATATAATTCAAGCAAATCAAGTATAGTGATATGAAAAATAAACAAAAATATAATTGCAAAAGTTTTTTACCTAATATTAATGAAAAATCAAAAATTTTAATACTTGGTTCAATGCCGGGGGTAAAATCACTAGGCGAACAACAGTATTACGCACATCCACAAAATCGCTTTTGGAAATTAATGGGAATGTTTTGTAAAGTTTATAATTTGCATGAATTGACTTATCAAAATAAACTGGACATTTTGCTGAAAAATAAAATTGCACTTTGGGATGTTATTCAATTTTGTGAACGAAATGGCAGTCTGGATTCTAATATCCAAAATGAAATACCAAATAATATTACTGAATTATTAGAAAAATTTCCGAATATACAATACATCTGTTTAAACGGTAATAAAGCATATTCCGCCTTCAAAAAACATTTTCCGAAATTATTAGTAAAGTACAAATGTTATAAATTACTTTCAACAAGTCCTGCAAATGCGAAATATAAATTAGATGATTTATATCAAGAATGGCAACAAGCCATTTGTCTTGATTAATATACAACTTAAAACTCAAAATCGCTAAAATTGTCTAATGATATAAAAGAGTAGTAGGTTTTGGTAATCTTTGATTACCGAAACATTTTTGTTGCGGTAAATTTTAATTTACCACAACCTACGGGCTATGACATAAAAAAGCCCTTTGATGAATTCATCAAAGGTGCTAATTGTCTCTTAAATTGGAGGTAAAGCGGCGAAGTTCGAACTTTTTGAGATACATAAAAGAGCTGATTGAAGAACTCAAAAAGTCAGAAACTGTCTTATTTTTAGAGCATTATAATTTTTTCAAACAGACATACATAACTCTAAAAAATAATAACTGTCATTCTAAACTTGCGTATGCTAATTAAAACGTGCTGTCACCCTGAATTTATTTCAGGGTCTTACCATTTTGGTATTATATTTGCTTTCTGGTAAGATGCTGAAACAAGTTCAGCATGACAATCAAAGAGTTGATAGAAGAACTCAAAAGATCTGAAACTGTCTTATTTTTAGAGTATTATAATTTTTCAAACAGACATACATAACGTTAAAAAATAATAACTGTCACCCTGAACTCGTTTCAGAATCTAACCAACTTGAAGTTTCTGTTTCCAACCGGTAAGAGCCCGAAAGGGGTAAAGTATGTTGCTGTCACACTGGATTTATTTCCACTATTGTCTTGAATAAATTATTTTGTCATGCTGAATTTATTTCAGCATCTTACCAATTTGTAGTTATACTTACTTTCTGGTAAGATCCCGAAACAAGTTCGGGATGACAGCACGCTTGATGTTAACTTACAAATTTAAAAGGAGTTTTTTTATGAAAATCAGAAAAAATGTAAATGTAATAATCACATTTGACGATAAAGAATATTCGGAAGAAGAAACAGCAATTCTTTATCAGCAATTTTTTTGAGTGTTTAGCAAAAATTAAAGGTGTAAAAATTCCGGAATATGCCGGAAAGGCTTTTGCTAAAGCTCTTAGAGCCAAAGAAAAAATATCTAAAGAGACTCGAACACCTAATAAGGTTTAATGAGACATTTGAGTTGTAGAATAATAGCCTCAATTAGGCAGTATGTTTGAATATTAGCGGTATTTATTAAATTGACTGTGATTACTCAAATTGGTCTTTTGCTACTCATTTTGTCCAGCAAAAATTTAACCCGAATTTAAACAAGTCATCTAAAACTTAATCACTGACGGGATTATATCGATTTTAGATAAGGACAAAAATGTCCCATTTAAAAAGTCCAAATTTAAGTCGGAACAAAGTCGGAAAGGTTTATATTCTTTAAATAATAACCATTTTTTAGCAGAATAATACTATCAAATAGGAATTATTTTCCTAAAAATATACAAATTTCAGTCAAGAAAAACTACTGACCTATATATTAAATTGCTAATCACTATGTAACGTACTAGAAATTGTAAATTAATATAAATTTATTATAATTATTTTATTTTTGTGCTAATATAGGTACTATGAGTACCGTAAATGAAACTAAATTAAAAAAACTTCTATTTAATATTCCTAAAAATACTGTGATTACATCTAAGTACCTTTCAGGTATAGGCATTTCCTATGATTTACAAAAAAGATATGAGCAAAATGGTTGGTTGAAGAGAATTTATCAGGGAGCGTATATAAAACCAAATGAAACTTGTGATGTTAATGGTGCATTAAATACACTTCAGTATCAATTGGGATTAAGTTTTCATGCTGGCAGTTTATCAGCTTTGAATAATTTTTATGGAATAACCCACAATATTAGTTTTAACAAAAAACAACAACTATTTGCTTATCGTGGAGAAAAAGTACCAAAATGGTTTCAAAGTTTGTATGAAAACAAAGTAGAAATATATAAAACTACTTTTTTACCAAAAGATATTGGAATTACTGAATACAATACCGGATATTTTAATATCAAAATTTCTACATTAGAAAGAGCCGTTTTAGAAATGTTATATCTTGTACCTGATAAAATAACAGCTAATGAAGCTTATCAAATAGTAGAACTTCTTACAACAGTTAAACCAAAGGAATTTCAAAAGCTTTTAGAAAATTGTTCTTCTATAAAAGTTAACAGATTATTTTTATATTTAGCAGATACAATTTCTCATCCTTGGTTTAAAAAACTTGATATTTCAAAAATAAAGCTTGGTAATGGGGTAAGAGAGATTACTACAGGCGGAAAGTATAACGCAAAGTATAATATAATAATTGACGATATTGAGGAAATTTAATGGATTTAAATTATAAAAATCAAGTAAAATTACTAATTGATGTTTTACCTTATGTCGCTAAGGAAGAATGTTTTGCACTCAAGGGTGGAACTGCTATAAATTTATTTTATAATAATTTACCACGATTATCTGTTGATATTGATTTAACATATATTGGATTTGAAAGTAGAGATATAGCCTGTGCAAATATTAATAATGCTCTTAAAAGAATTGCAGATGATTTAAATGCAAAAGGATATATAGCTAATGTTCAGGGAAGTGATATAGAGAAAAAAATTATTTGTTCTAATCAACATGCAAAGATAAAAATAGAGCCTAATTATATTATTAGAGGTTATATAGAAAAACCTGAAATATTAGAAGTTTGTGAAAATGTAGAAGATGAATTTGGATATGTGCAAATACAAGTCATTTCTAAAAAAGAATTATATGGAGGAAAAATTTGTGCAGCCCTTGATAGACAACATCCTAGAGATTTATTTGACATTAAAGAATTACTTGAAAGAGATGGAATTAACGAAGAGTTAGTCAAAGGTTTTATAGCAATGCTTTTGAGCCATGATAAACCATTACATGAAACCCTAAATCCTAATATAAAAAATCAAACTGAAATTTTTGAAAAACAGTTTCAAGGTATGACAAATAAAAAATTTAGTTATATAGAACATGAGCAAACTCTTAATAATTTGATAAATATTATTAAAGAAAAAATATTGCCATATAAACAACCTTTACTTGATTTTGTTTCTTTAAAAGGTAATTTAAGTGACTTTAAAATAAATAACTTAGAAAAATTACCGGCTATAAAATGGAAGATTAAAAATTTGCAAAAATTGCAATCTATGAATATTAAAAAATTTGAAGAACAGTATAATCAACTGTACAAATATTTTGAGGTGTAAATGGAAACTACAGCTTTTAATTTGCAAGATATTAAAGATGCATATAGAAAATTAAAAACACATTTCTATTATGACAATACTAATCATTTTATGAGAAGACAAATTGCAAAATTTGAAAC
>CALVEA010000031.1 GCA_944326455.1 Candidatus Gastranaerophilales bacterium | reverse complement strand
TCAAGGTTGAGTAATGAAAGAATAGAGGCAGACCGGTATTTTGTTTTAAGTTTTGAATTATATCAAATGTCTGCCGACAGAGTCTTTACGTGCGTAGCACTCGTGTCATCCCGACCATTTAAAAAGAAGCCTCTTGGCTTCTTTTTTTGTATTTGGGAAACCGCTTTGTATGTATAAATCACGATTCGAACGTTTCAAGGTTGAGTAATGAAAGAATAGAGGCAGACCGGTATTTTGTTTTAAGTTTTGAATTATATCAAATGTCTGCCGATAGAGTCTTTACGTGCGTAGCACTCGTGTCATCCGACCATTTAAAAAGAAGCCTATGCAGGCTTCTTTTTGTTGCTAAGCTTAAAACCAGTGTAATTTAATTCCTATACATTGGTATAGGTCTTCTGCTCCATTTAAATTATTTGCCTTACACCACTTTGCCGCTTCCCTAACTTCTTTTTCATTATTAGTTAGAGCGTCATATTCTATTTTTTGACCATCTATTCTTATAGTCTTAATATCATAATTTTCATCCGCGAAATAGTCTGGATTACTTTTATTGGTTATTCCGGAAAAAATACCTGCAATTATTGACACACCAAGAATAATTCCGACTATAATTTTCCAGTGCTTTTTAAGAAGTTTAAAAGATTCATCTTGCATTGCTCGAGCAGCTTCTTTTTCTTCTTCCGTTCTATCATCAGACAATGAAATTGCCCACATTAAACAGACTATCCAACCTACTATCGTCCATGCAAGAATTAAGTTGATAATAAATATTGCCAGCTTATCTTCTTTTTTCTTCCGTAACGTAATATTATACGGCCAAAAGTAAACTTCAATAATTATTACTAATAAAACCAATATTAGTAATGTTCCAAAAAATGCTTGCATATAAGCTCCTTTCACACTAAAAAATATATTAAACCATCATTCTGCTATTAAAAATTTCTTATTATTAAGCTTAGCAAGTTTATATGAAAATACAATATTGTAAAATTTTTGTAATATGCTCTAAGCCTCTTCCCATTTTCTGGAAGTATGAAGTACTCTTAAAACATAAACACAATCACCTCTAACCTGATACGGAACTAAGTATGGATATTTGTTTATGACTAGTTCCCGTGTACCGAGAATCCTGCCCGCTCTTCCCGCTGCAGGATTTATGGCTATTATACTTTCAATACTGTTAATAATATGTGAGACAACCTTTTGAGCAGCTGCACGGTTATTTTCATAGATATATTTCTGAATAGAATTTAAATCCTGAACCGCAGATTTTGAAAACTTAACTTTATATGCCACTATTCAATGTCCCAATCTTTTTTAACTTCTTCAATTGAAACGGTCTCATTATTATCGACATCTCTTAAGCTCTGCTGAATAGCAGCAATCTGCCAAGCTTCAATATCAAGATACTTTTCAATAGCATCAATAGCCAGATAGGCTTTAGTTCTGCCGGTTGCTTTTGCTAACTCTTCCAGACGATTTTTTGTATCTTTGGGGAGCCTTAAAGAAAATTGGTCAGATGCCATAGTATCTCCTATGTATTACAAAGTATTACTATGTATTATATTATAACACAGTAAGCTATTTTTTCAAGATAGTTATAATATAAAACTCCCCGCCGCACCCATTATATACCCCCTACTATTCTCCCCCTATTTACCCGGATCACCCATTTTGATACAATTTGGATATGAAAAAATCTTTTTTGTATTGTATTCTTGTTCTTGTTGCACTATCTATGATTCTGCCGTTTTTTGGAATGTTTTTAATTTCTCTAAGCGGCAATGAACATATTTTTACGGATTACAAAAATTTGAATTTTTCTTTTTGTGCTTATAAAAATGTCTTTGAAAGTATTCCGGTCATAAAATATTTTTTGAACAGTCTTATAGTTGCAGCTTTTACTACATTGGGACAAGTAATAATTTCAGCTCTTGCGGGATATGGGTTTGCGAGGGCAAAGTTTAAGGGTTCGCAAGTTTTATTTTTTATAATTATTCTTACAATGATGGTTCCGCCTCAGGTCAATATAGTTCCGCTATTTTATCTTATGAGTAAACTCGGATGGATAAATACTTACCGGGGATTAATTGTACCGGGAATCTTTGGCGGTTTTGGCGTATTTTTAATGCGGCAGTATTTTTTAAGTTTTTCATCGGAACTGGAAGAAGCTGCAAAGATAGATGGCTGCAGTCAATTCGGGATGTTTTTTAAGGTGGCTCTTCCTTGCGCTGCACCGGCTATTGCAACATTAAGCGTGTTTACTTTTGTTACCAGTTGGAACAGTTTTATCTGGCCGTTAATTGTAACGAATACTGATAGTATGCGGACTTTGGCTGTAGGTTTAAGTATTTTTAAAAGTTCGTTTCGGGAAATTACTTTATGGGGAGAGCTTGCGGCGTGTTCTGTTATTTGCTCGGTTCCTGTAATAATAGTATTTTTATGCGCTAAAAAATATCTAATCAATAATCCTCAAGAGGGTGCTGTCAAAGAATGAAACTTTTTCCATAATATGAGGGAGATTTAGCGCAAAGCCCTTGAAAAAAATTTGAAAAAAAACTATTATAACTATATTATGGAAAATTATGCAATCTCATTCGACGAAATAAGAGGACTTCTGGTAGAAGAGCACTATCAAGAAGATGATATAAAAGAGCTTGAGCAGGCATTTGAATTTGCTAAAAGACTCCATTCAGGGCAGTTTAGGATTTCGGAAGAGCCATATATTATTCACCCGATGGAGGTTGTAAAGATTTTAATCGGACTAAGAGCTGATAAACACACTCTGATGGCTGGTTTTTTACATGATATTTTGGAAGATACGGATACAAAGCCGGAAGAGATTAAGGAACTATTTGGCGACGACGTGTTAAATCTTGTTCAGGGAGTTACGAAATTAAGTAAACTCCAGTTTAAGTCCACACAGGAGCGGCAGGCTGAAAACTTTCGGAAAATGCTTATAGCAATGGCAAGTGATGTAAGAATAATTTTTCTTAAGCTTGCTGACCGATTGCACAATATGCGTACTTTGAACTATATGACCGTTCAGAAGCAGCAAAAAATTGCACAAGAGACTTTAGATATTTTTGCACCGCTTGCCAATCGCCTGGGGGTTGGTAAGATTAAGGCGGAACTTGAAGACTTATCTTTAAAATATCTTCATCCGGATAAGTATTATGAGATTGCACAGCTTGTATCTCAAAAAAAAGCCGAGCGGGATATGACCGTTAACCTGCTTATTGAAAAGATTTCCAAAGATGTTAAAGCAAGCGGAATTAATGCGACAATTACCGGAAGAGCAAAGCATTATTACAGTATTTATAAAAAGATGGAGCGGCTTAATGTAGCATTCCATGACCTTTATGACATTACTGCCGTTCGTGTAATAGTTGATACCGAAAAAGAGTGTTATGAAGTATTGGGGCTTATCCACTCCCAGTTTAAACCTATTCCGGGTCGATTTAAAGATTATATAGCAATGCCGAAAGGAAATATGTACCAATCATTGCATACTTCCGTAATAGGACCAAGGCAGAAGCCGCTGGAAGTTCAGATACGTACCTGGGAAATGCACGAAATAGCAGAATATGGTATTGCTGCGCATTGGAGATATAAAGAAAAGGGATCCAAAAAAGCGGATTCTGCGAGTGATATTAAATTCTCTTGGATGAGAAAACTTGTTGAATACAACAAAGACACACAAAATGCGGAAGATTATCTAAACTCTGTTAAGCTGGACATATTCTCTGATCAGGTTTTTGCGTTCACTCCCGGCGGGGATGTAATAGACCTTCCGCAAAATGCGACACCTGTTGATTTTGCATATCGTATTCACTCTGATGTGGGAAATAGAACGATTGGTGCCCTAATAAACGGACGTATTGCGCAGTTGGATACAAAACTAAAAAACGGTGATATAGTTGAGATTATGACCTCAAAGGTTCCGGCGCCGCGTCTGGATTGGCTGAATTTTGTTGTAACAAAGCAAGCAGCTTCTAAAATTAAACAGTGGTATAAGAAAAATAAACGTGAAGACCATATTGAAATCGGAAAAGCTAACCTTGAACATGAGCTTTCAAAATCCGTATTTGATGAGTATGTCAAAAATGGCGAGTTTGATAAAGTTGCCAAACAAATGAATTATGTAAGTGCGGACGATTTATTTGCTGCACTTGGATATGGCGAAACTACGATAAATAAAATTGTTAATAGACTGAAAAAACCGCCTAAACAGGAATCTCAGGTTCAGCACAGACCTCGAAAAGCATCTGAAAAAGATATTATAGGGTTAGAAGGTTTATTATATTCGTTTGCAAGATGCTGTTCTCCGATTCCGGGCGAACCTATTGTAGGGGTTGTTACCCGCTCAAAAGGAGTTAGTATTCATAGGTTGGATTGCAGAACTCTTGATGATATCCCGCCGGAAAGACTTCTTGATATCCGCTGGAGCGGAGATAACGTTAATAAAACTTACAGCACTACTATAAGAATTGAAACTGCTGAAAAAATGGGGCTTTTAAAAGACATTATTGGAGTTGTTTCCGATAACAACACAAATATTAATTACGCTAATGTCAAATCTAAAAACAATAAGCTTGGCATTATTGAATTGGGTATAGAGCTTGATAACATTGAAACTTTGAGAAAAGTTATGAATGCAATTCAATCAATGCCGGAAGTATTCAGCGTAAAAAGGGTACAAACATCATACGGACCAACACCGCAGCAGTTTACGAAAAAGAATAATAAAAATTCTAAGAAGCATCGTAAAAAGAATTAATGGTTAGGTTTGAGGTTTTTCTTTTTGTTTTTTTGAGAAGTAAGCCAAGGTTTCGCTCAATTTGTCATATATAATATTAACTCTTGCCTGGTCTGCACGTTGTTCTCTTGAAAGTTGTTTTAACATTTCAGGATTGTTTTGGTTAGCGAGTTTTTCGCTTCTGTAATATGATGAAATTTTGCTTTTTAAAACTTTGAAATAATGTTCAAATTGAGCCAAGTCAGTTTTCAAGAATGTTATTGGAATTTGTTCTTCAATATTGAACATATCTTTGTTTTTGGCATTTTCATAGAGTTTTTGCGAAATTTTGCCGCGCATCATCTTTTCTATCAAATCAATATAGCGATATATTAGTTTTGCGTCCGGATTTTCTTCGTTTGCTTTAACTTTAACATTAAGTTCGTCAAATTTTCTGAGGATTCCATATACCTTTTCTGATTCAAGATGTTTTGCTTCAGCATAATTTGGTCCAAAAAGAATCAAAAGTTCGTGTTGAAGAGGGTGTTTACGTTTTTCAAAACTTCTAACCAATCTCATCTGAATATCTTCATATCCGGATTTTTGCGGTTTACTAATTGCATAACGATATTCAGGATTCAATTTTGATATTTGCTCAACAACATCTGCTAACCTTATATCAAGGTCAGGAATGATTTTTTCTTTGTCGTCACTTTCATTTGGTTCCGGAATATAGCCTCGTTTTTTTAAATCTTTTACTGTCATTTCGGTATCTGATATTACATAACCGCGTTTTTTTAATTCCGGAAGAAGTTCATCGTTCAATACTGATAAATCGTAAGGATTTGTTATGTATAGTGTGGCTCTTATAGCGTCAGGCACTTTAAAGGAACCTGAACGTACGATTTTTGATGTATAAGATTTTGGAGATTTTACCGGATTCTGTTCGCAGTATGCTCTGTCAAATATAACCCCTTTATCTTTTAATTTTGCAGCAACAGATTCAAGAACATCAAGATATGTGGTAGCGATACGGTTCAATCGTTCCATGTTGTTGGAAACTCTGTTTTCAACTAAATCTGCAATCTTTGTGCCGCCTCTAAATTGTATTTCGTTCGGCTGACTGTGCAGTTCGTTCTTTTTTCTGTTTATTACAGCAGTTTGAGCATTAAAATTATTTACCGGTAAAATATACATACACACCTTCCATATCTATGACTAATATCTAATCAAACTAAAACAGGTAACTATAAAAAATTGCTTTAAAATTAAAAAATATTAAGCAGTATTAAGTAGCGGATGTTTCTTTAAGTTGTAATCGATTTTCAAATCCGGTAAGTTCTGAAACCTGAGCAGCCCATTGTCTAACAATTTCATCTTCGTCAAGAGTGTAAGAAATAGGCTTTCCTACCTTTACAACCATGTGTTTTTCAAAAAGTTTATGAGCATATCCATCAAACCCGCAGATGCCTACAGGGACAATATCAGCTTTAAACTTTTTAGCAAACATTACAAAACCCTTATGCACATGCTCAATCACAGGTTCTTTAATGATTCTGCCCTGAGGAAAGATTCCTAAAGACCAGTTTGTATTAAAAACAGCTTTAACAGTTTTAAAAGTCGCAAGTTCCGGCTTTTCTCTATTAACGGCAAAGCCGCCAAGTGAATGTACTAAAAACCTTAAGAGCCAGCTTTTATCATTAAAAAGTTCTTGTTTTGCCATATAAGCAACATTTTTCCCGACAGCAAGGGTCAATAGCGGAGGGTCAAGATATGACACGTGATTTCCTGCAAAAATCAAATTTGATTTTTGCGGAACATTTTCTCTTCCTTCAAGCTTGATATTGTACATCAATTTTGAGACGGGCAGAACAACGAATAATACAAACAAATTGTAATAAAGTGTTCTTAAAAAACCGTAATCTTTTTCAGTCCTTCTGTTGTAATTCTTTTTCATCAATAACATTTCCAGTGCTTATTTAGTATTAAACCGATACCGGCTCATATTTATATCCGGTAAGTTCCTGAATTGCATGTCCCCATTTGTCAACCATGTCATTAACATTATCTGAATAAGGAATGAGCTTTCCTATTCTGACGATAATCTTTCCGCTAAAGGGAATCCTCTTCACGTCTTGAGTGCCTATAATACCTATAGGAAGTATACCACACTTAGTAGTTTTGGCAAGTGAAGCAAAGCCTTTCGTTATATTGCTTATTGTTCCGGGTTCTTGTCTTGTTCCTTGCGGGAATATGCCGAGAACCCAACCGGTTTTTTTCAGTGAAATAACTGTTTTTATAGTTGATACACCAAGATTCTCTCTGTCAACAGCAAACGCTCCCAGCCAATTCAGCCACCAGCGCAGGAATATGTTATCAAACAATTCCTTTTTTGCCATATAAGCAACACCTCTGTTTAACACAGCACTCACTAAAGGCGGATCCAGGGTTGATAAGTGATTTGGAGCTACAATGTAATCACTGCTTTCAGGAATGTTCTCTTTACCTTGTACTTCTAATCTGTAAACGAGTTTGAATCTTATCATATAAAAAACATGCGTTACCAGAAACTGAAATATCCGTCTCCATTTATTATAAAATTTCGGATTTCTTAAAGTTGATTTATGACCGCTTGTTTTTTTTGTTTCTTTAGACATTATTCAATATACCCCTTGTCTTTGCCAAAATTATAGCACAAACAAGGTGTTGTGAATAGTAAAACCGTACAATATTTATTGAGGATCTTTGTCTTTTCTCTCGTCTTTATTCTCAGAATCGGACTCTTCTTCATCCTTGAAAACATCGTCCAGATTTTTAAGCTCTTCATCCTCTTCTTCATCTAAAAGGTTTTTAATAGATTGTTTATGTTTCTGCGCGTTTAGAACCGAGGCAACATTTGTCATTGCAAGAGAATTCAATGTGGCTCTTAAAAGAGCACTCCTATCAACAAATGGCTGGTTATAAAGCCCTTCTTGTCCGTCTTCACCTTCTGCCGGCGGAAGATACATTGCTTCCGAGCCATATTTATCCTGACTCATTTTCGCAGCCGTTCCGGACGGATCTCCGCTTTTGAAATTGAAAGCACCGCCGATTCCAAAAAAACCTGCTGACCTATTATCTACCACTTTTTAGACCTCATGTTCGGAATACATATTAACCATTATAAATACCCCGATAGAATTATATAACCCCTAAATATATTATTTTGCTATTTCATTATGAAATGTTACGAAATGTTACTAACGCCGCAGGAGATGAATTCAAGATTATTTATAACTTGAAAATCTGCGCCAAAGTTTGTATTGGTAAGGTTTTCAAGTACAAAATATGTCGAACCTGAGCCGGACATTATAGAGTCAGGAAACATGCTCTTTATTTTTTGTAATTCCGGATAATCATTAAATACAGCATATTCTAAATCATTGTATAAAAACGGTTTTATATCTGCTTGTTTATTGATTGTATCAATCATTTTTTCTGTCATATTATTTTGCGGTTTAAATTCTTTGGCAGCATATTTTTTATAAGCTTCTCCGGCAGAAATTCCAAGATATTTGGGTTTGATTAGTGTAACACTTGATTGAATAACAGGAAGTTTTTGAGTAATCTCTCCTCTTGAGGTTGCCAGTGTACATCCGCCCTGGAGGCATACATTTAAGTCAGAACCGAGGCTTGCGCACAAGTTATTTAATTTTTCTTCATTTAATGGCTGTCCCGTTATTTCATTTAAGCCCAAAAGTGTGCCGGCAGCATCTGTGCTTCCGCCAGCCAGCCCTGCTGCTACAGGAATGTTTTTTTCAATAAAAATATCAATATTTAGATTTTTTCCGGTTTCTTTCAAAAATAAATCAGCAGCTTTCCAGACAAGATTCTTCTCGTTATATGGAATTTCATTGCTGGTACCCGCAAGCTTGATTGAGCTGTTTTTTGCTTCGGCTGTGCTTATTGTCAGGTAATCATACAGACTTATCATCTGCATAACGCTTTTAATATTGTGAAAACCGTCATCTCTTCTGTTAACAATTTCAAGAGTGAGATTAATTTTTGCCGGACATTTTATCTTTATCATCTGCTTAACCATTTAGAAATAATTATATACAAGTTGACAAGCAAAAATCCCAAGAAAAACCCGCCGATAACATCAGTAAGATAATGAACCCCGAGCCAGAGTCTTGAGAGAGCAACTAAAAATATCCATGTACTGAATAAAATTGTTAAAAAGTATCTCCAAAATTCATTTTTTACATAATGGAGTATAAGGAAAATTAAGATTCCAAAAAAACAAGTGGTTGTAGACGTATGCCCTGACGGAAAACTAAATTCCGGATATACACAAGGACGTTCTCTGCAAACAAAATTTTTGATTAAATCTGTGAGGACAAAAGCTCCTTGAGTAAAAAATACAAGCAAAAAAGCTTTTAAATATTTTTGATGTGAAATAAGCACCGAACATGCTGCAATCTGCGGCCAGAGAAGATGGTTTGCCCTTCCGAATTCTGTGATAAAAGCCGGAATATAGGAAGGATAAGGCGAAAGAGCCAACCTGATTGACCTTAACACTGTTCTGTCAAAACTATCTAATCCCGGCAGATATAATACCAAGACAGTAAGTACAGCTAATATTACTATAGAAACAGCCGCATAATTCCAGCTTGCGGTAAGACTTTGCCCTTTATTTTTCATCTTTTTCCTTCATGTATTTATTATATTAAATGCCGCATCCGCTCATTCCGAAGCACTTTGCAATTTTTCCGAAGCCGGCTGCAATTATTGGAGATATTTCGCTTACGAATACTGCGAAAAAGAACAGCGCGCCAATAACAGCAGCAATTTTTTGTATATCAGAGAATACGAAAACTTTTTTGGCTCTGCAGGCTTGAATTCCCTTAAATTCATCCGTAAACGGTTTTACAGGAAGTTTTTCTTCTATTTTTTCAATAACATCAGCGAACTTAACTTTAATAAGAGTGTTATATGAATCAACATTCATCCACCACATTGCACAAATGGAAACTCCCATAAGAGAAAATAAAAGGGTTGCAGTTATATGATTCATAAATACGATATTTCCTGTATAAATCATTGCAAACAAAACAACAATAATTGATATCATATAAAATCTATTTGTCTTAAAATTTCTATCAATAAAATTGTCTTTTTGTTCTGCATAGAGTTTATACTCTTGAAAAATAAGCTCGTCTCTGTCCATTTTTCTCTCCTATTGTTAATTCCAGTTATCAAAAGATCTTTTGCTTTTTACTTCGTTCATTAAATCTTCAAACTCTTTTTCGTCCAGAGTTTCTTTTTCAAGAAGGCTTTTTGCAATAAATTCAAGCATGTCTTTATTTTCGTTTAAAAGAGTTTTAGCTTGTTCATATTGAGCATCAACAATCTTTTTAACTTCTTTATCAATATCAGCGGCAATTTCTTCGGAAAAATCTCTTGTGTTGCCGAAATTTCTTCCCATAAATACGTGTTCTTGTTCTTTTCCGTAGGCAAGATTTCCCATTTTCTCACTCATACCGTAAGTTGTAACCATGCTTCTTGCGAGAGCGGAAACCTTCTCTAAATCGTTTGAAGCTCCGGTTGTGACGTTATCTTTCCCGTAAATCAACTCTTCTGCCACTCTTCCGCCAAGAATCATAGTGATTCTGTCAAGCAGCTGTTGTTTTCTCATTGTAAGATGGTCTTTTTCCGGGAGGGTTAGTGTTATACCAAGAGCCATCCCGCGAGGAATAATTGATACTTTGTGGAGCGGGTCGCAGTTTTTGAGCAGTTTTGCAAGCAAAGCATGACCGACTTCGTGGTAGGCAGTGTTTTCTTTTTCTTCGTCAGAAATAATTCTGCTTTTCTTTTCAGGACCTGCCATAACTTTATCAATTGCTTCTTCTAAGTCCGGCATTTCAATTTCGGATTTATTATGTCTTGCAGCCAGCAGCGCCGCTTCATTAAGCAGGTTCTGCAAATCAGCACCCGTAAATCCCGGTGTGCGTTTTGCAAGTGTTTTTAAATCAACTTCCTTAGCAAGAGGTTTGTTTTTAGCGTGAACATTTAAGATTTGTTCTCTTCCGAGAACATCAGGTTTGTTAATAACAATCTGTCTGTCAAATCTTCCCGGTCTTAAAAGGGCATTATCTAAGATGTCCGGTCTGTTTGTTGCTGCCAAAATAATTATATTAGTATTTTCATCAAACCCATCCATTTCAACGAGGAGCTGGTTAAGAGTTTGTTCTCTTTCATCGTGCCCTCCGCCTAAACCGGCACCTCTTTGGCGCCCGACTGCATCAATTTCGTCGATAAATACAATACAAGGCTGATGTTTTTTTGCTTGTTCAAAAAGGTCTCTTACGCGAGATGCGCCGACACCTACAAACATTTCTACGAAGTCGGAACCGCTTATTGAGAAAAACGGCACTCCTGCTTCTCCGGCAACAGCTTTTGCCATAAGTGTTTTACCAGTCCCCGGGGCACCTACCAGAAGCACTCCTTTTGGAATTTTTGCTCCGAGTTTTACATATTTGTCAGAATGCTTCAAGAAATCGACTATTTCTTCAAGCTCTTTTCTTTCTTCATCAATTCCGGCAACGTCGGCAAAAGTTGTCTTAACCTTGTTGTCCATAAGCATTTTGGCTCTGGATTTGCCAAACGACATTGCCTGAGCACCGCCTGCTTGAATGGATTTTATAATAAGCATAATAAAACCCAAAACCAGGAGTATAGTTAAAAGGGAGGAGCCCAGCCCGAGCATGGAACTTGACTCGTTTGCTTTTTTAACATTTATTTCGACATTATTATTTTCCAGCACATTGAGAATATCTGAATTTTCAGGAAGTGCAACTTTATATTGGAGCTTTGGAGGTTTTACTTCTCCATAAATCGGATTTACTTCGCTTTTCTTTGCTTCAGGCTGTTTTATAGGAAGAGCAATTAACGTATCTTTTCCCATATCAACACTTTTAATCTCTTTATTTGCAACTTTTTGCAAAAATGCGGTATAAGAAATTTCTTCAGTGCTGGAGGTTGGACCTGAAAAGAGCATTGAAACGAATGCGAGCACCATAATTCCTAAAATCACGTACATACCGATGGATTGATTTTTATTCATAATTCTCCCTTTTCTTACTGTGCTAATTCATTATATCAGAAAATACGTTGTTGTGTGTAGCGTATCGGCTAGTCTTGCCAACTGTTAACAAAACTTTACAAAACGAGCAATTTTCCGACCTTTATTAACTTTATATATATAAGTTATATAAACATCAGGAGTATTATGAGTTTTTGGTGCAATTTTACACACGGATTTATGCATGGAGTATTCGACAGAATGCTCTGGGGCGGAATGCCGTTCTGGGGGTGTAATAATTTTGCATTTTTCTCTCCTATATTCATGTCTCCTACACCGTATTTTTCAAATTTTGACTCAATGCCGCCGCTGCCGGTTACAAATTTTAATTTCAAACCTGATCCTGCAAGCCTTTGGAAAGCGGTTAATGAACAGCAGCCGAAATCTGAGTTTAATTTCGATTTTAGCAGATTTTCAAATGCCGATTTTTATAATAATTATATGATGGATACTTTCCAAAGGAGTAAATCTCCTAAGGGACCGTCTGTAAAGAATGACGATACAGCATTTGATAAAATGCTGGAATTTGTATTCAAAGCGGAAGGCGGTTATGTGGCAAATGACGGCGGCGAAGCCGGAAATCTGGGAGTTCGTCAGTCTGTATATGATAAATACAGAAAAGATAAAGGATTGGCAGCGCAAGATGTTAAATCAATAACAAGAGATGAAGCAAAAGAAATTTATTACGATATGTATTATAAAGCAAGCGGTGCGGACAAGATAGCGGATGCCCGCTTGGCATTCCAAGTCTTTGATACAGCTGTAAATATGGGTGTTTCTCGTGCTAAAACTTTATTAGAACAGAGCGGAGGAGATGCTGATAAGTTCAAGCAATTAAGGCTGGAACGTTATGAATCAATAGCCCGTAACAATCCTAATAAAGCAAAATATCTTGATGGGTGGAAAAATCGTGTTAATAACCTGAGTGATTTTGCGGAAGAAAATTTTACTGCTGTGGCATAGACTTTGCTTAATTATTTCAATGTCTGCCGACAATGTGTCTACGTGCGTAGCTTTGAGATATGCGCTGAATTTGGAATTGAGCA
>CALVEA010000030.1 GCA_944326455.1 Candidatus Gastranaerophilales bacterium | reverse complement strand
TATTCAGATTTGATACTTGAAAGGAGTGAAGAATGACAGAAAAAGACTATGCACTTTATGGAACAAAGGTTTTGAATTTAAAAACACAAGAAATCGGATTGCTGATTTGTATTTGGAAAAATAAGTTTGTCGATGCAGAGGTAGATTACGCAACTTGTGTTGATAAACAAGGCAAAAGGTACAATATAGAGCTTGATAATATAAGAGGGTTTGAAGATGATTTTGAAAAATAAGCTGACACGAGAAACTTTAGAAATAACTTATCCTGAATTTAGAAAAAAGTTTGCAAAAGAAATCAGGACTGCTTTTGAAAGTTATCGTAGAACACAGCTAAATAAGTATTCTTATAACTTTAAAGATGATAACTCTATGGAATACAATTTCTACTTCCAATTACAATGGAACTTCAATCACTTTGGAAATTCTAATTGGTATATTGAAAATATGTAATTTTTGAACATTTATTAAACAGTTGTTAAACGGTATTTAAATACCGTTTAAATTTTTTCAAAATCTTTTTAATAATAAGTATTTTTTGTCAAAAACTTTCCTACTTACATGTCAAACTCGCGATACTTTTTCTCAAAAACCATGACACATGACACCTAAAAACCCAAATTATTAAAGGTTTTAGCCTATTTTTTAAAATTTTGGGTTTTGTTTATTTTTTGTCGCAAACAGTGTAAACATAAATAAAAAGAGCCTTTTCGGCTCTTTTTTAAAATGGTGGAGGCTAGGAGATTCGAACTCCTGACCCCCTGCGTGCAAAGCAGGTGCTCTACCAGCTGAGCTAAGCCCCCATAAAATTATTTAGTTTTCACCTCTAACCAACACGCAAACGCTATTTGAAACATTTACCCATCGGCTACATTTTTTATTTTACATGATGATTTTTTTTTGTAAAGGGGGTACAACTACAAAAAATATCTTTGTTTTTACAGCTTTTTCACCATCTCTTCAAGGCAAATTTTCACATGAGCATAGTTCAAACCGCCTTGCATATATGCAACATACGGCTCTCTCATCGGACCGTCTGCGGATAGTTCTATTGTGGAACCTTCAACAAAAGTTCCTCCCGCCATAATAACTTTATCCTCGTACCCCGGAATATATTCAGGTATAGGAGTTACATACCCGTTAACCGGCGATAGCGACTGTATTGTCCGGCAAAATTCTTCCAAATGTTCGGCTTTGCCAAAAATAATATTCTGAATTATATCCGTCCTTTTTTCATTATACTTAGGTGCAGAATTAAATCCGATATCTTCAAAAACCTTTGAAGCGAGAATTACACCCTTAACTGCTTCTGACACAATAGAAGGTGCCATAAATAATCCTTGAAAAATTAATCTGTGCTGATTAAACATAGCTCCGCCTTCCGAGCCGATTCCCGGTGCTGTCAAGCGGTTTGCAGCACGTTCCACAAGAAGCTCTTTTCCGGCTATATATCCGCCTGCTTCTACAATTCCGCCGCCAGGATTCTTAATCAAAGACCCTGCTATTAAGTCCGCACCGACTTCTAACGGTTCTCTTGAATCCACAAATTCACCGTAACAATTATCCACAAAACAAATGCACTCAGGATTCTTCTTTTTTACTATCCGGCAAATTTCACCAATCTCATCTATTGTGAGCGATTTTCTTGTGGAATACCCTTTAGAGCGCTGAATCAAGACCATAGTTGTCTTTTCATCCACCATCTCTTCAAGTTTGTTTAAATCAATTTCCATCCCGTTTTTGAGCGGAACTTCATCATACAGAACACCATTCCCGATTAGGGAGGCTCGTTTTGTTTCATCATCCCCGGCAGTACCAATAACTTCCTGCATAGTATCGTAAGGCGCGCCGGCTGCAGATAAAAGCTTATCTCCGTATCTCAAATTCCCGAACAATGCGCAAGCAAGCGTATGGGTGCCGGATGCAAAATGAATCCGCACCAGAGCCTTTTCCGCGCAAAAAACCTGAGCAAAAACTTTGTCCAGAACTTCACGCCCCAAATCATCATGACCATAACCAGACACCGTATAAAAATGTTCAGGCGCTACTCTGTTGTCATAAAATGCCTTTAGGACTTTTCTCTGGTTATAGTCCCTTATTTCATTTATCCCTTCAAATTCTTTTTCCAGTAATTTTTCGGCTTTTTTAAAATCGTATTCCATAACACCAAAATCATATTGCAAGAACAGCTTAGAGTCAATCAGCTTAAGTAATCACTCCACAGAAATCCATTAAGGCAATTTCTTTTTAAGAAAAGCCGGTTTAATCTGGAGTATGAAAAAAATCTGGTTATTTTTGCTTTTAATTCTTATTATTCCTGTTTTTGCTTACGAAGTTTATACTCCAAATGATTATAACTACAAATCCCGCGGAGATAAACTCCTTTTTGTGATAGATTTTTCTAACAGTATGGGAGAATATCTCCAGCATGAAACAAAAGTTAATCAGGTAAAAGACATTATGTCAAAAATTCTCCCCCAGATTGACCCTTCAACACGAACAGGGGTAAGAGTTTACGGTCATACATGCAATATTCTTGCATACAATGCTTGCAGAAGTTCGGAACTCCTTGTTCCGCTTGAAATGAATAATTCTCCGCGGATTCTTGATTCTATAAAAAAACTCCGCCCCAGAGGAATGACTCCGATTACATATTCACTCAAACAGGCTGTAAAAAAAGACCTGGAAGGAAAAGACGGAATAAAACATATAATTTTGCTTACAGACGGCGGAGAAAACTGCGACGAAAGCCCTTGTGACTATTCAATAGAACTTGTTAAAACCAGAAAAGATATAAAAATTGATGTTATAGCTTTTGACGTCAAAGATTCCGACGACTTAGCCCAGCTCCAATGCACAGCAGACGTTACCGGAGGGCATTTTATAGAAGCAGATACAAAAGCTCAGCTGTTCAGGTCAATGGAAGAGTTGATTTTACCGCATAAAAGCGTAGAAGCACTGATTTACCATGGCGAAGGCTAAGCTTTTGTACATTCAAAATTTGTTTATGTTAAAATTAAGTAAATTGAAGTTGATGAGGTTTATAAAATGGAAGATTTAAGAGAAAAATATGAAGTTGTAATAGGCTTGGAAGTACATGCGCAGCTCAAGACAAAATCAAAAATATTTGCGCCTGACAGTACAGAGTTCGGAAACGAACAAAATAGCCAGATTAGCCCGATTACACTCGGAATGCCGGGTGTACTTCCAGTACTTAATAAAGAATGTGTAAATATGGGTATCCTTCTTGGACTTGCGCTTAATTGCGAAATCCCTTCAAGATGCAAATTTGACAGAAAACAATATTTTTATCCGGATCTTCCTAAAGGATATCAGATTTCCCAATACGATGAACCTATTTGCGTAAACGGTTACATTAATGTTAAAGGCAAAAGAATCGGTATAACAAGAGCACATCTTGAAGAAGATGCCGGCAAACTTGTTCACGTAGGTGCTGCGGGAATCAATGGTGCTACATATTCTCTTGTCGACTTAAACAGAGCAGGAACACCGCTTTTGGAAATAGTTTCCGAGCCGGACATGCGCTCAAGCGAAGAAGCAAGAAATTATATGGAAGAATTAAGAAATATTGTAAGATATCTTGGCGTTTGCGACGGAAACCTTGAAGAAGGTTCAATGAGATGTGATGCAAATATTTCTATTATGCCTAAAGGCTCAAAAGAATTTGGCACAAGAGCTGAAATCAAGAATGTAAATAGCTTTTCAGCACTACAAAGAGCAATTGAATACGAAATTGACCGTCAGATAGAGATAGTTGAAGAAGGCGGAAAAGTTGTTCAAGAAACAAGACTCTGGGACGATAACTTAAGAGAAACACGCTCAATGAGAGGAAAAGAGGATGCTCATGACTACAGATACTTCCCGGAACCGGATTTAATGCCGCTTGAGATTTCAAGAGAATGGGTTGAAGAAATCAGAGCAAAAATGCCGGAACTTCCGGAGGCAAAACGCGAAAGATATATGAGTTTAGGTTTGAGCGAGTATGATGCATCTGTTATAGTTGAACAAATGCCGCTTGCGCTTTTCTTCGACAGAGTTCTTGAACTCGGCGGAAATGCTAAAACCGCAGTAAACTTTATTATGGGTGAAATTGCAGCATACTTAAAAGAAAATAAAGTCGAGATTACCGATACAAAATTAACTCCTGAAAATCTGGTTGAACTTATCCAGCTTATTGAAAAAGGAACCATTTCAAACAATATCGGTAAACAAATCCTTGTAGAAGATATGATTACTAATGGTGAAAAAGCTTCTCAAATAGTTGAAAGAAAAGGTTTAAGCCAGATTTCAGATGAAGGAGCCATTAAGGAAATCGTACAAAAGGTTATAGATTCTCACCCGGCAGAAGTTGAATCTTATAAGAACGGCAAGACTAACCTTCTCGGATTCTTTGTAGGTCAGGTCATGAAAGAAACTAAAGGCAGAGCTAATCCAAAAACCGTTAATGAATTAATAAGAAAAGCTCTCGGAGAATAAAAATGGATGATTACAAAATAATTATTACAGTATCCGGTACTGACAAAGTAGGAATTGTTTCAAATGTTTCTACATTGCTTGCAAAATATCAGGTAAATATTGAGGATATCAAGCAAACATTGATGCAAGGGCATTTTGTAATGTTTATGCTTTGTGATATAAAAAATTCAACCGTAAATTTTAAAGAGTTAAAAAATTTACTTATAGAAGAAGGCAACCGGCTTGAGCTTGAAATTTGGGTTCAGAAAAAAGGCATTTTTGAAAAAATGCACACTGTATAATATTTTTTATAATCAAGTTGCAAAAAAGGTTTAAAAATTTAAAGACTCAAACAATACCTTTAAAAAGCTGGGCTTCACAATTTAAGTATATTTCTCTCCGTTTTAATATTATAATGGCAAATTTCGCCTTACAAGGAGGGTTATATGCAAATAAAAATATTACTTGTTGAAGACCAAAAATTAATGCGTATCGGTATAAAATCTTTATTTTGCGATTATCCGGAACTCGAAATCATATCAGAAGCTTCAAGCGGCAAAGAAGCTGTTGAAAAAGCCAAACTTCTTAAGCCGGATATTGTGCTTATGGATTTAGGTCTTCCGGATATTTCCGGAATAGAAGCAACAAAACAAATTTTAGAACACAACAACAATATACGTGTAATCATTCTCACTTCCCATATTACGGAAGATGAAGTAACTGCGGCGCTGCAAGCCGGAGCAAGCGCTTATGTTATCAAAGATATTAATACAGAGTTTTTAATGAACATAATAAGAATGATAAAAGAAGGCGCTATGTGGATTGACCCCCATGTTGTACCGTTTATACGGGACAAAAATTGCGGCGTAGTACCTTCAAGACAGCTGTCACGAAGCGTATTTAAAGAACGGCATTCCAATCTTACACAAAGAGAATATGAAGTTTTAAAACTAATAGTAGACGGACAGTCCAATAGTGATATAGCCAGAACGCTTACCATAAGCGAACATACCGCAAAAGCACACGTTTGTAATATTATCCAAAAACTTGTGGTAGACGATAGAACTCAGGCAGCAGTCAAAGCACTGAAAGAGGGTTTAGTATAAATCAATCTTTCCGTCAGCGGGTTGACAATCAACGGGTTATAGTAAATAATATAAGAGTAGGGCGGAGCTCCTAAGAGTTAAGCTAGACTTAAGAGCCCTCTGCACCCTACAGTTGATTCAAATTTAATGCTATTACGGCGATTGCAAAAGCTAGTAATAGCATTATTATTTTATCAACCATAGCTTGCCTCCTTTCGTTCAATTTCTCTGAAAATTGTGTGTAACGAAGTTGCATTGTGCAAGCCCTACAGAACCATATTACTATAATTCTGTCATACTGTCGATATTACAGTGAAAAGGGAAATTCAAACCAATTATTAGTCTACATTTTATTCCAATTGACTTATTTCAATCTTCTCATTTTTAACCGAAAAAGTTGTAACAATTTTATGAAAAACTGTACCAAACTGATATTTTTGGTGTAAAATGGGTTTATGCCAATCGCATTGTATTAGGGAAAAGGACGACCGAAGCCCGGTCGAATGTGAAATATGACAATTCAAGAATGGTTTGATAAAAGGAAACAAGCCCAGATAGAACGCAGGGCAAAAGATATGAAAGGGATTGAAGACAATGCATCCGGACTCTGGGTAAAGTGTGTGCATTGTGATTCACAGATATTAAAAAGTGAATTGGAAGAAAATCTAATGGTTTGTCCTCATTGTGATTATCACTTTAGGATAAATGCAAAGACAAGAATTTCGCAGCTTTTTGATAAAGGTTCATTTGAAGAACTGTTCAAAAATGTTCTGCCGACAGACCCTTTGAATTTTGTAGATACGGAATCTTATGCTGACAGACTCAAAAAAGCTCATGAAAAAACTGGTCTGGATGAAGCTGTTATAACAGGTCTGGGTAAAATTGAAGGTCATAGTGTTGCTGCTGCTATAATGGATTTCGATTATATGGGCGGTTCTATGGGCAGTGTTGTAGGCGAAAAAGTTACAAGAATGATGGAAAAAGCTCTTACGCTTAAACTTCCAATGATTGCAGTTACCTCATCGGGCGGTGCAAGAATGCAAGAAAGTGCGTTAAGCTTAATGCAAATGGCAAAAACCTCATGTGCTGTCGGCAGACTTGATGAAGCGGGAATTTTGTACATTAATATTCTTACTGAGCCTACATTTGGCGGTATTACGGCAAGCTTTGGAACTCTTGGCGATATTATTATTGCAGAACAAGGTGCCAGAATAGGCTTTGCGGGAAGAAGAGTTATTGAGCAGACAATAAGACAAAAACTTCCGTCTGATTTCCAGACAGCTGAGTATCTGCTCAAATACGGTCAGGTTGATATTGTTTCTAAGAGAAAGAACTTAAGAAAAACACTTGCCAATATTTTAGATATGCACGGAGTATAAAAAGATGTCTATAGTTTTAGATTTTGAAAAACCTATAGTTGAAATACAAAAGAAAATAGATGAACTAAAAAAAATGAGCGAAGATTCCGGAATGGACTTGGAATCCCAAATAAGGGACTTTGAAAAACAAGCTCAGGATTACAAAAAGGAGTTGTATTCGAAATTGAAACCTTCACAAAAATTACAAATCGCAAGACATCAGGAAAGACCTAAATTCCTCGACTTTGTTGAGTTGATGTGCGAAGATTTTATTGAACTTCACGGTGACAGAGAAGGCACTGACGACCGGGCTATTATCGGCGGTCTTGCTAAAATGGACGGCAAACCGGTTATGATAATAGGTATCCAAAAAGGAAAAACCACTAAAGAAAATTTGGAATATAATTTTGGGATGCCTCAGCCGCAAGGTTACAGAAAAGCTCTAAGACTTTTTAAACATGCAGACAAATTTAACATTCCTGTTGTTACATTAATTGACACACCGGGGGCATATCCGGGAATCAAAGCCGAAGAAACCGGGCAAGGTTCTGCTATTGCGGTTAACTTGAGAGAAATGTCCAAACTTTCGGTTCCTATAGTTGCAATTATAACAGGCGAAGGCTGCAGCGGCGGTGCATTAGGACTTGCCGTAGCTGACAGGGTTATGATGCTTGAACATGCCTACTATACGGTTATTTCTCCTGAAGGCTGTGCTTCTATTCTTTGGAGAGATGCGTCAATGTACGCAGAAGCTGCCGAAGCGCTCAAAATTACTTCCAAAGATTTACTTGAACTAGGTATTATTGATGAAGAGATTCCTGAACCTCTGGGCGGTGCTCATACAGATTACAAAGCAACTGCTGACAGTATGAAAACATCAATAATCAAAGCATTTGAAGAATTAAATAAACTTTCTGCGGAAGAATTGAAAGAACAGAGATATAATAAATTCCGTGCAATGGGCAGATTTATTGAAGGTTAAGTTTTGTAAATTTCATTCAGAAATTTTAAAGTTTTGCCCAAAAGTGCCGTTAAACATTATGTAAGATAAAGGTGCATAATGTCATTAGATGGTGTTGCAAATTCTATTATTAGACTTATTTCCGGCAGCGACAGCGCAGGCAAAGATAATCTGCAAGTCGATACCTTACTTGAATATGAAAAACTTGGAGAATATCTTAACGGAAGTCTCGTTGAGAATGCCCCAGCATATTCTGAATTGAGTAAAAAAGATAAAAATATACTGCAAAAATATTACGCCCAATTAAAGGATAAATTTTCAAATTTATTCTCAAATGAAAATACGCTTCCGGAAATAAATTCGGGAAATGTTAATAATTATGTTTCTATGTATGCTGAACTTAATTTGAAAACTGACAGAAATCAGACAGAGGAACAAAACTATCAAAAAATTATTAAGGCACTTTATCAATACGCAATAAATAGCGGTTATGATTTATCCGGTTTTGAACCCAGTCAAGTAGATTTTAAATTTGTTATGTCTGAGATTAATGAATTGACAAGGATTAAACAAGAACGGGAAAATTTGGCAGAAAAGAGTTTAAAGCTTATTAATGAACCGTATGAGAATACAAAATTGGAATCCGCTGTTAATAAATTCGTAGAAGAACATAATGTTGAAAAGAAAACAGATTCAACAGGAAATATTGATTTAGGGAACGGAAAATTTGATAAACCTGCAACGCAGCAAACAGAAGTCTGCTGGGCATTAGCCTCTATAAATGCCCTTTTGACAACACAGGAAGGTACAAAACTACTGGAAAGTAATAAATATTATGATAATAATACCGGTGTTTTTGCAATACACCTTCAGGAAGCAGAAGATAACGGTTTTCACGATGGGATATACATAATCACACCGGAAGATATTGAAAAAGAAAGTCCCAATCTGGTGCAAGGAGAAGGTGATGCCGCAGCATACGTTATCGCAATAAAAAAATATTTTGAAGAAGTTAATCAAAATCCGGAACTTAAAACAAAAATGGAATCAGGAAAACATGCTGTTATAGATATGGATTCAGGTAACTACAGCTTCCGATTCTTTGAGGTTTTAACCGGAGGAAAATTCACACAATACAGATTCAGAGATAAAGACAACAAACTCCAAAACGGTATAGGTACAGGAGACCCATATTATGCCGGAGGTTTTGATGAAATATACAATATGGCGGATAAAAAAGAAGGTGCCGCAGTACTTGTAATTGCAGCACACAGTATAAGCGTTGTAGGAACACGAAATGGGAATTTATTAGTACAAGAATCCAATAATAACGCCGATTTCTCTCAAAAATTTTCCGATAAAAATCATATACTTTTCCGGCGCGTAGAAGATATTAATGGTGCTCCGGCTTACGAACTCTCTAAAGAGGATTACGAAAATTATATTAATGCAATATCATTTTTGAAGTGGTAAACTTGTAATATGAATTATTACGAATTAAAAATATCAATTAATCCGGAGATGGAAGATATTATTTCAGATATCTTTTTTTCAAACTTTGACTGCGAAGGAGTCGTACTTGCAGAAGAAGCGTACAAGGATCTTGAAATGACTTCTACCACAAGAGGGACTTTAAGAGTCTTTTTGACGTCGTTTCCGCAAAACCTCAAAGAAATTCTTCATATAGAGCGCGAACTCTTAAAAGAACGCGGATTTTCGGATGAAGAATTAGGCAGCTGGGAAATTGAACTTGAGGAAAAAGAGAATCAAGACTGGTCTAAAAAATGGAAAGAAAAATGGGACGTGACCCATGTTACAGACAAAATTTCAATTGTACCGAGCTGGCTAAGTTATACGCCAAAAGAGAATGAAATAACAATAACTCTTGACCCCGGCTGTGCTTTTGGTACCGGTACGCACCAGACAACCCAATTATGTATGAAAGCTCTTGAAAAATATATGCCTAAAGGAGCTTCTGTTGCAGACATAGGTACAGGCTCAGGGATTTTAGCCATTTGTGCAATAAAACTTGGGGCAAGTTCAGCCTACGGATGCGACAATGACCCGACTGTTATAGATGTATGTATAGAAAATGCTCAGAAAAATGAAATAACAGAAACAACCTTTGAACTCAATACAGCAGATAAAATTACTAAAAAATACGATTTTGTATGCGCTAATATTCTCCACAACATTCTGGCAGAAATTATGGGAGATTTAAAAAATGTTATGAAACCCGGCGCCCAAATGGTTCTAAGCGGTATTCTGGATGAGAAGAAAGCGGTTGTTTTTGAAGCTGTTCAACGCTTCAATTTAAGAGTTGTTGAAATTTTACATCAAGACCAGTGGATTGCAATTGTAGTACAAAATTAAACAGTCGTCGCATAAAATTTTTTTATTACATAAATATAATTTAATTATGCAAAGTCTTAACTGGTACAATTCACTCAACTTTCCGCCATTAACTCCTCCGGCATGGATTTTTCCTCCCGTATGGACATTCCTCTACCTTACAATGCTGGCTGCACTTATTCTCTTTGGATTTAAGACAAGCAGCAAAGATAAATCCTGGGGTTATGCTATATTTTTTAGTCAGCTGGGACTTAATCTTTGCTGGAGTCCGGTATTTTTCTATATAAAAAATCCGATAGTTGCTCTTGTTATTATAATCATTCTGGATATTCTGGTATTTTTAAATATAATTGCATTCTTTAAAATCTCTAAACCCGCAGGTTGGATTCTTCTGCCGTATATGATTTGGATACTTTATGCGACATATTTGAATCTTGGAATTGTTTTACTTAATTCATTCTAAAGATGCAGCAATTTTTGAAGCCAATTTTTTTTCGGTGCATACTTTTTCTCTATAGCTTCTTTTCTTAAATCTATTTCCTGAAAAAGTCTTTTAAGGGCGTTTTCTTTAGCAGAATTATTTTGGGAATAATAATAATGTATTAATCTTATCCTATTGTGAAGTTCTTTATTCAAATCTTCCAACTCTTGCTGATAAGGACTCAAATACTGACGAGGCGAGTTAAACATTTCACCGTCTTGTTCCCTAAACTTTACATTACGAGAAGCCGTATAAAGTGTAATTGGTAATACTCTCATCCATTAACCCTTCCATATTTAGACAAAAAGAGAGAAAAATATTTAACTTTTTCTCTCTAATATCTTTAATTTCAGTCTTTAGCCTACTTTCTTAAGAAATCAGGAATCTGAATTTCTGAGAAAGATGACATTGTAGGCGCTTTTGGAGCTGAATTATTAAATGCACCTGAGAAGAATTCAGCTGCGCTGATTGAGCGGTTCTCAACTTTTTCTTCTATAGGCATTTGCGAACGAAGTTCAAAACCTGTTGCGATAACAGTAATTTGAATTTCGCCTTGAATATTATCATCAACAACCGCACCTATAATAACTCTTGCATCATCAAGAACTGCATCATTGATAATATTTGTAGCATCAGTTACTTCATGCAATGTCATATCCGGTCCGCCTGTAATATTAACAATTACACCGCTTGCGCCATTGATTGAAGTTTCAAGCAGTTGAGAGTTAATAGCGATTTTAGCAGCTTCAATAGCTCTGCCTTCGCCTGTGCCTCTTCCGATACCCATGAGCGCTGAACCTGATGCTTGCATTACACTCTTAACATCAGCAAAGTCAACGTTAATTAATCCAGGAATTGTAATAATATCAGATATACCTTGAACACCTCTCAAGAGAACTTCATCAACAACGATGAATGATTCTTGGAGAGATACTCTTCTGTCTACTACATCTAATAACTTGTCATTAGGAATAACAATCAAAGCATCAACAGATTCTCTTAATTTTTCTAAACCTTGTTGAGCCTGATTTTGTCTGCGTTTTCCTTCAAAAGAGAAAGGTTTAGTAACAACACCGATTGTAAGAATACCTAAATCTTTGGCAATCTTAGCAACGATAGGAGCTGCACCGGTACCTGTACCGCCGCCCATGCCGGCAGTAACAAACACCATATCGGAACCTTCAATAGCTTGAGTGATTTCTTGTTGAGCTTCTTCAGCTGCTTTTTCACCAACCTGAGGTTCTCCGCCTGCACCAAGCCCGTTTGTCAACTTAGCGCCAAGCTGAATCTTATTTTTGCATGGTGAACAGTTAAGAACCTGTAAATCAGTATTCATCAACCAGAATTCAACCCCGGTCAAGCCTGATTTAATCATTCTGTTTACGGCATTTCCGCCGCCGCCGCCAACACCAATAACTTTAATTTTTGCAGGACTTACGCCCGGTGCCGGAGCAGGGGTGCTGTCAGATGACTGCATTGAATATCCACTATCAGACGATGTCTCAACATCTCTTCTTCCAAAAATATCTGGTCCTAAATTGTCCACAATTATTCCTCTTATTATTTAACTATACTATTAACAACATAATAACATACTATTTTAAATAGAAAAAATTGTAAAGTTTTTTCAGGTATTTTTGGGGTCAAAGTTAATATAAATTTACATGACAAAACCATGTACAGACAAGGCTTTTGGGGGGATTATACATGGACGGGCTGATTAAGTTTGTAAAGCTGTTTTAGCCCTTCCAATGTTAAAGACGGATTCACACTGTCAAACTTACGTGTCATATATTGGGAAATAAGACCGCTATAACCGCCGGTTGCGACAATATAAGCTTTCTTGCCAAGTTCTTTTTCACACTGGTTAATCAAACCTTCTATAGCAGAAGCTGAACCTCTTATTACACCTGATAAAAGCGCCGCCTCAGTACAATTTCCAATTGCTTTTTCGGAAATCCCCGCTTCTATACGCGGAAGTTTTGAAGTGTTGCGATTGAGTGAACGGAATTGCATATTCAATCCCGGCATAATCACTCCGCCGATAAAATTTCCTTTCTCATTGATAATATCAAAGGTTGTTGCTGAACCTAAATCAACTACTATAGCCGGTTTAGGATATGTTACATAAGCGCCGTAAGCATTAGCAATTCTGTCTGCACCAACTTCTTCCGGCTTAAGCAAATCTACTTTAACCCCCAAATCAGAATTATTTGTCAGCAAAAATGACTCAATCCCAAAAACTTTATCTGCAGCTTTTTTTAAAACTTGGCTCAGTTCTTCTACCACCGAAGCTATAATACAATCCGTAATATCAAAATTTTTGCATAATCTTTCCAACAAAACTTCATACTCGTATTGCGGCAGCTCTTTGTCAGACGCCATACGAAAAGTATCTGCAAGACTTTCACCATCAAACACCCCTAAAGTGATGTTTGTGTTTCCTATATCAATAGCAAGAAGCATATTTATACTCCGTAATTACTTAAAGCCGAATTAAGAAGAAGTTTCATTTCTTCACGATACTCTATCGGATTTAATATTTCACAGCTGCTATCATATCTCAAAAGTCTCGAAAATAAAAGTTCTTTATTTTCTCCGGTATTTGAAATAACACATTCATCCTCATTTTTTGTTATATAGGATTCATGTTCTCTGAGAGTATACCTTTGAACCAAATCGCCGCTCAGCTTGAAAACAACATTCTGAGCTGCGGGAATCTCTTCAGACTTAATATTGAGAATCTCCAGCCCCGCAACCCGCTCTTCTGCTATAAATCTCTCTTTGTTATTAAAAAGCACGTTAAAATAAGTTTTTCCCTTATTTTCCGTAATACATACCGGAGTGCATTCCATCTCATATTGAATTTTAAATAATAATCTGATTTTGCGGCGTTTTTCTATAGCGCTTTCAAATGCTTCATAAAAATATTTAGCTTCATTTTTTTCAATTCTGACTATCTGTTTATTAGAGAACCTGTTCAATTTTTCAAAAAACATATCTGCAACACGGTTGTATTTTGCTGCCATACCATTGCTTATAACTTCTCTAAGACGCAAAAGCAAGTCTTGCTCATCAAAGTCAATATTCAAACCAAAAGGAATATTTGCTACATAATACTTGTTATGAATTTTAGGAATTGAAATACCGCAATATCTGCAAGTATTAATATACTTGCTTACAACGCTGTTATTAAAAACGGGTTTATTTTCTTGAGAATTTAATCTTTCAAGAATTTCACTCATTGTAAAATCTCCCTCAAGCAAAACTTTAAGGGTTTTCAAAACTTGCGTTGAAGAAAGATTCTTTTTAACAACTTGATTTGCTGTCATATACCGCCCTCATATCTCTTAATTTGGCAATAATTTTGTTCCTAAAGTCCAACGGCTCAAGAACTGTACATCTTGCACCGAAAGACAAAATTCGCTGAATTGCAAGAAATTCATTATGATAAGAGCCTTCTACTATAAAACCGTTTTTTCCGGACTCCAGAATTTCTTCACCCGGCTCAATAGAATCTAAGCCGAAACTGCGTAAATGAAACTTAATTTTTGTAACCTTTTTATCGATACCTTCTTTTTTTAAGCTCCTGCTGAGAATAGCTCGTATTCTTTGAAAATTGAATACTACAGAATCTTCTGAATCAAGATTATAACCGTACAAATAAATTTTATCATTGTTATACACTAAATCTTGAGCAACTATTTTCTTTTTTGAATCAACTTTAGCCCCGGGTTTTCTGTACAATACTTCTAGTATCCGTTCTTGTTTCACATCTGCCAAAAGTTCATTTAACAGTTCCGTATCAAAACTCTTAAGTGCGGATATGCCAATAAACTTTTCTTTCATTTCATTATCTGAAATAAAGTTTGCAATCTTTCTAAAGAGATTATCATACTTAATTAAAGTAACTATATCAGCATTTGCCTTAACTTTTTTATAAGCTCTTTTTAAAACATACAATTCTTCATCAGAAATTTTCATAACAAACGGATGTTTTAAGAGCACGTATTTATAATCGGTTTTTGAAGAAGAGCGAGAAATCTCAAAACCCATTGATTTTATAGTATTTAAATCAATTCGGAGAATGTCGTCCGAATTTGATTCTTCCATAATATTTAATTCAATAAAAGTCTTTCTAATCTCTTCAAGAGACCTCGGCGCAGTCATTAACATACTGATAAGGACAATGGCTCTGAGTCCCGTCAGTGAAATTTGACTTAAATCGTTTTTATTAACCGGTTTTAACACTCTGCCTCCGTAATTACTTATTATCTACATAAATTAAGCAAATATTCAATAGTACTTTCGCAGTAAAATCTGTCCTCAGCACTGAAAGGAAGGACATCTCCGGAAAATTCTTTCCTAACATCAGCAAGAACTTTTTGCACCTTTCCGCGAGGAATATAATCAATCTTGGTAACAATTGTAAATATTGGTAAATTATAGGCTTCAACCCATTCCCTCATTTGAAAATCGTTTTTTTGAATTTCGTGACGTGCATCAATAAATTGAATAAGAGATTTAATCTGTTTTCTCTCTAAAAGATATTCTTCCAAATATTTCTGCCATCTTGCCTGAGCTTCTTTAGAAACCTTTGCATACCCATATCCGGGCAAATCCGCTACAATAAATTTATCAGAAAAATTAAAAAAGTTTATTAAACGGGTTTTTCCGGGTGTATTTGAAGTCTTAGCAAGTCTTTTATTATTGCACAAAGCGTTTATAAAAGAAGATTTGCCGACATTCGACCTTCCTAAAAGAGGAAATTCAGGATACGAAAAATCCGGACACTGAGAAAGTTTTTCCGCACTTATTATAAATTCTGCATTAAGTTGTTTCATTCTCTATCCCCGATTTATACGGTTTTCAGGTTCCAAAGCTTGTTTTTTCTTCATTTCTGCCCTGTGGTTAACCATAGACAAAAGATTATACAGTTTTTCATTGTTTACCACAGTCACCTGTGCCTTGTTTTTAAGCAGCGTTACATCAACAGAAGGTTTGTTTTCAAAGATGTTGCCCGTCTGAATACTTACTATCTGAATAATATTTTCTCTAAGCACACTGAGCGGTTCTTTTAAAAATATCTCAAACGTTTTAAATATATTCATAGGACTACACGGTTACTTTTATCTTTATATGAAATATTGTATAATAATTGTAATCAAAAGTAAAATTTTAACATATTCCGGAAGGCAGATTGTGGATTCAAGAGAAAAAGAATATTTAGAGGGGTTTAAGGCATATTTAAGTGTGGAAAAAAACTTTTCCGAACACACCGTTGCAGCCTATTCTTCTGATATAGTAAGTTTTATCCTCTGGCTTAACGGCTCAAGCTGTACAGAGGCAGATTTTAATAAACTCAGAGAATATTTGCATTTTATCCAAAGATTTGATTACAAAAAAACTACAATTGCGCGTAAAACCGCAGCTATCAGAACTTTTTACAAATATTTATTCCGTGAAAGATATATTGATTCAAACCCCGCACTTTCATTATCAGCACCTAAAAGACCAAAATCTTTACCAAAATTTCTTACTCCGGACGAGATAGAAAAAATCCTGAACAATGTTAAAATTGACACTCCTGCCGGATTTAGAAACAGAGTTATACTGGAACTCCTGTGGGCAACAGGAATGCGTGTCTCAGAACTCTCAAATTTGAATTTCGGGGACCTTAACCTTGACGAAAATGAAATCAAAGTATTTGGTAAAGGCGCAAAAGAACGCATTGTCCTTATCTCCAACAGAGCTAAAGACTACTTAACTCAATATATTAACACAGCAAGGCAGCTTCTCGCACCAGGCTATAATATAGGAGAAATTACGGAAAATACCCCGCTGTTTATTAACAGTACAGGTTTTCGGCTTCAAAATAAAACCATCAGAAAAGCCATAAACGAAGTAGTAGAAAGAATAGAACTTCCCAAAAAAGTAACTCCGCACGTTTTTCGGCATAGTTTTGCAACCCGTCTGATTGAAAACGGCGCCGACCTGAGAGTAGTTCAAGAACTCCTCGGGCACGCAGGAATCTCTAATACACAAATCTACACCCATATTTCAATGAAACACATGAAAGATGTTTATGAATCCGCTCACCCTCACGGAAGATTAGTGAATAGTGACTAGTGAATAGAGGTTGGGAGATGAGGGTAATTAGTGAATAGGGGACTAAGTGACTGAGTGACTGAGTGACTGAGTGACTGAGTAAATAAGTGAATAAGTGAATAAGTGAATAAGAATTTTTCTCCTTCACTAATTTGGGCACAACTGTCCATGACAAATCATCTTCCTCCCTTATGAGGGAGGAAGATTAGATTTAAGCTTGTAATAACGCACGTAGTAAAAAAAGCCGGGCGGGGTTTGGGGAAACCTTTATATTTACCCCTCCAGCCCGGCAAAAATCTACTTAGTTATAAAATTTTCTTCTCTAGTTTTGAAAGACGTTCTTCTAACCGCTTGTTCTGTTTCTCAAGTTCCGTAACTCGTTTCTTGAGTTCCGTGTTTTCGGCAGTTATTCTTAAATCCAACTCTTTCACTGCATTAATGAGCGAGTAGAACATATCTTCCCATCTGATTCTTAAGAAACCATCCTCTCCTTTGGTAACTGCATCAGGAAATACTTTCTGTAAATCCTGCGCCATTACACCGACATGAGGAGTTTTTGACTCATCATCTTTAAATGTGAAATTATATACCTTGAGCTGCTTAATTTTATCCAATCCGCCGGAGAATACTTCTCCAACATTCTTGAGTCTGCGGTCGCAAGACGCTCCCGGTATATAATCTGCATGTCTATGTAGCTTGTCACCACCATCACCACCGATACCTCCTCTTACACCTCCTCTACCAAAATGAGCCCATATAGCTACATCATCACCTCTCAAATTTTCACCAATGTAAGCTTCTTTTTTAAAACGTACATTCCCATCAACTACTAATAACCCCGGGATATAAACAGTGGTTGAACTGGTGCCGAGAACAATTTGGTTGCTTGTAGTAGTTCTGGCACTGTATCCGATAGCTGTGGAATAGCTGTGTTTGGCAACTGATGATGCACCTAATGCGGTTGCATAACTTTGGGTTGCATTACTGTTGTA
>CALVEA010000029.1 GCA_944326455.1 Candidatus Gastranaerophilales bacterium | reverse complement strand
ACTAAATGTCACGTTTGAGGAGAGGTAGTACTTCGTTCAAGTACGCTCAACAGCCCATTTGACAATTTAATATCTTTTTTTCGGGATGTAGCGCAGCTTGACTCTGCCGACGAAAACGTGACTAAATGTCACGTTTGAGGAGAGGTAGTACTTCGTTCAAGTACGCTCAACAACCCATTTGACAATTTAATATCTTTTTTTCGGGATGTAGCGCAGCTTGGTAGCGTACTTCGTTCGGGACGAAGGGGTCGCAGGTTCAAATCCTGTCATCCCGATATTTTAAATTAAATATATACCCATATTTTACACACGAGGAGATAAATAGTATGAAAAAAGGTAAGACTAAGATTGTTGCGACATTAGGTCCTGCAACATCTTCCTATGAAATGATAAAAAAATTAACCCTTGCCGGGGCGTCAATGTTCAGATTAAACAGCTCACATGGAACAATTGAGGGGCATCTGGAAAATATTAAAAATATAAGACGTGTTTCTGATGAGCTTGGGTTATATATACCATTTATGATTGACTTGCAGGGACCCAAAATCCGTGTAGGTAATATTCCGGCTCCTATTAACATTAATAGCGGCGACAGAATTGTACTTAAAGCTGGCGAATATGAAGAAGGCTCTGATTATATTCCTGTAGATTATGATGGAATCGCAGATGACGTAAAAACAGGAGATAAAATTCTTCTTGATGACGGGAAAGTTGGTCTCTGTGTTTGTGAAGTCAGAGATAATAAAGTTTATACAGAAGTTCTTTACGGAGAAGAAATTAAGCCGCGCAAAGGAATTAACCTTCCAGGATCAACAGCGAGTCTTGATGCCGTAACCAAAAGAGATAAAGAGTTTATAAAATTTGCAGTTGAAAATAATGCGGATTACATCGCGCAATCATTTGTAAGAGAAGCCTCTGATGTAATAATGGCAAAAAAAATTATTAAGGCAGCAGGCGGAGATATTCCTGTTATTGCAAAAATTGAAAAGCCTCAGGCTGTAAAAAATCTGGATGAAATCATCTATGAAGCAGACGGTATCATGGTTGCAAGAGGTGATTTAGGTATTGAAATGTCTCCGGCAGAGGTACCTATAATACAAAAGGTTATCATTGACAAAACAATCAAACAAAGAAGAGTTTGTATTGTTGCAACCCAAATGCTTGAGTCAATGATAGAAGAACCTATTCCAACAAGAGCAGAAGCAAGCGATATTGCCAATGCTATTATGGATGGTACTGATGCAGTTATGCTGTCAGGTGAAACCGCAATGGGAAAATATCCGGTAGAAGCGGTTGCTATGATGAGAGAAATTGCAAACAATACTGAGAACTGTCAATTCTGCTTATCAAATTTAATTTTGGACATTAATGAGCATTATGAACTTTCACCGCAAGCTATCGCAAATGCTGCGGTAAAAATGGCACAAGATTTGCACGCAAAAGCAATTCTTGCATTCAGTCATACCGGATACACGCCTAAACTGCTTGCAAAACTTCGTCCGCAAGTTCCTGTAATTGCAATTTCCGATATGGAAAAAACTTGTCGAAAATTAAATTTATATTGGGGAATTACTCCAAGCCACAAAGAGTGGGATGCCGTTTTAGATACCAATATACTTAAAGAAATTGACAAATACATTTTTGAGAATACTTCATTCAAAAAAGATGAAAGAATTATAATTATAGGTTCTATTCCAAAACTTATTACAGGAAGAACAAACTTTATAAGGGTTCATAGAATCGGAGCCGAAGACGAAGAAAAAAAATGCGGATGTTAAACATCCGCATTTTTTATGAATATTTTTACAAGCTTTTAGAATATTGCCTTCCAACCGTTATCAGCTATTGAACCTGCACAAGATTTTACTGCATCGCCTGTTGTAGGATTGCTATTTTCTTTACAAGCAGTTTCCCAAAGCACAGAATCACCGCCGGTATAGTTTTTATACAACTGACCACCGTAAGGTATAATAGTACCATTTAAATCAACATAGAAAAGGAATGTGTCTTTTCCTACCGCATTAAGCCCCTTACCAGGACCGTCCACATCAATGTAAATAGTATAATATCTGCCATAATAATCAGTTGGTGCAGTCGCTAGCGCTGTAGTTGAAGGTGCTGCTGACTGGTAATAAGCCACACCGTCATTAGTAACAAACCCTGTTGCAGAAAAAGCTGATGTTGCATCAAGGAAAGAAGCTTTATATGTCTGTGTTGTTGTAATTTCTGAACCTGCAAGATAATCTTGAATACATGCGACATAATCCGTTGTACAAACTTGTTCTAACTGCCTTGCTGTGTTATCTGTCAATATTGTTTTGTTCACATTTTCCAAAGTGTTAACAGCTTTTGCAAGAGTCGGTCCAATACTTGCCTTCTGTATGTTAGTCGCTAAATTCGGTAATGTTATTGCGGCAACAACACCGATAATAGCCAGCGTGATTAGAACTTCCGCCAAAGTAAAACCTTTCAATTTCATCATATAAATCCTCTCTCTTTATACTGAATTCCAAACAGAATTATATAATATTGACGAATTTATATCAAGTTTTTATGCTATGATAAATATAGAGGAGCGTATAGAAATGAAAAGAATACTGGTAACAGGAGGAGCTGGGTTTATCGGTTCTCACCTGTGTAAAAGACTTTTAGATGAAGGCAATTATGTTATTTGTTTAGACAATTTTTTCACCGGCTGCATAGAAAACATTGAGGAATTCTATAAAAACCCTAATTTTGAACTCGTAGAACACGATATTACAGAGGAATATTTTACTGTAATAGATCAAATATATAATCTTGCTTGCCCGGCAAGCCCTCCTCATTATCAATACAACCCTGTTAAAACCATACGCACATCAGTTATGGGTATTATAAATATGCTTGAGCTTGCAAATAAATATGGAGCCACTCTTTTACAGGCATCTACGAGTGAAGTATACGGAGATCCGCTGGTACACCCGCAAACAGAAACTTATTGGGGAAATGTTAACCCGATTGGGATACGAAGCTGCTATGATGAAGGCAAAAGATGCGCGGAAACTCTTATGATGGATTACCACAGACAATTTGGCACTGATGTTAAAATTATACGTATCTTTAATACTTACGGTCCTAACATGCATCCTAATGACGGAAGAGTTGTCTCAAACTTTATTGTTCAAGCTCTTAAAGGCGAGGATATAACAATTTATGGCGACGGAAGCCAAACTCGTTCTTTCTGCTATGTATCAGACTTAGTAGACGGGATGATAAGAATGATGAACACACCTAACTTTATTGGACCGGTTAATCTCGGTAATCCGGAAGAAAGAACTATAAAAAATCTCGCATCATTGATTATTAACCTTACGGGAAGCAACTCAAAACTTATTTACAAGCCGCTTCCGTCAGATGACCCGGTAAAAAGGAAACCTGACATTACACTTGCAAACACCAATCTAAAATGGCAGCCAAAAGTCGATATCAAAGACGGCTTGCAGGAAACTATTTCATATTTTAAAAAGAAAATCAGTTTTACTGCCTGAAAACTCTTTCCTCTATGAGCATTGCCAAAATATGTACAACCATAATATGAGATTCTTGTATATGGGGAACATCGCAAGATGGAATCTTAATCAAATAATCACAATACTCATCCATCAAACCAACCTTCCCGCCTGTTAAGCCGGCAGTTACAAGTCCGTTTTCTTTTGCAGTCTTTAAAGCTTCAACTATATTTTCTGAATCACCGGAAGTAGAAATGCCTATGAATACATCCCCTTTATTACCTAAAGCCTCTATCTGCCTTGAAAAACAATACTTATAGCTTATATCGTTTGATATCGCCGTAATAACAGAAGAATCGGTTGTTAAAGCCAAAACAGGAAGAGGTGACCTGGTTTTGTATAACTTGCACATAAGCTCGCCGGCAAAGTGTTGTGAATCAGCCGCAGAACCTCCATTACCGGCTGTCATAACTTTCCCGGATGACAAAAGAACTTTAGAGACTCTGTCAGCTAAACCTTCCAATGTATCCAGAAAGTCCTTGTTTTCCAAAACAGAAAGCTTTACATTAATAGATTCTTGAATATATTCACTTATAGTATTCAATTGCAATCCCCGTGTATTCTATTTAGATACTGAAAGGTCTGTTGTATAAGTATCAGCACTTCTGATATCATTTTTCTTGTCATTGAGCTTGGTCGGATTAGCCAAGTATGCCTGCGTTAGTTGATCACGTCCGGAGACAGCACCGTTTACATCAACAGCAAAATAATATCTATCCGGTTTTTCACAAGAATCTTTTAGATAAAAACAATTCGGGGCATCGGTTCTGTTCATATCAAGCATTACTGAATAACCGGTTCCGCCGTAAGCTGTTATTTCCCAATCTACCCCGTCAACCGTAGTAAATTTTGTAGTACCTGACGATGTAGTCGGAGTATCAACAATATGAAGCTTTGATGCTAAAAGAAAAGGATATTTTGTAGCACCTTTATAATTTGCATCAGTATTATAAGGAGCAATATATGGCTGCTGAGTACAATCCAGTGCTGTACAAGTTGTATTATCACTATAATAAATACTTGGATTATTTAATAAATCGGTATTTATATCAGTTATTACTTTTGACAGCTTTAAAACCTGAGCCTTATTTTTATCAGGAATCAAATTTGAAATCACCGGTGCCATAACCGCTGTTACAATACCCAATATGCCAATAGTAACCAAAACTTCTGTTAAGGTAAAACCTCTTCTCTTCATAAAATGAGCCTCTTCTACACTAGTACAAGTAGATTATAGCATATAATCACCGTATGGTGCAATAAGAGGCTGTATTAATTATTATGCTTGCTGCTCATCTTTAATGTATTTTAATGCAAATTCGTAACCTGTCTGCATTGTTTTATTTTTATTATCAGGATGTGCTGCGGTGAATTCTTCATAAGCTTTTTTAACTTTTAAAGCCTGTGAGTTGATTTTTTCTTCGTTACCTGAAGCAATAGCTTTTTTCAAATCATTAAGAGAATTAGAAAATTTCTTAGTTTCATCGTTAGTCAACTCTTCAATAGCATCTCTGCCCTCAATTTTCTTAAGCTGCTTTTGATATGCCAGCAAATCAGAAAGGGAATCAGCTATTTGTTCAGCTTCTTTCTTTTTCGCCTCTAATTGAGGTTTCAGTGTTTCAAGTTCTTTTGATAAAGCTTCGCCTTTAGCCGTCAGTTCTTTATAACGGTTATCATATTCTTCTTGAGTTAACCCCAGGTTTGCTAAATTTTTCAAGTCTCCATTTATTCCGCTTAATTCATTATTTTTGGAAGTAAACTGAAGATTGAGTGATTCATACTCAGCTTGAGTAGTTTGCAGTTTTACCTGAACCTCAGATATATTGGAACAGCCGTTTGCATTTAGTTCTGCCTGAATATCCTGTCTCAATGATTCCGCAGTCGCAGAATATGTTTCTGTTTCATCAATTTCTTCTTCGGGTTTGTCAGCACGAGCCTCAAGTTTTTCTGCTATTGTCCAAATTGCCTGTGTCGAAAAACTTGTTAGAAGACTGCCAAACGGAGAATGAGTCTCATATCCGCCGCCATACATGCGAGTATATTGAGCTCTGTACTCTTTATTTGATTTAGCTACATCTCTAAAGCTGCCGTCTGTAATTGCGCCCATAATTCAGTCTTTCTTCTTATATCTTACATATATATAAAGTAAATAATTAGGGCTCGATTTCACTATCGAGCCCTTTTGTAACAAAAGTTTACATTATCATATTTTTAACCAAATATAATTGAGTATGCCTGTCTGATATCGTTACTTTTATCTTCTGCAGAAAGTTTGTCATAGATTAATTTAATCTTTTCTTTCAACTCTTCTTTCTTTTCAGGACTTGCTGTTCTATATTCAGCAATTGCTCTTCTCATATCCTGCTTGGTTGCTGTAGTCTCAGATTTGGAGAAGTCTTTTGCATTAAATTCTTCAATACTTGTACGGTTTAGTCTATTACCATCAGCTTTATTCAATATTTTATCATTTAATTCGCCTTGGATACTATCACATTCAGCTTGCAGCTCTGCCAACTCTTCATCGCAAGACAGAATTTTACCTTCCAGAGTTTCTATCTCCGGTGTATTCTCATCAATAATTTTTTGCTGATCTGCAATCTGTTGTTTCAACTCTGTCTCTCTATTTTTTGCATCTGTATATGCTTTTTCGGCATTTTCCATAGCTGTTTTTAAAGTCTCCAGATTAGGATCATTCGATTTAGCACTAGTATATTCGTTCTTAGCTCTCTGATATTCAGTTTCGAGACCGGATACATCAAGCTTATTCAACTCCTCAGTTAATGATGTAACCTGAGTATTGGCATCCTTAACTTTTTGTTCTCTAGCCTCTTTGTCTTTAGTATATTCAGCTCTTTCGTCTTTAACATCAGCAATTCTTCTATTTAAATCTTCAACAACAGAAGATAAAGCTTTTTTAGAATTAGCTCGTTTTTCTTGGACAACTTTATTAACAGCTGCACCGCCAATATTCATAAGGACACTGCCGACACCAAATCCTGCAGCAGCATCATAATTAAAACTTCCGTCACAATTAGTAAAAATGGAAGACCCAAACAGACCGCCCAGCATATTGAAACCGCCCATACCGAACATTCCCATATTGCCGAAGCCCATAGAGTTCATACCAAACATATTCATGCTATTTAGATTGTAGGTGAACATCTTAATATCTTCCATCGTTTTGTCTTACATATATATAAAGTATATAAAAATTAGCCGATTTCAAAGGTTTTAGGATTTGTTACAAAAGTTTACAATTTACATAAATGGAGGATTTGACAAATAAGTTTGGGCTTGATATATTAACAAATGTTGTCACAGAAAAGTTTTCGGGCGAGTGGCGAAATTGGTAGACGCACTAGACTTAGGATCTAGCGCCTATGGTGTAAGAGTTCGAGTCTCTTCTCGCCCAAATAAAAAAGAACTTAGGCTTTTGCCATAAGTTCTTTTTTGTTTCAGACTATGAGTCAAGGGACGAGAACTCTCAATGCGAAGCATTCTAAGAGTTCGAGCGAGGAGCGAGCAGAGTGCGGAGGTGTTTTGCGAAAAGAATGAAATTCTTTGAAGCAAAATCCGTAGACACGTTTATTGCGAGCGACTCAAGACAGTCTCTTCTCGCCCAATTACTTTTTCTTTTTAGTAAAGAAAAAGTAATCAAAAAGAAAAGAATCTATTGTTGGCAGACATTGGTAAACGCCCCTTATTATTTATTTTACACTTGAAGTCTGTCTCTTCAGTAATACCACTAGAATAACAAGAACTCTCAATGCAAAGCATTCTTAGATAGGTTATAGCCCTTAATCATCTGTGGTCCCAGAGGTTCGAGTCTCTTTAGATATTTTTTCTTTGGCTCTAGGCGCCTTAGCTAAAGCCTTTCCGGCACATTCCGGAATTTTAACTCCTTTGATTTTTGCTAAACACTCAAAAAATTGTTGATAAAGAATTGCGGTTTCTTCTTCTGTATATTCTTTATCGTCAAATGTGATTATTACATTTACATTTTTCTAATTTTCATAAAAACCTCCTTTTAAATTTGCGGGTTAACTATAAGCGTGCTGTCATGCTGAACTTGTTTCAGCATCTTACCAACTTGGAGTTAAACTCGTAGCTGGTAAGAGCCCGAAAGTGGTAAATTAAGTTCTGAGACTTGATAAAAATCTGCTCCGCTTGGTGTAAAAATTCGGGATGACAACAATATCTTACCGGTATGGCATGTTATAATTAGTCTATGAACAAAACTTATGCTGTCTATATAATGACTAATTATTCACAAACCTCTTTTTATATCGGAGTAACCGGAAATTTGCAAAAAAGAGTTTGGGAACATAAAAATAAATTCGTTGAAGGTTTTACTAAAAGATATAATATTGATAGATTAGTATATTATGAATTAACTGATTCTGTAGAAACAGCCTTAAATCGTGAAAAACAATTAAAACGGTGGCATAGAGATTGGAAAATAAATTTGATTAAAGAGATGAATCCTCAATTTAAAGATTTATCAACGGATTGGGAATAAATATTGTCATTCTGAATTTATTTCAGAATCTTACTAGTTTATATTTATAACATCCATTTGATAAGACCCTGAAACAAGTTCAGGGTGACAAAAATTTTGGTTCGCTTTGTCAAACAAGTTCAGGATGACAGCTAACTGATTGTTTAAATACAAGATAATGTTCTTAAAGTAAGACTGTATCTATTTTTTGAGTATTGTCGGCAGACATTGATAACCAACCTCCCCTTACTATTTAGAATAATGTAAAAAATTCTTAATGCGAAGCATTCTAAGAGTTCAAGCGAGCAGCGGAGGGACTATTACAGATATAAAAAAAGAGAACCCTTACGGATTCTCCTCTTTCATTTATTATTCATTAATTAAGCATTCTTTTTTGGTTTAAGCATTGAACCTACCAGAGCGCCGACAACAACACCGCTGGCTATTATTGCTGCAAGTTTACCGTTGCTGACCTTGCCTTCATAGAGTTTCTTCAAGTCATCTTTAAAGCTGTCGGCAGCTTTTTTGATAAAGTCATCTTTTGAACCGTTTTTCTCAATAAATTCTTTTGTTAGCTGTTCTTTTGTTTTTGGAGAAAGAGTTGCTGTCTTTTCTTCAACAGCCTTTTTAGCTGCTTCAAGAGCTTCTTTTTCTGCCTTAACCATATCATCTGTTATATTCGCTTTTGCTTTTTCAAGAATTTGTTCTTCTGTCATTCTGACTACATCACCAGCAGCTGCAGGTTTTGCACCGCCTTCAATCTTTGCTAACTGTTTTTCAAGAGCTGATAGTTTTTTGGATTTTGGAACGGATAGCTCACCGGATGTTAACTGAATTTGATTTGTTGTAAATTCAACTTTCTTACCAGTCTTGCTGTATAAAACACCTTTTTTAATATAGGCGCCTTCGCCTCCGAGTTTTTGGATTTCTGCAGCAACTCTGTTAAGTTCCTGAGAAGATGTTTCCATTACTTTTATTTTTTCTTTTGACTTGTTGATAGCATCGGTAATAGCTTTGTCATCCAAATCACCGCCTACTAATCTCAAGAAATCATCTGCTTGTGACTCAGTTAAAGATTTTGCAAATTCATCAAAGATGCTTGTTACTTCGGTAGTTTTTGTTGTTTTAGTTACCAGACCGAACAGAGATTTAACTTCTTCAATAACTTTTGTCTTGTTGCCGGTTTCTGTAACAGCCTTTTCATATAGAGCTTTGAATTCGTTTAACTTATTCAATCTCATATTTTCTGCTTTAATATTTCTTTCAAGCTGTTTTCCGAACTGTTCTTTGTTTGTTGTATATGCTTTAGAAAAATCTTTTCCTAATACAGAGTCCAGATTTTCCAAAGCTTTCTTTCTGGAATCAGCCAAACCGGCTATGTTTACTTTATGTACAGATTCGTTATGTGTGCGTTCTGCAATAATATCATCTATATAGGATCTGATTTCTTTAACTTTTGCAGCCTTTGCTTTCTTAACTTCGCTTTTTGTACCTGAAAAATCATATCCATCAACCACTTTTGTGATTGCTTCATTTAGGGCTTTTTCCATTTTTGTAATTTCAGCTTGTGCAGCTTTGATATCAGCGCTTGGCGCTTTTGATGCTTTGAGAGTTTCTAAATTATCCAAAGCCTTGTATAAATCATCAGCAGCAGCTTTAGAAGCATCATTTAAACTTTTAGTTATTGTTTCTAATCTTTTGGTTTCCGCTGTAATTTCTTTTTTTACTTTTTCAGCAGCATCTGCCGCTCTTTCTGATAACACCGGTTTTGGAGCATCTGCAGCTGCAGGCTGAGCTTTTCTAAGTTTATCAGCTTCTTGTTTTATAAGCTCTTCACGTTTTGCAGACAAAGCTTGTTCTTTTTCCTTCATGGTTTTAACAAGTTCATCATCAGCAGGAAGAACTTTTGAATTTTCGTTTATATATTTCTGTAAATCCTGGTCATATTTTGACCCGGCTTCATTAAAAGCTTTTCTCGCATTTTCAGCTTTAGTTTTTAAATCTTCTTCTACGCCATCCATGCTTTTGCTGAATTCATCAGCTGATTCTTTCAAAATATCGTCATAAGAACTATATTTTGCAGGAGCGGTTGCCCATTTTGGTCCATGTACTCCCATTCCGTAACCTGCTGCACCTCCGACTACGGCGCCGCCGAGCACATAAGGGGTGCCTGACTTTTGTTGTTGAATGCTTAATTCATCTGACATAATTAATCGCTCCTATATTTACTTAACTTAGATTGTACCTTTTCCACTTACTTTATATATATGTTAACGCACAAACATTTTTAAAATTGCCCCCTAAGAAACAATCATAAAGCAACTGCACGCCTTAAATTATTATATTTACTGAATTACAGGTTTAAATTTTGATTTTACAAATCTTTACATTTGTTAAAAAATTTGCTAAATTCTTAACCTACTTGCCTTATTTTGTTTGCTTAACTATAATGAAAGGGTTATTAGTGTTTATGAAGGAATTACACTTAAAAGGAGAGAGTAATTATGAAAAAACAAACGTTAATCAAATCGTTGTTTGCATCGTTGCTTATGATGATTTGTGCTCCTGCTTTTGCCGGAGAAGCTTCTCTTGTAGTTCCGAATATTAAAGCAGCCAGCATTGACAGTTATAACCTGTTGGTTATAGGTTTAATTGTCTCTGTTGTCGGTGTTATTTTCGGACTTATAGAGTTCTTAAGGGTAAAAAAAGTAGATGTTCACACTGCTATGAGTGATGTTGGAAACACTATTTTTGAAACTTGTAAAACTTATCTTATTCAACAAGGTAAGTTTCTTTTGTGTTTAGAAGTATTAATCGGTCTGTGTATCGCATTCTACTTCTGGTATTTGCAAGGCATGGCTCTAAAATCAGTATTAATCATCCTGGGATGGTCTATACTCGGCATTTTAGGTTCTTATCTGGTTGCATGGTTCGGCATCAGAATGAATACACTTGCAAACTCAAGAACTGCATTTACCGCTCTTAAAGGCAACCCTCTTGATACTATGAACATACCTTTGAAAGCTGGTATGAGTATCGGTGTTTTACTTGTATCTATTGAACTTATCATGATGCTTGTAATTCTTTTATTTGTTCCTGGTGAACTTGCAGGAGCATGCTTCATCGGTTTTGCTATCGGTGAATCTCTGGGTGCTTCTGCTCTTCGTGTTGCCGGCGGTATCTTTACAAAAATTGCCGATATCGGCTCTGACTTAATGAAAATTCAATTTGGTATCAAGGAAGATGACCCTAGAAACCCTGGTGTTATTGCCGACTGTACCGGTGACAATGCCGGTGACTCTATCGGACCTACAGCTGACGGTTTTGAAACTTACGGTGTTACAGGTGTTGCACTTGTAAGCTTCATCCTTTTAGGTGTATTCCCTGATTATCAGGTAACTTTACTTGCATGGATTTTCACAATGAGATTCCTTATGATTGTAACCTCTGTTGTTGCTTACTGGATTAACGGAATCGCCGCAAGAATCTATGCTCCTATGGCTAAACACTTTGATTTTGAAGCTCCATTAACATCTCTTGTTTGGATTACTTCAATCTTATCAATACTAATGACATTCGGAGTAAGCAACTACTTATTAAAAGACCTGCCTGGCAACTTATGGTTAGTTCTTTCAATAATCATTTCCTGCGGTACTTTGGGCGCTGCTCTTATTCCGGAAGCTACTAAGGTATTTACAAGCCCTAAAGCTAAACATACTCACGAAGTTGTTACAGCTTCAAAAGAAGGCGGAGCTTCTTTAACAATCCTTTCAGGTATTGTTTCAGGGAACTTCTCCGGATTCTGGATTGGTTCAATCGTTGTTCTTCTTATGGGATTAGCTTACTTTGCAAGCTTATACATTCCTGCTGAAACAATGATTTATCCTTCAGTATTCGCATTCGGTCTTGTTGCATTCGGTTTCCTCGGCATGGGACCTGTTACTATCGCAGTTGACAGCTACGGTCCTGTAACCGATAACGCTCAATCAGTTTATGAATTATCTTTAATCGAAGAAATTCCTGATGTTGCAGCAAATATCGAAAAAGACTATGGTTTCAAACCTGATTTTGAAAACGCTAAAAGATATCTTGAAGAAAACGATGGTGCCGGCAACACCTTCAAAGCAACTTCAAAACCGGTTCTTATCGGTACTGCAGTTGTTGGTGCCACAACCATGATTTTCTCATTGATTCTTGTTATTAAAGAAACATTGGGTATTCAGCCTGAAATGATTCTTAACATCCTGAACCCTTATACCCTCCTTGGTTTCATTGCCGGCGGTGCTGTAATTTACTGGTTCAGCGGTGCTTCTATGCAGGCTGTTACAACAGGTGCTTATTCAGCCGTTGAATTCATTAAACACCACATTAAATTGGGTGCTGAAGACGACAAACGTGCTAATGTATCTAACTCAAAAGAAGTTGTTAAGATTTGTACTCAATACGCTCAAAAGGGTATGTACAACATCTTCATAGCTCTCTTTGCATTTGCATTGGCTCTTGCTTGCTTGTCTTCACCTAACGGTGCAGATTCAGCTCCTGTAGCATTCTTTGTAAGCTACTTACTTGCAATTGCCGTATTCGGTCTGTTCCAGGCTGTATTTATGGCTAACGCAGGCGGATGCTGGGATAATGCAAAGAAAATTGTTGAAGTTGATATGGCAGAAAAGGGAACCGAACTTCACGCAGCAACAGTTGTCGGCGATACAGTAGGCGACCCGTTCAAAGATACTTCTTCAGTTGCTATGAACCCGATTATTAAATTCACAACCCTGTTTGGTTTGTTGGCAATGGAAATCGCTATTAACCCTGATTTCCAAAGCTATGCAAAACCTGCAGGCTGGGTATTCTTAGTCCTTGCGCTGGTATTCGTAATTCGTTCATTCTACGCAATGAGAATACCTGCAAAAGAGGCTGTTACAGAAAATAATGAAGGTTAAACTTTAAAGCTAATAAGGCGGGGCGGGATGAAATTTCATCCCGCCCCGTTTTTATTTATAAAAAATTAATGAAAAATTAATATTTCCTCCTTTGATTTTGCTTGATTCAGATTTTTGTTTGAATTAGGATTAATATGTTAAAAGAAATAATTTTACTAATAAGAAGGAGTGAAAATTATGGTAAAAGTAGCTATTAACGGATTCGGAAGAATCGGACGTAACACATTAAGAGCAGCAATCAGAGAAGGTATCTTCAATGAAATCGATTATGTTGCTATAAATGACCCTGGTTTAAAACCGGCAGAAGCTGCACTTCTTTTCAAACATGACTCAGTTATGGGTAAATTTGACGGAACTGTTGAAGCTTATGAAGAAGGTATTATTGTAAACGGTAAAAAGATTAAATTCTTTGCAGAAAAAGACCCTGCTCAATTACCTTGGAAAGATTTAGGTGTTGAAGTTGTTGTTGAATCAACAGGTTTCTTCACTGATGCTGAAAAAGCTAAAGCTCACATTACAGCTGGTGCTAAGAAAGTTATTATCTCAGCTCCTGCTACTAACGAAGATATTACAATTGTTTTAGGCGTAAACGATAAAGAATACGACCCAGCTAAACACAATGTAATTTCTATGGCATCTTGCACAACTAACTGCTTAGCTCCTGTAGCTAAAGTTATCGATGAAAAATTCGGTATTGTTAAAGGTTTGATGACAACTGTTCACTCATACACCGGTGACCAGAGAATCTTAGACGCAGGACACAAAGACCCACGTCGTGCTAGAGCTGGTGCTCTTAACATCGTTCCTACAAAAACAGGTGCTGCTAAAGCTGTAGCTCTTGTATTACCTCAATTAAAAGGTAAATTGGACGGTTTCGCTATGAGAGTTCCTACTCCGGACGTTTCTTTAGTTGACGTTGTATTTGAACTTGCTAAAGACGTAACTGTTGAAGAAGTTAACGCTGCATTAAAAGAAGGCGCTGACGGACATGTTCTTTGCTACACTGAAGAACCGTTAGTATCTTCTGACTACATCGGAACTTCTCAATCTTCAACTGTTGATGCTTTATTAACTCGTGTAATGGGCGGAAACCAAGTTAAGATTATTTCTTGGTACGATAACGAAATGGGTTACTCAACTCGTTTAGCTGAAACTACTAAGATGGTTGCTTCTAAATTATAATTTTTAACAAATTATAATTAAAGGATTTAGCCTGCGGGATGAAAATCCCGCAGGCTTTTTTAATTTATGTCAAGGAGACTATCTTGTTGGTAGCACGCAAGTTTACAATCCGACAAAATTAATAACTCCCCGGGGTAGGGTAGGGGTAAATGTGGGGAGGGGGGAACAACTAGTGAATAGGACTCCTGTCATTCTGAAAGTGCAGAAAAATTAATTTATTTAAAACAGTTAATTTTTCGCACTGTTCAGAATCTTACCAATCGGGTATTATGCTTGTGTTTTGGTAAGATCCTGAATAGATTGAAAAACTACACTTGCGTTTGTTTTTCTAATCTTTCAGAATGACATTTTAGTTTATTTTCACCTAATCACTTAGTCACTCAGTCACTTAATCACTTATTAACTTATTCACTTAGTCACTTAATTACCCAGTCAGTCACTCACTAACCCCCAATCAGCCATCTCAAGCCAAACGAGAAGGAAATACCGTTTCTGCCGCCGTTGGAAACAAGCGCTTGACCAAATGCCAAAAACTTATCCTTGATTAGTTTCTGGACACCCAAGCCATATTGAACATACGGTTTGATGCTCATATTCGGAAGCGAGATATTATCAGCCTTCGCGTTCTGATCCGTAAAGATGTTCCATACCATATTCACCGCCGCATAAGGCTGCCAGCCGTTCTTTGTGTTCATTATGAACTTCAAACCGGGTGAAAGTTGAATAGCATGCAATGGGTCGCTCGTCATTCTTGTGCCGGCTGAGTTTGTATAGTCAAAAGTATTTACAAATGTATAACTCATAAGCATTGACGGTTGTAAGATATATCGTCCTCTCTGGAATTCAAAGTTATACCCCAGTTTGTTTCCAATACCTGCAAGTAACATTGTATAGTTCTCATGTCCGTACATATTACTGCTCTCACCTACGCTTGCGCCGGCTGAAAGTGTAGTTGCATTAAAGAAGTTGCCTTTATACAAGGTTACCGTTCCGCCCAGCAAGCCGCCGTTTTGATATGTATCTACTCCGGGGTAACTCTGGCTTGCGCCGTTATACCCGACATAGCCGGTGAGTACGCGTTCAAAGCCGTGTCTGATTGGGGTTAGTTTGCTGTCGTAGCCAATGAGGGAGCCGTAGGCTATATTATCTACTGTTGGACCGTTCTTCAGCGGTATGTTCTCAAAGCTGACATAAGGTTTGAACCAGGCGCCACCTTGGTTTACTCTTGTAAAAATAGGTGAATACGGTCCCACTGTTGAGTCGTTTATTAATGCATACTGATTTGATTTGGATGCCGCTAATCTGTCCATATATGGTAGGTTCATAAAGTTATCTGAGTGTTGGAATGCATAGTTAAATACTTGCATCTGGGTTGAATACCCCGCTGCCTGGTTTGTTACCGCCGGGCTTAATACTGTTGGGTTAAAGTTATCGCTCGGGTTGGAGGAGCTTCCGCCGCGTAAGAATGTGAAATACCCGTCCTCAGGATTATAGCTTACGTCATACTTGTATATCTTACTGTATGCAATTGGGTTATCGCCGGTGTAAGAGACGTTATTTGAAAATGCGCTGTCGGCAAATTCTATGTCTGTTTTATCCTCTTTTGCATCTGATATTAGATTAATGAGGTTTACGTTGAGTTTTGAGTCTTGGCTGATATTGTACTTATCTGCCGTTATTCTGTCCATTGTTTTGTTTGCAAGGTCAGCGTCTACAGCCATATTCACCGCGCCATTCAGGCTGAGTTCAGGCAAGTGCATTGTGCCCACTCCGTTATTGAGAAGGGATAAGGTGCCAGAGTTGAGAGCTAATGATTGAGACTGGTTGAGGACGTCTTCTCGTCCGAGTTGGAGAGTTACTTCATCAAGGCTTACCTTTGCGTTGATGACGTCATTGTTTAGGATGACTTTGCCGGTACTGTCGCCGTCCAGTTTGAGTTTATAGCCGGAGGCGCCGTTGATTTGGTCATCAAATAATATTGTACCTTCATTCTTTGCTTGGAGGGTTAAGGTAGATGTCGGGCTATCTACATACACTGCCTCAGGGCGTTTGCCGTTTACGTCCTCAACATAGTTCCCGCTGAATACCGAATTGCCATTGTCGGCAGTTATCATCAGGTCGGTCATTGTATATATCGCACCGCCTTTGGCTTCGCCTTCGGTAGACTTGGCATAGTTGCCGAAAAAGCTCGAGTTAACTAAGCCGCCGGTTAGTTGTGCTATCTGGTCTTCTGTTACAGGAAGTTCAGTGGTTATCATACCGGATTCTATTGCCTGTCCCAGCTGAGTTTCAATTTCTGCCCATTCTTCAGGGGATACAGGCATATTACCCATTGAAACCACGGCGGCTTTATATCCGTTCTGCAATTGTTCTTTTTGAGACTCATCTAACGGCATATAAAAGGTCAGACTTTCGCCGGTTTCGGAATTGATATATGTACCACCTTGAACTTGGATAATTTTATCAGCCGGGACATCATAGCTGCCTATTGCACCCATATTGGCTATTGCACCACCGTAAGCCATTAGAGTTCCTTCTGAGTAGTTATTTATAAAATCGCCCGTGATATCGCCGATTGTACCGCTATTATAAATCGCACCACCAGCGGCAGAATAATCGGAAGAAGAAACATAGTTTCCTATAAAATCTCCCGAAATATCACCAATAATACCATTGTTATAAATCGCGCCACCATAGGCATAGTCATTAGTTGAAGAAGCATAGTTTCCTATAAAATCTCCTGTGATATCGCCGATTGTACCGCTATTATAAATCGCACCACCAGAAGCATCAGAGCTGGAAGAAGTAGTATAATTCCCTATAAAATCTCCCGTGATATTGCCGATTGTTGCGCTATAGCCATTATTATAAATTGCACCGCCATAGGCAGAACTACCGGAAGAAGTTGCATAGTTTCCTATAAAATCTCCCGTGATATTGCCGATTGTTACGCTATAGCCATTATTATAAATTGCACCGCCATAGGCAGAACTACCGGAAGAAGTTGCATAGTTTCCTATAAAATCTCCCGTGATTGAACCTATTGTACCACCATTACCATTATAAATCGCGCCGCCAAAGGCTAAATAATTAGTTGAAGTTGAGGTTGAAGAAGCATAATTTCCTATAAAATCTCCCGTGATAGAGCTGATATCACCCTCATTAAAAATCGCACCACCAAAGGTAGAGCTACCGAAAGCATAATTCCCTATAAAGTCCCCGGTGATATCGCCGATTGTACCCATATAATTATTATTAATCGCGCCGCCAACGGCAGACGAACTAGCTGAAACATAGTTCCCTATAAAAGCACCTGTGATATCGCCGATTATACCCTCATTATAAATCGCACCGCCACCGCCCTGATAACCAGATGAAACATAGTTTCCTATAAAACTACCTGTGATATCGCCGATTGTACCCTCATTATAAATCGCACCGCCATAGGCAAACCGACTTGAGGTTACATATTGTCCTATAAAATCACTATCAATAGGATTTCCAGCTTGGTTGGCTGTTATCCTGTCAGGTGCAAGACGGTTAGGGTCAGCGTAGTAGGTTATTACGGCTTCTGATGGGTCAGTGGTTTGTTCAAATTCAAGTCCGTTTCCGTTATCTGTCCATTTGTAATAATATGCTGTTGCTCCGGCTGCGTCTTTATGTCCGTATTCGGTCTTTGT
>CALVEA010000028.1 GCA_944326455.1 Candidatus Gastranaerophilales bacterium | reverse complement strand
TGTAACACAATGGTAATTGTGTTGCAGGATTGGGGTAAAGGCACAAAAAGACCGGGTTATATCATTTCTGCCTGAAATTATTTGATGTAAATTTAGACATCTTTTTTAAATTACCAAGGATAATTGCGAACATTCATACTGAAATCACAAATAAGTTATCCTCTGATTCTGGTTTTTGAGTTAAACAAATGATTCTCGGCATCTTTACCTTTTAAAAAGGTTATTGTCTGCTGCAAATGTTCGTTTGGATTCAGTTTATGTGCAGCTTCCAGATACACAAGGGCACATCTGGTATCACCAAACTTGGCGTAAATATCTCCCATTCTGCAAAGAGTATCATAGTGCACCATATAACCGCGCTCATAAGCTTTCTTATAGTATTTAAGGGCTTTTCTGAACTCACAGCGCTTGTAATAATATTCGCCAAAATAGAAGTACGGTTCCGGATTAGATGAATTTATGCTGACAGCTCTGGAAAGATTTTCTTTTGCGTATTTATCCTGATTTATTCTGTCATATAAAGAGCCTAATTTTACACAATAGGATTCGTTTTTAGGATCAATTTTCTGCAAAGCGAGGTACATATTAAGCGCTTTTGTCATCTCATCGGTAATTTTATCTGAATCAGACTGCATGGCAAGAAAATAATATGCTTTTGCTTTCTGCTCCAAATCGTCTTCCGTAAGCTGAGAATAGTCAATAGACTGCGCATAATCGACCTTTCCCTGCACGGCACTATAAGCAGGATAGGTTAAAAATAGCAGTAAAACAGCGAATAATAAAACTATAGAAGGTTGTCGCATAAAATCCTCTTAATATTATATAATAATCCTATTGTAACAAAAAATTTTTTAGTAGAATATATTTAAGGAGAAAATTTTTGAAAGAACTTATTTGTATTTCTATTTTCATTGTTATTTCTGCACTATTGGCGCTTGCAATGATTATAGCAGGGTTTATCTGCCAGTATAAAAAGAATTCCGATATCAAAACCGGCACTTATGAATGCGGTGTGGAACCTTTTGATGATGCAAGAAGCAAGTTTGATATTAAATACTTTAACTACGCAATATTATTTTTAATTTTTGATATCGAAACAATTTTTCTATATCCGTTTGCAGTTTGTTTAGATTCACTGGGACTTTTTGCAATTATTGAAGCTTTTATATTTGTGGGATTACTGCTTATTGGGCTGATTTTTGTAATAAAGAAAAAAATGCTGAGGTGGATATAATGAATATTATTTTAACCTCAATAGATTATATTCTTAATCAAAGCCGGGCAAATTCATTATGGCCGCTCACTTTTGCGACATCTTGCTGCGGAATAGAGATGATGCAGACTGTAGCTTCCAATAATGATATAGCCCGTTTTGGGTCAGAAGTTTTCCGCGGCTCGCCAAGACAAGCAGATTTATTAATCTGTGCCGGCACAATTACACATAAAATGGCACCCGTACTTTTAAGACTGTATGAGCAAATGGCGGAGCCTAAGTATGTAATTGCAATGGGAGCCTGCACATGCGGCGGCGGAATGTTTGCCGAAACTTCTTACTCCGTTATTAAAGGGATTGATAAAATTATACCGGTGGATATTTATCTTCCTATGTGTCCGCCCAAGCCGGAATCTCTTATTGATGCTATAAGAAAGCTGCAAAAAGAAATAGGAAAAGAATCCGTACTGAAAAGAAAAGAGTTTCTTAATAAGCATACACAAAGACTTACGGAATCATGCGGCATGCTTACGGATGAAATTAATGTTACAAAATTAGGAGTTTTATAAAATTAAAAGTATTATTGTAATATATGAAAGCAGGTGTAAATGAACTGGTCAGAATTTAAAAATATATTTAACGATTGTAAACTACAAGGGGAAAAGATTGTCATACATTCTAACCTTTTAAAAACAATTGAATTCGTAAAAAACAATTATCGTTTTGAAATTTTAAAAGAAATTATTGCTGTTGATAACGGAGACGGTACAACAGAATTAACTTACAAGCTATTTTCTCCGGAGGACAGCGAAGAAGTATTAATTTCCATTAATGTTCAAAACGAAGCGGAAAGCATTTCATCAATTTTTGAATCAGCAATTGCTGATGAAAAAGAAATCTTTGACCTATTCGGGATACGTTTTAACGGGAACCCTGAATTAAAAAGACTCTACATGCCGGAGGACTGGAAAGGGCATCCTTTGAAAAAAGATTACATCGAAAATGATGAAAGGTTAAAATGGAATGAGTAAGCTCAAGCTAAACCTCGGTCCTCAGCATCCTTCCACGCATGGGGTTTTGAGGCTTATACTGGAGCTGGACGGGGAAAAAATTATTTCCTGCGAGCCTGATGTCGGCTATCTTCACCGCGGCATGGAGAAGATGGCGGAGAAGCTTACTTATATACAATATTTACCCCTTGTAGACAGGATTGATTATCTGGCAGGTTTTTTCTATTCGGAACTGTTGTGCAGGACGGTGGAAAAAGCGCTTGAAATTGAGCTTTCTCCCAGAGTAAAGGCAATACGTGTTTTACTTTTAGAGCTAAATCGTATAGCATCCCATCTTCTGTGGATTGGAGCATTTTTAATGGATTTGGGGGCTGTTTCGCCATTTTTCTACGCTTTTAGGGAACGTGAAATTATTCTCCAATATTTTGAAAAAATCTCCGGGCAAAGAATGATGAACAATTACTTTGTGTTTGGCGGCGTAAGAAGGGATATTGGATATTTAGAGGATGTAGAAAACTTTTTAAAAATTCTTCCGGATAAAGTTAATGACTATGAAAAACTAATAACAGAAAATCCGATTTTCCTTCAAAGAACAAAGGGAAAGGGCGTTTTAGATAAAAAAACAGCATTCAATTTTGCAATTACCGGAGTTAACCTCAGGGCAAGCGGGGTAAGTTTGGATTTCAGAAAAGGAGATTATCTGTATAAAGATTTTGAGTTTACTCCTGTTGTGCTTGAAGAAGGAGATTCCTGGGCGCGATATAAGGCAAGAGTTATGGAAATCAGAGAATCCGCAAAAATTGCGGCACAAGCTCTTGAGATTCTGAAAAGAGAGAAATCTATAGAACAAACACTCATTAATCCTTTAACCCTTAAACTCCCTGAGGGGGAATACTTTCAGGAAATTGAAGCTCCCAGAGGATTAGCTTCTATATACGTAAAATCAACCGGAGATTCAAAACCATACAGACTAAAATGGAGAACCGGTTCGTATTATTCGGTTAATTTGTTAAGAAAGATATTAAAAGGCGCCTATTTAAATGATGCTATTGCAATAAGCGGCTCTTTAGATATAATTCTGCCGGAGGTAGATAAGTAGTGAATTATTTGTATTTTCTATATATTGAATTTCTTGCAAAACATAATATTCCGCAGTTATTTGGGGATATAACTTTTTATGTAATTCCATGCTGCATAATCTTTGCAGCCTTGCTTATAGTAGTTTTGGCGCTTGTATTATTTGAAAGAAAACTTCTCGGCTGGTTTACACAGCGGAAAGGTCCGAACAGAGTCGGATTCTGGGGACTTTTGCAAACCCTTGCCGATGCTTTTAAACTCCTCTGCAAGGAAAATATCACCCCAAAAGGTGCTGATAGGTTTCTGTTCAATCTTGCGCCAATAATTATTTTTGTCCCGGTTATGGTTGCTCTTGGATTAATTCCTTACAGTTCGGAATTTACTTTTATGAATTTTCAGACTAATCTTCTTATATTTATTGTAATAGGCGCCATGCCGGTATTAAGCATACTTCTTGCAGGCTGGGCAAGTAACAATAAGTATTCACTATTTGGGGCTATGCGCAGCGTATCCCAAATACTTGCTTATGAACTTCCTATTGCATTTGTAATTTTATCTGTAGCAGTACTTGCATCCTCACTAAATTTGAGCCAAATAACTCTTGCACAAAGTTCAGCAAAAGGAATTTTCGGATGGTTCGGAATCCCTTGTTTTATTGGATTTGTTATTATGTTTATCTGTGTTATTGCAGAACTTAACAGATGCCCGTTTGACCTGCCGGAAGCCGAAAGCGAACTTATCTGCGGATATAATACGGAATATTCCGGAATGAGATTTGCGATATTTTATCTGAGCGAGTATGCTCTTTTGTTTGCCAATGCGCTTCTATTAGCAGTGCTGTTTCTGGGCGGATATTTATCTCCTTTTGGTAAGTATTTAAGTCCGATGATTTTCCCGCCTGAAATCGGCAGTATTTTAGTATATTTTGAACAAGCTTTCTGGTTATTTGCAAAGTCTTTTCTTATAATCTTTGTAATCATTTGGATTAGGGCAACCCTTCCGAGACTTGCGGCTTTTGACTTATTAAAATTTTCCTGGGCGTGTTTGCTTCCGCTCTCAATTTTAAACCTGTTTTTGATGGTTATTTTGAAATACTTAACGGGAGGCGGATATGTTTAAGGATATCAAATACCTTATATTAAGCATGCTGACTGTATTTAAGCATTTATTTAAAAAACCGGTAACACTGGAATATCCGGAAAAAAGAAATATTCCGCCCGAAAACTTCCGCGGAAAACCTGTTGTTGAAAACTGCAAGTGCTGCGGTATATGTACAAGAGTATGCCCTTCCGGCGCAATAACGATTGATAAAGAAAATAAAGTTTTTAAAATAGATCTCAAAAAATGTATCTTTTGCGGAAATTGTGCTTATTATTGTCCGCACGGTGCAATTAAAATGTCTAAAGAGTATGAACTCGGAACCAAAGAGAAAGAAGCTCTGGTTTTGAATTATAAGATTGGAGGAGCTGATGAACGGAATTGAAAACCCGATAGTTTTTTATCCGGCAGCAATTGCGATGATTCTGTGCGGAATCTTAACAATCCGGTTTAAAAATATTATGCATTCTCTTTTGGCAGCAATTGCCGTGTTTTTTCTCGCAGGAATGTTCTTTTATGTTCTCGGCTCTGAATATAATGCAATTATACAAATTGCCATTTACGGGGTAGCTGTACCGGTTATTCTGGGTTTGGGCATAATGTTTACAAACCTAAAAAACTCTTACAGAGCAGGGGATAAAAATAAAACCCCGGTTATGAAATACTTAATTATACTAACCTGCGGAATTTTTATTCTGGCAATTATTTATCTTTTAATGACTTCTTATGTAATTCTGCCTGATAGCTTTAGTTACGCTCTTCCTGATGAAACAAACTCTCGGGAAGTGATAAATTCATTTGCATCGGGAATATTTATAAGGTATGTTTGGGGATTTGAACTTGTTTCAATAATACTTACCATAATTGCGGCAGGATTAACAATGTTCAAGAAGAGAGGAGGGGTTTAAAATGAGTGAAATAACTATTTACCATTACTTATTCCTGGGATTAGCTCTTTTTGTAATTGGAATTGCCGGTTCAATTATTTCAAAACACGTAATCAAAGTTCTGATATCAATAGAATTCATTTTGACCGGAGTAAATATTAACTTCATAACTTTTGCTTCATATTGCGACTGTCCAAAATTTAACGGATATATAACCGCGCTGTTTTACATGGCAATCGGAGCTTTAGAACTTGCTGTAGCTATTTATATTTTTTATTTAATGTACAGCAAAAAACAATCTGAAAATATTGAAAAATACGGAGACTTATAATCTTGGCAGACATAATTTTAGATAACATATACTTAATACTTCTTTTACCATTGTGGATTTTTCTGATAATCATGCTCGGAAGATTTTTTTCCGTATATGTGAATAAAGCTGTTATTTGGAGCTTAACGCTTCTTTCATCCTTTTTGGGAGCCTTTCTTTGCGGAAGTGTACTCTTTAAATTTAATTCCGGTATAATTCCGGAAAATGAGATTCCATTTCTAAAAATTAATGATTTTATAATTAATATGGGAATCCATGCCGACAAAACAGCACTTATTTTTGCTTTTGTGCTTTTTACAGTAAGCTTTATTGTCCAGCTGTTCTCTGTTTCTTATATGAGAGAAGAAAAGAAAAATTATAGATTCTTTGCGCTTCTCAATCTTTTTAACTTCTCAATGGCAGGACTTTTATTCAGCCCGAATCTTTTTCAAACATATTTTTTCTGGGAGCTTGTCAGCATTGTATCCTACCTGCTTATAGGGTTTGAATACGGAAAAAATGAAAAATCCAATGCCTCAAAAAAAGTATTTATAATAAACAGAATCGGAGATACGGCATTGATTGCGGGAATAATTCTGTGCTCATATTTCTTATACTCATATTCCGGAAACGCAAGCCTTGCCTCACTTTCGTTTGCAGATATGAATGTTATTTCAACCATATTATACGCATACACATCTACTCCGTTATTTTTTATAATTTGCGGGTTGTTCATAACAGCAGCTGCGGTAAAGTCTGCTCAATTCCCATTTTATACTTGGCTTCAGGACGCTATGGAAGCAAAACTGCCTGTAAGCGCCCTTCTGCATTCCGCTACAATGGTTGCCGCAGGCGTATTCCTGCTTATTAGAATGATTCCGTTTTTTAATCTTGCAGGTATAACCTTAAAAATCATAGGTTTAATCGGAATTGTTACTGCTGTAATGTGCTCTTTATGCGCTTCAAGCCAGAATCATCCTAAAAAAGTTCTGGCATATTCCACATCCGCACAACTGGGATTAATGTTTTTGGCAATAGGCATGCTGAATATTAAAGCTGCCGTTGCATTTTTTGCAGCCCACGCATTTATAAAGTCCTTGCTGTTTTTGACTCTTCCTGATAAAGAAAAGTGCTGGAATTACTGGAATTTTATTCTGTTTCTCCTGGGCGGACTGGCTCTGTCAGGGCTGCTTATATCCGGAATGGCTGCTAAAGAAATGATTTATCAAAGCTTAAATCCTGTATATTCTGTAATATTTTGCATTATAGCCTTTATAACTGCGTTTTATATTACAAGGATAGCTCTTGTAATCTCTCACGAGTACGGACTTGAAAAAACAAAACCTGATAAGACAGAACTTACATCTTATATTTTACTGATTCTGATGAATATAATCCTTTACTGGTATTTGAGAAACCATTATGAATATAAGGTTGCAGAACCTTTCTGGTCAGCCTTAACAGCTTGGGTCGTAGTTTATATCTTGTATACTAAAAATGCGTTTTGGAAAGTTCCTATACTTTATCCGCTTTCATATAACGGATTTTATTTAGACAAATTTTATACAGGAACCATTGTAAAAATTTATAACCGCTTTACAGGCTTTTTGGCAAGAATTGAAACCGGAATTTTCTCTAATTATATTCCGCTGTTATGGTGCGCAAAATTGCCTGTAAAAATAACCGGGTGGATTGAAGAAAATATCATAAATAAAATAGTAAAACTCACCGCATTTGGGCTGAAAAGCCTGTCACATATAGACATGAAAGCTCAAAGCGGTAATATTCAAAGATATAATGCGTATGCATTTATAATTGTTACACTTATTTTAAGCTGCTTAATAATAGCTTATATGGTTATGCTAAGCTATATAGGAGGATAGGGAAAATAATATGGAAATGTTCTTATCAATACCGTTTTTAGTATTTTTACCGCTTGCGGCATCTTTGTTAATTATGTCTCCGCTTTTTACAAGTAACGAGATTTCTATAAGACGTTTTGCCAAAGGGGTCTGCGGATTTCATTTTCTTTATATGATTCTGATGCTGGTATTCTTTAACAGCGCCAATCCTTATGAAAGTCAGATTCATTTTTTCGGGCTTGACTGGATACAATCAATGGGAGTTAAATTTTTATTCAGACTGGATGGAATCAGTCTAATATTAACCGTTCTCACCTCATTCGTTTTCTTAATAGCCTCTATAGCAAGCAAACTTAATATAAGAAGAAATCATAAATTTTACTACTCAATGCTTTTGCTGCTAATGTCCGCTATTTTGGGTGTCTTTACATCATCAGATATGTTTATGTTTTTTATGTTCTGGGAGCTTGAACTAATTCCCGCATACTTTTTAATCGGCGGAAATTGGGGAGTCGGCTACAGTGAAACCCACAAAAAATCAGCAGTAAAATTTGTTCTCTTTACATTTTTAGGCAGTATGTTTATGCTTCTCGGTATACTCTTGCTGCATTATTATAACTACGTATCTAACGGAATATTGTCATCAAGCTTTGTTGATATAGCAGACAGCGCTATTCCTGAAAAAATTCAATATCTAATTGCAATATGCCTGCTTATAGGCTTCGGCGTAAAACTCCCGGTTATTCCTCTTCACAGCTGGCTTCCGGATGCACATACAAATGCACCGACTCCTATCAGCATGATTTTAGCGGGAATTCTTCTAAAAACCGGAGCTTACGGTATATTTAGATTCAATTATCAAATTATGCCGGAATCATTTATCAGTATTGCACCGGTACTGGGAATATTTGCACTTATAAATATAATTTATACGGCATTTGTCGCCTACACTCAGACTGACATTAAAAGAATTGTTGCATATTCAAGTATTTCTAATATGGGTCTGATTCTTTTAGGACTTTGTGCGTATAATGAACTTGGGCTTTCAGCTTCCGTATTCCACATGATTGCGCATGCACTCGTTACATCGGGATTATTTATGATATGCGGAATTGTGTATTTAAGGTGCAAAACACGTGATATAAATTCTTTAGGCGGAATAGCACAGAAAATGCCGAGACTGTTTGGTTTTAGCACTTTAATAATTCTTGCGTCAATCGGTGTACCGGCTTTTGCACCGTTTATAGGCGAAATTTTGACCATGCTTTCAGCCCTTTTCTCAGAAATTGGCGACATCTTAAAATTGGTTTCAGTATTCTCGCTTCCGCTTTTGATAATAAGCTCTTGTTATATGCTCAAATTCCTTCATCAAGCATTCTTCGGAAAGATGCCGGAAGCTTATGACAAGATTAATGATATTTCAGTCCACGAATTCGTTATTCTTGCCTCAATTACTGCAGGGCTTGTTATCTTCGGGCTTTTCCCGTCTGCAATCTTAAATCTTGTAGGAGCTTAATCAATGATTAATGACGTTTTTAATATATTATTACCGCAAATTTGTCTGGCAGGTTTTATCTTGCTTCAGCTTTTGCTTTCAATGTTTATCTCACCAAGATTTTCCAGGTATGCCCGGCTTGTCTCCGCTATCGGAATCTCATTGAGTATTGTCCTTCTTACAACAGTACAAACAGAGCCGCAATATTTCGGATTCCAAGAATCAATTATGTCAGACAGCTATACGCTTTTATTCCAGTTTGTAATCCTTCTTTGCGGATTCTTTACGGTTCTTCTTACCAGAAATTTAATAAGAGAAAGAAAACAAAATGCTTATACATTGCAGGCTGTATTGCTTACAGGAATACTCGGCGCACTAAATGTTGTCTCAGCTAATGATTTTCTGACTCTTTTTATATCAATTGAACTCCTAAGTTTCCCATCATACTTTTTTATTGCTTCCAAAAAAGGTTATTATTCAAAAGAAGCAGCATTCAAATATCTGATAACCAGCGCAGTTTCTACAGGAGTATTTCTTTTTGGGGTCTCTTACCTCTACGGAATCACTTCCTCTATTAATTTTTCAGAAATATACGAAATTGTAATTGAGCGCGAAACATCATTAATTTATGTATTTGCCTCTGTTCTAACTGTTCTCGGTCTTATTTCAAAACTGGCGGTTTTCCCGTTTGCAAACTGGATAATCGATGTATATAAAGGCTCTGAAAGTTCAGTTCTTGCTTTTTTATCCACCATACCCAAACTGGCTCTTTTCGGAATCTTGTGCCGATTATTAGTTTTTCCGCTCAGCAGCAGCTTTGAACTTACATTTGTAATAATCATTATGTCACTCATTACAGCTATTTGGGCAAATACCTACGCTATAAGAGAAAGAAATGTTAAGGTAATTTTAGCGTGTTCATCTGCGGCAAATGCTTCTTATGTCTTGCTTGCAGCAAGCCTTGTTTCTGTTTATAACCTATCTACTGTTATCTTCTATCTAATTTGTTATTGTCTAATGAATATAGCGGTTTTTGCATTTTTAAACATCACAGAAACAAATTCTATCGGAGAAAATGTTGAAGATTTTAAGGGTTTATTTAATAAAAATAAACTTCTTGCGGGCTCTTACGCTGTATCCGTTATAGCCTTGGCAGGGTTCCCGATAACTTCGGGGTTTGTCTCAAAAATTTATCTTTTCTCGGCAATCGCAAATTCCGGCTTAATCTTTATTCCGTTCTTGCTTGCAATCCTTATTTTGACTGTAGCAGCATTGTATTATTACTTGAAATTAATTCATCCGCTCTTTAGAGAATGTGACAAGAATACAAACGTAAACCTTCTAAAAACAGTATTCTCACAAAAATTTGTACTGATATTTTGTACAATAATAACAATTTTAATCGGAGTTTATCCTGAAAAATTAATAGAACTCTGCCGGTTCATTGCGTATAACATATAACCAAATAAAATAAATCCATTTGTTAAATTGTTGAATTTCGGTTATACTTGAAATGGCATAAAACTATGTTTAACAGAACGGCTTTCAAAAAAAGAATACTTTTTGTCGGCATCCCTGATATGGCATATATCGGACTGGACGGTCTTTTGATGGCAGGGGTAAATATTGTCGGGGTTTTGGGACCTAAAAAAGAGCATAATATGTATGAAGATTTCAGAAATTATGTTTTTTCAAGAAGGCTGAATTATATTGAATACGATGAACTTGATGAGCCTCAGCTTATTGAAACAATTCGAAATCTGGATGTTGATGCTGCCGTAGTTTGTTCATTCAATTATAAAATACCGAAAGTTTTAATGACATCGGTAAAAGACGGATTTATCAATGTACATCCTTCCATGCTTCCAAAATACAGAGGCGGGAACCCGTATTCCAGAGTGATTATGAACGGCGAAACAGAGACCGGAGTAACAATCCATTTTATGGATGAAAATTTTGATACCGGAGATATTATTGTTCAAAAGCCTTATCATATCCATTCTAAAGCTACAATGGGGACTTTATTCAACGAGCTTAACGTACTCGGGATTGAACTTCTTTTACAAGTACTGCAAGCTTACGAAGTACAGGAACTACCTAGAATCAAACAACCGCAGGGCGACTTTATTTCAGGAAAGGGGCTGACTGAAAGGGATATTTTTATTAACTATAATAAAACAGCAGAAGAAATTGAACGATTTATTCGGGCATTAAATCCGTTTATTATAGCCAGCACGACTTTCAGAGGAAATCTGATGAAAATTATGAAAGCAGAAGTAGCTTCGGATGCTTTTTGTATTCCGCACCCTGCAGGTACAGTTGCTAAAATAGAAGATGACAAGTTCTTTATTGCAACTTCCAAAGGGCTGATTGCGCCTACAGTTCTGCAATTCGGAAGCTTCTTCATAGGAGACAGCAAGGATTTTATCAGAATAGTTAACCCTAAAATCGGGGAAGAATTTAAGTAAAGATAAAAAATAAGACAATGGGCGAAAACTTCACCCTGCCTCTCTTCCAAGAAGAGGGAATAAGGTTAAAATGCCGCCCGGCAAAGGTTAAAAAGGGGAAAATGGATAAATTATATTTTTTAACGGCAGGAGTTCCGCTAAGCGCCGGAAGTAAGGGATATGAACGCGGATTTGAAATCCTTGAAGAAATGGGACTTGATGGATTGGAACTGGAATTTGTACACGGGGTAAGGATTTCAGACAAAAGCCGTGAAGCCGTAAGCGTCTCAAAGAAAGTTATTACGGCACACGCACCATTTTATGTAAACCTAAACTCCAGAGAAGAAGAGAAGATTGAAGCAAGTGTTCAAAGAATAATAGAAACCGCAATGGTAACTAAAGAACTTGGCGGATACAGCACAACTTTCCATGCCGGATTTTATCTTGGGCAGGATAAAGAAACTGTATTCAATAAAATAAAAGAACAGACAAGAATCATAACAGAGTCGCTTCAAAAAGCAGGTAATAATATTTGGGTGCGTCCTGAAACAACCGGAAAAGCAACCCAGTGGGGTGATTTGGAAGAGATTATCAGACTTTCAAAAGAGTTTGAACAAGTTCTTCCGTGCGTAGATTTTTCACACCTACACGCCAGATATAACGGGATTGTAAATACTTATGATGAATTTGCATCCATTTTTGAAAAAATAGGCAAAGAGCTGGGACAAACAGCACTGGATAATTTTCATGCCCATATTGCCGGAATTGACTACGGTGACAAAGGAGAAAAGAAACATTTAAACCTTAATGAATCTGATTTTAATTACAAAGCTCTCTTGAAAGCATTCAAAGATTTTAATATCAAAGGAGCTGTAGTCTGTGAAAGCCCTAATATTGAAGATGATGCAAAACTTTTAAAAGATTATTATATGAGTTTGTAAATAAGAACCCGCACCGGAAAGAATTACTGCCTGTCCCGGGTTCTTAGCTTTATTGCGCCGGAACAGAAACCACCAAGAGTATATATTTGTCATTCCGGGCTCCGACCCGGAATCTATTAATGTTTATTTTGAATTGTGTTAAACTACTCCTTCCCTAGTTAGGACACTACTGTCCAGGATAATTTTGTATAAAAAACTGAAAAATGAGTAATGATATATGTTGTAACCAGAAGAAAGACAAAAGAGACAGTAAACTAAAATGTCATCCCGAACTCGTTTCGGGATCTTACCGGAAAACAAGTATAACGCCAAGTTGGTAAGATGCTGAATCAAGTTCAGCATGACAAAATAATTTATCATGGACAGTAATGGAACTCGTTTCGGGATCTTGCCAAAAAACAAGTATAACGCCAAATTGGTAAGATGCTGAAAGGGGTAAATATAAGTTAGCAGGCTTGACCAACAAGATAGTACACTTGGGGTAAAAAGTTCAGGGTGACGAGTTATTCTAAAAGCTTATCACTTATTTACTTATTCACCCAGTCACTTCTTTTCACTATCTCCAACTATCCCCCACCCTAACCCTCCCCGCCGGAGAGGGAATATTCTCTTATTTACTTATTAACTTATTCACTTAATCACTCAGTCACTTAATCACTTAATCACTTAGTCACTATTAACTATCTACAACCGGCACCCACCTCAATCCTCCCTCATAAGGGAGGAAGATGATTTATCATGGACAGTTGTGCCCAAATTAGGGAAGGAGAAAAATTCTTATTCACTTATTTACCTATTAACTTATTAACTTATTAACTTAATCACTTAATCACTTAATCACTTAATCACTCAGTCACTTAGTCACTTAATTTCTATTCACTACTCACTAGTCACTAATTACCACCTCCCGTCATTCCTCCTCTAAATATATGATGTCATTTGAGTAAAAATCCTCTATGATATGTATAAAATCGGGGACAGGTGTATAAAAAACCAAGAATCGGGAGTATACATTATCCCCGTTATATAAGGGTTAAGTATGATAGGTTCTATATTCTTTGATGAATTATATAAACAATTTTCCTGGTATGATTCAGTGTTCACGCCTGTTGTAAAGAACTGTTCAAGCGAGTTTTTCTTTGACGGGTTTGAATACAAGCTTGCATCTATCAGTACAAATATGAACGTACTTTCCCAAAATGAAACTTTTTTTGTAACCAAAGTTAAGATTAATGCTAAGAATGATGTTTATATAAGAATTTCTCAAGATGCAATAAACGTTATTCTTGATAAAGTTTTAGGCAAAAATAATAAGCGTTTTGAGCTTACGGAAGTTACAGAGCTGGAAGCCAGGATTATAACGGCATTCAATGATTTTATATACGAAACCCTTGCCCCAAATTTTACAATAGAACCTAACCGCCGTTATAACGAGATTCTGCACTTAACCTACTTTGTAAAAAGCGCAATTTCAGACACTGCTGCAAAATTCATTATCTCCGTGCCGAAAGATATTCTTACCCCGGCACCGTTGGAAGAAAAGCCGCCAAGGTTTGAAGATAAAGATTTTGCTTCAAGTCTTGTGGAAGTTGATTTGATTGTGGGAAATACTGTTTTTCCGCTTGCAGATGTTAAAAAGCTTGATGTCGGAGACATTGTTTTATTTGAAAACAGCAGTTCTTCAGAAATGACACTTGTTTGCGATAACATAGTACAAAAATTTAAGGTTAAACCAAATGAAAAGATAGTAGCGCCTTATGATATGTCGGGAGGAAACGATATGGATAATACAAATACTAATCTGTGGGATAGTATTCAGGTTGATATGTCAGCAGAGTTTGACAAAGTAAAAGTCACTCTCGGAGAACTGAAAAGTATAGAAGAAGGTTTAATTGTCGATTTATGCTCTGTATATGACAATAAGATTTCATTAAAAGTCGGCGGAAAGCTGGTTGCTTCCGGAGAACTTGTTATAATAAACGACAGATTCGGGGTAAGAATTGAGACCGTAAACGATTCTAATACAGAAACAGCACCCGCTGCAAGTGCTGTTTCTGATGAAAATGCAGAAGCGGTTTCCGGTAACGAATCTCATCAAGAAGATTTTGATTACAGCGATTTTGAAGTCGAAAACAGTTAGTTGACTTTTTCTGATTAATTCTTAAATCAAGGGAAGAGGTAGTATGGGATATTTAACTAATTTTATAGTATATACGTTTGCAATGGTGGGAATAATTGTATTCGCACTCTTGGTATTCAAAAACTCAAGCGGATGCGGGGGAAAAAGGCATTCCAAATTTTTAAAAGTTATCGACTCAATTTCTTTGGGACCGAGAAAGAGCCTTTATATAGTATCTGCAGGAGAAGAAAAATTCCTAATAGCGGGAGACAGCGAGCGGACTTCTCTTATCTCAAAACTTAAGCCAAAAGGGGCTATAGAGGAAAACATTCCTGAAGCTAGTATGCCTGAAGAACCAGATTTTACAGCAATACCGGCACAAAGTTTCAGAGAAACAATGAACAATCTTCCAAAACAGAAAAAGTATATTGACCGCTCAATTTTGGGTATAAAAAAGACAAACAATAGTCCTTATAATTCTGTTATGAAAAATCTTGCGGTAAAAATGAGCAGCGAGAATTATGCAGAAAATAAAAACTTTGTTGTAAATATTCCGGGGGGAGATTAATATGGATTCAGTAATAAAAGATATGAACCCGGTTTTACAAATGCTGCTGGTAATGAGTTTGTTCTCATTACTGCCGTTTGTTTTTTGCTGCATGACATGTTTTTTAAGATTTACTATTGTTTTTTCACTCCTTAAAACCGCAATGGGCGTACAGGTTCCGCCGTCACTGGTAACAATCGGATTATGTATGATACTGACTTTCTATACAATGGGCGGAGTTTTTCAGCAAATGTATGAAAGGGGTTCCGTACCTTACCAGAAAAATCAAAACCTTATTATGGCAATAGATGAGGGGTCCAAACCGCTCAAAGAATTTATGATGAAACAAACCAGAGAATCGGATTTGGCATTTTTTGTAGAGCTTAAACGAAAAACACCGCCAAAATCTCCGGAGGATTTAACAATCTGGGAAGTGGCTCCGGCATACATATTAAGCGAACTGAAAGTTGCATTTGAAATCGGATTCGTAGTATTTGTACCGTTTATCGTACTCGACCTTGTTGTTGCAAACATCCTTCTTGCTCTGGGTATGTTTATGCTATCGCCAACAATCATATCACTTCCGTTTAAGCTGTTAATATTTATTGCAGTAGACGGCTGGGCGCTGATTGTACAAGGTCTGGTGCAGAGTTATAACTAAAAGGGGGTAAAGTTGTAAATAAGTAGTGAACAAGTGACTGAGTGACTGAGTGACTAAGTGAATAAGGAAAAACAAATTAGTAGTTTAGGGGAATATCTCCCGACAGGGGTAAACCATTCAGCATGAACCAGTGTGAAGGCGGTCAGCAGAGGGAGACCCGGTAAAAGAAAATAGAATTAGTAACGGAGACGAAATGTCTCCCGACAGGGGTAAACCATTCAACATGAACCAGAATGAAGGCGGTCAGCAGAGGGAGACCCGGTAAAAGAAAAAGAATTAGTAACAGAGACAAAATGTCTCCCGACATAAGGATAAAAAAAATGGAAATGTTAACTGAATACTTAGCAAAAGGGTTTATGACAATGCTTGCGATATCAATGCCATGCGTACTTGTAGCGGCGGCAATCGGTCTTGTTGTTGGTATTATTCAAGCTGTAACTCAGGTACAGGAACAAACTATCTCAGCTGCGCCAAAGATTTTTGCAGTATTTTTGGTAATAATTATAGGCGGAATGGGATTTATCAAATTATTAACCAATTTGTTTCAAGAAGGCGCGGTACTGGCTTTCAATGCAGTTCCAAAGAATGACAGCTATGTACTTCCTGCTGATTATTACAAATATACAACCCCTTTTGAAGGTGAGATGAAAGACTCTGCGTTCAAAAATGTTCCTGATGTTAAGGAAATTATGAGAAATCCGGGCAAAGTTCCGTATATTGATAAGAATCAAAAGATTAAGTATGATCCTGCACCGCAGGCACCTATGCCAAAAGCAAACTTTGTTGAAACTAATAAAATCTTGGGAAGGTAATTATGAAAAAAATATTATTTGGTTTAATACTTTTATCAGCACTGCCGGTATATGCATTTGAGGACTGCCTCATATCAACTAACGGGAAGCTGTCAGATATAAGTATAGAGCATAATGACATAGTGGATGTTTGCCCTGTTGTAACCATTATGAACGAAAAAAACACGCTTTTGGTACATCCGTTAAAAGCAGGCGAGACTCGGCTTTGTGTACTAAAAAACAATAAAGATAAAGTTATGTTCAATATAAAAATCACCCCTGAAAAAACAATTATTGACGAGGTTAAGGGTTTTGAAATTATAAAGATAGACGAACCGCCTGCAGCAGCAGGAGATGAAATTGACCCGCCTCCAATGCTGAGAGAAATCGGGCGCGCGGAGGAATAGAGTGGAACAATTTCTAAACCAGATAGCAATCTTATTTCCTGAATTTGAGCGCTGGTTTTCAGCGGGCTTTATTGTGTTTGCCCGCCTTTTAGGGTTTATAAGATTTGCACCGGTGTTTAACAGAAGGGAAATCAACAGCATAGTAAAGCTTGCACTTGCACTTTTGCTGACAGTTATGATGACCCCGCTTTTAAATCCCGCAGCCCCTCCACGGGAAGTCTCCCCAATGCTTTTGTGGGTGCTGAATTTTGCGGTCGGAGCTATTATCGGGTATATTGCTCAGCTTTTAATTTTGGCTATAGAAGCCGGCGGCGATATGATTAACACTCAAATGGGTTTATCATCCGCAATGGTTATGGACCCAACAACTAACAGCCAAACTTCTATTTTAAGCAGAATGATTACACTGCTGGGTTTGTGTATATTTATGCAAATAGGAGGAATGTATTGGCTGTTCAATGCACTTATGAGAAGCTTCCAGATATTTCCGATTTATGCAGTACAGATACCTTTGGAACAGATTATTAACATTGACTATCTTGTTAAAACTACATCAAATGTATTGTATGTAGGTTTGCAGATAGCATCTCCTATTCTTCTTGCTACCTTGGGTCAGGATATAATCCTGGGGGTTATTTCAAAAACAGCACCGCAGGTAAACGTATTTCAATTGAGCTTTCTTTTTAAGCCTGTATTTGGCGCGGCTATAATGATATGGATTCTGCCTATGCTTGTGAATGTGATTTCAGATTTCTTTTTATCCTTTTCCGGTATATATTGATTTATAATATTTACCTTACCTGTAAAATATGATAAACTTAGTATTATAAATTACACAATAATGAGGGCTTTTCTAGATGAAAAAATTTGGATATACATTGGCGGAAGTTTTGATAACCCTGATGATTGTAGGTGTCCTGGCGGCTCTTACAGTACCTATGGTAACTGTTTCCGCACAGAAACAAAAAAATGCATCAGCTCTTGCTGTCGCAATTTCTGATTGGGAAAGTGCAATGGCAGCAATGATGTCTGCCGATGCAGCAACAGAGCTTGCAGAAACAGCTGCTTGGAAGGAGCTTGGCGGGGGGGAATTGTCTGGTTCTACCAGAGATGATGCTATAAAAGTTTTCATGGGAGAAATGTCCAAATTTTTAAATATGAATACATATTACAAAGGTTTCCAAAAACTGTATGATGATAATATAAAAAAGATAAATGAAACAGAAATCACTGACCGTTCAGATGGAGTGTATGCGGATTACCTTGTATTAGTATCTAAGAAAGGTCCGGCATACGGAATTAACATAACAAACTCCGAGATGGGCGGAGATAAAGGCGATTATACAGAAGATGTGATACTGGGAGCAGGCGGCACTTTAACAGCTATTACCGGCAGTGTACAGATTGATGTTAACGGAAAAGATAAACCAAACACTTATGGAAGGGATATATTCCTTTTTGACCTTGGTACAGACGGTCGTTTATACCCGCACGGCGGAATGGATTATTCCGTTTATACAGCTGGTGATGATAGTAAAACATGGGAAAATGCAGAAGGCGAAGACGGATGTTCAGATATAACTAAATCTGCAGGCTGGTCTTGCACTTCTCGCCTTATGGAAAATGGATTCAAAGTAGATTATTAATAAGAAAGGTTTTAATATTATGAAAAAACAAGGATTTACTCTTGCAGAAGTTTTAATATCATTAACAATTATCGGTGTTATTGCCGCATTGACTACACCAACATTAATTACATCGTCAAGGAATCAGGCTAATGCCTCTAAGCTTTCATCTACGGTAGCAAATTTAGAAAACGCATTCACATCTCTTATTGCCTTTGAAGGAACAGATGATATCACAGAAACAACTCTTTGGAGTTATAAAGGTGATGCTGATACTTTTACAGGAGAATTGGGTAAATATATCAAATCAATCAGTTTTGATGATGGCGAAGCTAATAAACTTCCAAGCTGCTATACAGGCACAACCGGAGTAAAGAATATAAGCGGAACCGCATTAACTACAGTACCTAACATTACAAAAGAATTTATTGAATTTACACTGCCTTCCGGCGCTGCAGTATTTTTGGCACCTGACGGAACAGAACTCACAGATGCACAGAAAGATACTGCCGCAGAAAATGGCGGAGTCCTTGTTTCTGCTCCGGCATATCTTACAATAGATGTTAACGGCGGTGATGCCCCTAACAGAGTAGGAAGAGATATTTTCTGCTTTATCCTCGGTACAGATGGAAAGCTCTATCCGTTTGGCGGTAAAGATGTTGCAATATTTAAAAACAACGGTGCCGCAAAAGATTCTTGGAACAGCGAAAATGCTCCATACCCTTGCACAGATACAACAAAATCAAGCGGTGAAGGCTGTACTGCCCGCTTGATGGAAGAAGGTTACAAGATGAAGTACTAATATGTTGAAAAAATATCTTAGTAAATCTCTAATCCATACAGTCCTTATAATAACTTCTTTGTTGTCGGTTTTTCCGTTTATCTGGCTCACATCGACTTCATTTAAAGGGATTAATGAAGATATTTTTGCCTATCCGCCTGCAATTATCCCGCAGGACTTTACCTTTGCTAATTACATTGATGTATGGCATAGAGTAAATTTTGTCGGATATTTTATGAATAGTATGATTGTAGCGGCACTAACCGTTCTGCTAAATCTTGTGCTCTCCTCTCTTGCCGCTTACCCGCTTGCCAGAATGAGTTTTTGCGGTAAAAAAGTTGTTTTTTTTGCAATTCTGGCTACTATTATGATACCTTTTCAAGCGATAATGCTCCCTGTTTATATAATTACACTCAAACTACATCTTATGGACAGTGTAAATAATTTAATGGGATATATAGGACTTGTTATGCCTTTTGCAGTAAGCGCTTTTGGAATCTTTCTTATGAGACAGGCTTTTTTAAAAGTGCCCAAAGAGGTTGAAGAAGCCGCAATTGTGGACGGATGTAACGTTTTTCAAATGTTCGCAAGAGTAGTTATTCCAATGGTTAAACCTACTCTTGCAGTGCTTGCTGTGTTTACATTTATTGGTTCTTGGGGAGAATTTCTTTGGCCGAGTATTATGCTTACCAAAGATTCTATGTATACGCTTCCCGTCGGAATAAATAATCTGCAAGGAATGTTCTCTGCAAACTGGAGATTTATTGCCGCAGGCTCAATTATTGCTACAATTCCTATTATTATATTTTTCCTTGCAATGCAAAGATACTTCATATCCGGAGAAAATGACGGCGCTGTTAAAGGTTAGGCTTCGCTTTCCGCAGGAAGTGCATTCTTTGGAATATATTCTTCCAAGTCTTCATCCGCAGGTTTGATAGGAAGTCTAAAACCAAATGTTGAACCTTCGCCTTCTTTAGATTGAACAAAAACCTGTCCATGGTGGTGCTTTTCTATAGTAACCTTTACCAGATGCAAACCTAAACCGGTACCTTTAACTGTATGAGTATCATTTTCCACACGGAAAAATCTGTCAAAAATCTTCTTTTGATATTTTTCAGGAATTCCGGGTCCTTGATCTTCAACGCTGACTTCCACATAATCTCCGTCGCGTGAACGCTCAACTCTGATTTTAATACGTTTTCCATCCGGAGAATATTTTATTGCATTTGATAAAATATTCATTAATGCTCGTGAAATACTATCAATATTCAAATAGATTTCTGGCAAATCCGGCTCTTTCATAATCGATATTGTTAAATCATGTTCTTTTGCAAGCACCTGAACTTGGTTTACACAATCCTCAACTATTTCCATAATATTCTGTTTGGTTTTCTCAAGTTTGATATTCTGAGACTCATATCTTGAAAAATCAAGAATGTCATTAACCATCCTATTTAACCGGATAATTTCCTGGTTCATTACTCCGATAAATTCTCGCTGCGTATTAAAATCAAAATCATTCCCGTAGTTATAGAGAGTATCAATATAACTCCTTAATACTGTTACCGGGGTTCTAAGCTCATGTGAAACATTAGAAATAAAGTGAGATCTGAGTTCATCCATTTCAACATCTTTTGTTACATCAATTAAGACTATAATGTATCCTACATAAGAATTTGAGCGAGTAAACATCGGAGAAATAAGACATTTTAATATTCTCTTATCAATAGTTATATTGAAAGGAACAGGAGCACCATCCTCTTCCAGCGGAGTATCCTTAAACTGCGCAATCTTGTCATTGAAACAAAATTCACCGCTTGAATCACAAAATTGCTGAATTTGTGTACCGACAATATCTTCTTCGCCCACCTCAAGAAGTTTTTTTGCATGATTATTAACCATAATAACTTTATCATGGTTATCGCAGACTACAACCCCGTTCACAATGCTCATAAGCACAGATTCGAGCTTGTTTCTCTCAAAGGTTAAACTCTCTATTGTCTGTTCATTATATCTGCTCAGTTTTTCAGACATATCATTGAATGCGCCGTAAAGTTCCTTAACCTCTTTATCTACATCTTTATCATCAATCATATAACCAAATTCGCCGGATGATATCTTCTTAACGCCTTGATAAAGTTTCCTTAATTCACCCGTGATAATTGATGAATTCATATAAACAATTCCCGCAATCACAAGCCATATCAGTGCAAAAACAAGAGCAATTGACACTTTTGATGTCGCAGAAATTTTATCCATAATCGTACCGGATAATCCCACCGTAACTGAGCCGACATTAACCGTCTCACCAAGATTTTTTACTATCATTGGCGAACTTACTGTAATCCTTGCCTTTTCTGCTTGTTCAGGGTAATCATCTTTGCTTGAATATATAACTTTTGAATCATTATCTTTAAAAATAATAAACGCTATATCATTATTGCTTCTTAAAATAGAAATAGAATTGGACCTCAACGCATCATATTTGGCAAGCTGTGGCACCTCTTTAGTAACTTCAACTCCTTCAATAGCAAGAGTCTTAGATAAAACCTGCCCGAAATTCTTATAGGCATTGTTCATATTCTTATCAATGCCGTAAGTTGCAAAACAGGCAGTGCAAAAAATGAAAACAGTACTAACAACAAGACCTGTTATAATAAGTCTCGTTTGAGCTGTCATCTTCTTCTTAACCTTTTTCTCTGCAGGCGGATTATTCAACCCTTCAGCGCTGATATTTTCCATATCGAAATTATATCACGTAAACCGTTTTGTAGCAAATGTGCTACGCACGTAGACAATCTGTCGACAGACATTTTTTAACTACAGGATTCATTATTCGTTCCGGGTCTGTCTCTCCCGTCAGCACTACAAGTTTGGCTCTTACAAAACTACGCACGTAGACAATCTGTCGACAGACATTTTTGTAACTACAGGATTCATTATTCGTTCCGGGTCTGTCTCTCCCGTCAACACCACAAGTTTGGCTCTTACAAAACTACGCACGTAGACAATCTGTCGACAGACATTTTTTTAACTACAGGATTCATTATTCGTTCCGGGTCTGTCTCTCCCGTCAACACCACAAGTTTGGCTCTTACAAAACTACGC
>CALVEA010000027.1 GCA_944326455.1 Candidatus Gastranaerophilales bacterium | reverse complement strand
CTAGTAGATATTTTGCTATAATCCGCCAGCCATCCGGCTTGACGACTATTGTGCAACACAATTACCATTGTGTTGCAGGGGTAAATGAAACCAGCTTGGCGAGGGCATTACAGGATAGGCTAAAAAGGGAGAAGAATTTGTTTCGAAACGATAGCGAAAGCTAATGCTGGAGCGTGTTTGAGAAACAAATTGCTTCGACCTGCATAACAAAAATTCCCACCCTGTACAAACCAGTCATAGTGTGATATTATGGTAATAATGCAACACAATGGTAATTATGTTGCAGGATTCAGTAAAAACGAGTAAACTAACGAATTAAAACTGTATACAAAAACCCCTCTGATAAAATATCAGAGGGGTTTTGTTTTTCTTTACTACTGCGCAAACTCGCCGGAATAAAATCCCATTAAATTTGCCAGCCGATGCTGCTTTTCGGCAGCTTTTTCAATGTTTTGTTTGATTTCTTCAAGTTCTTTTAATAAAGTATTTAAGTCTTTACGTCGTTTGCTCTCTAGGCGTTCCTCCCTTGATGTCTGTGCCGTTCTCGCTTCCGTCAAATCAACTTCAAGCCAATTTGGCGAAAAGCAATTATTTTGAAAATCTTTTTTATTTGTCATACAATATCCCTTTCAACAGCCCTTATGCTTCCAGCGGTTTGAATCTGCTTATGAAACGTTTTACAAACCATTCAAAGCCGGTTACTGCTTCTTTACATTCAAGATAATCTTTTTTTACTTCCTGATACTCCTTTGAATTAAAATCAAATGCTGTCATCTCTGAATACTCAACCAGCATTTCGTGTTCGTCATGTCCCATAACATACCTCTTAATTAACAGCTAATACACTAATTGTTTTTTGCTTTTTCTTTTCTGCTTACAGTTTTCTTAACGGCAGCTTTTTGAAAAACTTTAGAGATTTTAGGTATTTTGTTACAAAAGTTTACTTTTACGGGTTTTGTTGTTGAAATTCTTGTTCGGCAGTCCGCATGGTGTAAAAAGTTCGGGATGACAAGCTATATTAACATCTTATTCACCTATTCACTTATTAACTTATTAACTATCTACAACTTCCCCCCACCCCAGCCCTCCCCGCTGGAGAGGGAGCACCTCTTATTCACTTATTCACTTAGTCACTTAGTCACTACCTCAACCGGCACCCACCTCAATCCTCCCTCACAAGGGAGGAAGATTATCAATGGTAAATTTATCTTGGACAGTTGTGCCAAACTGGGGAGGGAGAAAAATTCTTATTCACTTATTTACTTATTAACTTATTCACTCAGTCACTTAGTCACTTAGTCCCCTATTCACTAACTAAACAGGCGTTGATGCAGCAAAACATACAATATTACTTACACCGGCAGAGCGAAGCGCCTTTATCATTTCTTCAAAAGTAGAGCCGGTTGTACAAATATCATCCAGTATTAAAACAGGTTTATCCGGTATTTGAGAAGAATCAATTTCAAAAGCGCCGTCGAGGTTTATCAAACGTTCTTTTCTTGAAAGTTTGTATTGGGGTTTTGTATCTTTTATTCTTTTTATCAGCCCAAAATTTGTTTCAAAACCGCTCAATTTGGAAAACTCTTCGCAAACAAGTTCCATGTGGTTATATTTTCTCTTTTTTATTCTGTTCTTATGAAGCGGAACCGGAACTAAACAAAATTCCGTATTATTAGAATTATTTACCTCTAAAAAGTATTCATACATAAATTTGGCAAGGTAATAAGCTAATTCTCTCTGCTTGTGATACTTTAGCCCGCGGATAATTTTTTGTAATTCTTTTGAATAATACCCTGCAATATAAATATTTACACCTTCAATAATCCTGTTGGCGCCTAGAGGATAAAATTCCAATTTTGCATAGCATTCAGGGCAGATTTTTAATGAGTATTTAGAACTCTTGCACACATAACATTTCTTTTTATAAATAAGGTCAAGAAGTGAATTCAAAAGACTTTTCATAGCTTAAATTATATAATAAAATATTAAATTATTGACCTTTAGGATGAAATAAGATATTTTATACAATGTAGCAATGGATTTGGAGGGTTTTTTATAATGGAATTTCAACATACACCGCTTAACGGCGCTAATTATACTGATGCTGATATAAAACGTTTAATAACTGAATATAATGTACAGTTTATAAAACTGCAATTCGTAGATATAAACGGACAGGTCAAAAACCTGGCAATACCATCAGAACATATTGACAGGGTTTTAAATAATGAAATTATGCTGGATGGATCTTCCATAAAAGGTTTTAGAAACATTGAAACCTCTGACATGTTTTTCCATCCGGACAAAAATACGTTTCAAATCCTTCCATGGCAGGAGCGCGACGGCAAAACTTCAGCCCGCTTAATTTGTGATATTTATAATGCAGACGGAACTCCATTTGAAGGCTGCCCGAGATGTAACCTTAAACGGTTAATGGCAGAAGCCAAAAAGCTGGGATTCTCAATGAATGTAGGTCCGGAAGCAGAATTTTTCTTATTTGAAAAAGACGAAGAAGATAAAATTACAACAAAAACTCATGACAGAGCCGGTTATTATGATGTGGGTCCGGATGATTTGGGTGAATCTGTACGTTCAGATATTGTAAGCACTTTGCAGGAAATGGATTTTGATATAGAAGCTTCACACCACGAAGTAGCTGACGGACAGCACGAAGTTGATTTTAAGTATTCAGATATCCTTACAACGGCTGATAATGTAGTAACGTTCAGAGTAGCTGTTAAAGCTATTGCAGCACAATACGGATTACATGCAACATTTATGCCTAAACCTGTTTACGGAATAAACGGCTCAGGTATGCATTGTAACATTTCACTTTTCAAAGACGGCAAAAATGCATTCTTTGATGAAAAAGCGGAATATCAGCTTTCGGATACAGCAAAATATGCAATAGGCGGGATTTTAAAACATATTAAAAGTATAACAGCAATCCTTAACCCTACTGTTAACAGCTACAAGAGACTGGTTCCGGGATACGAAGCTCCTGTTTATATGGCATGGTCGCTTGCTAACAGAAGCGCTCTTCTAAGAGTACCGGCAAAACGAGGACTTTCAACGAGAGTTGAACTCCGTTCACCTGACCCAAGCTGTAATCCTTATCTGGCTTTTGCAACAATTCTTGCAGCATGCCTCGATGGTGTAAGAAATAAAATTGAACCTCCAAAACCGGTAGAAGCTAATATATACAAACTTAACGAAAGAGAAAGAAAGAAATTAAAAATAGAATCACTCCCGGGAAGTTTGAAAGAAGCGCTTTATTACCTGCAAAACTCGCTTATCGCAAAAACAGCACTGGGTTCTCATATAATGGATGAATTTGTTACCGCAAAAGAAATTGAATGGGATTCTTTCAGAACCTATGTTTCTCAGTGGGAAATCGACAGATATCTTGCAAGATATTAATTCGGGTATAAAAAAAGGAAAGTCTTGCAAAATGTGCAAGACTCAAAAATATACATTTACCCCACTAACTTTATACCATATTCCCCCATGCTTGTCAAGCATTAAGAGAAAGTTGTAAAGTATAAAGAAATGGGATATCCCCATTTCTTCCCAAAATTATTAGAACCTAATTCTGTGCAAGTTTTTCTCTTACAAGAGTTTCTACTTGATTCAATATATCAGGATTTTCTGATAAGAATTCTTTTGCCTTATCTCTTCCCTGACCAAGTTTTTCATCGTTAAAGCTAAACCATGAACCGGCTTTTTTAACAATATCCAAATCAACAGCTACATCCAAGATATTACCTATTTTGCAAATACCTTTTCCGAAAATTATATCAAATTCAGCTGTTCTGAAAGGAGGAGCAACCTTGTTTTTCAAAATACGGACTCTGACATGGTTTCCGATTTCTTCTCCGTCACCTTTTAAACCTTCTACACGTTTGATCTCCAAACGAACAGAAGCATAGTATTTAAGAGCGTTACCGCCGGTAGTAGTTTCAGGGTTTCCATACATAACCCCGATTTTTTGTCTAAGCTGGTTAATGAATATAACTGTTGTATTAGTTTTACCTATAATACCTGTCAATTTTCTTAAAGCTTTTGACATCAACCTTGCTTGAAGCCCCATTTGCTGGTCTTCCATAGAGCCTTCAATTTCGGCTTTCGGAACAAGAGCAGCAACAGAGTCAACTACAATAACATCGACAGCGCCGGAACGTACAAGCTCTTCTGTAATATCAAGAGCCTGTTCGCCTGTATCCGGCTGTGAAATCAATAATTCATCAACATTAACACCTAAGTTTCTTGCATATTCAGGGTCAAGAGCGTGTTCTGCATCAACAAAAGCAGCAATGCCGCCTTTTTTCTGGCATTCTGCTACAATATGCTGCGCAAGAGTAGTTTTACCGGATGATTCCGGTCCGTAAATTTCAATAATACGTCCTCTCGGAATACCGCCTACACCAAGAGCCACATCAAGTGCCAAAGCTCCGGTTGGTATTGTTTCAACACTGACAGCCGGCTTGTCGCCAAGCTTCATTATTGCACCTTTACCAAAATCTTTTTCTATCTTTTCTATAGCAAGTTTTAGCGCTTTGCTTCTTTCATCAGCAACAGCAACTGTTGTATCTTCTTTTGCCATTTTTACACCCCAAGTTTTTTATTAAACTACAATTTTTTAAAGTAATATATTATTTTCTTCTTCTTTTTTGATATAGAATCCGCACATGAGCGGTTTGAAGCTGTTTAGGATATTTTTTAGCTTGAAGTTTTCTTTATTAAGCTCATTAACTTTATTCTTTAAATTTTCGTTTTCAGTTTTGCATCTTACAAGCTCAAGTACAACATCATCCATACCTTCAAGCTTTTCATCAATAAGCTTTGTCATGGAAGTTGTAATATTATTTTCCATTCTGTTCAAAGTATCAAGAAGATTATTAACAACCGCCTGCGAATTAGGTTTAGTCATAACTGAAAGAGTTGATTTCTTTTCACTCATTTCTGCAACAACAGAAGATTTTGCATTTCTGAGTTTTTTAACTTCATCCACTGAAAAATAAATCTGTCCTTTACTGTTCTTTTTAGGATTAACAGATGTCTTTTTGCAAAGCTCAACTATCTCTTTATTATCAACATTTAAAAGTCTTCTAACATCATTAGGTAAAAGTACTTTATCCGGATTTGCGTTCATTAAAAAATTCCCCTCTTTCGTCATCCAATACAATAAACATTCTAATTAATAAAAGATTTTATTTCCACAATTGTAACACTTTTTTTACAATAAAAAATTTACTGGTGAAGAGTGAGTAGGTTAATAAGTGAATAAGTAAATAAGTTAATAAGAGGGTGGTAAATTAGTGAATAGTGACTGGTGAATAGAGGTTGGGGACGGGGTTAATAAGTAAATAGGTAAATAAGTGAATAAGGATTTTTCTCCCTCCTTAATTTGGGCACAACTGTCCATGACAAATCATCTTCCTCCCTTATGAGGGAGGATTGAGGTGGGTGGCGGTTGTAGATAGTTAATAGTGAATAAGTGAATAAGTGAATGAGTGATTAAGTTAATAAGGATTTTTTCGCCCTTTCCAATTTGGGCACAACTGTCCATGATAAATCATCTTCCTCCCTTATGAGGGAGGATTGAGGTGGGTGCCGATTATATAGTTAATAGAGAATAAGCCAAGACAGGGCTGGGGTGGGGGGAAGTTGTAGATAGTTAATAAGTGAATAGGTGAATAAGACTTTAGTATTTGTCACCCTGAACTTGATTCAGGGTCTATCCATTCGATTAATAAATGAGAATGTAGGATGATGGTTTTTATCCCAACACAATGTAGTGAGTAGTGACTAAGTGACTGAGTGACTAAGTGATTAAGTGACTGTGTGAATAAGGGCTTCACCCTCCTCAGTTTGGCACAACTGTCCATGATAAATTACTTTGTCATGCTGAACTTTTTTACAATAAGCGGAGTAGTATGACGTCTAAACTCCACACTATATTTACCCCTTTCAGCATCTTACCAATTTGGAGTTATACTTGTTTTCTGGCAAGATCCCGAAACAAGTTCGGGATGACATTTTAGTTTATTTTCACTTAATCACTCAGTCACTTAGTCACTCAACTTCTATTCACCAATCACTATTCACTACCTCAATCAGCACCCACCTCAATCCTCCCTTATGAGGGAGGAAGATTATTAATGATGAATTTATCCTGGACAGTTGTGCCAAATTGGGGAGGGTGAAAAAATCCTTATTCACTTAATCACTTATTAACTTATTAACTATCTATAATCGGCACCCACCTCAATCCTCCCTCATAAGGGAGGAAGATTATTAATGATGAATTTATCTTGGGCAGTTGTGCTAAGAAGGGGAGGGGGGAACAACTAGTGAATATGACTCCTGTCATTCTGAAAGTGCAGAAAAATTAATTTATTTAAAACAGTCAATTTTTCGCACTGTTCAGAATCTTACCAGTCGGGTATTATGTTTGTGTTTTGGTAAGATCCTGAATAGATTGAAAAACTACACTTGCGTTTGTTTTTCTAATCTTTCAGGATGACATTTTAGTTTATTTTCACTTAATCACTTTGTCACTACCTCAACCGGCACCCACCTCAATCCTCCCTCACAAGGGAGGAAGATTATTAATAATAAATTTATCTTGGACAGTTGTGCCAAACTGGGGAGGGTGAAACCCTTATTCACTTATTCACTTAGTCACTCAGTCACTCAGTCACTTATTTACTTATTTACTTATTTACCTATTCACTTATTAACTTCATCACTCAGTCACCAGTCACTAATCCCCCCTCTCCTTCATGAAAATTTACAATTTGAAAAGTTTTTTCGTGTAATGTATTATTTATAGTGAACGACTGTATGCGGGGAGGACATGGAAAACAATTATTTTTCTTTATTGGCTAATGATGTGAAGAAGCTCTGGAACGGTTTGGATGAAGGGCAGAAGCTTGGTATGCTTGTTTTAATCGTTATAACAATTGTTGCAGCAACTTTCTTCCTCTCTAAAGCAATGGAGCCGGATTGGGTCACTCTCTATACTGATTTAAACGAAGTAAATACTATTAGTATTGTTGAAAATATGAAAAAGAACGGATATCGTTACAAGGTTTCCGAAGATAAGAAAACAATTCTTGTTCCTTCTAATGTAAGAGATGAAATGAGATTATATGTCGCTGAAAACGATTTAATCAAAAACAGTGATTCCGGGTTTGAACTTTTAGATGATATGCAGTTGGGTTCAACCGATTTTAAGAATAAACTTACAAAACAAAGAATTTTTCAGGGCGAAATTACGCGTGCAATAGAAAAAATTCAAGGGATTAAGTATGCAAAAGTACAACTTGCAGAACCGGAACGTTCAATTTTTGAGGACAACGATGAAAAACCAACCGCATCAGTAGTTCTTGTTTTAGAGCCGGGATATAAGATAAAAAGCGCACAAGTTAAGGCAATAAAAAATCTTGTTGCATACTCTGTTCCAAGGATGACTCCTGACCAAGTATTTATTACCGACCAGAACGGAAACAGTCTTTCAGATGAAACATCCAAAAATTCAACTGATATGGAAAGTTTTAAATCAAACCTTGAAAAACAGACCGCAAATAAGGTTTCTGACGTTTTAGAAAAAATTGTAGGAAAAGGAAATGTTTCTGTCCAGGTAAATGCAGATATTGATTTTAATTCCGCAAAATCCACTATTGAAAGCTACATACCTGTTAATGAAAAAGGAGAAGGGGTTATTACAAGTTCTCAGACTGAAGTCGAAACTTATGAAAACCCTAACAATGTTCCTAATCCAAATAATGTTAATCAAAGAAATTTGAATTACTCAAAACAGAAAAGCTCAATAAATTATAATGTTTCAAAAGAAGTAAAACAAGTAATTTATGCACCCGGAACGATAAAGAGACTTTCTATAGCTGTTGCAATTAACAAGATTTTGACCGAAGCAGAAAAAGAAGAAATAAGAAATCTTGTGCTTTCCGCTGCGGGAGTGGACTTCTCAAGAGGAGATGTAATCTCTGTTTCCGGTCTCCAGTTTGAAGGTGTTAATATTGATAAAAAAGAAAGAGCTGAAGTTGCTAAACAGTATCAAAAAGAACATACTATTTATATGATTACATCATCAGTTATTCCGCTTATTGTAGTGCTTGTATTAGGCATATTTGCTCTTATGGTTCTGAAAGGATTTATCTCAAAACTTCCTTCACCTTCAAGAGGTGAAAGAAGAATCCCGGAAGAAGTTGCGACAAGAATAATTGAAGAAGAAGAAGTTCCGGAAATAATACCAAAAGTAGATTTTAATAAAAAAGAATTGCAGTCTCAAAAAGAACAAAGCATAAACGAATTAAATGAAGCCATAATGTCAGCACCGGAAGATGCAGCAAAACTTTTGACATCATTTATACGAGAATAATACCAAGGAAAAGTAAATGGGCATTGAAGAAATAAAAAAAGCAAACGAAGAGGCAAAAAAGACTTTTACACGTCCCAGCCAGAAAGTGGCTGCTCTTTTAATTGCGCTTGGTCCTACAACTGCTTCCGAAGTTTTAAAAAATATCCGTGACGAGGATTTGTTGGAGCAAATTACTCTGGATATTGCAAATCTTGGTAAAATATCCGATGAAGAATTAAATGAAGTATTAAGTGAATTTAGAACGGTATTCCAGGCAAAAAATTATATTACTCAAGGTGGTTTTGCTTATGCAAAACAGCTTCTTGCTCAAGCATATAGCGAACAAGAAGCTGCGCATATACTTGAAAAAGTTAATGCAATGGTTAATACTAACCCATTCTATTTTCTTAACGAAGCAGACCCGTCTCAGCTTGCAAATACTTTTGCTACAGAAAACCCGCAGTTATTGGCGCTTATTCTTGCATATCTTAAACCGCAATTATCGGCTCAAGTTCTCGCATTTTTACCGCCTGACGTTCAAGCAGTTGTTTCAATGCGAATAGCAGACATGACTCCTACAAATCCTGAAATTTTGAATACAATTGAAGACATTGTACAAAGGAAATTCTCCGCTTTACTTGTTCAAGATTTTTCAAATGCGGGCGGTGTAGAATCTTTAGCTAATATCCTTAACTGCTGTGACCGCGGTACTGAGAAAAATATTATGGAATGGCTTGATATTGAAAACCAAAAAATGGCGCAAGAAGTCAGAGACCTTATGTTTGTATTCGAGGATATTATTATTCTCGACGACAGAGCCATTCAAAGGCTGCTTAGAGAAGTTGATACCAAGAACCTTGCTTTGGCTCTCAAAGGTACTAAAGACGAAATTAAAGACAAAATATTCAAAAACATGTCAGAAAGAGCAAGACAAATGCTTATTGATGATATGGAATACCTCGGACCTGTCCGTGCAAGAGAAGTTCAGGAAGCTCAAACCGGCATTGTTAATGCTATCAGAAATCTTGAAGCCAGCGGTGAAATTACTATCACCCGTGCAAGTGTAGAGGATGAATTAATTGAGTAACAGAATTAAGGGAGAAGAGATTCAAATAGGGGATAATTATGTGCTGCCGATTGAGCAGTCTAATGTAACCCGCCAGCAGGCAAAAGTTTTAAAAATTATTGAAGAGACAGACGAAAAAGCACGGCAGATTATTAAAGAAGCTGAAAATAAGTCAGAATTAATAATTCAAGAAGCCAATAATGAAGCCTCTAAAATTATTGAAAATGCCGGAAAAAAAGGAGAAGCTGAATATGAAGCTATAAAAAAGCAGGCTTATGAAGAAGGTTTTAATAAAGGACATAATGACGGACTTGAAAAATTTAAAACAGATTCTATCAATGCTCTAAAAGCTTTGGAAACACTTTCTTCCAGTTCTTTTGATATTAAAAAAAATATTATAGATTCAGCTTCATTAGATATTGTAGAATTGGTTTCGGCTATTGCTGATAAAGTTTGCCATCTAAAATTTGATGAAGAGATGCTTCATAGAATAACTATAGATGCTATAAAACAATTAAATGATAAAGAAAATATTACTATTATTGTTAATCCGGAACTTGTAAATAATATACATAACTTATCAGAAAAATTTAAAGAAGAGATTCCAAAACTTCAGTCAATCAAAGTTATTGAAGACAATTCTATATCAACAGACGGAGTAATAGTAGAGACGCTTAATACAAGACTTGATTCCAGAGTTTCTGCACAAATAGCAGAAATTGCTCAAAATATGCTGACAGGTGCAAATGATGGATTGGAATAAAGAAAAGTATCTTGATATTATTAATAAAACCAAAACTATAAAAGAAGTTGGAAAAATAACTGAAATTATAGGATTAACTATAGAATCTGACGGTCCAAAATCTTCAATCGGCGACTTGTGTTACATTTATAATGATTATAATGAAAAACCAACAATGGCAGAAGTTGTAGGGTTTAAGAGAGACAAGATTCTTCTTATGCCATTAGGAGCACCTGATGGTATAAGACCGGGAGCTTTTGTTGTTAATACCGGCGGCGCTATGAAAATAGGTGTAGGTAATCAGCTTATAGGAAGGGTTCTTGACGGGCTTGGACGTCCTATTGATACTTTAGGAGATATAAGATTTTCTGAATACCGTTCTACTACTGCAGATGCAATAAATCCGTTAAAAAGAAAGAGAATAACGGAACCTCTTGCTTTAGGAATCCGTGCAGTAGACGGATTTGCTACAGTAGGAAAAGGTCAAAGAATGGGTATTTTTGCAGGTTCAGGTGTAGGAAAAAGTACAACTCTCGGTATAATGGCAAAAAATACTTCGGCTGATTTGAATGTTATTGCACTGATTGGAGAACGCGGAAGAGAAGTAAAAGAATTTATTGAAGAAATACTCGGCACGGAAGGCATGAAACGCTCTATAGTTGTTGCAGCAACTTCTGAACAGCCTTCTCTTGTTAAAATTAAAGCTGCATCTGTTGCAACCGCTATTGCAGAATATTTTCGAGATAAAGGAATGGATGTATTATTTATGCTGGATTCCGTAACTCGTATTGCAATGGCGCAAAGAGAAGTAGGACTAGCAATAGGAGAACCGCCTGCAACGAGAGGTTATACACCTTCTGTATTTGCTATGATGCCTAAACTTATGGAAAGAGCAGGAACTAATGAGTATGGTACAATAACAGGACTTTACACCGTACTTGTTGAAGGTGATGATTTTAATGAACCTATATCAGATACTGCCAGAAGTATTTTAGACGGACATATTGTATTATCAAGAGCATTAGCGCATAAAAATCATTATCCGGCTGTAGATGTATTGCAATCATTGAGCAGGGTAATGGGAGATGTTACTGCTAAAGAACATAGGGATGCGGCAGGAGCTTTAAGAAACTTAATGGCAGTACATGCAAAAAATGAAGATTTGATTAATATAGGAGCTTATGTATCCGGAACTGACCCTGTATGTGACAGAGCTATCAGTATGATGGATGATATTAATAAATTTTTAAAACAATCAACAAATGAAAAAACAGAATACGTAAAAACCATTGAAGAAATTATTAACCTTGGTAAAAGAGCAGGTGTTTAAAACTCATTAAATTATGTTCAAAACTTGGTAAAAAATGTAGAAAAAATGTTTAAAACTTGTTAGTTTTCTACATTAAAATTTTATATAAAAAAATTAATGTAGAAAAATGTTCAAAACTTTATACTTTTCTACAATCTTTCTACATTTTTTTCTACATAAAAAAGCCTTTATTCATAATACTTTCACCTAGTTTTCTACAAATAATAAGAGCTTATGATGAAGATGATTATTTATATATATAATTAATTAATATATTAATAATAAAAAAACAAAAAAATTTTTTAGCAGATTTAATTTAATATGAAAATTCTAAAAATAGATAAAAGTTTCCCAAAAATAAATAAAACTTTTAAATCAAAACCTATTTTGACAAAATCATTAATTACACCTAAAATTGATATGTTCTGTAATTCAAGAGAGGTTTTTAATACATTGAAAAATAAATTTACAAATCTGAGAGATAAATTTTCTGAAAACTGGTATAAACTCTATATAGCAAGCTGCAATTCTGATTGGGATTTTTATACAAATTCAACTGATGAAAATCTTAAAAAAATGACAAAATCACAAGATGAATTTTCTCATCTTTTTAAAGATAAAGAAACTTATGAAAAGTTTAAAAATATAAAAATTTCTGAACTTGATAAACACGAACAAAAACAGCTTAAAAATATTTTAAAACAGTTTGAAGAAGAACTTGAAACAGGAGAAGATTTAAAACTTTTAAGAAAAAAAGAAAGCCAAATTGCTCAAAAATATAATTCTTTTGTTCCGAAAATTGACGGAAAAGAAGTTACCAAAGCTGAAATATCAAAAATTCTTCAAACCGAACCTAACGAACAAATCCGGGAAAAAGCATATAATGCCAATCTTGAAGGCGGTGATTTGATTGCAGAAGATATGAAAGAGTTTGTTAAACTGAGAAATGAGTTTGCTCGTAAGAAAGGCTACTCAAACTATTTTGAGTATAAATTAAAAGAAGATTATGAAGTAGAACTATCATCTCTTGAAAAAATGATTGATGAAGTTTATTCAAATTCTATTGACAGCATAAAGTCAATAATTTCAAAAAGACATAATGAATTAAAAGATTTTTTTAAAACAGATAAATTAAAACAATACCACTACGGATTTTTAACAGGTTCAAATCCTGAAAAATCTGTAAATGAAGCTATAAAAACAAAAGAACATGTTGTAGAAATTTCTAAAAATACATATAAATCAATGGGCTATAATATAGATAAATTAACCGGAGAGTCTAAACTAACGCTTGATTTATTTCCTAGAAAAGGAAAAAATACACACGGTTTTTGTTTTAATATAGATGCAGGAGAAGATGTAAGAATACTTGCAAATCTTACTAATAATATTAACAGCATAGATACGCTCAATCACGAACTCGGACACTGTGTTTATACTTTAGGTGTGTCAAGAGAACTTCCTTTTATTGACCGGACTGAATATCCTGCCATGACAGAAGCTGTGGCTATGATGATGGGGGATTTGGTTAAAAGAGAAAATATTTTAAAAGATATAGTTAAACCTAAGCTTCTTGATAAATTTAAAGAAACTTTTAAAGAAGACGAAGCTTTTTTTGTTACAAAGGCGCTTACAATAATAGATTTTGAAAAAGAAATGTATAAAAATCCTGATCAGAATTTAAAACAGCTTTGGCATGATATGAGGGTTAAATACCAATCAGTAGATAATGATGAACCTATTGATAATAATTGGGCGACAATTCCTCACTATTTATCACATCCCGGGTATTACCAAAACTATTTTAGAGCTTCTGTAATAAAAGCACAGATTTATAACTATCTTAAATCTGTTCTCGGTAATATAACAGAAAACAAAAAAACTGCGGAATTTCTTAATGAAAATCTTTTTAAATATGGAATATCATTAGAGGAAAATGAATTAATAAAACTTTTTACCGGTAAAGAACTTTCTGTAAAAGATTTTGTTTCGTGTTTTTTGATATAGTGGTGACTAAGTGACTAAGTGAATAAGAGGGAATAAACTAAAATGTCATCCCGAACTTGTTTCGGGATCTTACCAATTGGGCGTTATAGGGTCTATCCGTTTGATAAATAAACATTAATAGATTCCGGGTCGGAGCCCGGAATGACACTCTTTTTTACACTTACTCCCCTCCTTGACCTTTTGGCTTGTCGTGAAGTGAGTAAGTGACCAATTATTTCCCCCTTCCCAATTTGGAGTTATATTTGTTTTCCGGTAAGATCCCAAAAGGGGTAAATATAAGTTAGTAGGCTTGACCAATAAGATAGTCCGCCTAGTGTAAAAAGTTCGGGATGACATTTTAGTTTATTGTCTTTTCTGTCTTTCTTCTGCTTACAACATATATCTTTACTCACTTTTCAGTTTTTTATACAAAATTATCATGGTCAGTTGTGCGGTCTGTCTCAAATATCTGAATCCTAAAAAATCCGGGAGGTGCTACGCATGTAGATTAATAGTCGGCAGACACCGGCTAAACTAAAAAAAAGCCGGGTGGGATTTGAGTAAACCTTTATATTTACCCCGCCCGCCCGGCAAAAATCTACTTAGTTGTGAAACTTTTTTCAAGCTTGCTTAAACGCTTTTCCAGCTCTTTGTTCTCTTTTTCCAGATTCGTAACTCGTTTCTTGAGTTCCGTGTTTTCGGCAGTTATTCTTAAATCCAACTCTTTCACTGCATTAATGAGCGAGTAGAACATATCTTCCCATCTGATTCTTAAGAAACCGTCTTTTCCCTTGGTTACTGCATCAGGAAAAACTTTCTGTAAATCCTGAGCCATTACACCGACATGAGGAGTTTTTGACTCATCATCTTTGAATGTGAAATTATATACCTTGAGCTTCTTAATTTTATCCAATCCGTCTGAGAATACTTCTCCCACATTCTTAAGCCTGCGGTCGGAAATATATGAATCAAAAAAGCTTCTATCATCAATGTCAGTTGGATATCTCCTTAAGTTATCATCGCCGCCTTTCAGATCTTCAGAACGAACAACGCATAGTTCACCTCCGTTCCCTCTCCTCAAAGCAGTATCTCCTTTTTGTGCATTCAACAAAGCATTTCTGCCTACGACCAAATTCCCCGGAATGTAAACAGTATCATTTGATGCACCAATAACTACTTGGTGTTCGGCAGTAGTCGTTGCCTTATATCCAACAGCCGTAGAGAAATTGTAACGGGCATAACTTTGCAGCCCCAATGCTGTTGAGCTTGATCCAGTTGCGCGGCTGCCATACCCGAGTGCTGTTGCCATATTGTTGCTGGCATCACTTTGATACCCTAATGCGGATGAACAATATGCTCTAGCATTAGCACCATAACCAAGCGCAACTGAATCTTGCCCCGATGCATTGGCATAATATCCTAATGCTGTAGAACTGTGACCTGAAGCTTTAGCAGAATATCCTAATGCTGTAGAACCGTAATCTGAAGCATTAGAGGAACGACCTGCCGCTGTGGAGTAAGACTCAGAAGCCCTGGAATAATAACCCAAAGCAGTAGAACTTTCTCCACTTGCGCCTGAGCCCTCACCTACTGCAGTTGAATAATTAGCACTGGCATTAGCAGAATATCCTAACGCAGTTGAATAGGAACCGCTAGCATTGGCTCTTCCTACAGCTGTAGCAGAATCGCCTGCTATAGAACCACTACCTATAGCAGTTGAATAAAAATCATTTGCTTTTGAATAATAACCTAATGCAGTTGCTAATGTTCCTGATGTTGTATTATGACCTATTGCTATTGAGTCTGATGTATCAGCCATACTGTTGCAACCCAGCGCTATAGCTCTTGCGCCCAGCGCTTTGGCATTATTCCCTAATGCAACTGCAGCTTCTCCGCTGGTTTCTGTTTTATATCCAATAGTCGTTGAATACGTTGACGGCTTTACTCCATACCCGATTCCGACACTGTAGGTAGATGCATCTCCGGATTTACTTTCCGATATTTTTATACCGTAATTCTTTGATGTAACATTCATTACATTAGAGCTTCCGCTTGTTCCTAATGCTATCTGCGGTTCTGAACTTGAGGATTCTATATAAAATTTCGACTTGCCTGCGTTTGCCGGAAGGGTACTTGCGCCTACCATGGCACTTTTATTTTGATTTCCGTCAGGATTGTATGTAATAGAGCCGCCGAGTCCTGCATACATCCAGGGGCTTCCGCCTTCGGCGTCTCTCATCATCTTTTTGCTCACCATTGGTGCTGATGCTGCAGCTATTATTGCCACTATCAACAGCACTATCATCATTTCCATCAAGGAAAATCCGCGTTGTTTCATAAGTCCTCGCTTTCAAGACCGGATTTTGAAGAATTACCTCAAACCCGCGTTATATCTGCTCTAATATCAATCTTGCAACACAATTACTATTGTGTTGCAGGGTGGGGTAAATATATGACAGGAAGCGGGTTTTAGAAACGACATGATAAGAATATAAATTTACCCCCGAAACGATAGCGAAAGGCGCAGCTGAAGCGTGTTTGAGGGAATAATTTCTCCCCTCAAACCCTTATAATTTCATACTCTGTACAAACCAGTCATAGTGTGATATCATGGTAATAATACAACACAATAGTAATTGTGTTGCACAAATTGTGTAAACTCAGATTTTTAGGCTATTGAAGGTTGGTTTATATAAGAATAACGGCTTATTCCCCATCCGGATTTTAGGTTTACAGGAGCTCGCAAAGGAATCCTACCCTCCCCGCTGGAGAGGGTGAAAAAATCCTTAATCACTTAATCACTTAATCACTTAGTTACTTAGTCACTACTCACCAGTCACTAAAAAACCTATTTTCCCAACTCTTGATTAACTTTCATTATAACCGGGAGTTTGCCTTTTTCTCTTATTTGACGTTCAAATTCTGAGATATCAACACTTATTGCATCAAAAGTATTGTAGTGCATAGGAATAACAGCAGTAACCCCGAGCCATTCAGCGGCTGTTACTGCCTGTTCAATGTCCATTGTATAAAAACCTCCAATCGGAAGCATTGCCATATCAGGCTGGAAAAATTCGCCAATTGTTTTCATTTCACTATTTAAACAGGTATCTCCCGCATGGTAAATGGTGTTTCCTTCTATTTCAAAAACAAATCCGCAAGGGCATCCGCCGTATTCACCTTCCGGCGTTGAACTGGAGTGAAAAGCCGGAACGGCAGCTACTTTTCCCCAGCTATAGTTAACCCATCCGCCGAGACCGATTCCATGTGTTTTAGCTCCACGTTGTGCGCAATAATTTGCTAGCTCAAATATTGCAGTAATAGGAGCACCTGTTTCTTTTGAGATTTCTATTGCTTTTCCGAGATGATCTCCATGTGCATGGGTTACAAAAATATCATAGATTCCTTCCGGTTTATAATCCGGATTTGCAGCAAGAAACGGATCAATCAAAATCTTTTTTCCTTTGGTTTCAATTTCAAAGCAGCTGTGTCCTAAATATTTTATACCCATAAAACTTCACTCCTATTTCATTTTTGCCATTAGTTTACGTAATTTTTTATATTCTTGACCCCATTTTTGCATTGAATCAATAACAGGTCTCAACGTTAATCCTATATCAGTTAAATAATACATCACTTTTGGAGGATTTTCCTCATACTGTTCACGTATTATAAGACCATCTTCTTCCATCTCCTTAAGAGACGCTGCCAATATTTTTGCCGTGCAGCCAAGTTTCTTTTTTAACTCAACAAAACGAACTTCTTTTTTTAGAAGTTCTTTTACTATAAGAATTTTCCATTTGCCGCCGATTAATTGTAACAACACACTTACAGGATTAACGGCTAAATCTTTATAATCCATTTTGCACCGCAGCAATCAATTATATAAAGATTACGATTTATCATCATCTTCTTTATTCTCTTTACCAGCAGAATTCCACAATTCATTAAGTTTATCTTTAATACCAATTCTGCCAAACCATTTGTAAACAAATCTTTCTTCATACCCGAGACCGCCGTTCAATTTGTTACAATCACCAAGAGTAAATACGGCTTCTGAGATAGAAATTCTTACAAAGAAATGTGGTTCAGCATACTTTGTTGTATCCATCCATATTTTAATATTGTTATATTTTGTAACGTTAATATTTCTGACGTTGTGTGCGTCTGACTGTTCTTGAATGATATAATTCTTCAAACTGTCTTCCATGTCTTTAAATGTTGCCATTTTAAAACCTCTTTTCACTAATTATTTAAACTATGTATAGGCGCTGGAATATGCCCGCCTCTATTAACAAAATTTGCTGAAGAAAGTTTATTAACTCTCATTATCGGAGCTTCTCCGAGAAGCCCTCCGAATACAACCACATCTCCGACATGCTTGCCAGGTGCCGGAATCAGCCTTACGGCAGTCGTCTTTTTATTAATCATGCCTATAGCCATTTCATCAGCAATTATTCCTGCTATGGTTGTTATATTAGTATCTCCTGGAATTGCAATCATGTCAAGTCCCACTGAGCAAACACATGTCATTGCTTCCAACTTATCAAAGGTAAGATAACCGTTTCCGGCTGCTTCAATCATTCCGGCATCCTCAGAAACAGGAATAAAGGCTCCTGACAATCCTCCTACATAAGAACTTGCCATAATTCCGCCTTTTTTAACCGCGTCATTCAGCATTGCCAGTGCTGCCGTCGTACCATGTGCACCGGCATGCTCCAGTCCCATTGCTTGGAAAATTTGAGCTACACTGTCTCCGACTGCAGGCGTAGGTGCAAGAGACAGGTCTATAACACCGAAAGGGATATTAAGTTTATCTGCAAGTTTTCTTCCGACGAGTTCTCCTGTTGTGGTTATTTTATACGCAGTTTGTTTAATTTTATTTGCCAAAAGTCCCATATCTGCATCTTTGTGCAAATCTTTTATTGCCGCTCTTACTACTCCCGGACCGGAAACTCCAATATTTAAAGCACATTCAGGTTCGCCATATCCGCAGTATGCTCCTGCCATAAACGGGTTATCGCTTACCGAGTTACAGAATACTACAAGTTTTGCAGCTCCGATTCCGTCTTTATCTGCTGTTAGTTCTGCTGATTTTTTGATTGTTTCAGCCATTTTTAAAACAGCATCCATATTTATTCCGGCTTTTGAACTTGCAACATTTACGGATGAACAAAGCCTTTGGGTTGATGCCAGTGCTTCCGGAATAGATTCAATAAGCCCTAAATCTCCTTGAGTACATCCTTTTTCTACAAGTGCCGAGAATCCGCCTATAAAATCTATACCTAAATCCCGTGCAGAATTGTCAAGGGTTTGGGCTATTTTTATGTAATCTTTGTGTGTACATGATTCTCCGATTATTGATATAGGAGTGACCGCAATTCTTTTATTGACAATCGGTATAGAATAGTCATTTTCTATATCGTTCGCATATTTAACCAGATTTTTTGCGTATTTATCAAGCTTTTTTTGAATCTTATCGCAGACAATATCAACATTTTCAGATATACAATCTCTCAAACTTAAAGTTAAAGTTACGGTTCTTATATCAAAGTTGTGTAACTTTATCATATTAATTGTTTCAAGTATTAAGTTTTCGTCAAATATAGTCATACTTTTTTTAGTATATCATAATTATTGTTTTATGTATAATATTAACATTGATTGGAGGTATTTTATTTATGCTTGTTGTAATGAATAACAACGCAAGTGAAAAAGACATTAATCGAGTTATTCTATTTGTTGAATCCAGAGGTTTTGAACCTCGCTTATGCAGAGGCGAAGAAAAATGTGTTATAGCTGCTGTAGGGAATAAGCAGATTGATAAACGTGATATTGAATTATTACCAGGGGTTCATGAAGTATTAAGAATTTCAACAAGTTACAAACTTACAGCAAGAGCGTTCCAGCATGAAGATACCGTTATTGAAGTTAATGGGGTTCGATTTGGTGATAAATATACCGGACTTATAGCAGGACCTTGCGCGGTTGAAAGCTATGACCAAATGGATGAAACAGCTCAGGAACTTGCAGAATCCAATGTTAAAATTTTGAGAGGCGGAGCTTTTAAACCCAGAACAAGTCCTTATGCATTTCAAGGATTGGGAGAAGAAGGTTTAAAAATTCTGAGAAGTGTAGCAGATAATCATTCTATGGCTGTAACTTCCGAGATTATGGACGTTTCTCAGCTGGATTTGTTTATGAAATATGTCGATATTCTCCAAATTGGTGCTAGGAATATGCAAAACTTTAATCTCTTAAAAGAAATCGGCAAGATTCATAAACCTGTTATTTTAAAAAGAGGTCTTGCCTCTACTTTTGAAGAGTGGCTGATGTCAGCGGAATATATTATGGCTGGCGGTAACGGTCAGGTAATTCTTTGTGAAAGAGGAATAAGGACATTTGAAAGTTATACAAGGAATACTCTTGATTTATCCGCGATTCCTGTTATTAAGAAATTGAGCCATCTTCCGATTATAGTTGATCCTTCTCACGGAACAGGCTTGAGAGACAAAGTAGAACCTATGTCCCGCGCGGCTGTTGCTGCGGGATGCGACGGTTTAATTATTGAAGTTCACCATTGCCCTGACTGTGCAATGTGTGACGGGGCGCAGTCGCTTTACCCTTGGCAGTACGATTTGCTTTATAAACAAATCAAGCAAATCGCACCGATTGTGGGTAAAGAAATTGTTTAAGTCTATTTCCAAACGAGATATCTTACAAGACCCATTACTTTTTCTTTAGCTTCCGGAGGAAGAGCAACATTGAAATCTACTTTCATCCAGCTTCCCGCATATTCATGCAGACAGCTTAGAATGTCTCTAAGCCAATATGATCGTTTCGGAAGAGATATATATTTATTGAATTGTCCTACCGGTCTGTTGGATGAAACAATTTCATCAAGATAAGTTTCAAGCGGTCTGTCAACATCGTTTACGGCTCTATTACTTATGTCAATATAATTATTTTCTATTTTAGCTTTTTCAATAAGAGAAAGTTCTTCTTTTATTTTTTCAATTGCACTTTCAGTGTCTTGAATAGACTCGTTGATATTCACATACTTTGACGCATTTTCATAAAGAATTTTAGCTCTTTCATACATATATTTTGCATTTTCAGCCATATTATCGGAATGTTCTGATTTAATACCGCCAAAAAATCCTCTGTCATTATTATATTTGGACAAAGAACTGTTAAAGTCATTATATGCATTATCTACAGAGAAGAAATCAACTTTATATTTTAAATCATGAGATAATATTTGGCGTTTATCCTTATTAAATTTTTCCATTTTTTTCAAATAAACGTTCAGAGATTCTTCTCTGTTCATAGGGAAACCGACATCAATTCTTGAACGCATTTCTCCATTATTTACATCCGGAGGAAATTTGTAATAAGATTCTGTTCCCAGAATATCTTTTGAAGATTCCCTGCCGTGAGTGTTTACGTAGATTTCCTCATTAGCCGGCAGCTGGGCTTTTTCATAATTTACATGTTCCTTGTTCTGCATAACGGGAACTCCCTCTTTTAATTCCCAGCTGTATGGACGGTATTCCATTTTCCAATTTCCGCCATTTTCTTTTGAATGGTCTATAAAAAGACCTTTAAATGTTTGTTGATTATTTATAGCATTAATTCTCATCACTTTTCTCCTAACAATTAGTGTAAAATTTTCTGTTTAGCATAAAAGTTTTTAAGTTCATCAAATATAGGAATAAGTTTAGCTTTAACTTCTTCAATTTGTGTTTCGTTAGCTTTTATTTTTTTACGCAATGTTGCAATTCTTCTTGGGAATGATGAGATAAATTTTTTACAATTTTCAATTTTTTCTTTTAAACTTAAAATTGCAACCCTTTGCTTTCCTTCATCATTTTTCAGGGCATACAGCATATTGTTAATGTTTTCAAGCTCTTCTTGATAAACTGCTTGTGAAGCAGGATTTTTCTCTGCCAGTCTTTTATTTAGCGCTGCCGCCTTATTAACATATTTCCTTTTTAATTCCAATAAATCATATACGGCTTGTTCTTCTGCGCTTTTTTCAGAAGCTTCTTTTAATGCAGCTTTTTTCTTCGGAAGTTCTTCTTCGTTCCTCTGAATTTCATTTTCAAAATAGCGAATACTGTCTTCTAAACTTTCTTTTTTTGCTCTCAGACTGTTTCCTTTTTCGTAAATATTTATACATTCTGCTGCCTGCCATTGCTGATATTTTGATTTAGCAATTCTATCATTATAGTAATCCATTTTTGCTTTTGAATTTTCTACATCAATACCTGCAAGAATATTTCTTTTGTATTTTTCAGCTTCTCTTGCGTCCGCCATTTCCAGTCTATAATAGTAATCACGGATTTCACCGTATTTTTTTCCGTAATTAATTCTTTTTGTACCGAAATAATTTTCGCTAACTTCTCCATTAACTTTCGGATACTCAGGTTCGTTATCGTAAACAACATAATCAACCTGTTCGCGAAGTTTGTCGCTTATACTCTCCAGCGGGTCAGCATAATATACTGCACCTGTCGGCTTTGAATGGAAAGTATCAAGGGTCTTTTCCACTGTTGAATTTGGATAAGCATAACTAAGGACTAATTCACTTTCATCTTGCGAAAGATTTGGTATGCTTGTCTTATAAAGTTTAAGCTCAACATCGCCATAGCGATCTACACCAAAATATTTAGTATGACCTTGAAACGCGGTTGTACTCTTTGAAGTATAACCTTTTACCGGAAAAATTTTCATCATATACCTCCATATTCCTTGTGTTAGTTGGTTAAATTTTTTCTATTATAGTAAGAAGAAAAAATAAATGTTATATATTATGAAGAAATATTACAATATATTGGATGTATATAAGTGAATAGTGACTAAGTAAATAAGTGAATAAGTGAATAAGAGGTGCTCCCTCTCCAGCGGGGAGGGTTGGGGTGGGGGACAATTGAGGTAGTGAATAGTGACTAAGTAAATAAGTGAATAAGTGAATAAGAGGTGCTCCCTCTCCAGCGGGGAGGGTTGGGGTGGG
>CALVEA010000026.1 GCA_944326455.1 Candidatus Gastranaerophilales bacterium | reverse complement strand
AGGACACAATGGCTATTGTGTTGCAAGATTGGATGAAAGCTTGTTTCCTTCTGCATCTTAGGATGTTTTATCTATTAAAGAATAGTACATTTATTCACTTATTCCTCTGTTCACTGTATAATATAAACAGATTTAAGCGGGGGATAATGCTATGGCTATAAAATCTTGGACAAATTATTTTCTTGATATGGCAAAAACATGTTCATCACGCTCTAATTGCCTGCGTGCACAAGTTGGAGCCGTTATTGTAGGACAGGATAAGAAAATCAAAGCAACGGGTTATAACGGGACTCCTTCCGGGGTAGAATCTTGCTATGAGAGGGGAAAATGTTACAGAATAGAAAATAATATCCCTTCAGGAACCTGCTATGAAACCTGCCGCTCCATACACGCCGAACAAAACGCTATTATCCAAGCCGGTCAAGATAGGTGCATGGGAGCTACTATGTATATCTATGGACATAATTTTATTTGTATTCTTTGTAAAAGATTTATTGTTCAAGCCGGAATAGTTGATGTTTATCTCAAGAAAGATGACGATTCACCGATTGTTCATGTATCGGTTGAAGATATCAAACGAGAGCTTGAAAATCCTGAACCTGTAAGTGTGTAAAAGGATTGTATTTAATGGACTATAACAACGCAATAACAAAACTTGGCTCTCGAGGAATGTTTTATATTGAATTGGGATTGGACAGAATACAAAAAGCCCTAAATATTCTCGGAAACCCTCAAGATGATTTAAAATATATACACGTTGCAGGAACTAACGGCAAGGGTTCTGTCTGCACCATGCTGGAATCTATTTTGAGAAATGCCGGTTATAAAACAGGTTTATATACTTCACCGCATATTTTTGAATATACCGAAAGGATTAAAATCAACGGCATAGACATTCCCAAAGAAGATTTTGCTGAACTTTTTGAAGAAGTCAGCAATATTAATATTCATCTTACCGAATTTGAAGTACTTACAGTAATGATGTTTTTATATTTTAAAAGGAACAATGTCGATATTGTTATTCTGGAAACCGGTCTCGGAGGAAGATTTGATGCAACAAACGTTATAAAAACAAACCTCTGTTCCGTAATTACTCAAATTGATTTAGACCACACAGAAAGGTTAGGAGAAACCAAAGAAAAAATCGCTTACGAAAAAGCCGGAATAATAAAACCAAACTGTCCGGTTATTACTTCAATGGGATACGAAGCAATAAGAGACCGAGCCGACGAACTAAATGCAATGCTTATTTTTGTCTCACCTTTTGTACCGCCGGAATTTGTTGATGCTTTGGCTTTAAAAGGACTGCACCAGATAGAAAATCTTGCACTGGTCTTAACAGTAATTAATTATTTATTTAAAGATATTGACGAAAATACTATAAAAGAGGGGCTTAAACAGGTTAAAAACCAATGCCGGTTTGAATATTTTAAGGATAAAAACCTGATTATTGACGCTTCTCACAACCCTAACGGGATTTTAGCTCTAAGAAACAACCTGGATTATTATTTCCCGAACGAAAAGCGCCGATTTGTTTTTGGGTGTTTGAAAAACAAAGATTATTCCAAAATGATGAATATACTCTTTAGGGAAGGAGACGAAATTTATCTTAATGAGTTTGATTACCCCAATGCCTGCCCTTTTAATATTCTTTCTGAAAAATGTCCGCAAAAAGCTCTGCCTTACTCAGATAAGGTCAAGCTTACGCCTGACAAGCTTAATATTATATGCGGCTCTTTCTACATGATTGGAAAATTAGAAATTTAGTTCTATAATTAAATAGGTCAGAAGAGTTTAAAAGGAGCAAATATGAAAAAAGAATTGATTTTTTTAGGACCGCCAGCCTGCGGTAAAGGCACTCAGACTAACAGGTTGTCTGAATATTTAGGTTTTCCGCATATTGATACAGGTTCTCTTTTAAGAGCTGAAATAGCAAGCGGCTCAGAAGAAGGTCAAACCGCTAAATCATTTATTGACAAAGGACAGCTTGTACCTATTGAACTCGTAGCAAGAATTATCGCTAAAAAGCTTGCCGGAGAAGACTGCAAAAACGGATATGTACTCGACGGGTTCCCAAGAAGTCTTGAACAAGCAGAAGAATTGGAAGCTATTAACAAGCAAGTTGACGGAGACTCCCCTGTTTCATTCAAAGCAATTTATTTTGATATTGATACACAAATCCTTCTTGAAAGAATTATTTACCGCCAGTCTTGCCCTGTCTGCGGTGAAATATATAACAAAAAATTCAAACCTTCTAAAGTGGAAAATATCTGTGATAAATGTAATGTAGAGCTAAAAACAAGAGCCGACGACAACGCAGAAACCGCGAAAGCAAGATTTGATACTTACTTTGAACAAACAGCACCGCTTGTAAAATTCTATCAGGACAAAGGCGTCCTGTATAAAATTGACGCAAACGGTTCAATTGACGAAGTCTGGGAAAGACTTCTGGCTGTTGTGAATTCTTAATTTTAAGATTTAAACAGAAAGGGGCGGCTGCATTCTGCAGCCGCCCCTTTCTGTTTTTATATCGTACAACTATCAATTTACTACCATCATTTCCCCATTTTGCAGCAAAATTCTTCCATAATGATTGTTAAGAAATGTAAAATTGCGCAAAGGTACGTAAATATTTCTTAACAATTAGGCTTTTTTTCTCATTTTTTTAGCCCTCTTAGTAAACTTTTGTTTCCTTTTGTAACGAAGAGAAGAAAACCCCTCAAGTTCAGTAAAAACAAGCCGTAAACACTAATATCAGAAGTCGTAAATAAAGGAGTATGTGTTATGAAAAAAGTGTTTATGTTCTTGTTTGTTTTAGTCTTTATGACATTAAACCAAGCGTTTGCTTACAATGTTAAAGATTATTCTTCAGACCCTACAATCCTTTCAGCTTTGAGATTATTGGAACAGAGCGGTGAAACAGATGTTTTTGCTAACCTTGAAAGAAATGATGTAAAAATTAAATTCCAAGCTCTTTCCAGCTACGGACAAACTGTTTATGCAGCTAATATGTATAACGAATTTGGAAGAAGAATTATTGTTATTAATTCAAGCTTCAAAAGCGCACCTATTGAACAGATTGCATGCTTAATTGCTCACGAAAGCTGCCACGTTGCCAGAAAAGCAACTCTTGAAGAAGAAACCACCGCTACACAAAAAGAAGCTGCTTGCTGGACTAAATTGAAAGTTGCTACAAAAACTTATCCGCAAACAAAATTAACAAAAAGATTAGACAGAATCGCCGGCTTGTACCTTGCTTCTGACAGCAACACAAATTATGTACACAACACAATTGCAAGCAGCAGTTTCTACAGAAATCAATTCGGACTTAATTAATTCAATTCATTACACATATTCCTAAATAATTTCCCGGAACATTATTCCGGGATTTTTTTATGCTAAATACTTCTGCAGCGTCGTTTTATCAAAAACTTCAATACTGTCTCTTGAATGAATAAATACAAGACAGGAAATTAAACTTTTGAATGTTTGGAAATCTTCAAAAGCCAGTTTTTGTCTTAAGTCGGTCATGTTATTTGCCATAAACTCCGTTATAACAGTCTTGTCGTTATAATATAGTTCAGCCAAAAATTCGAAAGCCTCTCTTGTTTTAATCCCCTCAAGATAAATTATATCCGGAGATTGGAATTCTACATATCTTAAAGCTTTATCCATATTGAATCCGATGTTTTCATTCAGTTCACACTGGTTTACATGCTTTAACTCATATTTGGCAATAGATTCAATTGTCATTATATTTTTCTTTGTATTAGCAATTTCCATTAACAAAGAATAAATAATATGCGTTTTGCCGCTCAAAGGTGAACCGCATATAAGAATTATACCCGGAGTCTCGGAAGCACTTAAAAGTATAGCTCTGTGCTTTTCATCGGAAATAATTTGTTCAAGAGTTTTCGGAGGTTTGTATATCTTTAAAGAAATCCGCTCGCCCATTATCGTCGGGAAACAAGAAACAGAAGCTATTAAAATAGTATTATCTACTTTGAAACACAACTTGCCCAGCTGCGGAATTTCACAAACCGAAGGATCCAGATTAGAAAGCGTCTTTAGTTTTGCAACAAATGCTGAATTTAAAATTGAAGGAACCGTACCCTTATCCAAAGATTCTCCGCCCTGTTTAAATACCACCTTCAAGCCTTCTTCCGATTGCTCAAAATTCAATTCGTGCACATCTTCAATAATAGCTTGTTTTAAAATTGCGCGAATAACCCTTTGTATATGTTCTTCCGCAGAATCCTCCTTATGCAGCTCCTCTGTCCAGTCAAATTCTTCTCCCTCATTAGTTAAAACTATGTTCTCAACAGTATCAGCCACTTTGTAATATTCATCAATCTTTTTCATTATACTGGACTCTGACGCAATTACAGGCTCTATTGAACATTCCGCCGTCTCTATAATCTTATCCACAGCAAACAAATCCAACGGATCTGCCATTGCTACCGTCAAAATCTCTTCTATCTTGAATAAAGGAATGATTCTGTATCTTCTGGCATCTGCAAAGTTTATAAAACTGAAACACTTAGGATCCGGTGAATAATCCTCTAAATTAACATAAGGAATGTGCAGCTTAGATTCCAAAAATTTTAACAGGGTATCTTCGGTCAAAATCCCGGAATTTATCAAAGCCTGACCAATATTGATGTTTTGAACATTAGCCAGCTCTTCCGCCTTCTCTAACGTCTCATAAGAAACTATCCCATCTCTTACAAGTTCATACTTCAATTTCTCTAACGTTTTATTATTTACCGTTTCCATTTTTTATATCCTTTTGTCGGAAAACATTCCGTCTTTTCATTCTCCCTCTCCCTGAGGAGAGGGGCGGGGTGAGGTGTCAACCTTTACCCGCTGATATGTTGGGCATACTTGCCCAACCTGTCCTTGTTGTCATTCCGGGCTTGACCCGGAATCTATCAATGTTTGTTTTCTATTAAAATGTACAGACCCTGAATCAAGTTCCGTTACTGTCCAGAATAAAATACTTTGTCATACTGAATTTTTTTACAATAAGCGTATTAGTATGATGTCTCAACTCTACATTATATTTACCCCTTTCAGCATCTTACCGATTTGGCATTATACTTACTTTCCGGAAAGTTCCTGAAACAAGTTCAGGATGACAGGTTATACTAACACCTTATTTACCTATTCACTTATTAACTTATTCACCTACTCACTCATTCTCCCAAATATTCCTGAACCTTCTTAACTATCTGATCAAGTTCAAAAGGTTTTGTTATATATTCATTAGCTCCGGTCTCCTCGCCTATCATCTTATCTTCAAGCTGAGAACGAGCCGTTACCATTATTATGGGAATATCTTTGTATTTATTATCATACTTAAGAAGCCGGCTGATTTTATAACCGTTAATTTTTGGCATCATAACATCCAATATTATTAAATCCGGGATAATTTCCTTTGCAAGCCTAAGCCCGTCCTCGCCGTTGAAAGCCGTATAACATACAAATCCGGAGACTTCAAGTACAAATTTCAAACTTTCTACTATATCCTGCTCATCATCAACTATAAGAATCTTTTTCATGTACCTCTCCTTCAATCTCGTATGAAAATATTATATCACATTTTCCGTACCGATTCTCGTTTTGGGCGGTAAGAGTATCTATTTTCTTCTTTAAAAATTCACATGAAGGCTTATCTCCATCCATAACAACCATTGAAAGGGTTGTTAAACCGCCGTCTCTCTCTATCAAAGAATTTGACATATATGTTTTATTAAGAAGATTTTCTTCCTTCATCAAATTATCTATTACTTCATCCGCTGACTTAATCTTAATTATTGCAGCCGTAGTTCCGCTCGAACGAGCTTTTTGAATAAGCTGTTTTTTAATCATATTAAAGTTGCTCTTATCATTTGCAACCGGAATAACAAAATAAAAACGTGACCCTTTGTTTATTTCACTATCGCACCAGATTGCACCGTTATGAGATTCCATAAGCTGTCTTGCGATAGGCAAACCCAGCCCCGAGCCGCCGACTTTCCTGGACAGAGAATTCTCAATCTGGGCAAATTTGTCAAAAACATGATTTAAATCCTTGCGCTCGATACCTATACCGTGATCTTCCACACATACCTGGAGGTAATTTCCTTGAAGATTTTTAATATCTTCCTCAAAACAATGGTCATATTGAAGCTCTCGCGCATTTACAACTCTGGATGTTATCTCAATCTGCCCGGCTGTAGGAGTGAATTTTATCGCATTAGAAACAAGGTTTGTCAATACTTGTTCTAATCTGTTAGAATCGGCATAAATCTCTACAGATTCTTCCGACGGTTCATATTTGATAGTCAAATCTTTTTCTTTCGCAACTTCCGACAAATTGTTTTTTACATATTCAATCACAGGTTCTATGTGGATAAGTTCAAATTTGAAATCCATTTTCCCGGCTTCAATTTTAGAAATATCAAGAAGGTCATTAATAATACCGGAAAGCCTTGTTGCATTACGTTTGCCCATCAGTACGAATTTCTCAATATTCTCGGTCATCTCGCCTGCTTTTCCGCTCAAAATAATATCCATCGCGTTCTTAATCGCTGTCAGAGGAGTTCTAAGCTCGTGCGAAACAATTGAGATGAATTCAGACTTTAATCGTTCAAGTTTCTGCAACTTCCTGTTTGTTGCCTTTAACTCTTGGGTAAAAGATGCACTCTGCAGCGGTATAGCAACCTGCTGAACAAGTGTTTGGAAACATGTTGCATCCTCTGTAGTAAAAGGTTTTTCACGATATATTTCCGTAAAACCGAAAAACTCGTCATTAAGCATAATAGGAGCAAACATATTGTCATATCTTAAAACTGAAAAATCGTATTCATCAATATTGTGTTTAATATTTTTTTCTATTTTTAAATTCCCGATTTTAATATCAAACGGAGGATCGCTGAGCAAGGATTTATAACTCAAAATTGCTCTGAGTTTTAGTGCTTCCAAAAGCCTGTCTGAAACTTTGTGCAATGAATTAATTATTAAAACAGGCTCACGCTCAGAGCGAAACATCAGGGTGCAGGATAATTCAAAATTAAGAGATTTTTCGATTCCTTCAATCATAATCTTTAACAGCTTATCCTTATCCAAGGAACCGGCAAGCTGAGAACTTGTATTATAAAGAACATTTAATTGATACAAACTTCGGGCAAGCTCTTGATTTGAACGCGCCATTTTTAAAAGCGACTGCCGCGTTTTTAGTGCCGAATCAACTGTTGCAGATAGTAATTTTTTATCAATCGGAGTCTTAATAAAAAGATTTACATTATGTGTGACATCTTTATTATGCTCAATTTCACCGAGAATCAAAAGAATAACAACGGGATATTGCTTAACCTTCCGGCAAAGAGGCTTCAAATCAAGAGATTTTATATCACCGTCAATCATAACAATATCAGGTTCTTCAACCTTTAAGATGTCAAAAACAGTCATCTCGTCTACAGTTGTGATAACTTCATCAGACGAGAAAACCTCCTTTATAAGTTTTTCCTTTTCACCATCCTCACTAATCAACAAAAACTTTGTCATGGTTACATGATAGCAAAAATGGAAATAGGGGTAAAGAGGGAAGAAATAATAAAAGACAAATTAAAATCGGCAGGTGTGCAATATTTTAAAATAATCAATTTTTATCTAAGCAAAAATATTTTTTTACTGTTTTTATCCAAAGTATGGATAGTATTAATTTTAAAGGGATAAATGTTTCTAACACCACTCTCTTAAATCATAAACTTTCAATATACAAACTCACAGAAAAAGATAAGGCTTTTGTGCAATATCTAAATAAAAATGTTGATTTGAAGAAGCTGATTCCGGATATCAGCTCTGATGATTATAAAATATATGATTTTTTCTTGAAAAGAAGCCTGTACAATGCGATTTCCGAAAAAAAAGAAGGACGACTTTTGTTTTGTGACAATAAACCCTGCGGAGTTATGGCAGTAAGCCCGCGAGAGTACACTCATAACGTTGACTATGTCTGCACCTGGCCAACAGAACCAAACAAAAAAGCTCCTTTTGGTGCACAAATATTGTTTGCTGAAATGTTCAGAAATTTTCTTGAAACAAGTGCCAATATAATAGAGTTGACTGCAACAAGATTTGGTAATGCAATTACTAAGTATCTGGCTTTGGGATTTAAACCTTGCGGCGGGGATAATTACACAGAAATAATGAGAATAACCAGAGAAAGAGTAAATAAACGCTGCGAAAACCTTGATAAAAAGTTTCAACTGGTCCCGGCAAATGACCATAGAGACTTAGATTTGTTTACCGTATTGAAAAGCGGCACCTCACTAAATCCTTAGCCGCACTCATCACTTTACTTCTTTTATTACACTCCAGAAAGTAGGAGTTTGAGTCTCATAATCAGTCATATCAATAATTCTATATTTCGGAGAATTTCCGGTTGCAACATGTAAAATTCCGTTAACCGTCTGTTCATTATCTACACCAAAATGCCCGGCAAACACCGCTTTAACATTGTTATGTCTGCTTAAAAGTTTCAAATACTCATCAGCCTTAAATGTATATTTTGATTCTTTTTCTGCCGGTGGTACTATTGGAAAATGTTGAAGAATAACAACATTTTTATCTTTATAAAGATTAAGCTGCTCATCCAGCCAGCTTAAGACATCAGCCTTGTAATACCCCATTGAGCTTGGAATAACATCTTTGGAGCCGTCTGCAACTATAAAGACTATGTGTTTTTTTTCAAAAACATAGTTCGGAGATTCAATTTTTCTATGCGCTTTTACTTTTTTTCTCAGAACTTCTACATACTCTTTTTTCCCGAATTTTTTCTGTTTACTAACATCTTTATTTCCCAGTACAACATAATAAGGAACTTTTAATTCGTTTGCTTCTTCCAAAAAACCTTCAAGATTATCTATTGTAGGTTTAGCAATATTATTTCCGGTAAAAACAACAAACTCTACTCCGCGCTGCTTATTTATATCAGAAACAACATTTTTTAAAGATTCGGCAGACTGTTCATTTTCAGTGTTATAAAAAGTATCCGTAACCTGGATAAATCTCATATCTTTAGCTTGTATTGGCAGACAAATTGAAAGAAATAACAAAATAAAAATAATTCTTATCATACAAGAACTCCTATAATATGATGATTTTACCACAAAAACACTGGAAAAAGTTCAAAAACAGGTTATAATATACATGTAAAGTACAATCCCGGAGGATAGAAATGTCTTTCGACTTCGGCAATAACAATATCAACCAAATACGGGCACAGGCAGCATACAAAGACGGCGGCGGATTAGGCGGCGGCGGTATGTACATGCGCCAAGGCAAAAGAAGAAAAGAAGATGAAGAAGAAGATATTTTTGAATTCAGCGAAGACAAAAACGACGATGAAATCACTATGGATTCCGAATTAGACGACAAGGATATCCCGCAGGATACCCTTGTAAATAAGTTTGTTAATTGGTTCAGAATTAAAAAGAATTAAGATTTTTTCTTAAATATACTTTTTAATTTTTCCCAACCTTTCAAACCCGTGTCTTTAGCTTTGCTGCACCATTCATAACATTTTTCAGCGGCAGGCTGAGCTTTTGATAAAATATCCTTGACCTTATCATTCTTTATCTTACTAAGAACATCTTTCTTGTGCGCTATACCGAGACCGCCTATCACAACAGCAGCTGCTGCAGCAAGCCCTATAATAACTTTTGCTGCTTTGCCGCCCTTTTCCTCATAATAATCATCCCGCCCCTTGAAGTTAACACCACTGCAATTAGGAGTTTCCGGCGGACAATTTGAAGTCTTATTATAAGCTCTATAGGCTATACTTCCGCTTGTTTCCGCATTATTTAATGAAACATTATACATAACAACCTCCAAGGTTTAACACACTTCTACTACATGAAAAACCCTTTTTATAAAGAAATTGCCCTAATGTTAAGAAAACGTTACAAAACTAATCGAGAAGTTTTCTTTTATCTGCCAGCTGTTTTTGGATACAAATCTGAGAAATATAATCCCGGTCATGTTCGGAAATATCTTTATAACGGAATGAAACTTTATATCCGCCTTCCATTTTTTCACTTCTGATATATTTAACCTTTGTTTTAATTTTTTTACCTGCCGCACTGATATTTAAATACGCTTCCTTGGAAACAGCATCCAGTGACGGCACTAAAACCGTTATACCGCTTGCAGAAATATCAATCGTTTTTGTATTCAGGTTAATAAACTTATCGTCCATCTCGTATGAATATATGCAATCCAAAGCAATTTCAACACGAAAATACTCTCTGTTTTGTTGAAAATCAACATCTTGAGGAATTAACAAAAAGAAAAAAGTATACGGACTATCATTAATAACATTCTTCAATGTAGTTTTAGCTTTATAAATACCTTCTGCGCATACAATACTCAAAGATATTTCTTGCGGAGTTTTTATATAGAGTCCATTCTCAACTTTTGTACATGCCATCATTTCATTACCGGAAAAATTCCGTACAGCTGCTTTAACAGAACAATTCTTATCTTCAAGATTCTGATAATAGAGCTTGATATATTTAATATCTTCCGGTTTAAATTCAAACTTCATACATCCTTATTTTAGCACGTATTACGCTGCTTTTGCAATAAAATAGGTTTTAATATAATATTAAAATATGAAGGGAATAATTTTTGATTTTAACGGAACTTTATACTGGGACTCCCAGTTACATTATGATGCTTGGAGAGAGTATTCTAAAATTCTGAGAGGGTACGAATTTACCACTCAAGAAATGCAGGAAAAAATGTTTGGACATACCAATGCAGATATTATTGAGTACGCCATTGGGAAAAAACCTTCTCAAGAACTTGTCGAAAAGTATGCAAAAGAAAAAGAAGCCCTTTATAGAAAACAATGCCTTCTGGACAAAGAAAGTTTTCATCTTGCTCCGGGAGCAGTCAATTTCCTTGATTACCTCAAAGAAAATAATATCCCGCGAACTATTGCAACAATGTCAGAATGGGACAATGTTGAATTTTATATCAAAGAGTTTCATCTGGAAAAATGGTTTGATATTGATAAAATAGTTTATTCAGACGGTACAATTCCGGGCAAACCCGCGCCGGATATCTTTCTTATAGCAGCAGCCAAAATAAATCTTAATCCTTCTGACTGTATAGTAGTCGAAGATGCTTATGCCGGAATAAAATCTGCAAAAAGTGCCGGTATTGGTAAAATTATTGCAATAGCTTCATTAGAATCTCCGGATTTTTATAAAAAAATGCCGGAGGTTAACGATATTATTAAAAACTTTAATGAATTTGATAAAAGTTTGTTTTCAGTATCTAGCAAAGTCTGTTAATCAGACCGCCGATGAGATTACCTGCAGCACACCCAAGCCCGGCTCCTAAGCCAAACATCATTGCTGTTCCGGGGCTGCAAAAGCCTCTAAAAGGAAATATTGGTCCGCACCCCATAAACGGCATTGGACCGCAGCTGAAAAATGGTCTCGGTGCACATATTGGCGGCGGTACGAATACTGAAAAATGGCACATAATTTTTTCTCCCAATTATCCCTGTTATATATATAAAGTATTTGCGTTATGAGAAATTGACTTTTATTAACATAAATTTACATGTTATCTTAAGCCTTCACATAGCACAAATCGCCCCAAAAGCACCGTCTCGCAGTATTGACTCAATGAATCCGTAAAACACAAATTTTCACAAAACCCCCCTGAAAGATAAATCTTTTTCGGTTTTTTAGAAAAGTTCCAAGCATTGAATGCAATTCCATGCACAAATTTTGAAATAGCTTCAGCCGGTTTGACACCCGCGGAAATAGAATCCATAATTTTTTCCATCCCAAATATACCGCAGGTTACAGAAAATTTTTCTGCATCATATTTAAGCTCGTTTTCATTAACACCATAAAACTTCATCAACATTTCAACTGTAGCACCGGTAGAACTTGCACAAGAAGTATTCCAGTCCATATCATGGAATTTTCCGTCTTTAAATCTTATCCACTTAGCATCTCGGCTGCCTAAGTCTAAAATAGTTGCATCAGAATCTATCTCAAGCTTTTGAGCCCCTTTTGCAAGTGCAATAATTTCGTTCTCACTGGCATTAGACATGTGACCGCATGAGCGATTCGGAATTATATCGGAAGTTTTGATTATACTTGACGGAACAATGTAGTAATAATTTTCGTCCCTTACATCAACAAGGAACTGCTCGCTTAAGCAGTTCTCTGTTGAAATTACTTTTGAATAAGTTGTTCCGGCATCTAAATATATCATTTTAGTTTTTATTTGAATAGAAACATACCCTTCTTGTTATGCGATGCGAGTATGTTCATCATATTTCACTGTTCCTAAAACCTCATGAAATTCATTTTGTGTCTTTCAAGATAATCTTTCAAGTCTCTTTTGATTTCAGGAGCAAGAACATAAAGAACAATAATATTCGGCACGCACATAGAAATCATCATAGCATCTGTAATATCAATAATTGATTTAACATTCATAGCAGAACCAATAATGATAAACAAGCAATAGATTATATTAAAAGCAAGAACTCTCTTTTTGCCTTCCCCAAGAAGGAAAGTCCAAGCCTTCTGTCCGTAATATGCCCAAGATATCAAAGTTGATAGCGCAAACATAACAGCTATAATTGATAAGATAATCGGGAAAAACGGAATCACAGACTGGAATGCATTTGATGCCAGCTCAATACCGGAGATTTCCGTGGTAGCTGATGTACAAGCTCCGGAAAATACAATTGCGAATGAAGTAAATAAGCAAAGAACACCGGTCAGAAATGTTTCAAGAAGAGCTACAAATCCTTGAGAAACCGGCTCTTTTGTTTGAGCAGTTGCATAAACAATAGCCGCAGCACCTGTTCCTGCCTCATTAGACTGAACGGAACGTCTCAAACCTATAATAATAGTTCCGAAAATACCGCCCGCAACAGCTGTCGGATGGAAAGCTTCTTTCATAATAAGCATCAATGCTTCCGGGATATTAGTAAAATGTGCAAATATAACGATTAAACCTGAGACTATGTACATAATGCACATTGTAGGAGTTAAAATTGTTGTGACTTTTGCTATACTTTTAATACCGCCTACAACAACCATACCTATAAGTATCGCAACAATTAGACCTATGACCCAGGTGTAACCGTGGAGGATACTATGTTCACCGCCTGTAATAAATACAAGCTGGTGGGCTGTTTGGTTAATTTGAATCATATTCCCGCCTGTTAATCCGCCTCCGATACAGAGAACCGCAAAGATAACAGAAAGAGGCTGTCCAAGCCAGCGGAGTTTTTTTCTGGTCAACCCGTGAGCTATATAGTGCATCGGACCGCCCGATACAGAGCCGTCAAGATTAAATCTTCTGTATTTAACTGCAAGAGTAGCTTCTACAAATTTGATAGACATACCGAGAATTGCACCGAAGAAAATCCAAAATGCAGCTCCCGGACCTCCTATAGAAATTGAAATAGCAACACCGGCTATACTTCCAATACCGATTGTACCTGACAAAGCAGTTGCAAGCGCCTGAAACGAGCTGACTTCACCACAGCCTTCATGGTGTTTTTCAACAGGTTTGCAAACAAGTTCAATTGCATGTTTGAAACCCCAAACCGCAACTCCTCTGTAATAAATTGTGAAAAAGAATCCAGCAATAATAATCCAAAAAATAATCAACGGAACTTTCCCGCCGGCAAAAGGAACCGAGAAGAAAATTACACGCGCTACCGCATCAGATACAGGCGCAAGGTGTTTATCGATAAAAGCATCAACATTCATTGCCTGAGCTGATTGTAAGCTCATTAACATCATAAAAAACAGCATAAAAATTTTCTTCATAGTCTCTTTTCCTTAATTCGCCTAATGTAACAATCTTGACATAATTTTTATTGTATCAGAAAAAAGTCAAGTTATTTCAAAATCTTTACAAAAGATTTCAATCTTATAGTTATATTTTGTGGTAGAATTGAATGAGGTTAGTAATTTAGGGGATTAAAATATATGAAAAAATTCTTAACAATTCTCGGATATACGTTTCTAGGAATACTTGTATTGCTCTATTTATCATTTTTGTTTGTACTTCCGCATGCCGTGGATATCAACAAATTTAAACCTGAAATTCAAAAAATAGCGCAAGACCAAGCCAGACTTAACATAGATTTTGAGAATGCAAAAATTATTACAACCCCTCTCCTCGGTGCAGGCATCAAAGCTGACAATATTTCAGTTAAACTGCCTGATGATTCGCTTTTGTTCTCAGCAGACAGTTTAAAAACCAGAATAGCGCTTCCAAGTGCATTATTACTAACCGTTAAAGTCTCTGCACTTGAGCTAAACAATCCTTACATTAATCTTGAAATTGCTAAGAATGCTAATAATGAACAATTCAAAGTTATACAGCTTGTTGAATATATATTGAACAAAGGAAAAGAACAAGCTTTAGAGAAAAATGAAACCGAAATTGAAGAAGCCGGCTGGTTTAACCCTTCTTGGATAAGAATTAAAGTTCCTTGCGTAAAGCTTAATAATTATAAGGTATTGGTAAATGATTTGGCATCAAAACATTATCTTAAATTACAGGGCGAAAAACTTACAATCGGCTACTTTAACGGAAAGACAATGAAGGTTAAAACTTATGCCGAATTGTTCAGTGATGAAAATAAAAATATTACGGCTGATATCAACATAGATACATTCCTTCCTCCGCCGGCACCGGCTTTAGATGAAGAAGATGATCCGGCAGAAAGAATAGACATTCCTTTTGTAAATCCGGTTACAATGTACCGCAATTACGATTTGAAAGCTAATCTTGATACAAGTTTGAGAATCAGAGAAGACTTAATCTTAGGTTATTTTAACCTTGAAGATGTAACAATGAAAGTTTCACATCTTGTTCTTCCGCCAAGCTATGTAAAAGCCAAGTGTTTTGGAAAAACAATAAAGCTTGATACAAATATCTACGCTGCAGAAAACCAAAATATACAAGCGGAAGGCAATATCGCAGTTATCGGCAAACCGAGTATTGATATGGAAATCAAAACCGGAAATATTAAGTTCAATGATATGATTATTCTTACAAAAGCTTTTCTGGATTCCCTGCACATCAGAAACGAACTTGACGGCATTACCGCAACAGGGATGATAAAAGCTGACTGTTATATAAAAACTAACCTTAAAAAACTAAAATCAAGCGGTTCTATTATAGTAAAAGACGGCGGTATAAATGTTAAGAGAGTAGGCAAAGTGCTTGCTGACGCCAACATTAATCTTTTACTCGACAACAACATGCTTCAGATTAAAGACTCCAGTCTTCTCGTAAATAACTCAAAAGTAAATATAGACGGAAAAATTGACCAAAAATCCGTAGCAGATATTAGTATATCAGCTAATAAAATTCCTCTTCCGGTCTTGTTCAATGCATTCGCACCGCAAGAAGTACGAAATGCATATAATTTTAAATCCGGTGATATGACACTGAAACTTAACCTTAAAGGCAAGCTAAAAAAAGCTGTTGCATCACTGCAAGCCGGATTAAACAATTTCTACCTTCAGGATAAAACAGGAAATCTCGTTATTCAAAATAAAGATTTCTTTGGTGAATTTTTCTGTAATTCAAAAGAACTCTCAGGCGAACTTGAAAATAACGGACTCACGGTTTCTATGCCAAAAACAGCCTCTTCAATCAGAATCCCTGAGTTTGGATTAAAAATTGAAGATAAAGATATAAACATTGCTGAAAAATCATTATTCGTTAATAATCAATCCGAAATAAAATTTTCCGGAAAAATTGAAGATTATAACAGATTAAAATCAATTAATTTAACAGCCGGAGGTAATCTCTATACCGATGATTTGATACAACTTATCGGAAAAGAATTGAAACCGTTTATTCACTCTGCAGGCAAAATCCCTGTAAAATTAACCTTTGAAGGGAATAAAAACAAACAAACTCTTTATACTCAAGCTCTTTGCAATAAAGACAATTTTATAACTCCTGTTGACATGAATGAACTTCAGGGTAAAAATATTTCGCTCCAGTCTGTTGTAGATTTTAAAGCTAACCGAATCAAAATCAAGAAAACAGGCTTCTTTGAACGCATAGTAAATGTTGACGAAAAGGGCAATGAAATCATTACCCTTGATGAAATCTTCGGAATAGACGGTACTATTGAAGGAAATCGAATAAATTTAATAAAAATAACAATGCCTAAATTCCTCAACGGAAAAATTTATGCATTCCCTAAATCAGAATTCAAGTTTGGCGGAAGAGCCTTCATTCTGGGCGAAACTGCGACACCGAGAATGCGCGGAGGTTTCAATATACAAGGGCTTGAAATTCCTGAACTTCTTCTTGATTTAAGAAACGGCGCTTTAAAATTCAAAGGTAATCATGCTGAATTTACCGCTAATGATTTAATTCTTAACGGCTCAGATTTACAAATTGAAGGAATTATGAGCCTTATGCCGTCATCCGTATTAAATATTACAAACCTTGATATTTCCTCCAGATACTTAAATGTCGATAAATTAATGAAAGTTTCGGAAAAAGCCATGGATTATGTTCCGGCATCTCCGGCAGGAAAAACTACTCAGCCTGCTGAACCTGCAGATATTCCGGTTTATATCCAAAATGGTTCAATCAGATTTGCCAGAATAATCTCCGGAAATATTGATATTAGAAACACTGCCGGAAGAATTTCTCTGGAAAATAATATTTTCAGACTCAGACATCTACATACAAATATTTTTGACGGAAGAGTTAATGGAAATATTTCTATGAATCTCTTGACATCACTTTTAAATGTTAATGTAAAAGGACAAAACATAAATGTAGAAAAAGCTCTTCTTCAGGCAGCTGCGATGAAAGACACTCTAAAAGGGACTGCGGTATTCAATGCTGATATTTCTCTTAAAGGAGCAACTTATGAAGAACAAGTAAAAAGTCTAAAAGGAAATGTTGATTTTACAGTTAAAAACGGTCAATTCGGACCTTTCGGTAAAATTGAAAATTTAATATTGGCAGAAAATATCAGAGAATCTCAATTCTTCCAGACTGCTTTAGGCGGAATTATTGACGGACTTTTAACAATTGATACAACTCACTTCTCTGATTTATCCGGAAACTTGAGCTTCAACGACGGAATTTGTTATTTAAATCCGATAACATCTCTCGGCGATATTTTAAGCTTGCATATTTTTGGAGAATTTGATATCTTAAGAAATTATGCCGATATGAAAGTCAGGGCAAGAATGGCATCTCTTGTATCAAATCTGTTAGGACCAATAGGTGCAATTAACCCTGCAAACCTCATTAATAGTGCAGCCAGCTTAAATATAGTAACAGCAAAAGCATTCTCCCTATTCTGTGAAATGGTACCGGAAGAAGAAATTGCAATTCTCCCTAGCTTTGCAAACAGTTATGTAGATAATGCAGCTACTAAATTCCAGCTTGTTGTACGGGGTGATGCAGCAAAACCCGTAACTCTGGTTAAATCCTTCAAGTGGCTGGCTACCCAGACAGAATACGATAATGCGGTAGATTACGTTAACTCAATTCCGGAACCAATTGAAGGAAGCGAAGCTACAACAATTGATGAAATTATAGCTGAGCACGAAGCTGAAAAACAAACTCTCAGATATAAAATTAAACATCTGTTCAGCAAAGATGCAAAAAAAGCTGCAGAACAGGAAGTTCCACAGGTTACTCAACCTGCACAGGAAACTGAAGACGTGAAACCTGAACTTCGTGAAAGCGATGAGGGATAAATGGGGGTAAATGGGATAAATAAGAATTGCTCCCTTCCCCCAACCAGGGATAATAAAAATTTCGCCTCAACTTAGTTCGTTAGGGGCATCTCCTTGAAGGGGAGAAATTAAATAAAGAAAGAAAAACAATGCAAAGGACAAATGTAAGAAATTTTTGTATAATAGCCCACATAGACCATGGCAAATCCACATTGGCTGACAGGCTTTTGGAAGCAACCGGCACAATTGCTGAACGCGACATGCAGGATCAGTTATTAGATACCATGGACATTGAGCGCGAGCGCGGAATTACAATCAAACTCAATGCCGCAAGAATGAACTACACCGCTAAAAACGGGGAAAAATATATATTTAATTTAATTGACACACCCGGACACGTAGATTTTTCGTATGAAGTTTCACGTTCTCTTGCAGCTTGCGAAGGAGCATTACTTATTGTTGACGCAACTCAGGGTGTTGAAGCTCAAACTTTAGCCAATGTTTATATGGCAATCGAGCAAAATCTGGAAATTATACCGGTTATTAACAAAATTGACCTTCCGTCTGCCGATGTCGAACGGGTAAAAGAAGAAATTGAAGAAATTCTTGGTATAGATACCTCTATGGCAATTCCTGTAAGCGCCAAAACCGGGGAAGGAATTGATAAAGTTCTGGAGTCAATTGTAGAATTTGTTCCTCCTCCGGAGGATACATCAGATAAACCATTAAGGGCACTGGTTTTTGACAGCGCTTATGACCCGTATTTAGGAACTTTGTGTTTCTTTAAGATTATGGACGGGAAAATTCGTCAGGGAGATAAAGTCAAATTTATGGCATCCGGCAAAGAATATGAAGTAACCGAACTCGGATATTTAACCCCAAACAGAGTTCAGGTAAATGAATTAATATGCGGGGATGTAGGATATTTTGCCGGTTCTATTAAAGAAATAACCCGTTTTGTAGGAGATACGGTAACTCATGTTGAAACACCTGCTACAGAACCTCTGCCGGGGTACAAAGAAGCTCTCCCGATGGTATTTTCCGGAATGTATCCTGTCGATAACGAGGATTATCACGAACTAAAAGAAGCACTGGAAAAACTTAAACTCTCAGACAGTTCCATTACTTTTGAGCCGGAAACTTCAAGTGCTCTGGGATTCGGCTTCCGCTGCGGATTTCTGGGAATGCTCCACATGGAAATCGCACAAGAAAGATTGGAAAGAGAGTATAATCTTGATTTGGTAACAACAGCGCCTTCCGTTGTATATAAAGTTCACAAAACTAACGGTGAAATTGTTGAAATTGATAACCCTGCTAATCTGCCTGCTGCGCAATATAGAGACTACATAGAAGAACCTTATGTAAAAGTATCTATTATTACCCCAAACGAGTATGTAGGAACCTTGATGGATTTAGCCCAGTCAAAACGCGGAATATTTATTAATATGACCTATTTGGATAAAGTTCGGGTTGATTTAATATATCATTTGCCTCTAAGCGAGGTTATAACCGATTTTTATGACCAGTTAAAATCTCGATCTAAAGGATATGCAAGTTTGGATTACGAGTTTGAAGACTATAAACGCTCAAAATTGGTTAAGCTTGATATAATGCTGGCAGGAGAAATAGTAGACGCACTTTCCGTGATTTGTCATGAGGATAGCGCATATTATATCGGTCAAAAATTAACAGAAAAACTTAAAACAATTATCCCGCGCCAGATGTTTGAAGTTCCTATTCAGGCAGCAATCGGCGGAAGAGTCATTGCAAGAACAAATATTAAAGCATTGAGAAAAAGCGTGCTTGATAAATGTTACGGCGGTGATATTACCAGAAAACGCAAACTGCTGGAAAAACAAAAACGCGGTAAAAAACGTATGAAAGCCGTCGGACGGGTTGAAGTCCCGCAAGAAGCTTTTATGGCAGTATTGAGCTTGGATGATGAGTAATAAAAAAACCGGTTCCCCAATTAAACCGGTTTTAATGTGTTAACTTATATTTTGCTTTTATTATTAGCTTAAGAATGAACTGTAGTTTTGCTGCATTTGAGCAATTGCCATTTCCATTTGATAGAATTGGTTTTCCAAACGCGCTCTATAAGTTTCTATATCACTTTTTTCATCAGAAATCTTGTCTTCCTGACGTGAAATCTGGTTGTCCAAGGAAGAAGATTTGACATCAAAATACCCTGTTGTTGCAGAAAGCGCTTGTTCAACAGTATTTTCAATATGTGTCAAAATTCCGTTTTCACCAGCCAGAATTGATGCTACAGAATCAGGATTTTCCTGTAAAGCTTCCAAGAACTTGTCTTCATCCAGACTCAATGTATCAGTATCCGTAGACAAGTTATTTCCGTCAGCTTCTGCAGTAGAAATACCTATCTGTGAAAGAAGTGTATATATTCCGCCATTTGTAGCATTACTTCCGTTAGCATAACTTCTGATGGAATTACGTATACTTGTAAGCGTAGATTCACCATGGAGATCACCGCCGCTTGCAGTTACTTCGCTCAAATTACTCATCACTGCATTGTACGCATCAATAAATTCATTTACCGCTTCGACCAACTTGGTTGTATCCTGTTCAACAGAAAGGGTTGAACTTCCGTCTTCCGTATTAGAAACACCCTTAAGATTAAGAGTAACACCTTCAATTCTTGAAATATCAGAAGTTATAGTGTTAGAAGCAGAAGTAATTGTAGTTCCGTTAACTGTAAATATAGCATTCTGCCCAAGAGTCTGTGCATCTGTGTACATTTTAGAAGAAACAAGATTACCGTCAGCATCCCAAGATGACTCTGTTAAACCCATTACATCGGTAAAATTGCTTGTGCCGGCTTCAATATTAATATAAGAAGCTCCTTCTTTAGTAGATGTTATGTTCAATTTTCCTGTCGCATCATCCCAGTACGCATAAGCTTGAGCTTCGTCACTGCTGTTAATTTGAGAAATCAATGATGAAAGAGTTGTCTTTTCATCAATAGTAAAAGTTGCATCTCCAATTGTAAAGGTGCCGGCAGTAATTTGTTCTTTAAAACCCGAATCAGCTGATGTCAAAAGAGAAGCCGTAGAAGCCTTGAACATAGAACTTGTTGAATTATAACTTCCATCGTCTTGTTTTGTTAACCCAAGTAATGAAACAAAATTAGAACTATCTGTAGTCGCACCTATATTTAAGTCAGAAGTTCCGTCAGCAGAAGATAATTTTAAAACACCATCAGTATCTATTTCAGCATTTATACCTGCTTGAGAAAGCTGATTTTTTAAATCTCCAACAGTATCGCCTTCTTCAATACTAATAGAGTGCTTGACACCGTCTACATAAACCGTAAACTTACCTTCAGTTATACCGATATTAGTCAATTCTGTAGAATCATCGGCAACAGCACTGGCTGGCTCTGCTGACAAGGCTTTTGTGTATGTTGCAAGCTGCTCTACAAAGATATCATAATTTTGTCTTGCAGCAGAATTTGTTACCGTTGCAGTGAAAACATTTTCATCCGATGAAGTTGCCGTATTATTTGAAAACAGGTCAAAAGTACCGCCAAACTTGTAGTCAGTAAGTTTTTCTATTGCACTTCTTAAATCAGAAAACAATGTTTTGGTTGAACTCAAAGTATCTCTAACATTCTGAATACTTTGAAGTTCTGACTGCATAGAAGTAACTTTTTCTTCTCTGACCGAAACGAATGCTTCAACCCATGAAGAAGTATCTAAGCCTGAAATCAGACCGCTAAATGATATTGACATAACTTAAAAATCCTTTTTTATGTTCCAATTGGTATATATAATATATATCTTATTATAAAACATGTAACAGACGTTTTCAACCCTTCAATTACAGGATTTCGTTACATTTTTTAATATTAAAATAAACTTAACCGGCAGTATTCCGAAAGACCGCATTACGCTTTTAGCCCCGTACAGTTCGCTTAATCACTTATGCATCAACCGCCAAAAAGATCACCGTCATAATTTAAGCCTTTGGCGTTTTCAAGAAGCGGAAAATCTTTGATATTATAGTTTTTAACAAAATTAATTGCCTCAGAACGCGCAAGCTCCAATATTTTAGAATCATTGACCAAATCTGCAATAATCATATCCGGAAGCCCGCTCTGACGTGTACCTAAAAATTCCCCCGGACCGCGGATTTGGAGGTCTTTTTCCGCTATAACGAACCCGTCATTCGTCTGGGTCATTATATTAAGCCGTGCTCTGGTTTCCTGTGATTTTGTAGAAGATGAAAGAACGCAATATGACTGCAAATCGCTTCTTCCGACTCTTCCTCTTAACTGATGCAGCTGGGATAATCCGAATCTTTCCGCGTTTTCTATAACAATAACCGTTGCATTAGGTACATCAACCCCGACTTCCACAACGGTTGTAGAAACAAGAATATCATATTCCTTGTTCTTAAATTTATTCATGACATCGTCTTTTTCATCATTCTTAAGTTTCCCATGCAATAAACCTATTTTATATACCGGAAAAACTTCATTTTGCCATCTTTCGCGCTCTTTTGTCGCCGCTTTTGCAGAAAGAGTCTCACTCTCATCAATAAGCGGATATACTATGTAAGCCTGCCTTCCGGCTTCAACCTCCCGCCTGATAAGGTCAGCAATCTGTTTTCTGGAATTGGTCAAAGTCGTAAGTATTGGTTTTCTGCCCTTTGGCAATTCATCAATAATAGTCAAATCCAAATCACCATTAAGAGTAATTGCTAACGTTCTCGGAATAGGAGTCGCCGTCATTGTAAGCACCTGAGGATTTCTTGATTTTTTGCGGAGAGCAAGCCGCTGTTTTACTCCAAACCTGTGCTGCTCGTCAATTACTACAGCACCGAGATTTGCAAACTCAATATTCTCCTGAATCAGAGCATGGGTACCTACCGCAATATCAACCTGACCGTTCCTCAAATTGGTTTCGGAAACTTTACGCTGCTTTTTCCCGATACTTCCTAAAAACAGCTCAACCCTTATTCCAAGCGGATTAAGCCACTTGGAAATATTATTAAAATGCTGTTGTGCAAGGATTTCGGTAGGCGCCATTATAGCTGCCTGATACCCGTTTTCTACGGCTGCAAGAAGCATGGCTGTTGCAACAACGGTTTTTCCGCTTCCTACATCGCCCTGTAGTAATCTTTGCATTGGTTTTTCAGAATTCAAATCATTTAAAATTTCATTCAATGCACGCTGCTGCGCTCCCGTAAACTTAAACGGAAGTGAATTTATAAACTTCATCACAAGCCCATCACGCTTAATTTCAAGCGGTATTGAGGTTAAATTTCTATTATTTTCTTCCCTTATAAGCGCCAATTTTAACTGTATCAGGAAAAATTCTTCAAAAACCAGTGTATAGCGCGCTCTGTCAAGATTTGTTTTGTTATCAGGAAAATGTATCTGTCTTAAAGCCGTCCTCTTATCCATCAAATCGTATTTTTTTACCAAAAAATCCGGTAAAACAGTCTCAATTTCTGACTCATAAGTTTGAAGAACGTTAAAAATAGCCTTTCTCAAAGTTTTAATATTAAGATTTTCACTCAAAGGATAAATAGGAACAATCCTTGCCATATTGAGATTTGAGCTGTCCGGTACCTCGTCATCCATAATTGAATAAGTTGGTTTATCAAGAGTAAGCATTCCGTCATAAGAATTCACCTTGGCTGTACCTGACACCATAATCCATGAACCCTTCGGAAACTGGGATTTCATCCTTTCGAGCATATATTTACTGGACTTTGATGCAAAGAAGTTTAAAGAAAGACTCCCGCTGCCATCGTTTATTTTAACTTTTATTATCCCCAGATTATTTTTTGTAGTAAAAGCTTCTACAGACTTGATAGTACCGAAAATAGTTGTTGTCATTCCAGGCTCCAAGTCTTTTATCCTTGTTCTGGTTGAATAGTCAACATGTTTTCGCGGAAAATAGTACAATAAATCATTTGCCGTATAAATCCCAAGCTTGTTTAACATATAAGCTACTTTGGGTCCAACACCTTTAACATAAGTAACATCTGCCTGTGAAATCGGCTTTATATCTGATTTAGATTCTGTCTTAGCCTGCGGAGAAATATACTCTGCCTTAATTACAGAGACAAATCGTTCTAAAGATTTTTTTCTGGAAGGTGCGGTTTCCATCGGATACCGTTCAAAATGTTCTAAAAGCACCTTCCATTTTGGGTTTTCGGGATGAAGCTTAATTTCATTACGCAAAACTGAACATATAAACGATGCGAATGTTCTGCTCCTTCCGTTTATATTAATATACTTGTGTTTAACCTCAATTTCTACAGCTTTTTTGACCTGCTCCAGATTATCCATGGTTTAATTATACTATAGTGAATGGTGATTAGTGAATAGTGGCTAAGTGATTAAGTGACTAAGAGGATGGTTAATTAGTGACTAGTGGATAAGTGGGTAAGTGATTAAGTTAATAAGCCTTTCACCCTTCCCAGTTTGGCACTACTGTCCATGATAAATTTATCATTAATCACCTTCCTCCCTTGTGAGGGAGGAAGATTATTAATCCTGGACAGTTGTGCCAAATTGGAAAGGGGGAAATAATTGGTCACTTACTCACTTCACGACAAGCCAAAAGGTCAAGGATGGGAGTAAGTGTAAAAAAGAGT
>CALVEA010000025.1 GCA_944326455.1 Candidatus Gastranaerophilales bacterium | reverse complement strand
AGATGGGAAGATATGTTCTACTCGCTCATTAATGCAGTGAAAGAGTTGGATTTAAGAATAACTGCCGAAAACACGGAGCTTAAAAAGCGAGTAACAGAGCTGGAAAAAGAGAACAAAGAGTTAGAAGCGCGCTTAAGCAAGCTTGAAAAAAGTTTCACAACTAAGTAGATTTTTGCCGGGCGGGCGGGGTAAATATAAAGGTTTCCCCAAATCCCACTCGGCTTTTTTTTTAGTATTCAAACATTTGAGACAGACCGCACAACTGTCCATGATAAATTTTATTAACTCCATCACTCAACTTCTATTCACTATTAAAAATACCGGAGTCAAATTAACTCCGGTATTTTGTATTATGATATTATGAGTTTATGTTTAAACTAGTTCTACTACATATTGAGCATTTTTTTCAGCAATTTCAACTAAATTCTTTGCAACAGCAATCATTGATATTTCTGAGTCAAGTTTGTTTACACAAGAACCGCAGCCAATAGCAGAAGCACCTGATGCAAAAGCTAACGAAGCTGTTGTCGGATTAATACCTGTAGCTGTCATTACAGGGATATCAATGTTTCGTGTTAACTCAATTGTATTTGAAAGTGTTAATTCTGCTCTTTCAAGAAGACCTCTTACTCCGTTAGAAGGGGTTTTGTTAGAGAAATGTCCTTCTGTTTGAATTAAATCAACACCCATTGCTTCAAGTTCTCTGGCAAGGGAAATTTGTTCTCCAATTTCCAATTCTCCCGGAACAGTAACACAGAAGTAAATATCTTCGCCGTCGAGAAGCTCAAGGGTTCTTTTAGCAAGATTTAATACCTGAGATGCTGAAAAGCTAATACCTTTTTTGTAAAGAGCATCAAAGTTACCCAATTCAAGAGCATCAGCACCTAAAGCAGCAGCGTGAACAAGTTCTTCCGGCTTTGTAGAAGAAACAAAAATAGGCAAGTCTGTTAAATCCTTAACCATTGCGATTATATCAGGATTAGCACAGATATCTACAGCACTAGCACCGGCTTTATCTGCTGCTAAAACAACTTTTGCAACTCTTTCTGCATCAAAATTATCAATACCTGCAATAATTTTTACAGCTCTTTTTTCACTTAAAGCTTTTTTAAAACTTTCGATTTTTGACATAATTTTCTCCTTCTTGTGCTGATTGTATATTTTGTCTTGCCCATTATACATTAAAATTTAAAGGATTACAAGGATGAGCTTCTTTAAGATGGCTGTAATGTGAAGTGGAATTTATAAAGTGATTAAGTGCTCATATTCTTTCTTATTTACTCCCTTCCTATACTCGCCCCGGCGGGTATTGAGTTTTTTTAATGCGCGGTAAAGTATTAAATCGGAGTAAACAATATGAACAAAATTTTTTCTTTAGTGCTCTTGTTCTTCTTCGCAAATCCTGTTTTTGCATTTGACAGGGAAGAGCAAGCTGTTATTGCCTTATATGAGAAGATAAATCCCGCTATAGTATGCGTAGATTCTCAAATCTCAGATGGAATGTCTTGCGGGACAGGGTGTATAATTGATAAAAATGGAACGATTTTAACAAGTGCTCATGTGGTTGATGTCGGAAATTCAGTTGTAGTAACAATGTCTAACGGGCAGAATTATAACGCAAAGGTTATAAAAAAATTAGGAGAAAATAAAGATATCGCTCTTTTAAAAATAGATGTACCAACAGAATTGAAAACTGTAAAACTCGGTGATTCTGAAAAAATTAAAGTTGGGCAGAAAGTACTGGCTATAGGTAATCCGTTTGGGTTTAACGGGACATTAACCCAGGGAATTATTTCACGTATTGATTATACAAAAAATAGAATTCAAACAGATGCAGCTATAAACCCAGGGTCTTCCGGCGGTCCCCTTCTTAATAAAAATGGAGAAATAATAGGAATTAACCAAGCTATATACAATCCGGATAACAATATTTCAAATATAGGTATAGGTTTTGCTATTCCTATAAATCTGGTAAAAGAGTATTTGTCGGAAATGGACAGCTCTTAAGTATTTTGTGATATAATAGGCAGTATGATAAAAAAATTTCTTTTAATATTTTTCTCATTTTTTCTGTCTGCGGTATTTGCTGCTGAACCTGTTTTGAGAGGTTATGATGAGTATCAGATTCCGGCAGGATACAATATTCCAATTATGTCACTGCAAGAATTTTCAACAGCTTATTGTGAAGAGGGAGAACCTCTTAACTTTATAACGACAACTGATATTTATATTTATGAGACTAATATAATTCCGCAGGGTACAAAGCTCACGGGATTTATAGATAAAAAAAATGAGCCGGTAAAAGGTACAAATGCTTCAATGAAAGTTTTCATAAATAAAATGTATCTGCCAGATGGGTTTGAAATGCCTATAAAAGCGTATATTTATACTGCGAATGACAATTTGATAGGCGGGGAATTGACGCCTCCATTAAAGTGGAATAAAATCCCTCATTATCAAAGATGGTCAATGTTTAGAGCAATGGGGGTTTTGCAATGTGTTCCCGGCGGGGAACGAAAAATGGGCGAGCATGTTACTATTGCAGCCGGAGCAAATCTTACGATGGTACTGGTGGCTCCTATAAATATGACTCATACTTTAATTAATTGACAAATAGCGCTGAAATTATAAAATATTATAGGGGGAGGATTATTCAGATGATTAATAAGAGACTGCTTTCGAGTGTTTTGGTGGTTAATATAATTTTTTCTTGCTCAGCTTTTGCCGGTTCAAACTATTCGTATGAATCTTCAAAAACTCAGCCTGTATATAACAGTGGTTATACACAACAACCGCTTCAGTACAATAATTACAATATTCAGAATAATACTCTTCGCGGGAGCGTTGTCATGGTTCCGGCTGGAACCAGCATGAATGCTATAGTGACGACACCGCTGTCGTCAGCATATTCTACTGTCGGTCAAACTGTTAATATAGCCCTCAATACTGATTTTTATTACAATAACAGGCTAATTGCTCCGGCTGGAAGTACGGTGTATGGAACGGTAATAGAAGCCTCTAAAGCAAAACATGGCAGTATGAATGGAAAACTGTGTGTAAGATTTACTCAGATATATACTCCGGATGGGACACAAATTCCTATTTCAGCAGTAATAAAAACTGATGACGGCACCGGAGTTTTAGTTGGGGGAACAAAGCTTGATGTAACGAAAGACTATGCGAAAGATTTGGCTGCCGGTTCTGCTGCCGGCGCTCTTTCAGGCTTGGTATTCGGCGCGCTTGCCGGAGGTAATATTGGCAGAGGGGCTGCTCTCGGTACTGCTGTAGGTGCAGGAGGCGGGCTTGTTAAATCTGTTATCGACAAAGGGGATGATGTAGAAATCCCTGCTGCTGCGGTCATTGATATTGTGCTTACACAGCCGATTTCTGTAGGTGTGTCATCATACTATAATGAAAATTAGCAGGTGAGAATATTCAACAGGATAATAAAAAAATTTCCAAAGGAGAGTATTCTAATTAAGAGGATTAATTAAGAGAGATTAGAACGTGTCATTACTAAACAACAATAAAAGTTTTATACTAGACGATGAGGAGGATAAGGATTCAAAACCTTACACTCTGCCTAATATTGTAACAAGCAAACCGGAAGTTATTCCAATTAAAAATTCGTTTATGATTTCAACGGCTTTACATCCGGCTGTAGTTGCAATAATTTGGTTAGTATCGATTATGCTCGCCATAATGGGGATAAATCTTGATTTGTTTGGAAAGCCAAAGGTTCAGCCAAAACGAGATATTGAATTTGTGCTTGTAGATAAACCCGGAACACCCCGAGACCCGAATACAAAGAACAGAGCTGATATAAATTCAAGAAGCGGCGGGAAAAATGACCCGACTAGAAAAGTCTCAATGCCTTCTCCCGCTCCTAAAAAAGCTCAAAAGCCATCTGCAGCTGCAGCAAGTGCTAATAAAATTATCAAAAAACAGCAGCAAGCGGTTCAAAAACAGATAAAGAAACAAGTACAGCAAGCTCCGAAAAAGGTTGTAACTCCACAAAAGACGCAACCGGCTCCGGCTTCAAAGCCTTCTCAGGCAAAGCCTGCACCGCCGACTGCAAGACCTAGTGCAAGACCTGTTTCAACACCTGCACCTGTAGCAAAACCTTCAACTCCGTTTACGGTTCCGGCTCCGAAAGGCGCACCGGTGGGTAAAACCTTATCAACAGGTCCTATCGGAGGTTCTTCAACAGCAGGGGCTGCAAAATCATCCGGCGGAAGCGGCAGACCTTCCAGTGCGGGGACTTATGCGCCTAGACCTTCTTTATCACCATCTTCAGGCGGAGGCGGCGGGCAGTTAGCAAGAGGATCTGCACCCGGTGGTACCGGTAATGTCGGTAATCCCGGCGGAGGCGGCGGCGCTCCAGGCATTGATGCATTAAGGGAACCTGATTTCGGTCCTTATATGAGAGAGTTGCAAAGAAGAATTAAACTCAATTGGGACCCTCCAAAAGGGAACGAGAGCAAAAGGGTTGTGCTGTTATTCAAGATAGCTAAAGACGGCAGATTACTTTCTTGCAGAATCCACCGTTCATCAGGGCTTCCGACAGCAGACCAGGCTGCGCTGAAAGCGGTCGAGTTAACAGCTCCGTTCAGACCGCTGCCTGCAGATTTCAAGGGACAGAGTATAGATATCCAATTTACATTTGATTATAATGTATTCGGAGCATCAAAATATTAGACAATGTAGAAGTAAATGAAAATAAAGGGGTAAATATTATGGATTTATTATTACATTCAATTCAACTGGACTGGCCTGTATTACTGCCTATATTGATATGTTCAATATTGACAGTTATGGTTGCGATTGACAGGGCTGCTTTCTATAATGCAAATAAAAGAAACGTTATTGAATTTATTCCAAGATTACAAAAAGAATTGACAAAGAATAATCTTATGGGAGCACAGAATCTGGCAGTTCAATGCGGCGGTATAATTGGAGAAGTTACGGAAGAGGCTGTACGAATTTTTTCTGAACAAAAAACCGGTTTTTCACGTTCTTTTGATATTGCAGCAGCTTTGGCTACAAGAAAACTTGAACATAGATTAACAATTTTGGGTACTATAGGCGGTGTGGCACCGTTCTTAGGCTTGTTTGGTACCGTTGTAAGAATTCTTTATACATTCCAGGATTTGGCATCACAAGGTAATCAGTCAGCAGCTGTTGCAATGGGTATTGGTTCAGCTCTTATCGCTACCGCATTCGGTCTTGGTGTTGCTATTGTAGCTGTTGTTTGCTATAACACATTCCAATCGACCGTAAGAAGATTTGAGGACGATTTCCAGTTAATCAAATTATTGTTCTTGAGTTTTGTAGATTCGGAAGAAGATGCCGCTATACAGTCCAAATCAAGTGTAGCTCTTTAGTAAGGTGAAGTAATGGGTATTAAAACGGGTAAAAAAGCTTTATTTACAGAAATAAATATTACGCCATTAACGGATATATTCCTTGTCCTGTTGATTATTATGATGGTTGTAGCTCCTACATTTCAGTCAATAGATAATTCTATAACCATACCGGAGGTTAACAGCGGAAACTCAATAGAACAGGGTAAAATAACAGTTTCTGTGACTCGTGACGGAGTTCTCTATGTTCAAGATAAACGCTCTTCCGCAGAGACTTTATCTGCGGATTTAGCTGCGGCAAAAGGTGATTCAAAAGATGCGGAACTTGTTGTTAAAGCTGATGAAAAAGCTAAAAGCTCTATTATAATGGAGATTATGGATGCGGCTCAAGATGCAAATTATAAAAAATTAATTGTTGCCGGAGAACCTTTAAATAAAAAAGAACAAAAGAGACTTGAAGATGCGCAGGAAGAAGCTACTACAAATTACACATCAAATAATACGATACAACCGAGCAGTTATGAGGATTGGAGTAACTAATGCGTGATAGTTTTAATGAAATTAATATTACACCGTTAACAGATATCTTTTTAGTGCTGTTAATAATTATGATGGTTATTGCTCCAATGCTTGATCAGCAAGGGTTAAATCTTGCTGTTCCGGAGGTTGTTGATAAACAGCAAGTTCAACAGGATCCAAAAATTATGAATATGTTTGTAACTTCGGATAATAAATATTTTTATGATAATCAGGAAGTGCAAGCTGCTGATTTAGAATCTCTGGTAGCCGCTCATCTGAAAGAATATCCGGACGGAATGTTGATTCAAGTTGATGATGATTCGGAACACGGGGCAATTGTAAAACTTATGGATGTTGCACGTAATGCGGGTATGACAAGCATCTCTCTTGCTAGGTAATAAGCTTAAGGCATAAATTATCAAAGATGTTTATCGGCTTCATCCCAAGTTTTGCTTGTTCTATAGATTCTTCAACATTTCTAATATGGTTAATGAACTCGGTTCTGGACGGATTAGCCTTTAAAACGTTTAGTATATAGTTTTGAATAGATTGCAGTATTTCAATCATTGTATAATCTTTTGTTAGATCGCTTAACCTTTGAGATATGTCGAAAATATCTTTGCGTTCAAATTCCCAATAATTTTCAAAAATCCCTTTAATTATGTCAAAATTATAATTTGTAATATTTTTGGACGGTACAAAGAAACACTGTGAACGTGAGACGATAGTAGGTAAGAGGTCGCTAATATATCTGGCGAGAAATATAAATGTTACTCCGGGCTGAGGTTCTTCTATAATTTTAAGCAGGGAGTTTGCTGTTTCTGCTTGGAAATTAGTTTGATTAAGCCCGGCAATATTTCCGTTTTCATCTCTATCGCAAAATATAAATACTCTGTGAAATTCAGAAGCGGACATTAGAGATTCCTTAATCATAGCAGACTGCTTTATTGATATAACAGTTTTTGAATCATCATCTTCCGGTTTGTTATCAATTCTTGAAAAAGTCATTACCGCAGGATGTGTTCCTTCTCGTATCCATTTGCAGTCAAGACATTCACAATTATCAGATTTATCATTTTTGCAATTTAAAAGTCTTGCAATCTCTTTGGAAATCAAATACTGTGCCTCTAAATCGTTCCCGTAAAATAAAATGCTTTGAGGCAGCGGATGAGTGTCTGTACTGAGAGCAAGAGTAAAATAATTGGTTAAAAAAGGATATTTATCTGATAAGAGCACACTCAACCTCCGAAACAATGTCTAAAGATTCTGCCGATTTAATATTATATTCAACCATAAAGAGATTTTCTTTTAGTTTCACTAAATCTGCTGTTGTAGTATTTTTTAATTTTTGCAGAGTTTGTTTTACAACAAACTCGTGCTGCCCGGTTAATTTTGAAAGTTCAAAAGCCGGCAGGTTTGATTTTGTTTTTAGTATAATCCATTTCCTTATCATTGTTTGCAAAGCTGATAAAATTTCAAGCGGGTGCTTTTTATCCAGCAGCCTTTGAAATTCCAAAAGAGCCATATCTTTTTTGTTAGTCATAATTAGCTCTGCAAGATTAAACAAATCCTGATTCGAAATTGCAATTTCTTCGACCATTTTACGAGTTATATTTTTGTCCGGATAAGCGAGCAGTTTAAGTTTATCTAATTCTCCGTCAAACTCTCTAAGATTGTTTCCGATGTGTTGAATCAACAGCTCAACGGCATTCACTTCTATGCTTAAATCTTTCTTTTTTGCTCTTTGCTTAATCCAATTGGCGATTTCAGCAGTTTTGTATGATTTAAAAGAAGGGAACTCTTTTATGTTATATTTGCTTAAAATTTTATACAATTTTCTTCTTGTATCAATCTTTTTATTTTCATCTCTTGGAAGTTTTACTGTAAAAACTATATCAAGCCCTTCCGGATTATTTTTTAGAGCATCTTCAATATCACTAAGTTCAGAGTCTTCAAAAAAATTCTTGTTGGATAAAAAATACTTGTCTGCATTAATAACCAGAAGCATGTTTCCGAACATCATCGGCGGTGTTCTAAGCGCTGTAGAAAGCGCCATATATTCAGGATTATCAAAGGTTTGAAAGCTCATAGAAATGAAATCAGGATTGAGTTTTGATTTCATTTCTTCAATTTCCAAATCTATATTAAAGTCTTCGTCCCCGTAATAAAAGTACACAGCCATATCATAATTATACTATAAAAAATATGTAAAGTTTTATGTTAACCTTGTTTAATTTAGTATTTAAATGTTATATAATATAAGTATATGTATATCGTCAAGAATTTGAAGGACTATGATTTGTCCTACAAGCAAAGGATTTTTGCTGGCTATATTAAGGATAATGTTGATTCTTTTGTTTGCTGTGAAAAGATTACTAATCGCGCGGCATTGCGTAAGTATTTTGCTCCTGCGGGAGATTATTTAGTGTACACAACAGCAATTGCAGATCCTGCATTATTAGTAAAGCGAGCAATAGCCGGCTAGGTATTATTCACAAAAATTCTTGTATGTGATATTCTTATAACTATGAAGAGAATTTTTTTAGTATTTTTTACCATATTAATTATTTTGCCGGTGTTTGCGTCTGCAGTTATGCCATCGTTGAAGTTTAACGGTAATAAGTATTACCTGTATTACAGTTCCAAATCTCCGGAGGCGGGCAGCTATATAAATGAATACTATAAAAATGGTGAATCTTATGAAAGCTGGTCTGAGCTTTTAGCTGTACACCACTTTCCAAATGCATATTCTCCAATTGACTATGCAAAAAATATGAGCGATTATCTTAGCTCAATGAATTGTCCGAGTGCTGTTGATGTAGATGAAGAAAACAACTCCGCTGTTATTGACTTTATATTAATTGACGCTAATAAAATGCCTGTGATAGTAGAATTTGATGTATTTAAATATCAAAAAAGCCCGGTGTGCGGAAGTACAGCTGTACAATACGCTAAAAGATATATTATTCACAGTAATTTAGAAGTAGATAAGGTGAAAAAGACCTTTGAAAAGGATAGGCTGAAATATATATCAAAAGTTAAAAAATTAGAAGTGCCGGATTTAGTGACATTTAATATAGATAGAGGTAAATATTCTTCAAATGAAGGGATTATAAAGGAAAATATTGAATTTTAAGCGGCATCTATCTTGATTGTAAATTGCTTTTATGATATGTTTAATTTTGAACACAAAGTTTTTAAGACATTGGAGAGAGAATGAAAAAAAATATTATTATAATCGTAATAGTTGTTCTTGCGCTTATTTTTGGGCGGATGTTTATATCAAAATTTGATAAAATAAAAACTGCTAAAATGCAGGCAAAAATGAGCACACCTGCCGTAACAGTGGAGGATGTACGAACTCGTAATGTTGTAAGACAGTTTGAATCTCCAGCCAGAGTTGTGGCTAAATATAGAGTCAGTGTGCTTGCACGTATAAGCGGATATTTAACAAAAAGTTATTTTAAAGAAGGTGATTATGTAAAAGCCGGACAGGTTTTATTTGAAATAGAGCCGCAAGAATATCAGTATTCCGCTAATAAGGCTAAGGCTAATTTAGCTAATGCACAGTCCCAGTATGAATACTATGAGAAGCAGCTTGCGCGATATGAAGAGCTTGTAAGTCAAGATTTTATAGCGAGAGCTGACTATGATAATATACTTTCTCAGAGGGATGCGTACAGGGCTCAGGTTGAAAGTGCAACAAGCGCTTACCGCGATGCGGAAAGGAATCTGGGCTATACTCAAGTTAAATCTCCTGTTGACGGAAGAGTCGGGATTATATCAGTGACTGTCGGCAACTATGTAACTGCTTCAAGCGGTCCTCTTACAACGATTAACAGTTTTGAGCCAATGTATGTCACGTTTCCGTTGGATGCAAAAGACTATGCTGATCTCGTAAGAATTGATAAAAGTGCTGATGTAAAAAGGAAAGTTGAATTTATTTTTAGTACCGGGAGAAAGTACGAGTTAGAGGGTGTTCAGGATTTTTATGATAATAAAATTGATGAGACAACCGGTACAATAACTCTAAGGGCTACATTCCCAAATCCGGATAATCAGTTGATTCAAGGTGATTATGGCAGAATTATAATTTATTCAAATGCAAAAGATGACATTCCGGTAGTTCCTCAAAGTGCAACTCAAGAGAATCAAGAGGGGCGTTATATATACATCCTGGATGAACAAGGCTTGCCAAGAATGGTGTATATAAAGACTATGGGGCAGACCAGTGACGGCATGTGGCTTGTTTCAGAAGGGGTTCAAATGGGTGATAAGCTTGTAACCAGCGGATTGCAGAAGATAGTTCCGGGTAAACCTGTCAGAATAATAGAATCCGATACAAGTAAACAAACAAAAGAAGAAAAAAGACCGAATATATTAACAAGACTGATAAATAAGATAAAAAGTTTAAAGAACTAAAGGAAATATAATGGCAGGTAATTTATTTATAAAAAGACCGAAATTTGCAATAGTAATATCTCTGGCAATAATACTTGCCGGTTTGATTTCTATGACAACATTACCTCTTGAAGAATATCCGTCTATTACACCTCCGCAGGTTATTGTAAATGCAACTTATGCAGGTGCGAGCTCAGATGTAATAACTTCAACAATTGCGGCTCCGGTAGAGCTTCAGTTGAACGGTATTGAAAATATGATTTATATGACTTCTGAGTCTCAAAACGGTTCTTATAAACTAACTCTGTTTTTTGAAGTCGGTACCGATCCGGACATGGCTTTGGTAAACGTTCAAAACAGGCTCCAACTTGTAACCCCGCGTCTTCCGGAAGAGGTGCGTCGTTATGGATTGACTGTTAGAAAATCTACTGGCGGTCCCGGATGTTTGATGCTTTCTTTAACTTCGCCTAACGGGACTTATAATTCTCTGTTCCTTGCGAATTATGCAACAATGTATGTTAAGGACGAGCTTGCTCGTGTGAAAGGTGTTGGTAATATTAATGTATTCGGTGCCGGCGACTATTCAATGAGAATATGGCTTAAGCCTGATAAGATGGCGAGTTTAGGTGTTTCAACATCCGATATTAGTTCTGCTATCAGTGCGCAAAATACACAAACCCCGGCAGGTAATATTGGTGTAGAACCGATGGATTCTCCGCAGATGATGAAGTTTACATTGCGGACTAAAGGTCGTTTGGCAGACGTAAGTGAGTTTGAAAACATTGTTGTAAAATCTAATACTGACGGTTCAAACGTTCTGTTGAAAGATGTTGCAAGAGTGGAATTAGGGGCTGAACTGTACTCTTCATCAGCTACAATCGGCGGAAATGAATGTGCAATGATTTCAATAGCCCAGCTCCCTGAAGCAAATACGATTGACCTTGTTAACCGTATTGAAGTTAAAATGCAAGAATTAAGTAAGAGTTTCCCGAAAGATATTGTCTACCATGTTCAATATGATGATACCGAATTTGTAAGAGAATCTATACATGAGGTAATCAGCGCAATTATACTTGCGATTGTTTTAGTAAGTGCAGTTACATATTTATTCCTTGGTACTGCCAGAGCTTCACTGATTCCTTTCTGTGCCATACCTGTTTCGCTTATTGGTGTTTTTATATTTATGGCATTATTAGGTTTTTCTATAAATCTTTTAATCTTGTTCGGTTTGGTTCTGGCAGTAGGGCTGGTAGTGGATGATGCTATTGTTGTACTTGAAAACACGCAGCGTCATATTCAAGATGGCAAGCCTCCGAGGGAAGCAACTGAAATTACGATGGAAGAGGTTTTCGGCGCAGTTGTTGCGACTTCGCTTGTCTTAATGGCAGTATTTGTTCCGGTTTCTTTTATGTCCGGTATTACGGGGCAGATGTTTAGACAATTTGCTGTTTGTATTGCAACATCAATTGGTTTATCAACCCTGGTAGCTTTAACTCTTTCGCCTGCATTATGCGCAACAATATTAAAGTCCGGTGAAGAGAAGAATGATTTTGAATTTATTCAAAAATTTGAAGATTGGTTTAACAGTTTAAGAGGAAAATATTTAGATATTGTACATATTTTTGTCAAATCACCAAAAAGAACTATGCAGGTTCTCTTAGGAGTTGTTTTGTTTATTCTGGTTATGTTCAAAATTACTCCAACTGGTTTCTTGCCGGATGAAGATAAGGGTGCCTTCTTTACTCAGGTTCAGCTTCCTGATGGTGCAACTCTTTCCAGAACCGGGGCGGTTGCTCAAAAAATCACGGATCAGATTATAGAGATTCCGGGCGTTGAGAGTATAATGCAAGTTAACGGTTTTTCCGGTGAAAATACTGCCTTTATTGTTACCAAGCTTAAACCTTGGTCTGAAAGAAAAACAAAGGCTCTTTCTGTTGATAATATTATAAAACAGGTTAATGCAATTACTGCGAAGTGTACAGAGGCGAATTCATTTACTTCTCAGCCGGCGGCTATTTCCGGTATGAGTAACTTTGGCGGCTTTGAATACCAGTTGCTGGATAAAGGCGGCAGAGAGTCAAATGAACTATTTAATGAAGCAACCGCATTGTTGGCTGCTGCCAGAAAAAGTCCGGAGTTTTCAAGCCTATATACATCCTTTACAGCTTCTCTCCCGCAAATTATTGTAGATGTTGAAGCTGAAAAAGCCATGGCTCAAGGTGTAACCATTTCCGAAATTTATTCAACATTGTCTGCTCAATTTGGTTCTACATATATAAACGATTTTAACAAATATGGCAGAGTTTATCGTGTATATATGCAAGCGGATGCCCCGTATAGATCTACACTGAATGATATAAATAAAGTATATGTTAAAAATACGCATGGAAAGATGGTTCCGTTGACATCGGTTGTTTCGCTGCGGAATGTTGTAGGTCCTTACTCTTTAAAGAGATTTAATATGTATCCGGCTATTACCATAAATGGAACACAAGCAAACGGAGTAAGTTCCGGAGCTGCCATGGCAGAAATGGAAAGAATTTCTGATGAGGTTCTGCCTATTGATATGGGATATGCTTGGTCAGGTACATCATTGCAAGAACAGAAATCTTCGGGACAAATTGGTCCGATATTGGCTATGGCTTTAACTTTCGTTTACTTGTTCTTAGTAGCTTTGTACGAAAGCTGGACTCTTCCGATGGCTGTACTTATGATATCGCCGATAGCATTATTAGGGGCTTTATTCTTCCAGTATGTTTCCGGTTTGGCATTAGATATATATGCTCAAGTAGGGCTTGTAATGTTGATTGGCTTAAGTACAAAACAAGCGATTTTGATTGTTGAGTTTGCAAAGGATGCTATGGAAAAAGATGGAATGAATTATATAGATGCGGCAATGCAGGCGGCTAAACTTAGGTTTAGAGCTGTTATGATGACCAATATAGCATTTATTTTAGGGCTGCTGCCTCTTGTATTTGCTCATGGTGCAGGTGCGGGAAGCAGACATTCTATCGGTGTTTCTGTATTCGGAGGCATGCTTGCTGTTGCATTTATAGGAAGTATTCTTGTTCCGGCATTCTTCGTATCTATCAATGTTATGAAAGAAAAAACAAGTGCTTTTATTAATAAGCTAAGGAATAAAGGTTAGATGAAAAAAATATTAATAACATTTTTAATAATATCAATGTTTCAACAGGGGGCTTTTGCTGCTTTTTGGCATAAAACGCCCAAAGAGGATATCGGGAATACTATAAAGAAGGAAGAATATCCGGATAGTAAAGATGTGGAACCGAAAATTGATTCTAATGAAGATTCTATCTTAATAAAAGGTGGTATCGAAGAGTCTATGGATATTAATTTGGAAGAGTGCTTAAGATATGCATTAGGAAATAATCCGCGTATCCAGGCTGCAATGCAGGATGTTTTTGCTTCTGATGCAAGGATTAAGCAAGCTTGGTCCGCGTATTTTCCGCAGTTCAGTTGGCAGACCGGATATACCAGGATGAAGCAACTTCAATTATCCGATGCATTAGGGCAGAATTTGATATTTAACTATTATGTTTTAGGACAGATTTCTGCTTCACAGATGTTATATGATTTTGGGGTTACACAAAATCAGGTTACAATCAGAAAGTTAGATAATCAAGGATATAAAATAACATTAACCGGAACAGTTAATGATGTTATATGTGAAGTTAAAAAAGCTTATTATAACTTACAATATACGTTAGAAGCTGAAAAAGTCGCACAAGAGATGGTTTCCAGATATGAAGCTTTTTATAATCAAGCGAAGGCATTTTATCAAGCGGGCACTTCTCCTAAAGTCGATGTAACTATCGCAGAAGTTAATTTGAGTAATTCTAAACTGTTGTTAATACAAGCTGAAAATGCTGTTGATATTGCTATGGCAAGATTAAATAATACTATGGGGATGCCTTATGCCAACAGATATAATATCTCTGATAATTTAAGGTATAATCCTTGTGACATAACGCTTGATGATGCTATGAAAATAGCACGCCAATCAAGACCAGAATTTCTATTGGCAGAAGTTCAGGTAGAAGAAGCAAGGCAGAATGTTAAACTGGTGAAGAAATCATATTTCCCTCAATTAACAGTTGAAGGTCAATATCAGATAGGCGGCAGAACTTTTGTTTCAAATTATGGTTATAATTTTGGCGGGTACCTGAATTTCCCTACAATAAACGGAATGCTTATTAGAAATGAAATCAAGGAAGCTAAAGCTTTGTATTCAAAGGAACAAGCAAACGCTGCAAACACGAAAAATAATATATACTATGAGGTTCAGCAAGCCTATTATGCAATGATAGAACGGAAAAATTCTATTCCTGTCTCGTTCTTAGGTATGAAGCAGGCTAAGGAAAACTATGAACTTTCTTACGGCAGATATAAGGTTGGGGTCGGCAATCCTGTTGAGTTGAAAGAAGCTCAAACTCAGTATCAAAACGCACTTTTGACCTACTATGATTCTTTATATCAGTTCAATGCTGCAAAAGCTGATTTAGAAAAATATATAGGTAAAAATATTGCTGATGGTGAAGTCCAGCTTGATACAGATAAAAACGTAAAAAATAAAAAGTCAAAAAGACATCCAAATCATGTTTCATAGTATATTTAATGTATTGAGCATAATTAAAAGAAAAGATATAATATAATCAATTGAGATAAGCAGGAGAAGAGACATGTTGCCAATCATAACAGAAGAAATATCAACAGAAGTGTTTTCAGAAGTTTTCCAAGATGTACAAGCTTGGCGAAAAAGTATGGTACAGTACTTGAAAGAGGAAAATCCTGAAATCAATACGGCTATACTTGAAGTGGCAAAATATGATGAGAGTATAGACTTGAAAGCAGTAGCCTTAGGAGCATATTTATCTTATCGTTTGATAGAGATTGCAACTGAGAATGAAGGTATGTCGATAGAAGACTAGAGTATTAAATATAAGAAATTCGCAAAAGTAACAGGTATAGGATGCCTGTTACTTTTTTTGTAAATTGTTAATTTTTGGTTAAAAAATAAGGTCTTATTAAATAATAGAGTAATAATATAGATGTTGGAAGTAATATAGATGGTGCTAGAAATGAAAGGAGAATATTATGAAATTCTTAATTAAAAAATCACCTGACGGATTTATAAAGTCAGTAAATGATGAAATTAGTTCTATCTTAAATCGAAATTTCGACAGCTTTTTCCCGGAGTACATCTTTAATGAAGAAACAGATAAATATGCAATGCCGGTTGAACTCCATGAATCTGAAAAAGATTATAGTGTAAAGGCAGAGCTGCCAGGTGTAAAAAAGGAAGATTTAGACATAGATATAGACAAGAATCACCTTACAATTAATGCGAAAAAAGAGGAAGAATTAAAAGAAGATACTAAAGGATTTAGAAAATCTGAATTTAGATACGGAGAATTTTCAAGAACTGTTTATTTCCCTCAGGATATTGATATTGAAAAAACTACAGCAGAGCTTGAACATGGAATTTTGTCTATCAAAGCTCCAAAATTAAACGCAGAAAAGGGAGATGTAAGAAAATTAACAGTTAAATAATTATATCCGGATTTGACGTGCAAGGGGTGCGAAATTTATTTAAATTTCGCACCCCTTTTGTTGATTATTATTTTTGTGTATAATATTCAAAGCAAGTTTTCTAGGGTTCCGGAGCAAATGCTTGCTGGTCCGAGAGAAAACGCGCAGAAAATATTCTGTGCACACGGAAGGATAAAAACCTGGGAGATATTTTAATATCTTTCGGGATTTTTTATTAGTTATAATGAAAGGATTATTTATGGAGTGGATTTATTTGTTTGTTGCCGGGATATTTGAAGTAAGCTGGGCGATTTGTTTAAAGTATTCGCACGGATTTACGGTATTGATTCCGTCAGTTCTTACAATAATTCTTATGGTTGCAAGTATTTACTTTCTTGCTTTGTCATTGAAAAGTCTGCCTCTCGGGACAGCTTACGCAATTTGGACGGGGATAGGAACATTAGGGACGGTTATTCTCGGTATTATACTTTTCAAAGAACCGGCTACTGCTTTAAGGCTTTTTTGTATAATGTTAATTATTTGTGGTATTACTGGATTAAAACTTATTTCAAATTAAAGTTCTTTTAATGGGTTCTTTTCCATTCTTTGATTTTTTCAAGCTTATCTTTATATTTTGCTTCAAGTCCCTGCTCTGTAGGAATGTAATATTCTTTACCAGCCAATGAGTCGGGCAGGCATTGCATATTCGTTAGTTTTTCTTTAGTGTCGTGAGCATATTGATAGCCTTTACCGTAATTTAATTCCCTCATTAACTTAGTTGGAGCATTTCTTATTATGAGTGGAACCGGCTCCGCGATTTCTTTAATAGCATCAATTTTAGCTGTATTATAGGCGATTTCCATTGCATTAGATTTTGGTGCCAACGACATATAAATAGCAGCCTGAGCGAGATTAACTGAGCATTCCGGCATCCCAATGAAATGACATGCCTGGTAGGCGGCAACAGCCTGCTCCAATGCATGAGGGTCTGCTAAACCGATATCTTCGCTGGCAAAACGGATAATCCTTCGGGCTACATAAAGAGGCTCTTCTCCCGCTTCCAGCATTCTGGCGAGCCAATATACAGCAGCATCAGGATCAGAATTTCTCATTGATTTATGGAGGGCTGATATTATATTATAATGTTCTTCACCGTTTTTATCATATAGAAGGGATTTCTTTGAAATGCATTGCTCTAATGTTTCGTCAGTAACGGTAATTTCTCCGTGTTCGTTGACATTCCCGTTTAAAATTACCATTTCAAGTGTGGAAAGTGCATTTCTTGCATCACCATTTGCGAATTTAGCAATAACTTCAAGGTGGTTCTCTGATATGGTTATTTTTTGTTCTCCAAAGCCTCGCTTGTCAGTTATTGCTCTTTTTAAAAGTGTAACCAAATCTTCTGTTTTTAATCCTTGCAGTACAAAAACTTTACATCTGGAAAGAAGTGCTCCGTTAACTTCAAACGAGGGATTTTCTGTCGTAGCTCCGATTAGGATAATACTTCCCTTTTCGACAAAAGGTAAGAAGGCATCCTGTTGAGCTTTGTTAAATCGATGGATTTCATCTACAAAAACGATTGTACGTTCTCCCATTTTGCGAGCCTGTTCGGCATTTGCCATCACTTCTTTTATCTCTTTTATACCGCTTATTACTGCCGAAAAATTAATAAAGGTTGAATGAGTTTTGTTAGCAATAATGCTGGCAAGAGTTGTTTTCCCAACGCCGGGCGGACCCCAAAAAATGAGTGATGTAATTTTATCTCCTTCAATAAGCCTCCGGAGAATTTTTCCTTCACCCAGCAAGTGAGACTGCCCGACAAATTCATCCAAATCTCGAGGTCTGAGTCTTGAGGCTAGAGGCTGATTTACTTCATTCTCAAAAAGTGATTTCTGTTCCATACGATTAATACCCTATGAATTAATTTTAGCATAATTCAATATCAAAAGTGTAAGTTATTCTTCTTAATTTTGGGTTAATAAAGATTTATTGTAAACTTTTGTAAAAATCTATAGTATAACTCTAAAGTTTTTTCTAAATGTACCGATAAGTTTAGTATAAAAAGATTGGAGTCTTATTATGGGTTTAACGATTGGAAACTCTGATAATAATTCTGTAAATGAAGTTACGAAGCAGACAGAATCTGAAAGGAAACAAGTTGATTCAAAGCCTAATACTATCTTTAGTGTTGAAGATTTAGATGTAAATAAAGATGGGAAAATAGATAATAAGGACTTTAATTCAAAAGCTTTTATAAACAAGTTTAAGAATTTAGGTTCTGCTGCGATGAAAAAGATAGAAGACATGTACATAGAATATGCTCTCAAACAGCCGAACAATAGACGTACTGCGGGGAGTTTAACGATTGTAGAATTTGATATGCCTTTTTCAATGGGAGCATCTAGAAAAAAACAATTTATATTGGACAAAAAGAGCGGTAAAGTTATTCTTGAAAAATCTATAAAAACAACAGAAAAAGATGGAATAACCTCTGTAGAAATAAGCACTAATCGTTACAATAAAAATAAAGTTAAAAATCATGAGGTCAAATTTCAGTACGACAAGCAGGCTTTAGAAAATTATGTAATAAATGAAGCTAAAGATAAAAAGGGAAATGATATAACTTATTTTGACTCAATCCCTAAAATAAGAGCTTTGCCGGAGAATCAGCGTACGGAAGCTCAAAAAAAACTGCTTAAAGAATTCGATAATATGATTGAATATACAATACAGTCCGGAATAGACTATGGCGTTGATCCGAAGCTGATACTTTCTGTGATACAGCAGGAAGTCGGCTTTAAAGGGCTTAGCAGTAATGTTACAGGTAAAAACGGCAAAGGATATATGCAGTTGACTTCTGCTCCTATAAATGATTATCTTGGATTAAGCAGTGATAGGCAGTATCACGAGATAAAAGACTTTTTATATGGTCCGGAAACAGAAGAACTTTTGTCTTCAAGAGGGTTTGAGCCTCGAAAGGCACAAACTCAAGCAGCACGAAGGTCTTTGTACAAAAATATATATAATCACCTTTTGGCGAATAAAGACCCGGAATTTAATATTCGCCTGGGTACTCTGGTTTTACGGTATTATCTGGATAAAACCGGCGGGAATGTTTCACGAGCTGCAAAATTGTATAACGGAAGTTCTTTAAAAGAAGAATATGCAAGGCACGTAGATAAGTATAATACATTACTAAGAGATACCGTTAAGCAAGATACTATATATAACTATAAACAGTACAATATAGCTTATATGAAGAAAAAGTAGTATTATAAATATGTAAAAGAGCAGATGGTTTGATTTCTTGGTGCAGATGGTTTGATTATTTTCGGGCAACATGTGTGTTTTTTAGTGCATCTAAAATATCGGCTTTTTTATAATTCCGTATATTTAGTTTAAACATTTATAATCTACAAATTTTAATTTTTTTAAACATTGAGGATTATTAAAAAACAACACAAAGCAAGTACCACCTTTATCTTTTGCACTATCGTACTTGATACCATTAAGTTTTACAACTTGTTTAAAGTATTCAGCAAAAATTTGCGTAGGGACATATTCTATATTCTCAAGTTCTTCTATTGGTCGCGTTAATTCTGTATTTAAACCTCTAAAGAATAGTATTGCTTCCCTTGTATCAAATTGTTCAGTGTCAAAAAAACTTGGTAGTTCTAAATTTTTTATTGCAGTTAAGTCAAGATATTTAAGACCGTACAGTGTCTTAAATTTTCCAATAACAACTTTATCTTTTGAAAACTTTCCTTTGTATATTTCACGTTTACAAGTCTCGATACTATCAGAAGCATAAAAAACAGAAATTCCACAGGCGCTCATTCTATCGTTTTTTGCTTTTTCACTTGGAGGAGCTACCAGATGTTTAGCATCATATGGTTGTATATCCTCTGGTTTATAGGAACGAGCTCTGTAGAATGTTGTACCGGCTGGAAGTATTTTTACTATTCCTAAATTCTTTGATTTTTCAGCTATTATATTTAAAATATCTATTGGTGAATACCTTTCCCCATATTCATCTTCTTTATCATTAATAAAGAAATAACGGTTATTATATTTTACTAAATTGGAAAAATACTTCCAAGAATATTCATATATTTCTCTTTCTGTCATCCCATATGGATCTTTTTTACACCAAGCACAATCATAAATGGTATCTACAATATCGTCAATGACCTTTGAGTTTGAACTAATACAATCCTCTATTTCAAAATTTATCAGGTCATGCGTGTCAAGAGTAGAACACTGATAGCCACCTTCTCTTCCATCCCAAGAGGCCCCAGCATTTGCTGCGTCATCATAACGTAGTTTTATAGCATCCATGATTTTTGAAATCAAATTTTCCATGGAGACTGTTTTACCAATTTTGTGGCAATAATCGCATTCTGTACGTTCTGTTGAACTTTGCTTTGCCCACTTCTTCAGGTAGGTATCTTCTATGCAATTAACACAAATATGCTTGTCATTATCAGCAAATTGTCTGTTATCAAGTTCTATTAAATGATCTTTAGCCCAATTCATAATTAATTCCTCTTATTTGATTGATACTGCCTCTGACCAATATTTAATTATAGGATAGATAAAAAATTCTATAATTCTTCTTTTCCCGGTTTTAATTTCTGCTGATACCCCCATACCTATAGAAATAGGTTGTTCTTTCCCTTCTACTATTAAATTTCTTGTTATAGGAGTAATAAATACATCGTAAACAAGCCCCTGTTTTTCATCTTCAATACTATCTTTAGAAACCTTTTTTACTCGACCTTCAATCATACCATATTTCTGGAAATCAAAAGTATCAATTTTTACTTGAACTGGCATTCCTTCTTTTACAAAACCTATATCTTTATCAAGAACTGCAACTTTAATAATAAGTGGAGAGTCTGCTGGAACAATTGAGATCACTTTTTCTGCCGGTGTAACTATTCCGCCTATTGTATGTATAAGCAGTGTATTTACATAGCCATCAACAGGAGAGACTATATTTTGTTGCTGCTTTTTGAATTCTATTTCTTTGATACTTGCTTCAAGTTCATTCGCTTGTTTATCGCGGTCTGCCAGTTGAGTTAAATTTTGTGTTCTAAAATTTGATTTTATGTATGCAGTTTCTTTTTGTACACTTTTTATTTGTTCGTTTAAACTGGCGATTTTACTCCTATACTCCATATTCTCAGAATGGACTTTATCTATTTCGTTTTTAGCTATAATATCAGCTACAGCCTGCATTCTAACTTCTTTATCAAGATTTAATTGTAATTGTTTTTGATTATTGTTTAATTCTTCTCTTAATCGTTTTATCTCATGGTTTTTTGCAGCAAGTTGATTCTGTAAATCTTCATACGCAGATTTTGTAAGTTCATTCTGTGTATAAGAATTGATATCATTTTTAATTATATCTCCTTTTAATCTCTGCCGCTCTATATTAATATAATCCAAATTAGCCTGCAAAGATTGTAGTTGCGGCTGTGTTACAGAGGTATCAATATCAATAAGAGTTTGTCCTCTTCTTACAAAATCCCCTTCTTTGATATGTATATCTTTTACGACCCCTGTTTCTAAAGGTTGAATTATCTTTATCTCTCCATCAGGAATAACCTTACCCCTTGCAGTAACAACAATATCCACTTTCCCGAAAAATAACCATAATATAGTAAAGAATATAAGCACAATAATAATCCAAAAGGTTGTCCTTCCTAGAGGGTTAATTGGTTCTTCTTGTATTTCAGATATTATTGGTAAAAATTCGTGGCTATCATCATTTTTCAAAAATCTATCTAAAAACTTAATCATTTCAATGCTCCCTGCTGAGTATAAAGATTATAATAATACCCTCTTTTATTTATTAATTCTTCATGTGTACCAGTCTCTATAATATTGCCCCTATCTAGCGCAACAATTAAATCACAATTCTTAACAGTAGAAAGCCTATGTGCAATAATAAACATTGTCCTACCTTGCTTTATTTTATCCAAATTTTCCATAATGACCCGCTCCGATTCATAATCTAATGCAGAAGTTGCTTCATCAAAAATAATAATTTTAGGGTTTGTAATCAATGCACGTGCAATTGCTATTCTTTGCCTTTGTCCGCCGGAAAGTGTAGACCCCCTTTCTCCAACCACAGTATCATAACCCTCCGGCATCTCAGAAATAAAGGAATGTGCTCCAGAAATTTGAGATGCTTGAATAATCATTTCTATGGGCGCATCTGGACGAGGCATAGCTATGTTATCGCGAATTGTTCCAGAAAACAGATAATTCTCTTGTAAAACAACTCCAATATTATTTCGTAGCCATATAGGATTCATTTGTCTTATATCAACATCATCAATATAAATTGTACCTTCAAACGGAAGATACAGTTTCTGTATTAACTTTGTTATAGTACTTTTACCAGAACCGCTCCTTCCAACTAGCCCAATGCTTTGACCAGCCTTTATATCAAGACTTATTTTATTCAATACCATAGGAGTATTTTGAGAATATTTAAATGATAATTTGTCAAGTCTAACTGAGCCATTAATTTTTGGAAGTGTAATAGCCTTTGAAGATGTAATTTCAACTGGATTATTTAAAATGTCACCAAGCCTATCAACACCAAGTAGTACTTGTTGGAACTCATTCCATAGGTTAACAAGCCGCATTACCGGAGCTATAAATTGATTGGCAAACATCTGAAAGGCGATTAATTGCCCAATAGTTAATTGATTTTTTATAACTAAAGTAACCCCAATCCACAGTATTGCTATTGTCATCATTTTTTGAAATAGATTTGATAATGAACCTGCAAAATTACTCATTATTGAAAGATTAAAACCAGCCTTTACATACCTTCCAAGGTAGTCACTCCATTTCTTTTGCATAATTCCTTCAATGGAAAGTGACTTAACGGTCTGAACACCAGTAACAGCCTCAACTAAATATGAATTGGATTGGGCAGACATTTGAAATTTGTTTTCAAGTCTAGAGCGCAGCTCCGGTGTCATTGTTATATACAATATCCCTATTAATGCAACAATAACAAGGACAACAAAAGTTAAAATTTTACTATAAACAAACATTACAACAAGAAAGACCGTAGAGAAAAATAAATCTATTAAAACAGATACAGATTTATTAGTTATAAATTCTCTTATCTGGTCAAGTTCTCTTACTCTAGAAATAATATTCCCAACTTTTCTTGACTCAAAGTATACAAATGGCAGGGCGAATAAATGATGAAACAGCTTAGCACCAAGTTTTGCATCAATCTTATTTGCAGTATGTATAAAAATATAATTTCTCGTAAGGTTTAGCAAAAATTCAAATATTGTTACTGCAACAAAAGCAATACCTAAAACATCAAGAGTTGACATGCTTCTATGAACAATCACCTTGTCTAAAATTACCTGAGTAAATAAAGGTGTGACAAGTCCGAATAACTGTACGACAAAAGAACCTAGCATTACTTCTGCAATTATTCTTTTATATTTCATTATTTCAATGAAAAACCACTTAAAGCCAAATTTAATCTGTTCATTCATTAATTTGTGAGAAAGTATAATAACCTCTCCTGACGAAAGCTCGTTTATTTCATCAAACGTTACCTCTTTTGCATTTTTATCTTGAGGAAGAAAGATTAATGCCTTTTTATTTTCAAAATCAGGTTTTAAAATTACCCCAAAAGTCTTATCTTTAAGAATAAAAATTGCAGGGAAAGGATATTTTTTTATATTCTCAAAATCTAAATTTTTAATTTTTGCTTTAAACTCTGCTTTTTTAGCAATAAAAAGGAGTTCTTCTACAGAGATTTCCCCTTCTGTGATCCCGTTTTCTCTAACTATAGAACGTAAATCAATGCCAATGTTATTTATTTTACATACTACTTCAAATGCAATAAGCCCTGTCTGTATCATAAGCTATCGACTCCCGACATTATTTTCATTTCTTCAATTTTTGATGTGATATTAATTATACTTTGCTCTAATTCATATTCTTGATTAAGTAGTTCGGCTTTGGTAGAAAGTAATTGGTTTTGTTCAATAAGCCGGTTTGTATTTAACCTGTTAACAGCATCTAGTTTTTCTTTAACAGTTGCTAGAAGTTCTTTATTTGTTGTTAACTCCTCGTTATATGATTCATAGCTTTTATAACTTTTTCTGTATTTGTTATCAAGCTCTGCAAGCTTTTTCTCTTTTTCAACCTGAAGTTTCTCAATTTCAAGTTTCGTTTTTTCTCTATTTGAACGATTCTTAAAGCCATCAAAGAATACATATTGACTGGATATTCCTACTATAAAACTTCTTTGACCGATATCTTGAATAGAAGAATAATAATTATTAGGGTTTTGTCCATATAATGAATATGCAGTGTACAATTTAAAAGATGGCAGTAATTGGCGTTTTAAAATACTTAATTCAGCTTTCTTTTTATCTATTTCTATATCATAATATCGGGCTTCATCTGTTAAATCAGGAATAAATGCAATTTTATAATCATTCCTATCAACTTTGGATTTCAATAAAGAGTTGCCTTTCTCTTCTACCAAACTCCAGTCATATGGAGCCGATTCATCAAGACGTTTTACACTAATATCCGATATATCATATTGAGTATTTGTATAATAGGACAAATCTTCCAACGTATTTTTTAATTCTAATCGCGAGGTCTCTATTTCATTCTGAATTTTAGCTATTTTAACTGCCTCATCCATAACTGATAGCTTATCACTCATACCAGATTTATAAATACGCTCTTTATTAGTAAACATATTTTCATATAATGTTAAAATTTGAGCTTTAGTATTAATCGTGTTGTTGTATTGTTGAGCTTTTGCATATAATTCTAATATTTTTAATTTTAAGTCTTTTAACTGCAAGTTATAATTAATCTCTTTTTGTTCAATTTCTTGTTTTGCAATATGAACTTTTCGACCTTGAATACCAAAATCGAAAAGATTATATGATGCCGTTAAATAAAACATATCCCTAAATTGTGTATATGGGGTAATCATTGTATTCCCGGCATAAGCAAATGTTCCTTTTCCTCCGCTTAAATCTTTATTGTATTCCGAGTTGAATTGAAGGCTGAGAGTTGGATACCAATCCGCACGAACAGATTTAAGCTGGGCTTTACTCATTGAAATATCATATTGTGCTAGTTTTAAATCAAAAGAATTATCAATAGCTGTCTTTTGCACATTTTTATAATCAAGCTCTACCGCTCCAATATTAAGCTGGGTAAAAATAAGAAAAATTGCTAGTAAGTTTATAAATCTAATCATTTTTTGTATCAAAAAAGAGGCTGGGAAACATCCCAACCTCACAAATATCCTAATTATGCCATCCTGCTGCTACTAAGTTCATCAAGTATTCATTATTTTTCACTGAGTCTATACCAGTAAACTCAATTGCATTATTCTGTGCATACGATGTCATATTTTGAATAATTTGATTCACATCATCATTAGATATATATGATCCATCAGCAAGTTCTATTTTTTCAATAGAAGAACTATTTTGAATTGTAATCGTATCAGTACCTGTATTATTACCATAATCAATAATTAAATTGTTACCATCCTGATAAATCGCAATATTTGATTTTGAAACAGTGCTATCCATCACAATTCTATCATTTCCAGATGTATCAATAACGGTATCTTCTCCGCTACCTAAGGTAAATAAGTACGTATCATTACCTGCACCTCCGGATAAAATATTATTACCGCTATTGCCTGATATTAAATTATCAAGTTCATTTCCTGTTGCATTAATATTTGCAGTACCAGATAGTGTAAGATTTTCTATATTATCTGATAAAGAATAAGATACACTTGATATTACTGTGTCATTACCTTCATTTTCATACTCAATAATTGTATCGTTAGCGTTATCAACTATATAGGTATCATTACCTAAGTCACCGATCATTGTATCAGCACCAGACTGTCCATCGATGATGTTATTTAAGGTATTTCCTATAATTGTGTCGTTTGAATCACCACCAATATAGTTATTAATATATGCATTGATATTTGTCATGGTTTCAGCATTTGTAAATTGGAATTTTTCTATTTGATTATCATAGCTAGTACCCCAATTTTTGATAATAATTTTATCATCTTCATTATCAGCAAATGAAACAATTAAATCTTGTTGATTTTTAGTAAGCGTTACATCATTTTTATTAATGTCATTGAATTTAATTGTGTCATTGCCACCATTATCTGTAATCGTATCTTGACCATCGCCTGGATTGAATAAATAGAGGTCATCACTAGAATAAGTATCTGTAATTACATCATTACCTTTCTTGCCATAAAATACGTCAGTATTTGCAGTCCCATTTAAAACATCGGTGCTGTCAGACCCCTCAATATATGAGTGAGCCATTAATTCAATTAATATATCATTAGGTGTATAAATGGACCCATCAGCAAATTTAAACTCTGCAAATTTATACTGATAAGCCACTGAATAATCCCCACCATTGCCGCCAAACCAATATTTTATAGTTATCTGATCATCTGTATTTTTAATCTTGATAACC
>CALVEA010000024.1 GCA_944326455.1 Candidatus Gastranaerophilales bacterium | reverse complement strand
GAAGTACTACCTCTCCTCAAACGTGACATTTAGTCACGTTTTCGTCGGCAGAGTCAAGCTGCGCTACATCCCGAAAAGTAAAGATATTAAATTGTCAACCTTCATGTCTATTCTAATATTAAAATATATTCTTTCAAGTGTGAAAATATGGGATGTAAAATTTTAAAAATTAATAATAAAGTTTTTGAGATATTTGCGATAATTTATAAAAGCTGTCATAATAAGTACTGTGACAGCTTTTTTATGCTGGATAACAGATTTTATAAAGATAAGGAAGGAAGTAATTAATAAATGAACAGGATAGCTTCGGCTTTTAGGTCACTAAAGTATCGGAATTTCAGACTGTTTTTCCCGGGACTAGTGACATCGCAGGTGGGAATTTGGATTCAGAATGTTGCAATTAGCTGGGTCGTCTACGAGATTACAAATTCACCGTTTATGATGGGGTTGATAATGTTTTTTAATACGATACCCCTCTTCTTGGTAACTCCTTTTGCCGGGGTAATTATTGATAAATTTAACAGACATAAACTTTTGATGATGATACAGTTGCTTTTTGCGCTGCAGTCATTCTTAATTGCTGTTTTTGCATTGAGCGGACATTTGAGGATTTGGAATATTGTGCTGCTGGGTGTATTTTTGAACATAATAGCGGCGATTGATACTCCTCTTCGACAATCTACGTATATAAGACTGGTGGATGATAAACGGGATTTGAGCAATGCAATTTCGCTTAACTCAACCTGCTTTAATGTTGCCAGGCTTATTGGTCCGGCGCTCGCAGGTGTTTTACTTTCCCTTGTCGGAGCAGGCGGATGTTTCTTGATAAACTTCTTTTGTATTTTCCCATCCGTTATCCTTGTGGCAATGATGAGATTTGAGGATAAAAAGTCTGATAAGATTAAAAATGAAACAATTCTGGAAGGTCTAAAAGAGGGTTGGGAATATGCGTTCAGTTCTGAGCAGATTTTGACACTGCTGGCATTTATCGGATTATTTGCATTTATAGCGCTTTCTTATCCGATGCTCATGCCTATTTATACAAAAGATGTTTTACACGGAGATTCAAGGGTTTTGGGTTATGTGATGAGTTCTGCCGGGATAGGGGCATTATGTTCTTCTATATTTTTGGCAGCAAAGACAACATTACGCGGATTAAAATATATATTGTGTGTTGGAGCGTTTCTTTTAAGTGCGGCTTTTATATGTTTGGGCTTTACTAACAATCTAGTCCCGGCATGTGTATTTATGTTTTGTGTGGGTTTTGGAATGACATCTGCAATGACCCCTGAAAATACTCTTTTGCAGTCTATTGTAGATGATGATAAACGCGGCAGAATTATGAGTATCCATACAATTTGTTTTACAGGAGTGACTTCTTTGAGCAGTTTTGTTATAGGCTCTGTTACTCAAGTTATAGGCGTTTCGCGCTCAATGATTCTATTCGGTTCAATTCTGTTTGCCGCAGGAATATTTTTTACTGTAAAATTTTGCAGGATGCAATTTGAGTCAAAGCTGTTCTAATCTTTTTTTATTAACGCAAAAAGGAACAGGAAAAAATATAAAGCAGTAGACGCTATTTCGGAAGGCTTTCTAATCCAAGGACAGAATATCAGTTGTAAGAAATGCCGCCTTAATGATTCAAAATACTTAAGCGAAAATACCTGCTTTAGAAATTTATAATCAGGGATTTCTATGGATGGGTCACAATATTTTTTATAATCCAGGTTTTGTTCAACGTCTGAATAATAATCGAAAGGAGAGTTTACTGCGATATTATAGGTGTTATATGGAATTTTAAGGCAAGCCATTCCCCAGTCTTTTGCCGAAAAAATTCTGAAATTGTTAATTATAAATTCTTCGGATATTTGGGTATTTTCGTCTGTTCTGTCCAAGTATGTTTCAAAATTAAGACTTGGAAATACCTTTGCTGCATTTGCAGATGTAATATATTGTTCCGGTGACATCTTCCATAACCTTGGTTTATGGATATCATTAACCTGTTTGCAATGGGTCTCAAAATATCTTGAAAATTCAGGTTCTTTGACCAGAGGTATGTTAAATAATTCTTTCAAATCTTCTTTTAAACCAAAATGACACCAGTCTGAGATGTGAAATAACATTCTTTGCTTGCTCTTGAATTTGTAATCATATTTGATTGAAAAATTTTCATACGCAAAAATACGCTGTTTAAACAGAATATTATTAGGATTCCTGAGCACAAAATCATCTGTTAAATTCAAGAAATTATTATTTTTTAAAATAAGGTCACTTCTAATTTTTAATATATATTCTCGAGAAGCTGCAGCTATACCGCTTTGGGCGGTTGTAAGTATTCTGTTAAGGTTGTTTGCCTTACCTGAAATATCATCAAAGACGATGGCACCCGGATCTTGGTTGAGGATAACAATGTCATAAAGTCCTTTTAGCTTGCTGATATCAGAACCTTCCCAGGTGGAAAGGATTATTTCTGCATCCGGCAAGTTCTTACGTAAACTTCGCAAGCATTTGTGTGTTATTTTCCTTTCAACCACACCCTGCACTACTACTGATAGTTGTTTAGATTCTATCATGTAATTTTATCTTTCCTTCGCCTGTCGTAAGACATCTGTCTTATCCAGTTTATTCCAGCCTTCAAATTTAATAACCCTGTCATCAATCGTTATATCAGCATTAGGTTTGCCAAAGAATATTTCATCGTATTGGATTCCGTTTCTTTCCAGCCAGTCAAGAGTTATTTTCCCGACATTTTTCATAACTTTGCCAACGTTATGCCCCTGTGTTTGCATATTTCGTGCCGTGTTAATAATAATTGTATGTCCTTCGGCTTTCAATCTGTCAATAAACTCTTTTGCCCCCGGCATAACTTTTACGTCCGCATAAGTTTCGTCAGGCTTTTTTATTGTGCAGATAGTTCCGTCTAAATCAATACATATTCTTAATTTCTTTTCTTCCATTTAGCTGTCCTTATTTAAAACTTTATTAAGTAATTCAATCGATTTTACGAAGAAAGCTTTTTGTCTGTTAAAATCATCCCCGTGCAGAGGTATCATTGATAAAAATAGCAAGCCTTCTATAAATTTAATCTCATCAGGTTCGAATCCGTTTTTTATGCACAGATTATCAAAAATCGTTTCTAATGCGGAATAATCAGTTGAAGTAAGTATGTTAAGCTCAAATATATTGCCGGAGTCAGTTAGATTATACATCCCGTGTACTATAAAATCATAAAGTCCGCACACGCTGTGCCGGAGTTTGGCAATATCGTATTTTGAATCTCCGTAGATAGTTGCTTCTGCGTTCAATCTGCCTCTCGGGTCAATAAGCTTGAATACGTAATTGCTGGAGTCAAAAAGAATATTTGAAAAACAATAATCTCCATGAATTATTGTAAGTTCCCTTTATTTAAGCAAATTATCATTGATAAAACCTTCTATCTGAGGAAGGAGTGATTGTATTCCTCTGTATTTATTTCCGTTAATGCATACAAATTCCTGTTTCAGTAAATCTTTCCAGTAAGAATTTTGCTTGAGTTCTTGCACTCTTTCTCTTGTTTTGTCCAAATAGAGCCATTCAAGAGGCTTTTTCTCGTATGGTATTTTGTACTTTTCCAGTTTTTTATGCAGCTCAAATAGTCTTTCTAAAATATAGTTCCAGTCCTCAATATTGACTTCTCCTGAAATATACAGTTCCTGCAGCGACGGATATCCGTATAATTCTTGGGTCAAAGCGGCTGTTTTATTATCTTTTGAGAAGTTGATTAACCTCGGTGCAAGAATTTTTAAATTTTCCGGCAGGTTATCATACCAGAAGGCTTCATCCTCAAGTTTTCGAATTTTTGTACTTGTTTTGCACAAGGTTCCCATTGAAGTGTCAACGGATATTGAATTAAAACTCCTTGCGTTGAACAATATATTCTTAGCTTTTATAAGTCCGGATGTGTGTCCCAAATCGTACCAGTCATCAATAAGTCTTGCTTTTAAATTATATTTCTGCTGATACATAATGAGTGCCGTTGAAATTTCTTTCTTTAGCATTAATCTCGCTTTTATGCAGCAGTTTAATAAATATTTAGTATCTGAAAACGTATAATAGCCGACAAGAGCTTCTTTGTTCTCCAGGTTTATATTTTTTTCTTTGTCATAGTAACAAATGATATTATTGGACTTATTTGTTTCCGCCAAGCACCAGTTTTCTGAAGTCGTTACCGCTTTTGACGTATAAAGGATATTTGTCTGTTCATTAATACTGTCCGGAATCAGTGTATCTCCGAGAATAATTCTTGTCGGCAGATTTATATCCGCTTTTTGAAGAGAGTATTTCATTGAACTTAAGATGTTCTTTTTGCTGTTTACCAAAACGAGTTTGATGTCAAAAGTCTGGCTTAAGTAATTCTTTATATAATTAATAAGCTTTGTGTTATTGCTGCAAACCGCAATAATAAAATTGTTTATACCTTTATTCCTTAAATTATCCAGCTGCCACCAGATAACAGGCTTACCCCTCAAAGGGAGCATTGCCAGTGATGAATAAAAACCGACAGGCATGTTCTCATTCTTAGTTTCACCGCCGAATAATAATATATTATTAAACTCCTGCAAGACTCTCTCCTTTAACATATTCAGCAAGTTGTTCCGGGGTGCCTACGCAATTAAAACTTTTTATATCATAAACCCCGATTTTTGGTGTAAACTTCCTTAGATGGTTGTATACATTTGACATATAAAATTCGCCTTTAGAAAGGTCGTTGCATACAATCAAATCAATAACCGAATCTTTGAACTGTTCAAGATTTTTGAAATAATAAACTCCGCATATTGCATGATTTGAGATAACTTATTTTTCTTTTGTCTCAATCAAAAAACCTTCATTGTCAATTTTTGCATAAGAGTAGCAGGGTTTGTCGGAATCTATGGTAAGCATCGCTCCGTTAAGGTTGTTTCCTCGGACATAGGTTATAAAATTGTTTATATCTTCCGGAGCAAATATATTGTCCGAATCTGCAAAAATTATGTCATAATCCGGATTAATCGCTTTATGTGCTGCAAGAGCCGTGACCGCAGCACCCATGGTGAGTTTGGGAACCGTAACAAATTTTATTTTAGTATTCTTGCTTAATTCCTCAAGTTCAGACTTTTGTTCTTCAAGAAATTTTTCTTGCAAGACCAGAATAAAGTTTGCAGTGATGTTTTGAAAAGAATCCAAAACATGTTCAATCATCATTTTGCCGTTAAACTTGATAAAAGGCTTTGGCACATTATACCCGGCAATTTTAAAACGGCTTCCTGCTCCTGCCATAGGTATAACTATATTTACAGCTTTTTCTATATTATGCATACAAACCCAAAAATATAATCTTAATTCCTCTTCTATTATTATAAAGAAGAAAAACTTTGTAAAGTAAATTGGTGATAAAACTTTACATAGGATAAGTGTCAAACGGCGGTAAGGGGAATTGAACCCCTGTTTGGAGAATGAGAATCTCCCGTCCTAACCACTAGACGATACCGCTAAGGTTGATAAAAAACAAAAAAAATGGCTGGGACGGAAGGATTCGAACCTCCGGAATGGCGGGACCAAAACCCGCTGCCTTACCACTTGGCGACGTCCCATCAGCCACCATATTATAATAAAATATCAAGCTTGAATGTCAAGATGCAGAATTTAGTAAATAATAAAAATCTTAAATAAAAAAGGCTAATCTTATGACTAGCCTGAATATTTACACTACACACAACTTCTACAACATATATTATCAGAGTCGTTATGTTTCGATATTAAGTTGTACTCGGTTTAGCAATTTGCCAAACTGCATCGCCTATAGTACCTATTATTAATCCTGCGAGGGCGCCTTTTCCTGCCAGTTTAAGTTTTATAGGTACTTTACTTGATTTCCCAATAATTCCGGCTGCGCCTTTTGCTAAAACATTGCCTGCTAATAGAGCACCTCCGCCGGCAGCTGCTCCATAAACACCGTATTTAAGAGCGTGTGCTGCACCGCCTCCGAGAGCTCCGATTGCTTGAGAAGTTTCTTTGCTGTCTTTTTGATCTATTCTTACACCAAAGCAATGGTTAAGAGTTTCATCAATATATCTGTCATGGTGTCCCGGCTTAAATTGTTTTAAGAATCCGTTTTTCATTGCACCATCGCCGTATTTTTTGATATCAGATCTCAAATCTGTTGATAGAACTTGTGAATAAACAGCTTCGATTAATTCTGTCGCAGAAGTACTAGGGTTATTATAAGAACCTCTTTCCTTCAGTTCTTCTCTATATGTATGATAAATATAATTCTTTAATTTATCAAATTCCTGACAAATACCGTCTTGGTCGCCTTCTCTAACTTTATCATACAAGTTTTGAATTCCCTGCATTACATCAGAATTCGTTAATACTTTTTTTATCAATGCAGAATCGGTTTCTCTGTTAGCTCTCACATCATTCTGAAGTAACTGTGAGTGCATATCAGCAGAATGTCTCATCTGAGAGGACTCTATGTCTTGCTGCATTTTTGCCATAATAGACGGATAATACATTCCCATCATTCCATAACTGTATGGTGAGTACATGCCGCCCATACCATACATCATATTGTCATAAGATGTGAATGTACCCGGTGCGCTTAATCCTAAGTTGCCGAGTCCCATCATCGAATAACCTAATCCTGATATTGGCAATGTCATAGTGACCTCCTACCAAATTTTAACTAACCTTTTTTACCTTACATATTAATAAAGTATTTAAGTTATTGTAAATTGACTTTTTTGCTGAGTTTTGTTAATAAAACTTTACAATTGTAACATAAGCCTTTTTGCTGACTTTGTTGTATCATGTACATATATAAGGGGAGTGCTATGAGGATTGAAGCAAAAAATCTGGTAAAAATATACGGCGATAGAAGTGTTGTAAACGATATTTCTTTTTATATGGATAAAGGAGAAGTTGTTTGTCTTTTAGGACCTAACGGAGCCGGTAAAACGACAACTTTTTATATGATAGTCGGGCTGGTAAAGCCGAATAAAGGGAATGTATATATAGACGGAAAAGATATTACAACCTGGCCAATGAATCTTCGTGCAAAAGCGGGGATTGGGTACCTCCCTCAAGAAAATTCTATTTTCAGAAAATTAACAGTGGAAGAAAATATTCAGCTGGTTTTGGAAATGAACGATAAATTAACAGTGAATGAGAAGAAGTCCAAACTGGAAGAGTTGCTCAATGAATTTGGGGTAGAAAGACTAAGAAAATATCCTGCGGTCGCACTTTCCGGCGGTGAAAGACGTAGAGTCGAGATTGCTCGTGCTCTTGCGGCAAGTCCTGATTTTATGCTTCTCGACGAACCTTTTGCAGGTATTGACCCTATTGCTATAGGGGAAATTAAAGATAATATCCGAAAAATTTCTGCAGAGAAGGGTTTGGGTGTACTAATTACCGACCATAACCCGAAGGCGACTTTATCAATTACAGACAGAGCTTATGTAATTTTTGATGGGAAGATTAAAATACAGGGTAAGAGTACGGATGTTGCAAATGATCCTGTAGCAAAAGAGTTTTATCTCGGAAAGGACTTTAAGCTTTAAATGAAAAAGCTCTTCACCGTATATGACAGATATATTTTTACTCAGGTACTGGTAACAACAATTGTTGCAATACTGCTGTTTACGATTGTATGGATTGCTCCTGAGATGCTTTTGAATACTATAAAAAAAGTATTAGCAGGAGATTTTGGACCTAAAACCGGAATTTTGATACTATTTTATGAGATACCCAAAATTTTGGGAAAGGCGTTTCCTGTCGGTCTGTTGTTAGGGTCTTTATTTACGTTTGATAAGTTTAGCAAAGATTCTGAGCTTACTATTTTTAGGGCTGTTGGAATGTCTTTTTGGAGGATATTGACGCCGGTTCTTGTTTTGAGCCTGATTGTTACGTACTTGTGTTTTGTTACTTATGATAAATGGATACCGTATTCTTGTCAGAAGCTTTTGGATATAAAAGGTGCAAGAACTCTTACTCAATATATTTATACGCAAAAAGATGAAAACAATAATCCGCGTCAAGCAGTCGTTGTGTCGAAATTCCTTAACGGTGCAATGTCTAACATTATTGTTATGAATTTTTCGCAGCAGATTTTTGATGATTTGCATGGGCTGTCAAATGTATTGGTAGCAGAAAGAGGGCATAAGGGAGTTAGTCCAAATGGTAAATCAAGCTGGGTGCTGGAAGATGTTTTATCGTATGATATAAGTGAAGAAGGTATTTTTAAAACAATTAAGCATTTGGACAGAGTGGATATCTTAGAGGGTGAAGATGCTGAGAATGCTTATACAATAATGGTAAACTCAACCAAAAGAGACAGAGATATAAATAATAAGGATTTGAAACACTATGTCTCTCTTTTAAAGAAAGAGAACCTGGATGAAGATTATAGGCTTATGTTAAATAAGTATCTGCAAAGATTTTTCCATCCTTTTGTCTGCGTTCTGTTGGCGGTTATGGGTTGTCTATTGGGTTTCAGTAAACCGCGGGAACAAAGATTAGTAGGTTTTATCATTGCGATAGGCTGTATATTTGTTTACTATATAACTTTGCCATTTTTTGATCTCCTTGCAGAGAAAGGAGTTTTACATCCGTTTGTTACAGCGGTATTTCCGCCATTTGCATTTCTGTGTGCTATAATAGCATTCTACAAGTCGAGGGATTTATAATATGAAAAAATTTTTAGTATTGTTTTTACTGATGGTTTCAGGTGCTGTCTTTGCGTCTCCTGTTGAAGTTGATTATGCTGACGGAGTTTATCATATTGTTTTGAGTGGTGATAAGGTAAAAAAACAAATAGAGTTTGTTTCTTCATCAAATTTAATAACAAATAAAGAAGCCCATAATAATGCAGAGGCTATTCTTACTATAAATGCAGGTTTTTTTGATCCTGAAAACCAAAAAACTACATCGTATATAGTAAATGACTATCAGACGGTGGAAGATCCTATATTTAATGAAAATTTAATGATAAACCCTGTAACAAGAAGGAATCTTCGTTCAATACTGAATAGAACTGAATTTAGGGTTCTTGATTGCGATAGCAAGCTGAAATATGAAATAGCGCCGCATAATGCAAAAGTCGATTTCTTGTGCTCTATAAAGACCTCAGCTCAGGCAGGACCGCAATTATTACCTAACCTGAGGCTGGAAGAAGAGTTTTTCATTGTAAAAGATGAGGATGGAAATGTAATAAGAGAATCAGCTTCTGTTTTGCATAAAACTCCAAGAACTCTCATCGGTTTAAAATCCTTGGAAAAAGGTGCGCAAGAAGTTCATATTTTTATAGTTACAAACGAGCATCCAATGGATATTTATGAAGCTAGAGATTTGTGTGCGAAATATGGATTGGATAGCGCAATGGCATTTGACGGCGGCAGCTCAACCTCTCTTGATTATAAGAAAATTCATGTAGTTTCAACTCAAGAATCCGGTGATACGGGCAGGGCTTTAAAATCTTTTATGATTGTTAAAAAGAAGTAAAGTATAATCGGTTGAAGGTAATATAAAAATGCGGGTTGGAATATTTCCAACCCGCATTTTTTGTAAATTAACAAATAAATGTCAAACTACTTGATTTCAACAGTAGCACCAGCAGCTTCAAGCTGTTTTTTAATAGCTTCAGCGTCTTCTTTCTTAACGCCTTCTTTAACAGCTTTAGGAGCGCCATCAACTAAGTCTTTAGCTTCTTTTAAACCAAGACCGGTGATAGCTCTTACTTCTTTCAATACAGCGATTTTCTTATCAGCAGGAACTGATGCTAAGATAACGTTAACTTCAGAAGCTTCTTCTTCACCAGCAGGAGCAGCGCCGGCAGCAGCAGGAGCAGCAGCTACAGCAACTGGAGCAGCAGCTGATACGCCGAATTTTTCTTCCATAGCTTTAACTAATTCAGCAGCTTCTAATAAAGTTAATTTTTCAATTGATTCTAAAATTGCTTCTACACTCATGATTTTCTCCTTTTATTTGTTTTTTAGTTGTAATACGTTTTAAATTTATCTGTTAGCTGAGTAATAGGTATTTATTACCACTGGGTTGTCCCCATTTACCCCCTAAGCGGATTTCTGATCTCTGACAGCTGCAACAGCTCTAACAAGAGATGACATAACAGCATTGACAGAGTTTGCAATACCTGATGCAGGTGAGTTGATGCATCCAAGCATTTTTGCGTAGATTTCTTCTTTTGAAGGAAGAGTTGCCAATGCTTTTGCTTCATCAGCTGACATAAGTCTGCCGTCCATAGCTGCAGCTATGATTTCACCTTTTTTGGTATCTTTAATGAATTTGGATAAAGCTTTTGCAGGTGCTACCTGATCTTTGAACCCGAATGCTATAGCAATAGGTCCTTTAAAGGTTTCAGAAAGAACTTCATAAGGAGTTCCTTTGATAGCAATTTTTGCTAAAGTATTCTTAGTAACCATGTAGTCGCCGTCTTCTTTTTGAAGAGCTCTTCTAAGGTTAGTAATTTCCTCTACTGAAAGACCTTTGTACTCGGTAACAATTGCAACTTGAGCTTTGTCTATTTTTTCTTTGATAAGTGCAACCTTATCTTCTTTAAAAGCTTTTGTTGACATTTTTTGCTCCTTTATATATTTGTTTCGACCTTAATTTTCATACTAAAAAGATTTTGCAATCTTCTTTTAATCGCAAAATCTACACAAATCTAAGCTATTTATACTTTTGCTTTTGGAGTCCTGATAACCCCTCGACCTTACCGGTCCCTGTGTAATCTCGGCTAGCTTGGGTTGATTTAAATCCTAACATAAGGATACTAACTGTCTGCGATTGTATAGCCAATTTACCAGAACCATACTTGAATGTCAAGGGGTTTGTAAAGTTATTTAACTTTTGTTCCGGTAATTACGGTCCAAGCACCGTTCTGTTTAATATCAAAATCTTTATAATTTTCATTAAGATTTTTTATTAAATTATTCCTGACAATAGAGAATGTTATAAACATTTCCGGGATTTCCATTTCTTCAGCTTTTTGAATTAAGTTAGGCGGAATAAAACTTACACTATCTAAAAATACAACGGAAGCTCTTTCTCCTATTTTTACATTTTCTAAGATTCGAGCTGAGTTTTCAATAAAATAGATTCTGTTACGTTTGCTTATAAAGAAAGATGGGCGGTCTTTCTTTATGTACCTAAGGAATCGATCCGGTTCATAGTAAGTATAAATAATTTTGTCCTGCTCTGTTGAATTGATAATATCGCCAAGCAGTTTATTCCCTTCAGGACGAGGAAGTTTTGCTGTGTAGTATGGCGTAAAGACAGCTGCCAGATGGAAGAGAATAAATAATGTTATCCAAATCAGTTTTTCTTGTAATCCGATAGAAACAAGAAGTATAAGCGCCGGCAGTATTTCAATAGAATATTTTGTTATGAATACCAGTTTCCCTGTAAGTGCCAATACTGCCATTACGAATATTGTCAGCAATGAAATAAAAGCAAGCCCTTTTTGTTTTTTTGTCCCAAGAATTAGCCCTGCTCCTGCAATAATGGTTGGAATAGTTATCATAGCTATAAAAAGAGGCTCTTTGTTGTAAAAAAATACACCGGGAGCGTTTATGTTATTTGTAAGTATTGGAGAAAAGAAGTCGCTGAAAAGAAATAAAATATTAGTGTAAGAAAATTTTCCCCACCACTGGGATAAGGGAATCAGCTTCAAAACATTTGTACCGAAAAATGCTGCAATAAAGAATATTACAAGCGCGGGTATTACAGCGGCAGCAGGAAATTTCTTTTTTTTGTACAGAACATAGGCTGTATTGAAGAAAAAGTATATAATTCCAAGTATGTGGGTTGAAACAAGAAGCGCCCCGGATACTATATATCCGATTATGTTAAATTTGCCGGCAGTGTTTATTAATTTAATAGTGAATAATAATAAAAGCGCGGAGAACAAAAATAAAAGAGAGTAAAATCGGACTTCCTGCGCATAATAGATTAGAAAAGAAAGAGAGGCTGTTATTAAAGCTGCGATTTGACCTGCTTTTTGAGTAAATTCTTTTCCGATAAGATACATAACAGGGATTGAGAGGACCGAAGGTATAACAGAGGTGAGTCTCAGCACCAAATCGCTGCAGCTGCTAAACGGTTTGAGATATAAATAATAAAGAGGCATGTGGCACTGTTTGAGAACTTCATCCCAAAATCCATTGTTGAAAGGTATTGATGAGACGAACCAGCTCACATATTCATCATTCCAAAGACCTTCCGGTTTATCAATATGAATCAGTCTTAACACGCATCCAAGGAGGATGATACATATAAGTATCCAATTGGTTCGTTTCATTATTTCTGTTTACTCCCTCTTAAATTTATTATACAATAAATGGCGAGGAGTATAAGATTTTGACAAAACTTGTTATTCAAATTCCGTGTTTTAACGAAGAAGAAACTCTTTTAACATCTCTTAATGCTTTACCGAAAAGTGTTGATGGTGTCGATGAGATAGAAGTTCTTGTAATTGATGATGGTTCAACGGATAAGTCTGCGGAAATAGCATCAACTTGGGGGGCGAAAGTTTTGAAAATCAAATCAAATAAAGGTTTGGCAAATGCTTTTCGCTCAGGATTACAAGAATGCTTAAATATGGGTGCGGATTTGATTGTTAATACAGATGCAGATAATCAGTATAATGCTTCGGATGTTGATAAATTGATAAAACCTGTTTTAGCAGGCGAAGCGGATATGGTAGTGGGAGCCAGAGATATATCTGCAATAAAAGAATTTTCTTTTATAAAAAAACTCCTCCAAAAGTTAGGTTCTGCTGTCCTTCGGTTACTTTCTTCAACCCAAGTTCAAGATGCTCCAAGCGGATTTAGGGCTTTTTCAAGGGAAGCAGCTTTAAGAATTAATGTATTTGATAATTATACTTATACAATGGAGACTCTTATCCAAGCGGGAGCTAAGGGATTGCGGGTAAAATCTGTTCCTGTAAGGGTAAATCCAATGCTCAGGGAGTCAAAACTTGTAAAAAATATATTTTGTTATGTTTTCAAATCAATGAAGACAACTGTCAGAATGTTTATAGTATACAGACCGTTTAGGTTTTTTATAACTTTTGCGGTTGTTTTTGGACTTGCAGGGCTCTTTTTAGTTGCAAGATTTTTGTACTACTATTTTGCAGGCTCCGGGAACGGGCATATCCAGTCTTTGATTTTTGCGGCTGTTTTTCTTTTAGCTTCCGTGCAAATGTCAATTATTGCAGTGATAGGCGACCTTCTTTCAATAAACAGGAAACTCCTTGAAGATATTCAGACAAGAATTAAAAAAATAGAATTAAAAAAATAAAACCGCTTTTTGAAAAGCGGCTAAAGAAAAGGAAAAAGGAAAAAGGTTAGGTAATGTCGGGGAAATATTCCCCATTGGGGTAAATCTTACATCTAGCTGAATATACCGAATGTACGTTCGATATTATCATCTCGAACTTTTTGTACAGACTCTATTTCTGTAGTGATAGAAGTTCTCTCTGTTTCAAGTTTGCTTAATTCGGTATCATATTTTGTATCTTTTTGGTTAATTTTATCAAGTTCATATTCATATTCAGCTTCTGCCTTCTTTAAGTCAGCTTCATCTTGTGCTTCTTGCAGATAGTTTTCATTGGTACTTGTTGTAACACTGGTATCTGTCCAGCCCGGTTCTGAGCTGTCTGCGTCATAAACTTGTATTGTTATAAGTCCGGCTTCTACCATATTATTAAACCAGGTGTTTCCGTCTTCACCGCTTTGGTATTGTTTATCAATAACAGTACAGCCGCCTGCTTCTTCAATACCTTCATAAAGTCTGACATAGTAATTAAATTCAGCTTTAAAATCGTCCCAGGTTGAATCAGGGAAATCAAGCTCGCTGCTGTCCTCTCCTTCAGATCCGCCTTTGTTAATGTTCATCTGGGCGTATATTTCGCTTGAATATTCTTCGTATAAGAGGTCTCTGAATTCTTTAAGAGCAGTTTCTTTTTCGCTGTCAGTTTCACATTCTTCTATTGCGTCAAAAGCTTCTACAAGCTCAGTGTTATCAGTGTGTGCATCATATACGGCTTGCTCACATTCTGTCATATACAAACTAAATCCCGTTCCGCCATCACAATAGTAACCGTAATCGTCTTGTGCAGTTCCTATGCCAAGTTCACAGCCCTGATTACCATTGCCGTTCCAGCCGAAGTTGCCTTCAAAACCAATCATTGCATAAGCAAAAGTATATTTGTCATCATAAGCTTTATATTTATCAGCAACTTCTTGTGATACTATAAGATTTCCGGTATTAGTATCTTTTAAAGCATATTGTTTTACTCTGTCTTCATTGTAACTGCACAATGTAGAGAAATTTGCGTCTATATATCTAACAGACGCATCATCATTTCTGAAAGCTACTTGAATCTTTGTAGCATCTAAGGCATCGCAGTAATTCTGGTACAACTCGTCTTTTTGAGTTGCCAAGGCAATCTTTTGCGCTTCCACGTTTTGAGCTTTATACTCAACATCATGGAGTCTGCTGGTCAAAGATAATAATCTTGCCTGTGATGCCGCCATTCCCATTTGTGTAAGTTCCTTTTTGTTTTTCCTATACCTGTATTTACGGCATCTTTAGAACAAATCTTTAATGTTTATATAAAAATTGTTACAAATATTAACAAAATAAAAGCTTCTCAATTTAGAGAAGCGGGGAAAAGGTTGTTAGGAAGGGAATTTAGGATTAATTCGTTTATATCATCTTGCACTTACATATATATAAAGTATATACAAAATATCCAATTTCAAAAGCCGGTTATTTTGTTACAAAACTTAATATAAACCTTATAATCTCTATGATCTTTTCATGAGTCGTTGATACTCGTTTATTAAGAGCTGTTTTGATGGGTAAATTTCTATATAATCCCAGGGCAGGCTGTCCGTCAGAGCAAATCCTTCTATAGCTTTTCCCGGTGTGATGTTGAGAGATTTTAGAGCGGATTTATACGCTCCATTTTTACCTCCGTTTTTGTAAACTTCAATAAGAAAGTCGGTCAGGTTTTCGTTTCCTCTGGACAGAAGGGTTTGCCAGTAATCCCACTTGATGCTGGAAAATTTTGATTCTATTCCTAATTTGGAGAGTTCTTTTTCAAGATACTTTTGTTTTGCTTCCAGCGATTTAGTATCTTCTCTTTTGCACCACTGAAAAGGTGTATGAGGTTTGGGCACGAAGGTTGAAAAAGAAAAAGTTATTTTAAACCTTTTGTTTTCAGCTTTTATTTTTTTTGCCAGAGTTATAAATTCTTGAATATCTTCTTGGGTTTCTGTAGGAATTCCTATCATTGAGTAGATTTTAAGCCCTTTAAGCCCATTTTCTCTCGAAATTTTTACGGCATTTAGAATTTGGTCTTCTTTAAGATTTTTGTTTATTAGTTTGCGCAGACGTTCACTTGCAGCTTCAATAGCTATTGTAGATGTTCTTTGTCCCCCTTTTACAAGGATTTTAACCATCTCCGGTGTAACAGAGTCTGTTCGGAGAGAAGAAATTCCAAGTTCAATATTTTCTCCGGAGTCTATTCTTTTGCAAAGATAATTCATAATCTTGTTGAAGTCCGGGTGTGCACTGATTTGGGCGCCTAAAAGGGCGATTTTATTGGTATGTTTTAATCCAAGATTTATAGCTTCAATTATTTCTTCATACGGATAACAGCGGAAGGGCAGATTTATATAAGATGCGGTGCAGAACGCGCACCTATTCATACATCCGCGTGCAATTTCTATTACAAAGGTGTTTTTAAAATAACTTTTATCGCTGAGAATTGGCGTATAAATTACATTTATGAGTTCATCTGTTGCTTTCTTTACTTTTTTGTTGAATCCGGGTACATATACGCCTTCCAGTTCAGCTAATTGTTTTAGTGCTTCATTTTTTTCTGGTTTGGTTTTTAATATATCAAGAACTTTGATGAAAGTTGTTTCACCATCTCCGATTATCAGAAAGTCAAATATAGCTTTTAAAGGTTCAGGATTTGTAGTTATAACAGGACCTCCTGCAAATATTAGAGGCGTGTCGTCATTTCTTTCAGCTGCTAAGAAAGGTATTTTACATTTATCAAGGAGTTCCAAGACTCCCATAAAATCAAAATCAAAAGAAAGAGAAAATGCAACAGCATCAGGATTGCAAGATGGCAGAGGCGTGTCTGTACTGACTCTTATTGAATGTATTCCGTCATGTGTATCTGATAATTTGTACAGCCACATATAACCCAGCGAGGACAATGCAAATTCTTCTTTGGCTGGGTATGCCATCCAGAGATTAAGGCTGCTGCTTGTTTTTGATGGTGTGTAGAGATATTTTTCCATCGCTAGTTCATATTCTTTATGTAGAGTTCTTCAATTAAAACGCATACGGTGGCTGCAATTGCCGGAGCAAAAATGACTCCTATAACTCCAAGATATTGTGCTGTGACAAATAAGAAGAAGTATATTATCAAAGGATGCAAATCTAAGAATTTGCTGAAAATATACGGTCTTACCAGGTTATTTTCTGCCCATTGTGAAAATATAGTCAGAACAACAATAAGGGTTAAAACTACAGGTCCGCTTTTAATTGCAGTCAACAGGCAAATAGCAAGTGCAATCCCGGGACCAACTACCGGGACAATATCAAGAATAGCAGACAGCAGCCCAAGTAATAAGGCATAATCGACTCTTAAAATCATAAGTCCTATTGCCATTATAATTCCGACACTTGTCATTGTTGCTATCTGAGCAATAACATATCCTCCGATTTTCTGAGATATTGTTTCAATAATTTCGTCGGCTCTGTCTTTCATTTGAGATGGGAACAGGCTGAGAGTGGCTTTTCTAACGGTGTCTTTATCTGCAATGAAATAATAAATTATAATTATTGCTGCCAGGAAATATACAATAGCTGATGCAAAATTCATGCTAAAATTTATTGAACCATTAACAAATTTGGTTGTAAAATCTGACGTTGATGAAATAAACTCGCCAATGTCCATTTGTGCTAATTGAGAATGGTTTATAAAAGGAGTGTTTACAAGAAAAGTTTTAATTGAATCAATATATTGCGGAAGCATATTAACAAACGCTTTAATTTCATGTCCTGCCATAAATATAATTGGGATAAAGAATGCTCCGATAACAAGAACTGATATTGTGACAACTAAACCGGCTGCAGTGCCTCGTTTCATTTTCTTTGTAAATTTATCAACAACAGGATTAAGGGAACAGGCTATGACGTAAGATGCAAAGAATAAAATGGCAATATCTTTAATTTTGGTTATAAAAACTAAAAATAGTATTGCAATTATAAAGAATATAATATTTTTAGCGCTTACATATTTCTGGAATATTGCATCAAACATAGAATCCTCCTACTTTAAAAGCCCAAGCTTTATTTTAGCATAAAAGTTATTAGTCTGTTATATATTCATTTTATTTGTAATAAATGTTAAAATACATTTATGGAAATTTTATTAGATATAGAGAATCTTTCAATTGAATACAAGAGTATAAAAGAGGGTAATAACTCTTCAATTTTAGCGGTAAAGGATGTTTCAGTGAAAATTATGAGGGGTGAAATTTATGCTCTTGCAGGTGAATCAGGCTGCGGAAAATCAACCTTAGCAAAGGCTATAACAAAACTGGTTCCAAAAAAATCCGGAAATATCCTATTTGCGGGTAAAAGTATTTACGAGCAGACAAAACAGGAACAAAAAGAGTACCCAAAACAGGTTCAAATGGTATTTCAGAATCCTTATTCAAGTTTGAATCCTAAGATGAAGATTTATGATATTTTAAAGGAACCGCTTGATATAAATACAAAACTCAAAAAAGCGGAAAAGAATGAACTTATTGCAGAAGTTCTGCAAGAAACCGGTTTGCAGCAGGATTGTTTATCTCTTTACCCCCATGAGTTTTCAGGCGGTCAGCGGCAGAGAATAGCTATAGCAAGAGCTCTTATTCTAAACCCGAAACTCCTAATTGCAGATGAGCCGGTAAGTGCATTAGATGCGAGCATTCAAGCCCAGATAATTAACTTGTTGAAAGAGTTAAAGCAAAAAAGAGATCTTACAATCTTGTTTATTTCTCATGATATGAATGTTATAAAATATTTAGCTGACAGAGTGGGAATAATGTATTATGGCTCTCTTGTTGAAGAAAATTATACAGGGACAATATTCCGTTATCCAAGAGAGGAGTACACCAAAAAGTTGCTCTCATCAGTGCCTGTTCTCAAATGATTTTTCCGGAACCTCTGTTTCTGAGATAAGAGTTTTATATTTTTCATCTTTGTATAAGTAGATTCTTATAGTGTAGTGACGTAATTCTCGTCTTGTTAAGATTTTTTTCTTAAAAGAAACTCTTATCGGGGCAGATTCATATCCATTTGAAAGCAGCGGGGCATTTTTGTTAGAAACGGTTTTGGTTATGGTTTCTATTTCTTTGTCATTCAGTGTCAACACAAAATCTGCGTACAGGTTCACGATATCTGAATTGGATACATTAATGAATTTATAGACAGCTTTTATAGGGTATGTAAACCAAGATTTTTTTACAATTAATTCTTCTAACTCTACTGCAAAATCGTTTGGATATATAACCTTTCTGTTTATAAATAAATCTACAGAGTGAATTTTATATCTGTAGTATTTAGCTCTTGTTGGACGGTTGTCCAAATCAGCTATTCTTGCAGATTTCATAAGAGCGTTGTTATAGACGCTGGAATCTATATATTGAGGTATTTTAGAAACAAGTTCTTCAAAATAATCAATTGATTTTTCCGGGTCAGAGTCAGAAAGTATAATTGCGAGCTTGTATTTTACATTTAAATTTTCCGGGTCATAATTTTCAGCTTTTTTAAGGAATCTTACTGCATCGCTGTTTAGCCCGCTTTTTACCATTATATCAGCAACTTGAGTATAGGCTCCGGAGATTCGTTCTTTTAAAGAACTCTCAACAACTTTATCTTTTTTCTTGAATTTATCATAGTAAAAATAAGCTTTTTCATAACATTTAGCTCCGCTTAAAAATTTGCCTATGGAATAGTATTTATCTCCCATTTCAATATAGGCGCGGGTTTTGTATTTAATAAGATTTTTATTGTTTGTATCTTTAAGTCTATTTAGAATTTGTTGGGCTTCGCTGAACTTTTCTTGTGCAATAAGTACACTAGCCAGCTTATAATAAGGTTTATACATTCCCGGCTTTGCCCGGTTAAGCGCATTTTCGTATGCTGTTTGGGCATTAGTATAATCATGGATTGTCTCGTAAAGCTCTCCTACATGCATGCAAACTGCATAATTTTCTTTTGCAAGGTTCTTGGCAAAATCGGTTTGAAGAATTATTTCCCGCGCAATTCTTTCATCCAGTTTTTGCTGCTCTTCAATATTAGCATACAAGTTTTGAATCATTTCGTTACGGGCATGGATTGCAAGCAGGGTCGTAAATGTTATAGCAATCAATGCTGATATTGCCGCTGTCCTTGCATATTCCATAAGAAGGCGGTTTTTTGTTTTTTTTATATTATATTTGGTTCTTCTTTCTTCTTCTCTAATCATTCAGTTCCTGTAACGTTACAGAGTCAGGAGTGCATAGTTCTGTTAACTTGTCATATATTTCATTCATAAGCTTTTTATGACTTAATTCAAATGTTGATGAAATTTTAGCTTTGTCAGGATTTTCAATTAACCTTTTTGCAGAAAAATCAACCATATTTTCTACAGCGCGTGCGAGATATTCATGGACTTTATCAGCATCTATTCTGTTACAATATACTGTAATCTTGAACCTTTTTGTACGTTTAATTCCGCCAGGTAAAATTCTCCTCTCAAATATACGAATAAGCGTCAATACGGCGACGCTCAGGACAGTAGCAAGAATTGCCACATCAAAGTATCCAACTCCGCATGCCATACCGATGCTTGCGCTTATCCACAATGTTGCAGCGGTAGTTAATCCTATTACAATAGGTCCGTTTCTAAGAACTGTACCTGCGCCGATAAATCCGATACCGGTTACTATTTGTGCTGCTACACGTGCAGTATCTCTGACCCCTGTTGCATTATCTACTATAACGTTATCTCCGGTTGCATAAGTAGGAAATCCGTAGATTGAAATTATTGTAAATACACAGGCGCCCAGACATACTAAAATATGGGTTCTTAAGCCGGCATATTTATTGGTAAGCTCTCTTTCCAGCCCTAATAGAAAACCCAAAATCAGTGCTGCTAATAATCTTATAATAATATCGGAATTTGCAAAAAAATCCATCTATTCTCTCCCTTTACCTATATATAATACAATATCCGCCTTGTTTTGACAATTATTTATCAAAACGAAATTTATCTTTTTCTGTAATTTCTCTTATTACTTTACAAGGGTTGCCCGCTGCAATAACATTTGCCGGAATGTCTTTAGTTACGACACTGCCAGCCCCGATTACCGAATTATCTCCAATAGTTACTCCCGAGAGAATAACAACGTTGCCGCCAAACCAGACATTATTTCCGATATTTATCGGAAATGCGTATTCATAACCTTTAATTCTATTTTCTGCATCCAGAGGGTGTTCAGGGGTATAAAATCCGCAATTAGGACCTATAAATACGTTATTTCCGAATTTAACTTTTGCAGGGTCGAGGATAATTAATCCGTGGTTTGCATAAAAGTTTTCGCCGATTTCAATATTGCAGCCGTAATCACATTGAAAGGGCTGTTCTATTAAAAAGGTTTCTCCTGTTTTTGATAATATTTTTTGAAGAAGTTCTTTTCTTTTTTCAGTCTCAGAAGGCGGCAGATTATTGTATTTGTAACAAAGTGTTTTTGCATATTCTCTATCTTTTAACAATGTCTTATCAGCAGGATTATATCTTTCGCCCTTAAGCATCTTTTCTCTTTCTTCCATACAAACCTCCTAAATTTTATCTTATCACAAAATTTATTCCCAAACTTGGACAAAATCGGCTAATTGTGTATAATATGACTATGACAATTGATTTAAAAACAATTAAAGATGAACTTGAACAGAGAGAATTTGACCTCTTAAGTCCTTATGCAACAAAATGTTTGGAGTCAAGAGGAAGAAAACGCCCAAGAGAGGATGAGTATCCTATAAGGACAGAGTTTCAAAGGGACAGAGATAAAATTATTCATTCAAAGTCTTTCAGGCGCTTGAAACACAAAACTCAAGTCTTTCTCTCTCCATATAATGACCATTTTAGAACAAGATTGACTCATACTCTTGAAGTTGCGCAAATTGCCAGAACTATGGCGAGAGCTTTAAAATTAAATGAGGATTTAGTAGAGGCGATTTCTCTGGGACATGATTTAGGGCATACTGCTTTCGGGCATTGCGGAGAGGCTACTCTTAACGAACTTCTGCCTGACGGATTTTATCATAACTTACAGAGTGTAAGAGTGGTGGAAGTTCTTGAGGATATGAATTTATGTCAGGAAACTGTTGACGGAATTTTAACACATTCATGGGGATACAAACCTAAAACTCCCGAGGCTCAAATCGTGCAATACGCTGATAAAATCGCTTATATCAATCACGATATTGAAGATTCCGTGCGTGCTGGTGTTATTGCGGAATCTGATTTACCAAAGGATTGTACGGAATATTTTTCATCTAATCAGTCTGACAGATTGGGGAAAATGATAGCTGATGTAATAACTACTTCTATCGGAAAACCTAAAGTCAGTATGTCGGAGGAAGGCTGGTTTTATGTAACAAAGCTTAGAGAATGGATGTTTGAAAATGTTTATCTGGATCCGACAACTAAAGCTGAAGAGTCAAAAGCCAGAAATATCATAAAATCATTATATGAATATTATTCTGAAAAACTGCAGGCATACTGTGACAAAGAAGAAATTCCGCAACTTGTTGCCGATTATATTTCAGGTATGTCAGACCAGTATGCAATAAGAAGATATAAAGATTTGTTTATACCAAAACCTCTGGCTGAAAGCACTAATGATGAGGCTCTTTTAAGAAAGATTCAAAATGAAATACATTAAATATGGTACTTATACCGGAAAAGAAAATATGCAGATTGATAGTGATATTCTGGATGAAGCTGTAGAAAGCAACGCTTCGGAACCTGTATTTCGTCTGTATGCCTGGTCACCTAAGTGTATTTCTCTCGGCAGAAACCAGAAGGATGATTTTTTAGCCGGTGTAAATATTGATGTGGTGCGCAGACTTACCGGCGGAAGGGCGCTTTTGCATGATGATGAAATAACTTATAGCTGTGTATTCCCTGTATCGGTAATTCCGGACGGAGAAAGTGTAACTCTTTCTTATAAGTTTATTTCTGGAATTTTAATAGACTTTTTTAAAACACTGGGTGTAGAGCTTGATTTTGGTGAAAACAAACACCATAATACAACTTTTGATTACTGTATGCTTCTTTCAACCGGTGCTGATGTTTGTTATCAAGGTAAAAAGATTATTGGTTCGGCTCAGTGCCGCAAACACGGGTATATTCTGCAGCACGGCTCAATATTGTTCGGGTATGATAAAGACCTTTTAGAAAACCTTTTCCATGAAAAAGTTCAGGGAATAACAACCGTAAATGAGATTTTGCCTGATATGACAAAAGAAGAGTTTGTAAAAAGGTTTGAAAAATTTATCCTAGACTTATAATGGCGGCGTTTTCTATATGATATGTATGCGGAAACATATCAAACGGCTGAATGGATTCTACTTTACAGCCCTTTGATATAAGATACTTTAAATCTCTTGCAAGAGTTGCGGGGCTGCAGGATACATAAATAATTTTTTTAGTTGTTAGTTTGAGAATATAATCTAAAGTCTTTTCGCTGCACCCTTTCCTTGGCGGGTCAAGAACCGTAATATCAAATAATGAATGGTTTTTACTGTCTGCAAAATCTTCCATAGATTGGTTAACGAGTTCAATATTTTTAATGTTGTTTTCTTTTATAATAGTACCCGCTAAATCAATTGATTCTTTTACTTCTTCAACACTTGTAACCTGTGATGCTGTATCTGAAAGACAAATTCCAAATGCTGCAATACCTGCGTAAGCGTCAAGAATAGAAGGATTTGAAAAGTTTTTTGAAATATAATTTTTAACATAATTAAAAATATTTTCAGCGCTTGCCGGATTTACTTGAAAAAAGGTATTGCATCCTATTTTAAATATTTTATCGCAGAGTTTTTCTTTTATAAACTCTTCGCCTTGAATAATTCGGGTGTCTTTTCCAAGTATAAGGTTTGTTTTTGCAGGGTTAAGGTTAACTCCGACTCCTGAAACTTCTTCAAAATTATCAAAGATTCTTTTAGCGAGTTCTTTGGATTCTTTTGTCACGGTTTTAGAATTCACTACAAGAATAACAAGGTTTTGACCGTTATATTTAGAAGAGCGGATTAGAACATGTCTTAAATCTCCTGAGTGTTTCTTTTCATAATATCCGCTGACTCTGCATTTAGGAGCTTCTTCCCTTATAAAATCTATTATTTTGTCGCAGATATCCGGTTGAATTGGGCAGTATTTAATATTTACAAGCTCATGGGAAGAGGGTTTGAAATATCCTGCAATAATTCTTTTAGAATCCTTAGTTTCGCTTACTGGATACTGAATCTTGTGTCTGTAAGCTTTGATGTCTGGACTCGGTATAACATCTTTTATATTAATTTCAGCGCCGCAAATATTCCTGATAGAGTCTTCTACAATCTGTTTTTTTAGTTCTAATTGGTAGTTATAATCAACAAACTGCAGCTGACAGGAGCCGCAAACTTTATGCATCGGACAAAAAGGTTGTACACGGTGAGGAGATGGAGTAATAATTTCTTCAATTTTTGCATTTGCGAAATTCTTGTTTTTCTTAGTAATTTTTATTTTGACTCTGTCACCCGGGCAAGCCCCTTCTACAAATATCACATACCCGTCAAGTTTTGCAATCCCGAATCCGAGATTGGACAGTTTTTCAATATCTGTAACAAGTTCCTGCGGAATATCTTTAATATTTGTAGTCATAGCTTACTTAACAGGTTTTATTACCTGAATGTTTCTTGTTTCTGAAAGTTCTTGCCTTGCATCACGGATAATTTGTTTGTATTCTTCCGAAAGACTCAATCCGTTGCATAATCTGTCTATAAATCCGTTGTTTAACTTAACGGCTTTTTCAAGGGCGCCTACGCTTTCAAGAACATCTTTGACTTCTGCAAAATCATATCCGAAAGACTGTTTTGATTGATAAACCATAATTTCTCCGGTTTCAGCTTCAAGAGGTTCTCCTCCGAGTTCAAAATGGAGCTTAAAGATTGATTTCAAATCCTGCAGTTCCGCCTGCATTGTCTGGATACTCTGCTGAATTCTTAAATACCTGTCAAAGAGATAATCAACATTATCAAGCTGTTTTCTTTGCCAGTCCAGACGCTGAAGATAGAGTTTTTTTAGTTTAGGATACGCAAGAGCCAGCCCCATAGCATCAGCCATTGCCCTGTGATGATTGGTTAAATCTACATTAAATCTGTTGGTTAAAGCTTCAAGCCCGTGAGATTCTAAATCTGGTGCTATTTCTTTAAACATAATCTGGGTATCAATTCTCGGGTTAGTTAATTCTTCTCCGTAAACCCGTTTTTTAGCTTCATTTAAAAATGAATAGTCAAAAATTGCATTATGAGCTACGATAGGATAGTCCCCTATAAATTCAAGAATTTTAGGGAGGGCTTCTTCTTCTGTAGGGGCATCTTCCACCATATCCTGTGTAATGCCGTGCACAGCCATACTGGATTTTCTAATGTGCTGATGCGGATTGATAAGTGTTTGGAATTCTTCTTTAATCTTTCCGTTTTCCAACCTTACTCCGGCAAATTCAATAATTCGTTCCCTTGTGTAGTCCAAACCCGTTGTTTCTGTATCAAGTACGATTTCAATTTCTTTTTTTCTTGGCATAAACTATCCCTTATCCTCTGTTTTGGGGTAAAACATTGCACCCTTTTATAAAAATAATAGCATAAAATTTTTTACTTGTGTATTTCATCTGAATCAAATTCCAAAACAGCTATTTTATATTTTTTAGGTAATTTAGAGTCAAAATACTTTCTAAGCGGTCCAAAAGAAAATTTTTGACAAAGTTTGCTTAAATAATATTTTAAGATTGTTTTTAAATTTACCCCTTCAAAACGTACAAATTTGTAGTCATTGACGAGCGGTTTGGTGTCAGTGATGTATTTATCAAATGATTCTTTGTTTTTGAATATTACAGCTAAGATGTTTGGCGTTAAAATTATATCATCCAGGCTGAATTGCTCTTTATAGATTTCCGCAAAAGGAGCTTTTAAGGTTCTTAATCTCTGGCTTTCTTCAACTTCGGGTCTTATTATAACATGGTTTAATCCTGCATTCTTACAGAGAAATTCTATTGTTACAGGAGTATAGGATATGACATGGGTAAAATCTTCATACCTGAAATAATTGGCTGTCGGAGAGAGAGCATTAGGAACTCTTATGACTGCAAAACCTTTTTCATCCAAGTGTTCTTTCAGAAGCTTGAAAAATTTTGGCTGCTTTTCTTTTTCAATGTGTTCAAGTATATCAAAACAATAGATTGTATCATAAGTTGTATTGGTTTGTTCCAGATATTTAACTGCATCAGAAACTTCTGCATCCAGACCTTCTGATTGAGTGGCTTGTACAAAATCTTTGTTAATATCAATCCCTTTTAGGTTAGTATATCCATAATCTCGTAAGGCTAGCAAAAATCTTCCAAGACCGCAGCCCAGTTCTAAAATCCGTGAATCTTCCTTTTGAGGATGGATGTTATGAAGATTAATTAATTCTTTCCATATTTTTATATCAAAATTTTTTGAATAAGGGTTATCCTTATGCCAATTTTGATACTGAAGAGTATAGTCAATTTCATTTTGCATATTATACTTTCTTCCCCTTCGTAAAACGTTTGTTTGTATAGTTATAAATATAATACTTAAGTTTTCGCTTAATGTTTGTTTTAATTTCTATGAGAACTTTACCAAGCTTTTTCAAGGTAATTTTGAATGTTGAAATTTTAAATAGAGGGCTGTAAGCGCTGCTTTGTATATCTTTGGCATGATAGATTGTTTTAAGTTTTTTCCTATCTTGGTATGTCATCGTGTTCATAAATTCTTGTAATAAAAAGAATACTGTTTCAGAGGATAGGTTTACGCGATATTTGGAGAAGAAAGTCTTATAATCTTGTGCAAATTCCAAAATACCTTCCATTATCTCTTTGTAAACATCTATTCTGATTTGGTCATACCTTGATAATCCTTTATATACAGGCTTGCAGTCTTTAATTCCTTCAAGAGGAGCTTCCGGAGCTGTGATTAAAAATTCAGTTAAATTAATTAGCGGTGTATCGCTTTCTGAAAATATATTTTCGTTATAAAGTGAAACGAGAAACTCTGTGGTATTAGAGAATGCGCAGCTAAAGAAACCCAATAGCAATTTATCTTTAAAAATTTTCTTTAAGAAATACAGAGAGGAATATGTTCCTGTCGTCATGTCTACAGAAGCAATTCTACTGCCATTTATATTTAGGCTCTCTATATATTTTAAATATTCATCGAGATTTTTCTGTGCGAAACTTTTAAGATGTTCTTTGTTTTTCTCAAACAATTTTATTTCATCTGTAAAACTAAGATGTTTTAGGTTAAAGTCCGGAACTATATCAGAAGTGAGCCTGAAGAGTTCCTCTAAATATCCTTTGGCATTTCTGTAATCCAGAAAACACTTTAAATTTAAAATCCGCGGTGCATAGATATATTTGTTTCCCAATAAATCTTCGGCAAGAAGTTCATAGACTTTCTGCAAAACATATCCGTCTCTTGAAACAAATAGCAGATAATCAATTTGATTACGCTTGGAGATTTCTATTATTTTATCTACATATCCAACAGCAAGCGGTCCGCCCAGATGGTACCCGAATTCTTTCCAATAGGTTTGTTTTCGACAGGCTTGGTTGTAATCAAAAAGAGTCTCCAATATGCTGGATTCAAATGAGTTTTTGCATTTGCGCAAACGCTTTTTCCAAATACTTTTCTCATCCGATATTTTTGGTATTAAAACTGATTTCATTCCGCAATCTTTTGCTCTGTAGAAATCCGCAATAAGATTGTCTCCAATATGTAAGAATTTTTCAGGCGGGGTTTTTAAGTCTTCTATTGCAATTTTATACAAAATCTTAGAGTCTTTATTCTGCTTGTATTCAGAAGAAACATAAATTTGAGATATTTTAGTATATCCGTTAATATTAAGGATTTCTCTTAAAAATTCTTTTGGAAGATACATATCTGAAATAGCTATGACTTTTTTCCCATAATTAATTGCAGCTTCGTACAGCTCAAACACTAAAGGGTTTCGTTTTAAAACATTTTTTTCAAAATTTTTTTCAGTCTCTTTTAGATGTGTGTATTCAGGCAGGATTGATTCATAAATCTCGTCCAGGCTTGTCTCTTTGTCCAACCCTCCAGCTTTAATCCTTGCCCGTATTTCTGCACAGGTGCGTGCATTGGAAAATCCCGGCACTTTGTAATAGGTTTCTATGTGTTTGAATAAATCAACAGGCTTCTTATAAGGACGAATGAGCAACGTATCAAAGATATCGAAACTCACTACTTCTATATCTTCTAACTCCTTATAAAATGCTTTTTTCGAATTAATATAGCTAATCAAAAAACTTCTCCACCAGTATTATAGTATAAATATAAAACTTGTGTTATCATTAGTATCGAATAATAAGAAGGAGTTTAAATTATGGTTCAGGAAATAACAACAGATTCTTTTGACCAAGAGGTCATAAATAACGACGGTATAACAGTTGTGGATTTTTTTGCTAACTGGTGCGGACCTTGCAGAAAACTTTCCCCGATTTTAGACGAAATTGAGACGGAGCTTTCTTCTAGAGTAAAGTTTGTAAAGATTAATACCGATGATAATATTGAAGCGGCTAAAAAGTACCAGGTCAGCGGTTTGCCGACATTAATGGTATTCAAAAACGGTGAATCTGTTGAGCGAATGGTCGGGCTGATGCCAAAATCTTCCATTATAACAAATATTGAAAAACATCTGTAAGTATACAATCTTATATCGCATAAAAGGTACAAAATTGATAATTCAATTTTGTACCTTTTGTATTACTTGACATAGGAAAACGGCACTTTTATAATGTAACACGGATTTTATTTTACACTTGGGAAATAGCATGAAAGAAGAAATAACTCGAAAACAGTGGATTACACTTTTCGGTATGACTATAGCGGCATTTATCTTTAATACCTCGGAATTTATGCCAATAGGTCTGCTTATAGATATCTCAAATGATTTTAATATGACAGAAGCTCGGGCGGGAATGATAATTACAATCTATGCTTGGGTTGTGATGTTGTTGTCTCTGCCTCTTATGATGCTTGTTAGTAGATTTAGTTATAAAAAACTTTTATTGAATTGCGTTGCATTTTTTGGAATTTCCCACATTATTTCTGCAATTGCTCCATCTTTTATGATTTTGCTGCTATCACGTATAGGTGTAGCTTGTGCTCATTCTATATTCTGGTCAATAGCTACTCCGATAGCCGTAAAACTCGTTTCTGAGAAATTTCGCTCGCTTGCTATGAGTATGGTTGTAACCGGAACTTCAATCGCAATGATTGCAGGGTTGCCTCTTGGAAGAATTATCGGGTTGCGTTTCGGGTGGAGGATGACCTTTCTTTCAATAGCAGTAATAGCATTTATTCTATTCTTCTATATACAATTTTCTTTTCCTAAAATGTCTAACGGAAGAAATCTATCGTTGCATCGTTTCCCATTATTGTTAAAAAAGCCTATGCTTCAAGGACTTTATATAGTTACGCTGGTTGTGGTAACGGCATATTACATTTCTTACAGTTATATAGAGCCATTTCTTTTTCAAATTGCAAAATTTAGTGAAAATATGATAACTATAGTCCTTATTATATTCGGAGTATCCGGGATTCTCGGAAGCTTGTTTTTCTCCATTTTTTATAACAAATACAAAAAGTATTTTTTCTTTGCATCTATTATCAGTATAATGGCGGTTTTATTTCTATTAACTCCAATTTCGTCCAGCTGGCTGTTAACAATATTTATATTTGCATTCTGGGGAATGGTTGTAACTGCTTACAATGTATCAGGTCAGGCTGCCATAATTAATGCCGCTCCGCCCGGAACGGCACCTGTTGCAATGTCTATATACTCCGGTCTCTATAATTTAGGAATAGGGCTGGGCTCATGGCTGGGAGGTATAATAACAGCTAATATATCAATTTCATATTTAGGTTATTACGGAGGTATTATAGCCCTAGCAGGGGGTGTGTATTGCCTATGCAGAGTCGTTCCATTATTAGCTAAAATCAAATCTTAATTTAAAAATTTTGAAATTCTGCAAAATAAAAGAGAGGTTAAGGAAAGCCTTACCTCTCTTTTATATGGGCCGCAGTGGACTCGAACCACCGACCTCACCCTTATCAGGGGTGCGCTCTAACCACCTGAGCTAGCA
>CALVEA010000023.1 GCA_944326455.1 Candidatus Gastranaerophilales bacterium | reverse complement strand
AACACAATGGTAATTATGTTGCAGGATTGAGTAAAAAGTAGGATATATTTAAAACATAAAAACAGACTCCGCAAAAACTACTGCCGGAGTCTGTTTTCGTCATAAGCAACGATTAAAATGTGCCGTTTGTAATATTTACATCGGCTTTTGACCTTTTATTCGCCGCTGCATCCGAAGGCTATAGTAATATGTTCTTTTGGATTAACTGCAGAGATTTTGTATCCCTTAGCATCTACTAAGTATGCAACTTCGTCTCCTGTAGACTGGAACAAGCCCATTGTGCCTGATAAAGCTGTTCTTGTTAAGTCAATCGGAGCTTTAACAGTGTCTTTAACAACATCCATTGTACTTCTGCCTGCTGCTGCAAATTGACCCTGGAAGACTTCACCCAGAGCAATACCGGTACCGGATGCAACGTCTTCGCAAGCATTACCAAGTGTTGTCAACATACCGCCTGTTGTTCTGCCGACAATACCGAGCATTGAACCGCCCCATGTAAGAGGTGCTGTAACAATTCTTGAAATGATGTTCGGTGTATTTGATTTATCAACCTGTGCTGTAAGTATTTGTCTCGGCAATGTTGCTCTGCATCCGCAGTTTTCGATTTCTGTAAATGCAAGTTTTAAAGCACCTTTTTGGCATCCTGAAGGTCTTATAACTTCTACAACTTTACCGTATACCTTAGAACCGCATGGGAATAATTGACCGTTAATTGTTACATCTTCAAGTGTTTTTGCAGCAAATCTCTGACCTACATGTGAAGATTTTGCAGTTACCTGGTCTTTGAATTCTAACTGTAATGTCGGAATTTTTACAATTTCTTCGTTTTCTACAAAAGCTTGTTTGTTGTCAGGGCAAATCGGACAATCATTATTTGCAGTTACCGGATTTTTGTCAATACCTGCGCCGACTCTTATATTTTGCAGCATTGCAGCTATATCAGCTCTTGTTGCATCCTTAAACGGTGCGATTTTATCCGGGTTAGGCGAGTTGTTTAAAGCACCTTTATCCAGTGCGATTGCAATAGGAATTTGTGCCCATTCAGGAACGGTATTTCCGTCACAGTATTTTGACAGGATTTCTTGAGCCTTGCATTTATCCATTTCAGGACATTTTACCCCTTTGGATAATGCACAAAGAGCTTCGGCTCTTGTTACGTTATGATTAGGCTGGAATGTGCCGTTTGGATATCCCTTAAGCAAATCTTGATGTACGGCAACAGTAATAGCTGAATTAGCCCAGTGATTTGAAGGTACATCTGAGAAAAGTTTTTCCGGTGAGCATGAGTACATGTCGATATCAAAACCTTTTACTAACATTGTTGCAAATTCGGCACGAGAAATATTTCTTGAAGGTTTAAACAATCTGTCCGGATAGCCGACTACAACGTCATTTGTTGCGAGCTTATCAATTTCGCAAGATGCCCAGTAACCGTTTGGAACATCCGGGAACATCTGTAAATTAGCTGCAGCACCGGTCATTTCATTGAATGGTGACAAATCAAACGGGACGAAAGATTTTTTGATGGCTTGAATAGAGTTAGCTGTGCTCATTTGTATAGGACAGCCGTTTCCGTCCATTTTAGACTCGTCTCTGATAATTGGTATACCATTGTGTCTGCTCATTTCATTAAGGCAAGGCAAGTTAGCTGCAGCACCGGTGACAGCACCTTCTGAACTAACTGTTGTTCCCATTGTTGCCGAGCTGAGTTTTGAGTTGTCTCTGGTAACAGAAAAACCTTCTGCTGAATAAACCGAGTCAATATTTGTACCTACAAAATTGTTGTATCCGTAAATAGCATTCGGATAAGCATAAACTTGTTTCATGTCACTTTTCTGCAAATCTTTTACACCGGGACAAAGTGCGCATGAAGGAACCGGATCAGGTTCACATTTTGGTGTGGTATCACATCCGCAAGGTTCCGGAGCCGGATCGCATGGACATGCTGCGCCGGTTATTTCCGGAAGCTCATTTTCGCATGGACAAGCTTCCTGCGTAACTACAGGGCGCTGGTCGCACGGGCAGGCTGCCATTACCGTATTAAATGAACACGTTGCTATACCAACGGCAATTGCAGCTGCCACAGTAAGTTTTCTAATCGTCATTTTAACCTCCTTTGTTAGTAGGCGGAGTAGATTTACTTGTTCTACATACCGTATTACTTTGTGTCTTAAAGAGTATTACCTTACAGTTTGAGTTAGACAGGGATACTGAGCGGCTTTGTATTCACAGGCTGCAGTCCCTCTGCCATGACCCTTGACTGTCTCCTAAATTATGCAGTTTTTCAGAATTAAAAACATTGCCAAAAAAGGGAGTCCAGTCGGGGGGTAAATAGTAAGTAGCAAATAACAAATGGCGGAGTTAATAAATGTTCATTATTCCGTGTTGGTTATACTTACCGCAGAATAAATAAATACGGCTCCATCTAAAGAGAAGAAGCCGTTAATAAACTATTTACCGGATGTAGAGTAATTTAGAGCCAAGAAATTCCGATTGAAAGAATTGAAAGTACAATTGCTCCTAAAAATGCACTCCAGAATCCGTCAATTTCAACACCCGGAACAAGGTAAGCCACAAACATAAATAGAAGAGCATTTATAACGAGAATAAAGACTCCTAAAGTCAAAATATTTATTGGAAGAGTGAGCAAAATCAGTACGGGTTTTATTACAACATTAACTATTGCAATTACAACTGCAGCTATTAATGCCGTTGTGAAACTTGAAATGGCAATTCCCGGGATAACCCAGCTTACGAACATAATACAAAGTGCAAGTGCAGCCCATTTTATAAGTAACATAATCATAATTCTCTCCTTTTTATGATAATTATAGCTTAATTTTAAAAAAAATCATTCCCTGTGACGGTTAATATCTAAAACCAGTCAATAAGTTTTTTGATTTCTCCAAATTCAAAAGATGTCTTTGCAAAAATTTCCGGGCTTGTCATGTTTTTTAAATCTATACAATACGCTTTAGGCGGAATCTTGTATCCATATTTTTTTACAAGCTCTTCATCTATTTTTTTCTCTTCTCGATTAATTACCTTGGAAAAATTAAGACCCAGACTCTGGCAAAAAGGGACTTTTAGCTTTTCGTTTGAGCCGGCTGTTAATAGTCCGAATGTTCTGCATATAATTCCTCTAAAATCATAGATAGAACATTCTTTTTCATCATTTAAAAATGGGCATCTGTACATAAAAGCCTTTTTGTCTTCTGCTTTTTCAAACTCTTCTTTAATCTTTTTTACTCTTTCAAGAACTTTAATTTGTTCATCCTTAGAAAGTTTGAAAAACCCAAGCATAATATAATCAAATTCTACTTCCGAAAAAGGGTACTGTCCTTTTTCGCAGCAATATGAACATCCTTTTTTGCAACAAATATATTCTTTTTGTTCTTCAAAATATCCTTCAAGAACGCTGTTTACAGTATTCAGATATTGTTTAAAATATTTTAATCTTTCAAAATCCATAACTAAACTCCGATAAATGTTCTGGTATTTGCTTCCGGCTTAATTTTGAGTATGAGAATTTTAACCCAGTACAACAAAAGCATGCTCATTGAGGAGACAACTACAAACCTTATTGTGACAAGTCCTAATGCACAAATCCAGCAGCAGCTAATCGGAAGAACATTAGGCATACCAAAGATTACGTTGTAAACAAAGAATACATACCAGTGTATGAAAAATATTCCAAAACTGTATTTTGCAATAATATCAAGAGCTTTATTTAATTTTGTATGTGAAATCAGCCATTCATCATAATGTTTCAGATAAGCAAGCATAAGAATAGTTAAAAAGATTTTTGAAACAGTTACATTAGAGATTCCATAATTTATACTTAAATATATATTTATTCCTGATGTTAATAACATCAAAATCCAGTAAATCCATCGTGTGCTATAGAATTTATCAATAATTTCTTTATATTTAGAGCAAAACATACCAAAAACATACAAGGAGAAAAAATGGATAAATCCAAAAATAACATAATACAGATACTCCAAATACTTTTCCATATAAGATAATCCCATAACGGAATTATAATCAACATCATGTCTTGGCATAAAAATTGTTACCAAAAACATCAGGGGAAGAAGTTTATAGAGAATATTTTTCTTTTCCAGATAAAGTAAAACTCCGCTGCAAAAGAAAAATAATATAATCATAGGAATGAACCATGCAGGTGTGTTATGCACTCTGCCTACCGAAAGCATCATGGGTATCTGCAACAAAGGATTTAGACCATCAAAAGAGTTTCCGTATTTTAATGGTAAAGCGAAACAAAAAAGTATTCCGGGAATAGCAGTGTAAAGGTACGGTAAGATAACATTTGTCCATTTTTTCTTCATATAATTTTTAAATTCGTATTTATATGAAAGATGCTGGAACAAAAAACCTGAAATAAAAATAAATAACGCTGTTCCTCCGGTAAAGACTTCCATTGATATTTTATGGGTAAGACTTCCTATTGAGCCAAACTGCATAGTGTGACCTGCAACAATTAATAATATTGCAAGCCCCCTAAATACGTTAATATAATTAAGAATCTTTGTTTTCTTTACCTCTGACATAAAATTTCCCCATAAATTTTATTTAATTATATAGCAAAAAAACTTTACATATTTGCATTCAATATTTTTATGTTACGATGAAATTAGTTAATGGAGTGTGTATGAATATAACAACAAATTATGGTCCCAATTTCGGGCGAAAACCGAGTGTTTCGGAAATGAAGTTTTATACTAAAACGATTAATGAAGGATTGCGTGTTTTAGACAAAAAAGTTGGAATTATATTACATAATTCTTCTGCGCCTGCTGTAAAATCTCAAAATACAGGAATAGGTTCGCTCTTGTCTGAAACAACAGAAACAAAACTCATACCTTTTTTAAGAGAACATGCTGTAACATCCATTCAGCAGGAGCCAAATTATTTAAGAAGTGCAAATGAGCCTTCACCATATTCTCCGGTTGACACTGCAAAAAATATTTTTATGACCCCGTTAGAAAAGTTACTAGGGTTAATTTCTGTGGGAACTTATTCTTCTATTGTTGCTAATGCCCCGGAAAATGATGAAAGAGCTGATTACAAATATGTAAATGAGACTTATCCAAAAGCTCTAAGGGAGGCTTGGGATAACTATAAAAAGGGAGATATGACTGAGTTCAATGATTTTAAATCCGCACACATTGAAGAACTTGAATCAGGTGCGATTTATCAGGTTCTCTCTTCCCTTAATAAAAGCAATTATTGGAAGCACTGGAATGCTACAGACAAAAATTTATTCTGTCCGAAAAATCCAAATCAGGAGAAAAAGACTGCTGCAAGATTAAATGAAATAAGAAGCAGCTATAGTGATGATATAGATTTTTATATTTTCCAGCAAATGATTTTGGATAAAGAAATAAAATCAACTAATGAAAAAAATAAAGCTGCAGGAATAAATATTATTGGGGATTCTCCTGTCGCATACAGTTTAGTTGAAGAATGGAAAAATCAGGATTTATTTCTGCCGAATATTGCACTTGGTGTAGGTCCGGATTATTTTTCCAAAGACGGACAAAGATGGGGCTTTGCAGTTCTAAAGCCTGAAACTATCTTCAATCCGGACGGCAGTTTAGGCAGAGGCGGAGAATTTTTAAAACGCAGATATGAAAAAATGTTTGAAGAAGCTCCGGGAGGGGTCAGGATAGACCACATTATAGGATTAATTGATCCTTTTGTATATTCTACAAATGAACCGAAAATGACTGATACAAATTCGGGAAGGTTATATTCTTCTCCTGATAGTGCGCTGCTTGGTAAATATGCAAAGCATAGTGATGAAGAATATAATGCTATTTTAACAAAGATTGTAATTCCGGCTGCCGAGAAATACGGTTTGACAAAGGATGATATTATATGTGAGGACTTGGGAAGCGTAACCCCGCCCGTCGAAAAGGCTATGAGGGATTTAAAACTGTCAGGAATTGCGGTTACAGAATTTGACCATAGAGGAAGAGATACCGCTCCTGAGAAAATTCTAATGCTGGGTTCTCATGACAACCAGTCTTTTATAGAATTTACTGAAGGACTATTCAAAAATAAAGATACTGCTGGCGGGAGAGACCATTTTGCTAAAAAAACTCAGTATTTGGCAGAAGATACAGCTCCATACGGACAGAACTTTGAAGGTTATTTGAATGGTATAAGACAAGATAAGAAAAAATTTATGGCAGCTTCATTTGCTGAGCTGTTTACAAGTCCTGCAAAACGAATACAGGTATTTTTCACAGATTTCTTTGGTATACCTAAGACTTATAACACACCTGGAAAACGCCATGGCTGTTGGACGTTGAGACTTCCTGAAAAATTTGAGGAACTTTATTATAAAAATATAAAAGAAGGTTTGGGACTCAATTTCCCGGAAGCGATTGCTACGGCTATCAGACATAAGGGCGAAAATTTTGCGAAGCAGAATAAGAAACTATTAGATAGTTTGGATAAGTTAGCAGGTATATTAAAGGAATAGCTCAGCTTTGTAAACATATTCTGCCGGTCCGGTCATGAAAATATCATGCCCAATGCCATTCCACTCAACATTCACCTTGCCGCCGGGAAGACTGACTGCTGCGAAATTATCTAGCAGACCGTTAAGGATACCTGCTGCAACTGATGCGCAAGCTCCCGTTCCGCACGCAAGAGTAATCCCGCATCCTCGTTCCCATACACAAAGTTCAATCTCTGTTTTGGATATTATTTTAACGAATTCAACATTTGTTTTTTCTGGAAATTCTGCGCTTATTTCAATCTCAGGACCGTATGTTTTTGCCAGAAAAAGCAAATCTGCATCTTCTTCTGTAAAAATTACAAAATGCGGATTCCCCATTGAAACAGCGTTACCTTCAAAAACTCTATTTTTTACGGCAATTTTGTAGTTTAAATTATTAATCGGAATAAAAGGAATTTTTTCGCTTTCCAATACAGGTTTTGACATATTAACTCTGACTTGTCCATCCTCCTGTATTGATGGTGCAATTATGCCTGCCAGGGTTTTTACGGTAAATTCTTTTTTGTTAACCAAGTTGTTATCATAAGCATATTTTGCAAAGCATCTCATACCGTTTCCGCACATTTGTGCTGTAGAACCGTCAGAATTATAAAAAAACCATCCGATATCAGCGTCATCTGTGTTTTGATTGGGAATAATCAACCCGTCCGCACCGGCGCCGAAATGTCTGTCACAAAGCTTAATAGCAGCTTCGCTCATATTCTGCCATTTTCCTTTTATGTATTCATCGTAATTAAGGATTACAAAATCATTTCCGCATCCTTGCATTTTGGTAAAATTTATTCCCATTTGAAAACCCCTTATAAATTTTTATAGTAAAATAATTATACAAAGGAATAAGAATCATGACAATAATAAAAGCTCAAAAAGGAACAAAAGATATACTTCCGGCTGATATGCCGGTTTGGCATTTTATGGAAGAAAAAGCTAATGAAGTTTTTTCCAAATACGGAGCAAAAGAAATTAGGACTCCAATCTTTGAAGCAACAGAACTTTTTGCCAGAGGGGTCGGGGATACAACTGATATTGTTAATAAAGAGATGTATACTTTTGAAAAAAGTGAACGCTCTTTAACCCTAAGACCGGAAAATACAGCCGGTGTTGTTCGTTCTTTTATTGAAAATGGGATGCACAGACTTTCAATGCCCGTAAAACTTTGGTACAAAGGTCCAATGTTTCGTTATGAACGACCTCAGGCAGGCAGACAGAGACAATTTCACCAGGTAGGAGTTGAAGTCTTTGGAATCAAACAGCCCGCGGCTGATGCCGAAGTAATTTTGATGGCGGTAAATTATCTCAAAGCTTTGGGATTAAATGATTTGAGTGTAGAACTTAATTCTTTGGGCTGCCCAAAATGCAGAGATAATTTTAAGAATAGTTTAAAGCAAGTTTTAAAACCTTATTTAGGTGAGCTTTGTGAGGACTGCCAAACCAGATACGAAAAAAATCCTCTAAGGCTTCTTGACTGTAAAGTTCCGGAATGCCAGGAAATATTTGCAAAACCTGAAGTTCGAAATGTAATATTTTCAGACTTTATATGTGAAGAATGTTCTGAACACTTTAATGCACTTAAGAGTTATCTGGATGAATTAAAAATCACATATTCTGTTAATAAACTTTTGGTTAGAGGACTGGATTACTACAATAGAACAGTTTTTGAAATAAAATCTAACAACTTAGGCTCTCAAAATGCTGTCTGCGGCGGCGGAAGGTATGACAGTCTTGTTAAAAATCTGGGCGGAGAGGATATTCCTGCAATAGGTTTTGCAATGGGTATGGAAAGGCTGGCTTCTCTTATTGGTACTAAAGAAGAAACTAAAACAACTGCTTTTGTTGTTTCAAATAATCCTGCGGAAGCTGTTAAACTTGCGGAAGAATTGAGAAATAACGGAATTTCCTGTGAATTAGATCTTTCTAATAAAAAATTTGTAAAACAGATTGAAAAAGCTTCTAAAATTGCAAAATTTGCCTTGATTCTCGGAGAAGATGAAATAAATAATAAACAAATAACAATAAAGAATCTCGATACTTCGGAACAAAAGACTGTTTCAAGAGATTCTGTTTTATCTGAGCTTGGCTAACAAAAATTTTTGTTACCGGTTTTATACTATGTATGAAAATTTTAAGTTGTAATCCATATAATCATAGTTATACGCCAAGTTTTAATGCGAATTTAAACTCCCGAAAACTCTGCTTCAGCCAAAAAGACTTTTTTATAAAAATCCGAGGTTACGGTCGGAATACAAATTGGGCTGAGGTTATAAAAGAGACTGCTGATAAGGCAGTTTCAATGATAAGAAGTGGTTGGAATGCAGAAGAAGTTTTAAAAACAATAACAGAGGGTGTGCAAAAAGCCAATATGTATCCTTACGATTTGCGGAAAAGAACTCATACAGGAATCTTAAGAGTGGAGCGCGACGGTTGGGAAAGCAGTTCTGAATGGAGAGGAAAGCTTATGGCTACTCCATACGGCAAGGAAGGCTTAATGCAGTATAAACCCTATGAAGAAAGATTGGATGAAAGGATTAAAAAACCTCTTAAGAATCCTTTTGCCGGCAAGCTTGGTTTAACCCAACCCGGAATTATAAAAGGAGAAAAATGTCTCTGGCATGCTGACTATGGCTTTATTGAAGAATTTTTTAAGCAAATAGACAGCATCTATAAGCATTTGCAAAAATATTATATAAATAAAGATATACAAAAAGAAAATTTAAAAAGTATAAATAATCAAATCGCAAAAATTAGATGGATAATGGCGCACGTCACACCTTGGGAAAGAGGAAGCGATTCAATTTCTAATGTTTTTATGCGTGCTTTATACAAGTCTATGGGAATAAAAGCCTATCCTCCCGCTAAAGGAATTTCTTACGATATGGAAGCTTATTGTACCGAATTGGAAGATTATAAAAAAAATTTCCCCAGACTGTTTGAAAAATTGCCGGAAATTATAGAATAAAAAAGCACCCTTTTTCAAGAGTGCTTTTTATTTTATCATTTTTAAATTTTTTATTCGTAGATATAACCGTTTGTAAGGTCAATCTTGATTGGAGCGAGAAGTCTGATATTAACTTCCTGGTTAGGCATTGTTAATACCTTATCGCCTTTGAATACTCGTCTAATAAAGGTCATGAATTTACCTTTTTTAGCCGGGTCAAGAGTTGCCACCCCGTAAACCATTACAGCTTGGTCATTAGGTGTTACAAGCAGTTCATTCTTTATGATAACTTGTCCGTTAGTTTTGAATAACTTACCAGGTTGAACGTATTTAACTTGACCTTTCATATCGCTGCCTTCAGAAATCAAAAGATATTTTTCTTTTGTAACGTAGTTCTTTGGAGCTTTAGCGGTATAGATATCGCTTACGCTGGAGATTTGAGAACCAACTACGGTTTCAAGCTTGATAGGGAGGATTGTTCCGGCAGGAATAATACCGATTGAACCTTGGACTTTAACATTATCTACAATATAACCTTCTCCGGTTCTCTTTTGCATAACTTCAGCAAGCTTAGCATTTGGATTGAGTTTAGCTTCCTGCATCATTTTGTACAGGATGGCAGCAACTTCAGCTCTGTTTGCCGGTCTGTCTGCTTCCATTTTGCCTTCATGTCCAGGCATAACAACAACAAGGTCAAGGACTTCCGCTTTTGCTGCAGCCATCAAAAACCATGCCGGCATCAATTCGTAATCGGTATAAGTTTTTTCAATAATTTCTTGAGCTTTCTGTTCGCTAATCTGCTGAGTTGTAAGAGCATTTACCGCGATATTAATTGCTTCCGCTCTTGTAACAGAATCAAACGGTCTGTAATTTTCACCCTTTGAGTCAGGTATCAAATCAAAATATACAGCCTTTTGGATTATATTATACGCCCAAAAACCAGGGTCTAAATCTTTAAAGTGGATTTCTTGTTCAACATTAGCGCTTTCTTGCCCTAAAGCTTTGATAGCCATGGATGCAAATTCTGCTCTTGTAACCGGGATGTCCGGTTTGTAAGTCCCATCAGGATATCCGACAACAACACCTACATCTGTTAAAAACTTGATTGACTGATATGCCCAATGATTCTCGTTCATATCAGAATAAAAAGCGTTAGCAGGGTTGTTTATCATCATTATTGCAGCTAAAACAAACAATCCCTTAAGTATTTTTTTGAACATTAAGAGTCCTCCTTTTCATTACTCTCCTATTATCTCATGCTATATTAAATATGGAGTTTGTGCAATATTTTTTAACAAATCTACATAAATGCGCAAAATATAAGCTTTTAACGGTTTACAATTGATATGAAAATCCGGCCGGTTTATGCAACAACATTTAAAAGACGACTCAAACCCGGTGAAGAAGCCGATTATACATTGGTTCTGAACCGGGGTAAGGCATTGACCGGAAATTCAGGGAAAAGTATTCTTATAATACCTTCTCCTTCTTTACCGCAGGATAAATCATGTAATACGGGTGTAGGGAATATTCTGGATAAGACCTCTCTTGATTTTTTTGACTTTGCTAAAAAATACTGGGGAATAAACTGTATACAGGATTTACCAAACGGTAATTTTGCGCATAGCGGCGAAATCTGGAAACCATATTCCGGGACATCATTTGACCTCGGCAGCCAGCTTATTAATTTAAAATTGCTTCCTAAAGAACTTGTTAATGATAAATATTTGAACAGACTTATACAAGATAATATCAATTTTGATAAGGTCGTTTATGAAAATGTACTAAATAAAGATTCTGATGCTGAAAATATTTTGAAAGATGCATACAAAAATTTGCTTAAAGCCGATACGGATTCTAAAAAAAGTATGCTCAAAGAAATAGAAGCTTTTGAATCAGAAAACAAATCTTGGCTTGAACCAAAATCAATATTCAAGTCTCTTGAGAAAAAATATAACACTTCAAATATTGAGAAATGGTCTAAAGTTGATAAAAATCTTTATAATACGGATATTGTCAGTATAGAGAACAGAGAACAAAGAATTGCGGAAATAAAAAAAGAAAATCCGTTTGAAGCTGGCTATTATAAGTTTAAGCAATTTTTAGCGGATAAACATTTAAGACTTGCAAAAGAAGAACTGAATAAAAAAGGAATAGAGTTGAGCGGAGACTTTTTAAGCGGAAATTCTCACGATGAAGTTTGGATGCGCCCAAAAGCTTTTATTCAGAATGCCGGGATGTACTGGGGATTTCCGGCTTTAGATTTAGACTCTAAAGAAGGTCAGGATTTTCTAAAAGAAAAAGCGCGTCTCTATGCAAAACGCTACGATAATATCCGTATAGATGCTGCATGGACTTATGTCAATCAGCCTCTAAAATACAATGGAAGCAGTGTGGTAAATCAGCGCAAGTATTATGGCGATAAAATTCTAAAGATTATTGAATCTGAGATTCAAGCTGTTAAAGGAGAAAATTATAAGCCGGAAAATATCATGTATGAGTTTATTGCAAACTCCGAGGATTTTAATGCATACGATTCAAACAGAAAACTTAATCCGATTCTGGAAAAGCGGAATAAAATATATTGCTCAAATAATTTGAGTCCGCATCAGAGTTCAACAACGGCATTCCGGGAAATGAACTGGAATCCTGATTTCTATGTCTTAGGAACAACAAACCATGACCAAATGCCAATGAAACTTAAATATGCAGCTCCCGGCAGCAGAGAAGCACAGGCAAATATACTCTCTGAAATTCTAAATATTCCAAAGGAAAAAATCTCCGATTTAAAGGAGTTTATCAAAGCAAAATTTGCGGAACCAATGAGAGCAAAAAACAATATGATTTTCTTTTTGGATGCATTAAATCTGGATGGAATGTACAAAGATAATCCTAATCCACAGAAGGATTATCGCACTAAAATACCAGTTAATTACCAAGACAAGTATTTTGAATCTCTTGCTCAAGGAGAAGGATATAACCCGATGGATGCGTTGGAAAAAGCCTTTAGGGCAGAAGGACTTGATAAGAAAGAACCGGAACTTTACAAAAAAATTGTTAAGTATAAAAGAATTTTAGAACAGCCGTGTGATACAGTCTTGAAGTCAAGAATTATTAAAGGTGTCGCAGCCGCAATTGCAGTATGTTTGGTAACATTTGCCGCTGTAAAATATCATACAAATAAAAAAGAACCGGCTGTATCACAGCCGGCATAAGTTATCCGCAGTCAAGATATGTCCTTAAACAATCTATATTTTCAACTTTCCTCAATTTCTGAATAGCGAGATTCTCTATCTGGCGGATTCTCTCTTTAGAAAATCCAAGTGCATTGCCTATTTGTTCCAATGTTTTTGGCTCTTCATTATTTATACCGAACCTCCTTCTTATGATTTCCTGTTCTCTTTTATCCAGGATGCTTATAAGCCTTACTATATCTTCTTCTTGAAGTTTCATCTGAGTACACGCTTCCGGTGAGACATAAGTAGTATCTACTATATAATCCTGAATTGATAAATCATCTGTTACAAGAGTATCAAGACTTACCGGCTCCTTTTTAATTGCATTTTTTACTTCTTCAATCTTTTTTGAATCTAAGCCTGAAATTTTAGAAATGGTTTCCTCGTCGGCTTCTAATATATCACTGCTGACAATGTCCGAACAAGCTTTTTTATATCTTCTTATTTTTTCCAGCATGTGTACCGGTATTCTTATTGTCCGCGATTGGTTTGAAATTGCTCTTATAATGGTTTGTTTAATCCACCAGGTAGCGTAGGTAGAAAACTTAAAATTTTTTCTATAATCAAATTTTTCTGCGGCTTTAATTAGTCCTAAAGATCCTTCCTGAACTAAATCCATAAATAAAACTCCTTGTCCTATATATTTTTTTGCAATACTGACAACAAGTCTTAAGTTAGCTTGAACTAGTTTTTTTCTTGCTTTTTCTTTTTCTTCGCCGGTTCCTTCCTGAATCATTCTTCCCAGCTCAATTTCCTCTCTTTTTGTAAGCATACGTTTTCTTCCAATTTCTTTTAAATACATTTGTAGAATATCATCGTTATTCACAACAGCGCTGAAAGTTTTAGGCGCATTAGAATCTATTTCTGTATTATCAATAAAATCAAAATTACTCACAGCTCTTCCCATCTTTTTCTCCTTCTCATCGTTTCTAATATTTATGACGACGGATTGAAAAAAAAGTTCCCAATATCAGAAGTATATGAGCGGCAATGTAGGACGGAATACGTTTTAAGAACAATCCTTTATTATACCTCTTGACTTAGAGTAACTCTCAAGAAATATAATTAAGAAAAAGGAAGGGAAGTTTTTATGTTTTTTAAAAAAGCTATAATCACAACAACTATACTCGCAGCCGTAGTTTGCGGAGTTAATGCTGCTGAAAAAGGAGAAACTATAATGAAACAAAGTCCGATAGATACAATATTTGCACAGGGAGAAGCTAACCCGTACGGAGAATTTTTTACGGGACAAACTTATTTAAACAGACTTAACCCGAAAGAAGAAGTCTGGAATTTGCCAATAGGGAATGTTACTTTTGAACCGGGCGCAAGAACTAACTGGCATAAACACAGCGGAGGACAGATTCTTCTTGTACTAAACGGTGAAGGAAGATATAAAGAAGATGGAAAACCGGTAAGAGTGCTTAAAAAAGGCGATATTGTCACAATTCCGCCGGAAGTCAAACACTGGCATGGTGCGGCTCCGGATAGCTGGTTTGTGCATGTATCACTTGAACCGAATGCCGAAATCAACAAAACAACCTGGCTTGAACCCGTAACTGATAAAGAATATTTGGGAGAGTAGTATGAAAAAAATTATACTTGCAGCATTTATAATGCTTAGCGGTTTCTTGTTAATGTTTAATACAGCGGAGGCAAAGAAAATGGATAGATTAACACCAAGAGAACAAAGTATTATTAAAATCTCATCATATACAGCTCAAGGAAACCTTCCGGAGCTTGAAAAAGCTCTAAATAGCGGCTTAGATAACGGCTTGAGCATAAACGAAATAAAAGAGATTCTCGTTCAACTGTATGCATACTGCGGTTTTCCGAGAAGCTTGAATGCTATAAATACTTTTATTAAAGTAACTTCTTCAAGAAACGGAGATACAATAGGAGAAACCCCTGAAACCATGCCGGAAGATATTAACAAGTTTGAAGTCGGAAAGAGAAACACTGAAAAAATCTTCGGCAAATCAGATGCTAAAGCCCCTTATGAAGAATTTGCGCCGGCTATAAATACTTTCTTAAAAGAACATCTCTTCTGCGATATCTTTGAACGCGGAGTGCTTTCATACAAAGAAAGAGAAATCGCAACTGTTTCGGCTCTAGCTTCAATAGAAGGTCTTGAACCTCAATTAACAGCCCATCTTAACGGCGCTATGAATATCGGTTTAACTGAAGATGAGGCAAAAGAATTGTATGAAACAGTTAAAACCTGTTTACCGAAAGAACAATCTAAAGCCGCTGAAAAAGTATTTAAAAATGTAATTGAGCATAGAAAATAATCATATTCACAAGATGAAAAGGGTTTTATTATGTATACAATAAAAGAAGTTGCCAAAATTATGGATGTATCGGAACATACACTCAGATTCTGGGCAAAATCAGGTTTTTTTCCGTTTGTAGAAAGAGACAGCAACAACATCAGACAATTTTCCGATAACGACCTTGAATGGGTTAGAATTGTTAAATGCCTGCGTGCTGTCGGAACCGAAAATAAAGCAATAAAAAAATATATTGACCTTTGTGTAGCCGGAGATTCAACTATCAAAGACCGCTATAAAATTATTCAGGAAACAAAACAAAAAGCTCTTAATCAAATGGAAGAACTAAAAAAACAGCTCGATGTTCTGGATTTCAAAGAAAATTTTTACAGAAACCTTATAGAACACAACCTCGAAGACACCTGGAATCCGATGAATAAAAGAAAAACCGGCGCAAAAACCGTTTAACCCTATTCACAAACGTGTTCAAGCGCTTTTTCAAACACCATTTGAACATGATGGTCTTCCAAAGAATAATAAACATTCTTTCCGATTTTTCTTGCCCGAACAAGCTTTGCAGTCTTGAGCACTTTTAGCTGATGAGATACTGCTGACTTTGTCATATTCAAAAGCACAGCCAAATCCCCCACGCACATTTCGCTCTGCTCCAATGCCCAGAGGAGTTTAATCCTTGTTCCATCTCCCATCACTTTAAAAAACTCAGATAAATTATCCAGTAATGCCGCTTCCGGCATCTTTGGCAAAATCTCATTAACAAGTTCTATATTAATTGCTTCGCAGTCTGAACGTTTAATATCCATAATAAAATTATACCATAATTGAATAATTGTTCAACTAATGTAACAATATCTTTACATAAGATTGACAATTGAACAACTATTCAATTATAATATAAGTACAGTTGAATACATGTTCAATTATGAGGTAAAAATATGTGCGAACATCATCACGAACACAAATCAAATCCGCTGATAAGAATAGGGCTTGCAATTGTCGTATTCTCGCTTGCCTGGACTATGCATAATACAATTTTGTTCTTAACAGCCTATCTTATTGCCGGATATGATGTTCTGCTCACAGCTTTAAAGAATATTATTAAAGGACAGGTTTTTGACGAAAACTTTTTAATGGGGCTTGCCACTCTTGGCGCAATCGGGATAAAAGAGTATCCGGAAGCCGTTATGGTTATGATACTTTACCAGATTGGAGAATATTTACAGCACAGAGCCGTGCATAAGTCTAAGAAATCAATCTCCGCACTTATGGATATAAGACCTGACTATGCAAATCTCGAAAATGGTAATAAATATATAAAAGTTTCTCCCGACAAAGTCAATATCGGAGATATTATTCTTGTAAAAACAGGAGAAAAGATTCCGCTCGACGGAATCGTAGAAGAAGGAAATGCCTCTGTCGATACTTCTGCCCTCACGGGAGAATCTGTTCCCGTAAATATAAAAACTGGAGATAATGTTCTCAGCGGATGTATTAATAAAAACGGGGTTTTGAAAATTCGTGTAACCAAACTCTTTGGAGAATCAACGGTTTCAAAAATTCTGGAGCTTGTAGAACATGCTGCATCTAAGAAAACCAGAACAGAAAACTTTATAACAAGATTTGCCCGTATTTATACTCCGGTAGTTGTTATAATGGCTCTTGCTCTGGTTTTAATTCCGACTCTGGGTTTTGGAGGAGTGTTTAATATTTGGCTTGAAAGAGCTTTGACCTTCCTCGTTATCTCCTGCCCGTGTGCTTTAGTTATCTCCGTACCTTTAGGATTCTTTGCCGGAATCGGAGGTGCTTCTAAAAAAGGAATCCTTGTTAAAGGAAGCAGTTATTTGGAACTTCTTTCCAAGCCTTATGCCGTAGTATTTGACAAAACAGGTACTCTCACTAAAGGAGATTTTAAGGTAACTAAACTTTCTCCTGCCTGCGGAGTTGAAGAAAATGAACTCCTTGAAACAGCAGCTTATGCAGAATATTATTCTAACCACCCTATTGCTCTATCCATAAAAGAAGCCTGGGGAAAAGAGATTGACGAGTCCAGAATTTCTAATCCGCACGAAATTGCAGGCAAAGGAGTTTGCGTTGAAATTGACGGAGTAACAGTCTTTGCCGGAGGGGTAAATACGGGGGAAGGGGTAAATGTTGGAAACAACGCTTCGGTACAAAGCTTCAGCGGAACTGTTGTAAATATAGTTAAAGGTGGAAAATATTTAGGCTCTATTGTTATCTCTGACGAGATAAAAGAAGATTCATTCAGTGCAATAAAGAAGCTTAAAAAGTTTGCCAAAATTGTTATGCTTACGGGAGATAATAAAGAAAGTGCTTCTCATACGGCAGAAGAACTTGATATAGATGAGTTCTATTCATCACTTTTACCGGAAGATAAAGTCACAAAACTTGAAGAAATTATTTTATCTAAAAAAGGTTCGGTAATTTTTGCAGGTGACGGAATTAATGATGCGCCAGTTCTTACAAGGGCAGATATTGGAATAGCAATGGGCGGATTAGGCTCGGATGCGGCTATTGAAGCAGCTGATATTGTTATTATGGATGACAAGCCTTCAAAAATCTATGATGCTGTTTGTATCGCTAAAAAAACTATGAGAATTGTTAAACAAAATATTGTTTTTGCAATCGGTGTAAAAGTTTTATTCCTGCTTCTCGGTGCATTTGGCTTTATGACAATGTGGGGAGCTGTTTTTGCAGATGTCGGTGTCACCCTTCTTGCAGTCCTCAACTCTTTAAGAGCACTAAAAATATAGTTGTGCTAAAATAAACCTGTTATGGAACAGGGATTTTCTAATAAAATTAATGTTTTAAAAGCTATTGCTATTTTGATTGTGGTTGCCGGGCATCTGGAATTTTCGCTTATCCCTATGTTCCCGCCATATTCTTTTCAGGTAATATTATTTTTCTTTATAGCGGGGATGCTTTTTAATGAGAAATACGGGTTTATTGAATATTTTAAACGCCGGTTTAAATCTTTAATGGTTCCATATATTCTTTATTGTTTGGCATATCTTGGTATAACTTATGTAATAACACCATTTACCGGAAAATTTTGGGGAATGCAGGTAAATATTTATAACGAGTTTGTAATTCCGTTTTTGACAGGACATCAGCTGGACTTAATTTCGCCTCTGTGGTTTGTGCCGCAGTTATTTACAACACTTATTATTTATAAAATTTTAAACTATATAAAAATAGACTTTAAGCTGCGAGCTGTCATATATTTAATAATATCTATAATTGCAATCCAAATGGAGCCGTTAGCTGGGAATCTCTATATACTCTGGCTTTTAAGAACAATGTTTTCGCTTTTCTTTGTTCATTTGGGATATATTTTTACACAGAGGATTTATGGAAAAACAAACATCTTTAATTTTAAGATTCTGACCGGGATTCTGATTTTGCAAGCCATATTATGGCTTACGAACGCTGATTACACCCCTTCTGACGGAATAGGTTTAAGCTATATTCTTGTCTGGGGAGAGTTCGATAATTGGATTGTACCGATTCTAACCAGCCTTACCGGAATCTGGATAACTCTGTTTGTTGTTGAAAATTTTTATAATTATCTGAAAGATTGGAAATTCTTTAATAAAATAGGACAAAATACCTATCATATTATGGCTAATCACATTTTAGTATTTAATATTATTACTTATACAATTCTTGCAATAAAAGGAATTCCGTTTGATGTTAAAAACAGCCAAGATATTTACTGGTTTTATTGTCCGATGAAAACAACTTATTTTTATTTTATAACAGGTATTGTTCTAACGACCTATCTGGGTGAGTTTTTTAAATTTATAAAAAGAGCTTTAATCAAAATTTAATTTTAGAAGAGGCAATTTTTTATCTTTACATGTTTTACCTCGGATATGGATAACATTTCATTTAAATCAAGAATACGTTTGGTCCCGCCGGCAGAATTTCAGAAAGCTGTTTCTTTAATAAGTGAGAAAAATTTTGTAAAATATCCCTGGACAGTTAAACAAAGTATAATAGCTGACAAAGCTTATACAAAAGATATCTATGACTGCACTGTATGCGGGTTTACCGATGGACAGAAAGTCTTGTTAAATCATATATGTCCGACAAACATAGAAAACTATGACTTTAACCAAATTGCACAATTTATCAAAAACAAGGTTAATTTATCAAATGAATACCTGCAGGGATTTATTTTGGGTTCAAAACCGAATAGTCCGGATAGTCCGCGCAGCACAACATTATTTGATAAATTTGTTGAATTTATGAAGCAGTACAAAATCCCTTTTTCAGCATTTAAAGGCGGGAGTTATGAAAATAATGTTGCCTATTCATCATTACAAGATGAGTGGCTTATTTCAAATGCCGTTGTTAATGATAATATGAAACAGTATTTTAAAAATCCTTACCAGCTTTTTGAAAGATTTTTTGATAAAGTAAAAGTATCCACCCTTGATGATATCAGTTGGTAGAGCTAATTAGACCAAGCAAATTACCATTTTCCAAGATGAATTTTCTGTTTTGCGGTGTATTTAATCTGTTCAACTGCAGGCTGCTCATCCGCAGGATACCCCAAACCTATATAACAAGGGAGCATATAATCTTCCGGAGCACCTACTGCTTTAGAAACATTTTTTCCCTCGTCTCCGACAGGAATACGCATTGAGCAGGCTAGACCTTCAGCTGTCGCTGCGAGAAAAATATTTTCTATAACACACCAGATAGATGCAATCGGGTTTAGCGAACTTACAGATGTCGGATGCATAACTCCTGAGTTTGATTTGAAAAATGGCAAAACTATATGAGAAGCATTATAAAGCATTGTATACTGTCTTGGCATTGCTACAGCATACATTTTTTGCTGAGGAGTTCCGTTGACAAGAGTTTTCTTTCAAATTTCAAGAGTCGGTTCTATTCCTTGTTTTACAAATTACAGCGCATTTTCCTTATCTTGTTTATCTTTAATTATAACGAACTCCCAGTTTCTAAGATGGTCATGCGTCGGAGCTTGCAAACCGGCATTTATAATTCGTTCCAAAACTTCATCAGAAACGGGCATATCTTTAAAATCTCGTACAATTCTTCTTGAATAAATGGCATTATAGACTTCCATAATAACTCTCCTCAAATCTGCTTTAATTATATCATAACCGGTTTAAAAAATCGGGGCTGAACGCAATTTATTGCGTTCAGCCCCGTACACTTTACAACAAATTAACCTTAAGAAAATCTTCCGGCTGTTACAACTGCAGCTCCGCCTTGAGGTTTTAAGTTTTTCTTATAAACTTCCACATGCGGCTGTAAAACACTATCAAGAACAGCAGGAAGAGATTCCTGTTTTATAGTTTTTTCTATTATTTCCTGATAAACAGTAGAAAATGCTCTTAATTGAGTCATTGCGCCTGCGGCTGCCGGTGTTAAACCAAGTTCAGAGGTTTTAACTGATTCATTAAAAAACGGACCGGCATTTGAATAAGATTTTTCTAAGGCACCTATATAACCTTTTGCATTATCGGAAGAAACTCCGACATCTACTGGCGAGGTTAAAGCAAAAGCATACTTATTAGCCGGGTTAAAATGTGCTTCTGCGCTATGGTGCATTGCATCCGGAACTTTTGCAATCTGTTTCAGAGTATTTTTAACAGATTCATTTTGCATTTGAGAATGCCAGTTAACCGTATCTTCAAACATTGAGCCCATATACTGATGAACAGATGTAAGAATACCGTTCAATTTAGCTGTAACCCAAAAAGCAGCTTGTGCATACGCATCATTAATCTTGATGTCCGGAGTTAAAGACATTTCTGAAATCTGTTTTGCTGCCAGAAGCATTTCTTTCATATCTTCTTTTTTCATTCCTGCGTAAGCAAGTGTAAACAATGAGTGGTCATCAAGAGCGGAAAATCTTCCGCCTACGTCTTCATGAATATATAATTTTCCAAGCCAATTCTCAGAATCTGATATTCTTCTTAATTCACTGCCTTCCGGATTTTTATCTGTTACAGCGATAAAATGCTGCGCAGCTTTGTGAATAGCTTCCACATCGTCACAGCCTTGATTTTTGTATGCTTCTTCGAGCATATATTTTATCTTTAAAAATCCGTCCTTGGTTTCAAATGTGGAACCGGATTTTGATGCTATTAAGTAATTTGAAGCCGTAACATCATTATTAAGTCTGTAAAGGTATCTTTTTAAACTTACTGAATCAACATCAGAGAAAAATAAAATTTTATCTTTGTTAATATTCAGCCCGTTAATACCAAGCATGTGTTCAACAGTGTGTTTTGAACCTCCAATTCCAAAAACGCTCAAATACTTAGCATTTGTCTGCTTTTTAAATTTTTCAACCATTTCATAAATTTCGTCCAGTCTCTGTAGCTGGATTTCCGGCAAGCCAACCCAGTTTAAAAATTGACCTGGTTTATTTGCTCTTTGTGAAAGCGAAGCAACAACTTCTTGCATCACTTCTTTAGCTTTTGAAAAATCAGTATTAAAATAAGCTGTTGATACATCAACATTACAAGTTGTACTATTTGGCATACTCCCTCCTTTATGTTTGCTACTACTTATTATTAAACCTTAAAATAAAAATTTTACCAGTAAAATTTTTTATTTAAATAATAAAAATAGGGATTTCCTTTCTAAAAGCCTGCTATTACTGAAAGTTACTGTCCGGCTATTGTCAAGATAAAAGATTTTTGCTATGTATTTAATATGTTACATTTTAGAAAAATAAACAGCGAAGACTTTCATGGAATTTATCATGATATGCTGGAACAGTTCCCGCTTTCAGAACTAAAAGCCTATCAGACTTTTGCGGAATTGATAGACAATGGCGCTTACGATGTTCTTATTGCAGAAAAAGAGAATGCTCCGGTAGGTTATTGCCTTATTTTTAAAGGTGAAAAATATATATTTCTTGATTACATTGCCATTTTTAGAATCCGCCAGGGTAAAGGTTTTGGAGGAGAAATGCTTGAAAAACTGAAAGAATTTTACCCGGACAAAAATGGCTGTTTTCTGGAAGTAGAAAAACCTAATCCGGAAGATATAAATACCTACAGAAGGATTCGTTTCTACGATATGCACGGAGCGGAGAAACTTGATATAAACTATCTTTATCCAAATAAGGATGGCTCGCTGCCAATGGATTTGTATTATATCGGATATAAAACTAAAGTGCCCGCAAAAGAAGAGATAAAAGAGTTTATAGAATCTGTATTTGAAACAATTCATCGAGATATCCCGCATAGAAGAAAAGTCTTGGCAGAGATTTTTTAGCCATATTCTTTTTTCAAGCAAAATCTGCTATAATAGTCCAAGGAGAAGCTATGTTGAAAAAGATTTTTATTTTAATAACTGCATTGTCGCTGACATCTTCCGTTTTTGCAGCAACAGAAGAAGAAATTGCGCAGGAAATTACCATTCAAAATCAGGTAAGCAATATCGGAATGAATATTCTAAATGCTAATAAAATTGACAAACGAATAATTTTTACATATTCAAAAGAAGATAAAAAGCTTAAAGGCGCTCCTGAACTTACTAAACGCCAAATTATAGTTTATGATGATACTTTAAAATATGCAGAATATGAAGATGAAGTCGCAGCATTGCTTTCAAGGAAAATTTCAGATGCTCTCAAATCCTTTGACGGTGCGTGGGGCGGAGCTGTAAGCGCTGCACAGGTAAAAATGGCTCCTAAAAAATATGAACTCGTTGCGGATAAAAGAGCTGTCGATTTTATGGTAAAAGCCGGATACAATCCATTAGGGCTAATTACTTTTATTAACAAGTCTTGCCCGCAAAAGAGATATGACAGGTTTTCTAATCACAACCTGACATCAAAAAGGCTGGCAAATATCTATGAATATATTTTTACTAAATATCCATATTTTCTTGCAAACAACACCTATATAACAAATCCGGCATACCAAAATTTTCTGCTTAATTCCATAAAAAACAGAAAACTTTTAGAATCAAAAATAAGAAGTAAATCCTATGATAAGGTAAATTATGAATAAATTTTTCCTTGTAATTTTTACATTAGTAGTTTTTTCGCTAAATGTATCAGCCATAGAAAGTGATTTTTTGGTTGATAAATTTTTAGCAGGAAGAATTTTTGAAAAACCGGAAACTTATACAGATTATGATTTTTCAGACACGGAAAGAATTCCCATACATCTTCAGGCTGTAACTGATATCTCCACAAAAGACGGTACGGCGCAAGAAGGGCAAAGAGTTAACTTAAAAGCCAGAAATAATGTTTATCATGACGGAAAATTGATTGTAAAACGAGGCGAACCGGTAACTGCAGAAGTAGAGCTTGTAGTTGACAGCGGGATGAACGGAATTCCTTATTACATCTATCTATATGATTTTAAATTCCAAAATCTGCCGTCCTCAAAGATACTTGCAAGCTATCAAAAATCCGGCTGTAACAGAACTTATTGGGTTTTGCCGCTTAAATGGGCGCTCACTCCTCTTCCTCCTACCGGTTCGCTGACAAACTTTATTAAAGGCGGTCATGCACGAATTTCCACAAATGATATTATAACAGTCTACTATTTTCCTAATTGGAAATAGTAAACTGTTTGGTATTATCCTTTAGAGGGTTATTTGCAGCGATAAATATAATAATAATTCTTTTATGAAGAAAGAATATCTTATCTATATTTTAGTAAGCGTTGCTCTTATCTTTTATATAATATATATAATCGGTCAGATTCGGATAACGGTTGATTTTAAGGAACTTGAGCCGTTTAAGGGCAGTTTACCCGTATTTTATAAAGGATTTAAGCTCGGTCATACTTCAAAAGTTTACCCGGGACCGGATTATCAATCAACAAGAGTCGATTTAAAAATTAGGCTTAAAAACCTTGAACTTCCTGAAAATACTTATGCAATGATACGCAGAAAAGATAAAAAGGATTATATAGAATTGGTTTATCCAAATAGTCCATACCTTGCGAGTTTACGAAATAATTCTCTAATTGAAGGCAAAAAAGGTATAAATTTTGAAACATACTTGCAGGATCAGGCAAAGAACGGTGGATTGGATGAAATAAAAGAAAACCTGAATACTACTATAGTAGCAGCCGGACAGACTTTTAATGCTCTTACCGGAATGATGGATGCTCTAACTTCAATTCTTAATGATGTTAAACCATCAATCCAAGAATCTGCAAATAATCTTACAATAACAACAAGAAATCTCGCGGATATGTCCTATGATGTAAAAGATTCCGTAAGAGGAGATTCTATTTCAACAACTTTATACAATTTGGAAAAAACAAGCGAGAATCTTGTTCTTACGACACGCAACATTTCCGGTATAACGGAACAAGTTAATACAACGAGTATTAATTTACTAAATTGTGTAATAAAAAACATTAATATTATCGTAGGAAACGTAAATGATATTATTATAGGAATTGGTAATACCCTCCAAAAAAGAGGCGGCGGTTTGAGGCTAATATTTGGTAAAACAATGAGCACAAAATAAAGTTCTTAACTATTTAATTCTTATTTTTCTTTCTGGATACTTTTTCAAAAACTTCATCAAAACTTACAATAGGCTCAAGCTTATAGCCGCAATGTTCGGCTAAAGTTCCTCCCATCATAAATAATTCTTCCTGCGGGTATCTGCGGCATATACCGGGACGATGTTTATGGATTTTACACTTATTTGTCTCTTTATCCAGATTTGTACATTCAAATACTAAACCTGTCTCATCTTTATCAATAACTCTTAAATACGTATAGAAAGGATGCAGTAATTTTAGTTTTTCAAATTCTTCTTCTGTTTGAATAACATTTTTGTGTTTAACATAAATCTTTTGGCAGCATCTCCCGCAAGCATTGCAATGACCTACTCTGTAGTACTTGCGTCTTAAAATATAAAGATAAAAAAACTTCTTAAGATTCCTAAATATTGACCAGCCGTGATTTTGCAAATCTATACTCCGATGTGTCTTCTGTAGTTAGTGTCATAACCTTTGAAAAATATTTATTTGCCTGTTTGTAATCCCGGTTGGAATAAAATTCTCCCCCTTTTTCAAGGCAAGTTTTGACTATTCTTTCTTCCGGATTAATGAAAGATTTCAAAGTCTGAATAATACCGCCAAATTCATTTGCGAGATCTGGATTAATGATTACACAGTTTTCATACTCATACAATGCAAGATGGTAATTATTATCTTTATAATATTTTTCTGCCCAGTCTTTATGTCCGGCGTAACTTAATGTATTAAAACCGGAAGATAATTCTTTTAGGGCTTTCGTAATTCTTAAATACTCACTCTGATTATTCAAAACCAGAGGCAGGAGTCTTTTCATACAACAATAAGCTGCCGTATAATCTCCCAGTTCAAGCATTACAAAAGGAAGTTTTTCCAAAACATCAAAAGACTTTGAATCCAAGCAGTAAGCTTGTTTTAAATAAACAAGCGCATGCATATAATCTTTTTCTTCATAGTAAAGTTTGCCGAGTAAAAAATTAATATCAAAACTTGTAGGATAACTTTTTGCCGCCTGTGCAAGCCCTTTTATCGCTGTTTTATTATCTTTCACAGAAACCGCACGTAACGCTTTTCGGTAAAATTCATCTCCCATTTTTGTAAATTCATCTATGCTTTTTTTTATTTCCTTATAATAATCTGTTTTCTTATCTTTAGCATATTTCAAGTATTTTTGATAATAAAATACTGATTGAAAGCGCATATTCTTGGAAAAATAGGCAGCCGCAAGATTCAAACATACTGATTCATCATCAGGCTTGAAAGAATATGCCTGAATCCAATATTCAATTGCATGAGCAAGGTCTTGTTTTTTATAAGCAATATTTCCCAGATACAAATACGATGGATTTTTTCTTCTTTCAAGTTCAACAGACCTTAAGAAATTTGATTCAGCTTTGAAAAAATCACTCATCTTGTAATAGCAGCGCCCAATTTCATAATACAATTTATAAGAATAACTTGCATTAACCATATCCAAATAAATATTAAGAGCGCCGGAATACTTTCCATCCCTGTAAAGATTCTTAGCTGCTTCCAATTTTTTATTTTCTATATCGGAATTGTCTTCAATATAATAATCAGAGCCTGCCATAGCTGTATTTTAGCATATTTACAGCCCTAAATCATCCCGTAATTTAGAATTTGTTACAAGGTCCGATAAAACATCGTCCTCATATACGTCTATAACTCCGTCAGCAAAAAGCTCCTGCATTCTTTGCAGATGTGACAAATCTTCTTCATCACTCATTGCAATTTTGTTAAATTTTTTAATATCACAATCTTTTTGGAAAAGTTCAATTGCACTTGAGGAAATTTCTGTTCTGTCAACATAAGGATTTGAAGAGACAGTATTGGCATATTTTTGAACATTTGACCGTATTGCTGCAAGATTAACTATATTATTCTCTCTTGTAAATTGAGAATTATATAAGATATCTTTGTTATTGTCGTTGATGTTGTTAAACATGAGACCCTAATCTCCCCGATTATCCGATAACATTATCGTATATTTTTTCATTCTTGTTATCAACTATTTGGATGAAATTAATGACCTTTCTTTTTAAAACGAACACCTTCTACTTCGTGAACATCTTCTGTGACAATAAAAGCTTTAGGGTCAATCGAGTGGACAAGTTCTTTTAACTTTGGCATATCAAACTTGTTAACTACGCAATAAGTTAAGATTTTTTCCTGTCTTGAATACCCGCCTAAGGTTTTCATATACGTAACGCTTATGTCCAGCTCTTGAATAATAGAGTCCCCGATTTCTCTTGATTTATCCGATACTATGCGAACAGATTTTGCTTTATCAAGACCTTCAAGCACAGTATCAATAACCTTTGATGCAACGTAATAGGTTAAAACCGAATACAAAGCTCTATCCCAGCCGAAAAGAAATCCTGCACCCATATAGATAAAAAAGTTTATTCCCATTAGCAGCTCGCCTACAGAAATTATTTTTAGCTTTTTTGATAAATCAATAGATACCATCTCTGTTCCGTCGAGCGAAGCATTATTCCTTAGAATTAATCCGACTCCGAGTCCAAGAACTATTCCGCCGAACACCGTAGCCAAAAGTAAATCCTGTGTTACAATCTGCCAGTGCACTATATTGGTTGCTAAAGCAAGCATTGTTATTGCAAAAAAGGTCTGCAGAACAAAAGTTTTTCCTAATGTTCTAAGCGCCATTACTATAAAAGGAAGGTTAATCAACATAATAAACAGACCCAGGTTTCCGTTTGTTATATATGTTGCCATCATGGAAATACCAATTACACCGCCGTCAATAATTTTGTTTGGCAGCAAAAACATTTCCAGAGCAACAGCTACAATAAAAGCACCTATAGTAAGGAAGATTCCTTTTTGGATATAATGCTTGATAATCTGCCCTCTTGTTTTAGTTACCTTAGCCGATTTTTTCTTATGAGTAAACAAAATTTACCTCTCCGCCATCAATCTCTCTTCTTTAGCATTTCAAAAATATTTTTATGCTTAGATACAGTTTTGTCAACTGGTTTAATACCTAAGATTGATTCTAAATCAGTCTTTAGAGTAGTTAAATCATCATATTTTTTCAAAAGTCCATCCATACAGATAGAAACATCGCCTGTTTCTTCAGAAACTACAAGGCAGGCTGCGTCTGAGACTTCTGACATTCCGATGGCAGCTCTGTGACGGGTTCCGTATTTCCAGCTGAGTTTCGGGTCTTCTGTCAGCGGAAGAAGCACCCCTGCCGAATGGATTTTATTTCCGTCAATAATCATTGCACCGTCATGAAGAGGTGTGTTTGGATGAAATATTGTTAAAATCAATTCTGTCGATATTCTCGCATCAAGAACAGTTCCTACTTCAGAGTAGACAATTGCGCTTAAAGATTTTTTAAAGACAATTAATGCTCCGGTTTTAGTCTTTGTGAGATATTTGACAGCTTCTATAATCTCTTTTATTATATCGACTTCACTTTCAGCAGCTTCTCTGTATGTGCCGGAAGAAAAGAATGTTCTTTTAATAAACCCGGGTTCTCCCAAATATCCCAAGAACCGTCTTAATTCCGGTTGGAATATAACAATAAGACTTAATGCAATTAAAGTTACAAGTGATTTTAAGAAAACACCTACAATTTTAAGGTCAATTAAGATTAAAATTTCGCTTAAAATCCAAGCAAAGACAAGGATAAATAAACCTTTTACCAAACTTTCGGATTGCGTATTTTTGATAAACTTTTGATAAAAAACAAACAAGATAGAGGCAATAAAGACTATTTCAAGGATATTAATCCAATTTAAAGACCACTGCAGCGGGCTAAAAAAGCTATGAATTAATGAAATCAGTCCATCTATCATTATTATCTCAACCTATCGGGAATATTTTCTCTCGCTATCAAATCCTCTAAAGATTCTCTATCTACTATCATATCAGATTGTGAATTATTTACAAGTACCATTGCAGGTTTTGCAACCCTGTTGTAATTGGAAGCCATTGAATAGTTATAAGCTCCGGTATTGTATACACAAATAATATCACCTGGTTCAAGTCTCGGAAGCTCAATATTTTCAATTAAAATATCTCCGCTTTCACAAAACCTTCCTGCTAATGTAACGAGTTCTTTCTCGCAAAAGTTCATTTTATTAGCGGCATCTGCCGTATATTTAGCCTGATACATACCGGGACGAGGATTGTCAGCCATCCCCCCGTCAAGTGCAACATATTTCCTTACTCCGGGTATTGTTTTCGATGAACCAACCGTGTACAAAGTTACTCCAGCCGTAGAAATTATACTTCTGCCCGGCTCAATATAAATAGCAGGTTCCCGGATTGAATATTTTTCAATCGCATTCTTCATTGCTGACGTTACTGCGGAAGCCAGTTCGTCAACAGAAGGCGGACAATCTTCTTCTGTATATTTAACGCCCAAACCGCCGCCGATATTCATTTCTTCCAGAATAATTCCATGAACTTCTTTTATTCTCGCAAGCTCTTTTACAAGAATTTCAACTTCATCGTAATAGCTTCTTGTTTCAAAAATTTGCGAGCCGATATGTGCATGAATCCCTTTTAGATTCAGATTATTATACTTGTTTTTTATGAGGTTGATAATTTCATCAATTTGTGATAAGTCGAACCCAAATTTAGAATCAATTTGCCCTGTTTGAATATAATCGTGAGTATGGCACTCAATTCCCGGTGTAATCCTTAGAAGAATATTCACAGACTTTCCCTGCGATACTGCTATCTCGTTAAGGAGTTCTGCCTCATAAAAATTATCAACAGAAAACCTCCCAACTCCCAGGTTTAAAGCCAGTTCAATTTCTTCTTTGGATTTGTTATTACCATTAAAAAGCACTTTGGACATATCTGCCCCGGCTTTATATGCAGTATAAATTTCACCTGATGAAACTGTATCTAATCCGAATCCCTCATCTGTAACTATACGCAAAACGGCAAGATTGCAAAGAGATTTGCACGCATACATCATTCTTATATTTTTATAACCGCCAAATGCGTGTTTATATTCTTTACAGATAGTTCTTATGGTTTTTTCATCAAGTACATATAAAGGAGTTCCGTATTTTTGGGCAAGTTCAACAGTATCACATCCGCCAATATAAAGATGTTCTCTATTTTCAGCAGTAACCGGTTTCAGAGATTGATTTGTGCTCATACGAACTCTCCTTCTATGCTTGTCGTTATCTTTATAGTAACAAAACAAGAAGGTTTTTACAATATAACTCCGGTCTATTCTATGGATAACAAAAGATTGTTTTATAAGCAGGAGGACAAATCCATAAATAACGATAAAATCTGTATTATACTCAATCCTGCAATATAATTACCATTGTGTTACGTTATTACTATAATAACACACTTTAATCCTCTTTTTGCATTTTATATCCGGCAAAAAATACGCTGACAAAATATTTTTTTATGGGTTTTAATATTTTAAAAGGAGAAAATAAATGCTCAGAATCAATACTTATGACAATCCGTCATTCAGAATGAAAAACAACAAAGCTGCCGCACAAAAAGCTCTTGAAAAGACAGCACCGGAATTGAAGCAGGAAATCTACAGAGGAATTAATGCTTTTTGTGATGCTACTCAACGAAAAGGAATTAAAGGAATGGTGCAGCTTAATAAATTAGTAACAAAAGATGTTCCTGACATTAACAACCCGAGAAATGTTATTAAAGAAAATCATTTATTTTTCTCAATGAAACCGGACAGAGCGCAAAAACCTACACATTTTGAAATTTGCATGCCGGAAAACGAAAAAAACTATGCAAGCGAACTAAAAAAATTGCTTAACAATTGTATTGATTATCTGATAAACTAAAACCTAATCAAAAAGTGCTTGAATAAATTCCTTTGAGTCAAAGAGTTTCAAATCTTCCATCTTCTCCCCGACACCCACAAGTTTAACAGGGAGTTTCAAGTCTTTAGCAATCGCAAGAACTATTGCGCCTTTTGCAGAGCCGTCAAGTTTTGTAAGCGCCACAGCTGTAAGGTTAACGCAATCTTTAAAAACTTTCGCCTGAACGAGTCCATTTTGACCTGTGTTAGCATCAATAACCAGAATACTTTCTCTTAGAGCTTCCGGCGCATTTTTGTCTATAACTGTTTTTATTTTGGATAACTCTTCCATAAGGTTAAATTTATTCTGGAGTCTGCCTGCTGTATCAACGAGAATAACATCATAATTCTCATTTTTTGCTTTCTGGATTGCTTCATATACAACAGAAGCCGGATCCGCCTTATCTCTTCTTACAATATCTGCACCGGAACGCTTTGACCAGATATCAACCTGTTCTTCTGCAGCTGCACGGAAAGTATCTCCTGCCGCTATTAAAACTTTCTTGCCTTTTTCTTTAAAAAAGTATGCAAGTTTCCCGATAAGAGTCGTTTTTCCTACTCCGTTTACTCCTGTTATAAAGTAAATATTGAGTTCATTTTCTTTATAATCAAGCTCGCTTGAACCTGCCTCATCAAGAGTTTTATTGAACTCATTTAGCAAAAACTCTTTAACCTGAGACGGCTTAATTTTTGTTTGCCCGCGTAATTTATCCGTTAATTCGGAAGCGTAATTTACCCCCAAATCTGCACTTATCAAAAGATCTTCCATATCATCAAGCACAAACTCGGAAAACTCTTCTTCGTCGCTTACTACATCCACAACATTCCCGACAAGGGCTTGAGCGGTTTTTGAGACAGTAGATTTAAGCTTGTCAAAAAAGTTAAACATAAATTAACCCTTGAGCCCGTTTTCTACTATAACTTTTGCAAGAATACCGTTTACGAAAGATGAAGAATCCTCAGTTGAATATTTTTTAGCAAGTTCAACAGCTTCATCAACAACAACTTTTACAGGAGCGCCCTTTGTGAACAAAAGTTCTGTAATAGCTATTCTTAAGATATCTTTATCCATTTTAACCAGTCTTGAAATATCCCAGCCCTTTGAAAACTTTTGTATCTGTTCATCGACAGCCTTATGATTGTTTTTATAAGCTTCTGCAATTTCGCTTGCATAATCTTTTACTTCGCTCTGGTTTTCCAGAGTTGTAAATTCAGCAATTTCTAATGCCATAATAGCCTTTTCTGCCACGTCAAGCATAGTGTCAACTTTTTCTATCATCTCATCCGTCATAGGAATCTGAACCGGTTTGTTTTTAGCTCCGATAGGACGGGATAAGTTTGATTCGTGCTCAGCTTCGTAAGTATCAAGAAACTCTTTTATATCAATCAATGAACCTACTGTAAGTTTTAATTCTTCCGAAGCTGAATTTGAAAGAATTCTTACAGACTTGAGCATAATATCTTCAAAATCTTTTTTTGAATAATGAGTTATTTCTTTTTCAAACTGTGAAAATAATATAAGCGCTAATTCTCTTGCTGCACGTCTTGCCTGCATTTTTTATCTCCTAAAATTTATTATCTTTTTTCATAATAATATCATAAAAACATGATATAATTAAGAAAAATAATTTACCTAGGAGGATATTATGGATAAAAAAAGACGTGCAATTATAATTGTAATTGATTCAATGGGAATCGGTGCAATGCCTGATTGCAGAGAGTTTGGAGATACAGAAAAGTGTAATACTTTAAGAAATGTCTGCGCTTTTAATAAAGGGCTTAATCTTCCTAACCTTGAAAAACTCGGTTTAGGAAATATTCAGGATTTTGAGGGAGTAAATAAGGTTTCAAATCCAATAGGGCAGTACGGAACTTTGCAAGAAAAATCAAAAGGAAAAGATACAACAACGGGACACTGGGAAATTGCAGGTTTGGTATCTGAAAAACCTTTTTCTACTTTCCCTGAAGGTTTCCCGAAAGAACTTATTGACAAATTCATAGAAGAAACAGGCTGCGGCGGAGTTTTAGCTAATATACCGGCAAGCGGAACCGCTATTATAGAAAAGTTAAATGAGGAACACCACAAAACAAAGTTTCCGATTGTTTACACATCTGCAGACAGTGTATTCCAGATTGCACTTGATACTGATATGATTCCTCTGGAAACTCTTTATGAATGGTGCAGAATTGCAAGGCACTTACTTGATGAAGGAAATTATAATACAGCAAGAGTTATTGCAAGACCTTATAAAGTTATTGACGGAAAACCGACAAGAATTTCTAAAGACAGAAGAGATTATTCTATGGCGCCTCCTAAAAAAACTGTTTTGGATAAGGTTAAAGACTCCGGCTCTAAAGTTATCGGTATCGGTAAAATTGAAGATATTTTCTCAAAAGCGGGAATTACTCACGCCATTCACACCGGCTCAAACAAAGAAGGACTTGACCTGACTCTTCAAGCGGTAAAGGATGAGCTTCCTCTTGAAAAAATGATTTATCCGGGAACAAATATAACTGACGAAACAAGAGAAATAATTTTTACTAACCTTGTTGATACTGATATGTTATACGGACACAGAAATAATCCGGAGGGTTACGGTAAAGCTATAGAAGAAATTGATACTTATTTGGAAAAAATTCTTCCTCTGATAGGCAACGATGACCTTCTTATAATAACAGCAGACCACGGCTGTGACCCGACAGTAGAAGGTACTGACCATACAAGAGAATTTGTTCCGGTATTATATTATTCTAAAGGTATCGAGCCGAAAGACCTCGGGCTTACCCTCGGGTTTGATTCTATTGCAGATAGAATAGATAAGTGGCTCTATAATTAACAGTTTTATTTTTCCGGATTAAGTTGTATAATAAATACACACACCTATAAGGTGGTTTTAATATAAAAATATAAGGAGAAAACAAATGAAGGTAACTATTGAAGATTCATGCATCGGATGCGGCGCTTGCGAATCAATTTGCGACGCAGTATTTCAGGTAGAAGATAAAGCAACCGTAAAAGAAGAAGGTATTGCAAATAACGAAAGCTGTGTAAAAGAAGCAGCAGATGCTTGCCCTGTAGGAGCAATTGTTGTAGCTTAATTACCATAAATAACCAAAAAGGAGCCTGATAAAATCAGGCTCCTTTTTGGTTTATTAAAACCTCTTTTTGTTATACCTCATTTTACGTAAAATGGGGTGAATAATTTTATATTTCTATTAGTTTAATTATTCTTGTACTTTTCTTTTTCTTTATTTACGAAGCAAAGAAAAAGAAAAGTACGAAAA
>CALVEA010000022.1 GCA_944326455.1 Candidatus Gastranaerophilales bacterium | reverse complement strand
CCGTTTCCGTTATCTGTCCATTTGTAATAATATGCTGTTGCTCCGGCTGCGTCTTTATGTCCGTATTCGGTCTTTGTGAGGTCTACACGATAATGTACCGCAGTGAGTTTGTTCTCTTCTGCACTCCATTCAAACTTCGTTATTGTATTTGTCCCGGGCTCCTCTACAGGTGTCAGAATATATCCGGGAGTGTAGGTAGGTTCAACCGAGCCTGCGGAGTGGGCAGCAGGAGTTATTGAGAGAACAAGAGCGGTTAATAAGGCGCAAACACTGGCTCTTAGGTGTTTACCCCCCCCCCGATACGGTTGCATCACGCTCTGTGTAAGCGTTTGGGGTTATATTATTATCTGTATGTTTTGAACCTTCCATGTCGCTCGTGCCTCTTCTTAGTGTTCCTCTATTTTCTTAATTCCACATTTCGGTGTTTTAATAACACTTTTTTAGGAAATCGTTACAAAAATTTACATTTGAAGACTAAAAGGCTTGTGTGGCGGGATTTTTTTTCACCTCACCCAACCCTCTCCTCAAGGAGAGGTAGAGTAGTTATTATTTTCTTCAATGTTTTGAGCATTTCTTTCTTTTTTTTGCGATGAAAAAAGAAAGAAACGCTCCCAAAGAAAGAAAAACCCGCACTGCTGAATTTTTCTGACGAAAAATTCCTGTATACTTCTATTCACTATTCACCAATCACTATCTACAATCAGCACCCACCTCAATCCTCCCTCACAAGGGAGGAAGAGTATTTATCGTAGACAGTTGTGCCAAATTGGGGAAGGGTAAAATAATTGGTCACTTACTCACTTCACGACAAGCCAAAAGGTCAAGGATGGGAGTAAGTGTAAAAAAGAGTGTCATTCCGGGCTCCGACCCGGAATCTATTAATGTTTATTTATCAAACGGATAGACCCTATAACGCCAAATTGGTAAGATCCCGAAACAAGTTCGGGATGACATTTTAGGTTATCACCTCTTCTGCCTTTCTTCTGCATACAACATATATCGTTAATCATTTTTCAGTTTTTTATACAAAATTATCCTAGACAGTAGTACCCAAACTGGAGAGGGCGAAAAAGTCCTTATTAACTTAATCACTTATTAACTTATTAACTTATTCACCTAATCACTTAGTCACCTATTAACTCAGCCACCTATTCACCAATCACTATCTACAACCGGCACCCACCTCAATCCTCCCTCATAAGGGGGGAAGATTATTTATCATGGACAGTTGTGCTAAGAAGGGGAGGGGGGGGGGAACAACTAGTGAATAGGACTCCTGTCATTCTGAAAGTGCAGAAAAATTAATTTATTTAAAACAGTTAATTTTTCGCACTGTTCAGAATCTTACCAATCGGGTATTATGCTTGTGTTTTGGTAAGATCCTGAATAGATTGAAAAACTACACTTGCGTTTGTTTTTCTAATCTTTCAGGATGACATTTTAGTTTATTTTCACTTAATCACTTAATCACTCAGTCACTTAAGCTAATTTACCCAAAATAAAAGGGCTTGATAAATCAAGCCCGATATAAGTACATATCCCAATCAACAACAAATTAATATTTATACTTAATATTAGTCAAATTATACCAAATTCAATGCTATACTCGGCAGCTGGTTGGCAGTCGACAATAATGTTGCTGATGCCTGCTGCAAAATTTGAGCTGATACATAATTTGACGCTTCTTCCGCTACATCAGCATCTTGCAATGTTGATAATGAAGAAGTTAAGTTCTGTGACTGTACATCAAGTGATGAAATTGCAGATTCAACACGGTTTTGTACAGCACCGATTGCAGTTACCCTAGACGAAATTTCATCAATCGCTGAGTCAATGAAACCAAGCATTTCCTTAGCTCCGCTTTCGCCATCTGTTTGCATTGTGAAAGTTCCGTCATCCGGATTGTATACAAGACCAGAACATGCAGCAGCAAATGCTTCAATATTAGCTTCGTCACCAAGTGCATCTATGCTTCCTCCGGCATTGGTAATTAAATCACCTAATGACAATCCGGTTGATGATGTGCCTTCCATCTCTGAGAATAACCCGCTTAAGCTTGCGTTTGCAAACAATCCTACATCAAGTGTAATAACACTATTTGAATCTGCATACAAACCTACTTGAAGATTGATTCCGGCATCAGTTATACCAACGTCTTCGTTGCCGGTACCGTCCATATTGTATGCCATAAGTTTAATACCGTTGAATTCTCCGTTTGCAGAAATACGGTTGATTTCCTGTAATCTTGCGCTAATTTCTGACTGAATAGCCTTCAACGATGCTGAACCGTAAGTTCCGTTAGCAGCTTGTTCTGTCAAGTCTCTTACTCTCTGTAAGTGGTCTGTCAACAATGAATAAGTTTCTTCTGCTGTTGTCAGAAGGTCAATACCTGTTGCTGCGTTGTCTGCTGCTACATCTAATGAACCTAATTGTGTTTCCCATAACTTTGCAATTGAATAGCCGGCTGCGTCATCTGATGCACTGTTAATTTTGTAACCGGTTGTCATTCTTTCAAGTGCAGTGTTTAAAGAATCTGTCGCACTGTTTAAACTGCGTTGTGCGATTAATGACGAAATGTTTGTGTTAATTGTAAGAGCCATCTCTCAACCTTTCCGAACAAGTTGCTCTTTGTTCCTTAAATTAATCCCTAATCTTTTTACTATACTTTTCTGTTCAAAATACACAGCAGACACGCCAAAGAGCACTTACCCCTTTTCTTTGCCAAACTTATATATTTCTCACATATCCTTGTATACAAACATTATAGATTAACTCTATAAAAATTACACCATGCTTGATTCATATTTTTACATTTATTTACATTAAATTTTGTACTCATTTTTATAATAAAATAATGATATACAGTAAATATAAGCAGTTGGAGAAGATATATGACTAAGATTATTACAATAGGAAGTGCCACTATGGATGTATTTGTAGAATGTGATGAAGCCAACATTGTTTCTGTGTTTACAAAAGACCACAGTTCTGACTTTATGAGCTACCCGTACGGAGCTAAAATTGATATTACAACATTCTCTTCTAAAGTCGGCGGGGGCGGTATAAATACGGCATGCAACTTCGGACATCTCGGTTTTGATACCTCAGCTATATTTAAAATCGGTAAAGATATCTATTCTGACGGTATTCTGGATTTTTTTAAAACTCAAAATGTAAAACTCGATAATATTATACAGAAAGAAGACACTTCTACAGGATTTTCTATTATTCTCGTTAGTTTTCAGGGAGACAGAACCGTTCTTGCTCACAGGGGCGCCAATGCTCATATAACTGAAAATGAAATAAATTTTGAAGCAATAAAAGATGCCGATTTCCTTTACATTGCTCCGCTTAACGGAGAATCTAACAAAGTACTGGAACCTCTTGTTGAATATGCGCACAAACATAACACAAAAATATGCTTTAATGCCGGCTCCACCAGCTTAAAAAGAGGATTTGAACATATTAAAAAAATTCTATCTTCTGCTCACATTGTTGTTATGAATAAAGAAGAAGCTTCTATGGCAACAGGGATTAAGGTCAGACCGGATACTAAAACAGAAAAATTCTCGCATGAACTTATTCATGTTGATGTTAAAGAAATGCTTAAAACTTTGAAGGTTAAAGATTACCAAATAGTAGTTATTACAGATGGCGGACGGGGCGCTTACGCGTACGACGGAAGACAGTTCTATTTCTGCGAACCGTATCCTTCGGAAGTTGTTTCAACACTGGGTGCCGGTGATTCCTTCGCTTCAACATTCTGCGCTGCACTTGGCAGAACAAGACTGGATATCGGCAAATCTCTCATGTACGCTTCTGTCAACTCTTCTTCTGTAGTTTCAAAGTTCGGCGCAACAGAAGGACTTTTAACCTTTGAAGAAATTGAAGAAAAATTGAACGCTAAGCCTGATTATACTTACTTGTTAGGATAACTTATGTCTCAATTTCAGTCATTTTCACCAAACATGCTTAAAACTTTTGAACTTTGTCCTAAGAAGTTCTATTTTAAATATGTAAAAAATATTCAAATGCCGGTAGATGATGAAAAGTTCGAGTTCGGTAAAAATATTCATGCTCTTGCGTCATACTATTTAAGAAATGAAACCATAGACAAAATGGAATTATCATTGAGTTCTAAGGAAAAAGAGGTTTGGGAATATCTAAAAGAAGTTAAATATTTCGGATTAGAAACGGTTGAAACAGAGTACAATCTGACAGCAAAAATAGGGACTCATTTTTTCGGCGGACGGCTTGATGCACTTGTAAAAGATAATGAAAAATATTATATCCTGGATTACAAAACCGGAGCTGTTCCTAAAAATGCTAAGTATGATTATCAAACGATGATATATTTACTTGCGGTTAGCAAATTTTTTAATACTGATAACATAACTTTTGTCTATCTGGATTTGAAAAACAAAAAAGAATTTGCAGTAGAATTGACACCTGAATTAAAAAAAGAATACGAGAATAAACTTATTGAGACTGCATCTAAAATTGAGCATGACGAATTTCAAAAAGGAAAAGATTCCTGCCCATGCGAGTACAAAATAATTTGTTACTGATATAATTGGTGTATGAAAAATTATCTTATTGATACCCATGCTCACTTAGATATGATTGAAGAACCCGTTGATGAAATTCTGCGAGAAATGAATGAAAACGGGGTTAAAAAGGTTATTATTCCTTCCGTTGAAGAAAAAACTTTCGATAAGATACTTGAAATCGCGCATACAAACGAAAATATTTACGCAATGACAGGAATTTATCCCTCTGAGGCTAAAACTTACACCCAAGAACTTGAAGCTAAAATGGAAGGTTTATGCAGAGATACAAAAGTTATTGCGGTTGGTGAAATCGGACTGGATTATTACTGGGATAAAAGTTTTACCGATTTACAAAAAGAAGTCTTTAGAAAACAAATTCTGTTTGCTAACAAAATGAATCTTCCCATTGTTGTTCATGATAGAGAAGCTCACAAAGATACATTTGATATCTTAAATGACACCGACAAGGGCGGGAAGGTTCTTTTTCACTGTTTTTCCGGAAGCGTTGAGTTCATGAAAGAATGTGTTAAAAAAGGATGGTTTATTGCTCTCGGAGGAGTTGTAACTTTTAAAAATGCAATTAAGATGAAAGAAGTTGCCAAAGAAGTACCTTTGGACAGACTTGTTCTTGAAACAGATTCTCCATACTTAACACCGGTACCATTCAGGGGAAAAACCAATAAACCCGCTTATGTAAAATATGTTGCCGAAGAAATTGCTGCATTAAGAGGCATGTCTTACGATGAAATTGCAGAAATCACTACCATGAACGCAGAAAGGTTCTTTAATATATGAAAAAAGAACGCTTAGATAAAATTCTTGTTGATTTAGGGTACTTTGAAAACAAAAGCAAAGCTTCTGCGGCAATTCTTGCAGGGAATGTAATGATTGGAACAGAAGTTATCACAAAAGCCGGATTCCAAATAGACCCGCAAAAAGAATATGATTTTCAAATTAAAACTATGCCTTATGTTTCCAGAGGAGGTTTCAAGCTCAAAAAAGCTTTAGACACATTTAAACCGGAGGTAAAGGGGCGTGTTTGTTTAGATGCAGGCGCTTCTACAGGAGGATTCACCGACTGCCTTCTTCAGCACGGAGCAAAATTCGTCTATGCCGCAGATGTCGGCTACGGGCAGCTTGATTGGAAAATAAGAAGTTCAAAGCAGGTGAAAGCAATTGAGAAAACTAACCTTAGAACCTGCTCATTTGAAGATATATATTCAGAAGGAGAAGATGTTGCAGACCTTTTGGTTTCTGATCTGTCATTTATCTCTCTCACTAAGGTTATACCTAATTTAAAAAAACTTTTGAATCCTGATTTTCACGAAATGGTCTGTCTAATTAAACCGCAATTTGAGGCAGGTAAAGAGTTCGTAGAAAAAGGCGGGGTTGTACGAGATAAAAAAGTACATGAAAGAGTCATTGAAGATGTGATTACATGCGTCAAAGAGTTGAATTATACAATTAAAGGACTTACTTACTCTTCAATAAAAGGTCCTGCCGGAAATATAGAATACCTTATCTGGTTCTCTACCCAAATTTCAGAAGAAAGTATTCCGCCTGTTACAGAAATTGTAGAAACAGCTCATCAAAATCTACTCAAATAAATCATAGAGTCTTTTTCTAATGTCTTTTGCAGACAATTCTTCGGTAATTCTATTCAAATCCAGAGTCATTTGGTAATATTCTGCTGCAAGAGGTTTATCCCCCATTGCTTGGTAAGCTCTTGCGAGATTAAAATATGCCAATGTGTAATTAGGATTAATATTTATTGCGTGTTTAAAATAGTCAATCGATTCTTTAGGGTCTCCAAAGCCGTCCAGATAAACTACGCCTAAATTGTTTTGTGCTATCTCAAAGTCAGGATTTATTTCAATCGACTTATGAAAGGCAACAACAGACTCTTCAAGGTAATCTTTTTCCCACAATGCCAATCCTGCTTTAGCATAAGCAAGATAATTAGCAGGATCTGTAGTAATGGCGTCACAGTATGTCTTAATGGCTTTATCCAAATCATTTTCTGACATATACAAATCACCTAATGAAAGTTGTATATCAACATTATTAGGATCAAGCACCATGCCCGCATTGAATGTGGCTTCCGCTGCTTCAAAATTTTCTTTTACTTCTGCATAAATTGCTCCGAGAGCATGACAAACTATGGATGTCCATTCAGAATCAGGATTAATCTTAATTGCTTTTTGATAATATTCAATAGCATCGTCATAAAGCTCCGCTTTTACATAAGCAAATGCTAATGAATTGTTATAGTATGGATTTTCAGGGTTTAATTCTTCCGCAAGCTTAAATGCCGATACCGCATGAATTTTATCGGCTTTAGCCAAGTACAAATGTCCAAGCTCATAATATATTTTATCTAAATCCTTTCCGAATTCTAAAAGGCTGTTATAATAGTCAATTGTTTCGTCCGGATTTTCAGGAAAATACGTTTGATTAATAGTGGCTAATTTAATTAAAACTTCTCTATCTGCCGGATCAACTTCATGAGCTTTTTTATAGAATTCAAGACTTGCTTCAATATCGTTGCACTCTAAAGATAAATCGCCCATTTTCTGATAGAATAAATTTCCTTGCGATGTTTTTTCTAAACCTTTTGAGTATGCTTCCAATGCAGAAGGAAAAAGCTTCATCTTTTCAAAAGTTTCACCCAAGGTTTTATAAGACATAATAGAAAAATCATTTGCCAAAAATTTATAAAACATCTTAATTGAAGGACAATCCCACATAATCATCATACTTCCGGATAAAAAGTAATACAGGAATTTGACAAGATTTTTAACAGAGTGGTTGTGATTCTTTATTCTGTTAAACAACACCTTTGATAAAAACAACCTTGGTCTTGCCGAATTCTTCCCGGAATGCGAAATTGCATACGAAAACTCTTTTTCCGCTTCATCATAATTACCATTTAAGCATTGAAAATATCCGGTATATATATGTGCGTTAGGATTCTCAGGTTCGAGAGACAGCGCGGTTTTACACTGTTCCAATGCTCCATCTACCGTAATCTGACCTTTTATCAGCAATAAACTTGCCAATCTGTAATATGACTCAGACATAGCCGGATTAACTTTAATAGCGTCAATATAGCATTCAATCGCATGTTCCAAATCCGAATCTTGTTGTTTTATTAAATACTTCTCATGCGCAGCACGAGCCTCTTCTAAAATTCCTTCCACACTGCTTACCGGTGCCAACATCGGGGTAATTGTCTGTTCTGTCATATATTCTCCGAGCCAAATTAATGTCTTAAACTATAACAGACACATCGGCTCATCAAAAATAATCTTTAATATTTTTTAAATTAAATCATCCGAATAGTTTATTTTAGTTCATGAAATTAATCAAAATCTTATAGTACTTTCGCACATCAGATTCCGGTTCATTCTTTAAAATCTCCGAAATATCACGAATTAATTCCTGTTTACTCTTGAGCATGCTCTCATCAAACAACACTGATGGATTTACTTTTAAAACCGAACAGATTTTATATAATAAATCAAGAGAAGGTGAATTTTTGCCGCATTCAATTCTGCTCAGATGCTTGGGATCAATACCAATTCTTTCTGACAAAAAATCTTGTGTATAACCGCGATTACGTCTTATATCTTTTATTTTTGCGCCTAAAAATTTTTTATAGTTATTCATATATATATTATATCTTGAAAAGCGATTTAATATAACAAATATTGATATCACTTATTATACTATATAGTAACATAATATATCAATATATCTATAAATATAATAGATTTATCACAGAATAATCTATACAATACATCACTTTATTGATATATAGCATAAAAGATAAAAGTGTTGTAATTTTAAGCAGAAAGAAACAACATTCAAGAAAGACTCTTTATAACCTTCTCTGCAAGCAAAAGCGCAGATTTAGGATTTTGCCCGGTTATAAGATTACTATCAGAGCATACGTGTTCTGACCAAGGTGAAGCTTCTTCAAATTTTGCACCCAAGTCCCGAATTTTTGTTTCTAAAAGAAAAGGCACAGCTTCATCTCTTTTTACAATATGCTCTTCCTTGTTTGTAAAGCAGGTCACTTTTTTGTCTTTTAAAATTGAAACACCATTTTTATCTTCAGCCAGAACAAGCCCCGCCGGACCGTGACAAACAGCACTTACAATCTTATCCGAATTATAGAAGTATTCAACAATTTCTTTTAATAAAAGGTCATTTGCAAGGTCAAACATAGGTCCGTGACCGCCGGGTAAGAATATTGCATCATAATCCCTGTAATTAACTTCTGAGAGCCGCGTTGTATTTCTGAGGATTTTTATGCACTCATCCCATTCCTCCGGATTTGAGCAGGACATACTTCCTTCATCAACAGGAGAAAGTCCGCCAAGCGGAGATGCAGTAGTTAATTCGTAACCCGTATCTCTAAAAACCAGATATGGAACCGCAAATTCTTCAAGCCACACCCCGGTTTCCTTAATACTTTCATTCCCTGAAAAATTTGTTACAACTATTAAAACTTTTTTATTTTTCATAATAACTCCTTTTTATAAAAGATTGTGAGAAAGGGAAAAAAAATATAATTCCCTTATCAGGTTATTAAGTTTTGTAACAATTTTCTAAAAATATTAAAGATTTTTACTAAAAAAGCCGTAATACATAGTAACAAGGGAAAACTATAAAGGAAAGCGGTTTTTTATGGGAATGGCAGCATCACAAGCTAGAATATTACAGCTCACCAGCCGAAAAAATACCATCGGCAGGGAGTTAAGCAGCTTGTCTCTGCAAAAAATGAGTCTGACAAGGGAAATGTCAAAAGTCTCAAAAGCTTATAATGACGCTTTGAACAGTAAAGTATTAAAATGGTCAAACAACTCCGGGGTGACCTATATTGACCTGAGCTATCAAAACTTGATGAGCCCAAGCAATATGAATCAACAAACCCCTTATTTACTGACAGACACAAGCGGTAAAGTTGTCGTAGACAGCAAATATCAGAAATATGCTAAAATGATATCCGAAGACGGTAAAGCCGGCGGTGATTGGGAAAGTGTAAGAACAGAGGTTTTAGCAGAACTTACAGGTATTCCTGCGGAAGACATCGAAAATTTAAACAGCTACGAAGATACCACTAATCAAAATTTGCAAACTTTATGGGAAATAGAAGATTCCGAGCCAAAAAAACCAACAAAAAGCGGGTCTAAAGATTCCTTTTTAAGTAATATTGCAGATGTTATTGACCTTGACGGAACTATTGACTTGGGGAAAGGCACTGCAGCTCTAAGTACCTTACAGCAGCAATTAAATAATATTTCAAGCTCTTTGGGAGCTTATGTTGATGATCCTGAAAACATAAAAAGTGCTTGCGATACATTCTATACAAACTATTCAGGAACAATATCAAGTAACGAAGATGTATCGTATGATTACTTGCCGATTACAAAAAACAGCCGCGGATATACTCTGGATGTTTCAAAAATGATGGATGAAATTCTCGGCTCCTACGGTTCATTGAATGGTACTGTCAGCCAAAGTTCATACGGAACAGACATGTACACTTGGAATGATATAAATTCTGATAAATACAAAACTTGGCAGAAAGAGCACGCTGAATGGGAAACTTCTTATAATGAAGCTTTAGAAAACTATAACAACTCAAACAGCGCAAAAAACACCTTACTTACAGCAGAGCAGGAGAGCCAGATAAACTTTTATGACACCATATTCTCCTCCATTGCAGACAAAGGCTGGACATACAACTCAAAAGTTAGCGATACAGAATATCTCAACCAAATGCTTCAAAATAATCTGTACATGCTGACTACGGTTGAAAGAGATCAAGAAGTAGACTCCGAGACCGGAGAGCTTGAATGGGAAAACTCTTACACAACAAATATCGCTTCAAACTTTACAAATGTGTTTTCAGTCAATGATAACAGTATCGCTAATGAAGCCTTGTCTGAGTATGAATACCAAAAAAGCATTATTAACGAAAAAGAAACCAGAATTGATACCAGAATGACTGATTTAGAAACAGAGCAATCAGCTATTAATCAAATGATTCAAGGTATAGAACAAGTTAGAAACGATAACGTAGAAAGAACATTCTCAATATTTGGTTAAATTTCAGACATGTTTATGTTACCCTTTAGTTGTATCAATTAAAAGGGTTAAACATGTTTGAGTCGTTATCAGATAAATTACAGGATATTATTGCAAAAACCTCAGGGCAAAAAGAGCTTACACAGGAGAATATGCAGGATGCTTTAAGAGAAATTAGAAGAGCATTACTGGAAGCTGATGTCAATCTCAGGGTTGTAAAAGCTTTTATCTCAAATATTAAAGATAAAGCTGAAGGCGCCGATGTTCTGCGAGGTGTAAACCCTTCCCAACAGTTAGTAAAAATAGTCCACGATGAATTGATAGAACTATTGGGAAAAGAAGCTTCTCCTTTAAATTTTCAAGGTAGTCCGGCTCTTATAATGATGCTCGGCTTGCAAGGAAGCGGTAAAACAACATCATCAGCAAAGCTTGCTGTCAAATTAAAAAATGAAGGCAAAAATCCTTTGCTTGTAGCCTGCGATGTGTACAGACCAGCGGCGATTACCCAGTTAAAAACTCTGGGGGGACAAATCGGGATAAATGTATACGCAGAAGAAAACTCAAAAGATGTTCAATCAATTATTCAAAATGCAATAAGTTATTCTAAAGAAAACGGTAATAACATTTTGATTCTTGATACAGCGGGACGTTTGCAAATTGATACAGAAATGATGGCAGAACTTCTTCTGATAGACAGAATATTCCATCCGGCGGAAAAACTTCTCGTTATAGATTCAATGACCGGTCAGGAAGCTGTTAATGTAGCCGAAAATTTTGATGCGCAGCTTGGAATAACAGGTCTTGTCCTGACAAAGCTTGACGGCGACTCCAGAGGCGGTGCTGCATTAAGTATTGTTTACTGCACAGGAAAACCTATTAAATTGACCGGTACCGGAGAAAAACTTAATGCTCTGGAAGACTTTTATCCTCAAAGAATGGCTGACAGAATCCTTGGAATGGGGGATATAGTTTCCCTGGTCGAAAGAGCTCAGGAGGTCTTCGACGAAAAAACTGCCCGCGAAATGGAAAAGAAAATGGCTAAGGCTGAATTTTCGTTTAATGATTTTCTCAAGATGCAGTCTCAGATGAAAATGTTTGGTTCAATGGACCAACTTTTGGGAATGATTCCGGGGCTTAAAATGTCAAAAGATGACAGACAGATGATTTCTCACGAAGGTGAAAAACAGTTTAAACGCATTGAAGTCTTTATACAGAGTATGACGCCTGAAGAAAGAGAACATCCCGAATTAATGAATTCTTCCAGAAAAAAAAGAATTTCCCAAGGATGCGGAATACCTCTTCATGACATAAACATTTTTATTAACCAGTTTGAACAAATGAGAAAAATGATGAAAGGTATGTCTGATTTGAAAAACAATATGTCGAAATTAACGGGTAAGCTCGGGGCTGGCGCCGGCGGAAAACTTTCTATGCATCAAATGATGAAAAATATGAGGCGGTTTAAATAGAATGAAACTTATTGCAGGATTGGGAAATATCGGAAATAAGTATGTTTTCACAAGGCACAACGCAGGATTTATGCTTGCGGACAGTATCGCCCTAAATTCAGGGCTGACTTTCAGGGAAAACAGCCGTCTAAAATGCCTAATGACAAATCTTAGAAACGGTTACGAGGATTACCTTATTATAAAACCAACTACTTTTATGAACCTGTCGGGGGAAGCAGTTCGTGCAGTTATGGATTATTATAAAATACCGGTTGAAGATATAATAATAGTTTATGATGATATTTCGCTCAATTTGGGAAAAATAAGATTTCGTGCGAATGGTTCTGACGGCGGGCACAACGGAATGAAATCAATTATCCAGCATCTCGGTACCAGCGATATTGCAAGACTCAAGATAGGTATCGGTCCGCAGCCAAATCTTCCTTCTGAAGTTTTTGTTTTACAAAACTTTTCACAGGAAGAGTTAGAAACTCTAAAAACGGTACTCTCCAATGCTAAAAACGGCATCGGATGTTTTTTCAAAGAAGGTATTGCAGAAGCACAAAATAAATTTAATTAGGAGTATATTATGAATCTGGCAGAACAACTTGAACAAAACGAAAAATATGATGAAGCCTATGCTGAATATAAAAAAGAGCTTCCTCATAGACAAAATGATATTGAGCTTTTAACAAAACTTGCTCATCTTGCATTAATACTTGAAAAAAACGAAGAAGCTAAAATTTATTATGCTAAAATTCTGGAAGTTGACCCTTCTAATATTCTCGCTCACGAACAGCTTATTGATTTATTTGTGCATGAAGATAAATTCAAATATTATCTGCTAAGAGGGAATATGCACTCGCTGCAGCAATTGTTCAGCCATGCAAAAAGCGACTACAAAAAAGCCATAGAACATGCAAAAGACCCTCAAGAAGCATTACCTGCAAGATATTTGCTTGCCGGAATCTGCGAACAGCAAGGAAAATTACAAGAAGCTATTGATGAATATTTAAGAATATCCGACTACGATGAAGCTAATTCCGTTGTATTTTTAAAGCTCGCAGAATTATACGAAAAAACAGAAGGGCTTTATGCGGCTATCGAAATCCTTGAAAGAGGAAGAAAAGACAGAGGGTTTAAAGATTTTGAAGAAATTCTTGCAGGATATTACATTAGAAATTCTCAACCTGAAAAAGCTCTTGAACTTACCAAAAGCGACTTAACAAAAGCCCGTGCTCTTATGGATATGGACAAAAACGACGAGGCGTTTGCTATACTGAATCGAGTTAAAGATAAGTATAAGAATGAAAAACTTATTCACTCCCTTCTTGCACAATACTATTTCCAGAAAGGAATGACCGAAGAAGCTTTCAAAGAAATTGACGAATATGCGAAGCTTGATCCTAATTCCCCGTTAATTTACCAAATGAAAGCTCTAATCTATGAAAAAGAAGGAGATTCTTTTAATGAACACGTAAATTGGGGAAAATATAATATTCTTAAAGGGGAAAAAGATGTTGCCCTTAATGAATATATGACTGCATACCAGTTTAACAACAGCGTCCCTGATTTGATTGAAACAATCGCAGTGCAGCTTGAAGGAATGAAAGATTATACAAAAGCATCCGAATTTTACGAAAGACTGATTGAGCTTGAACCTAAAAATATAAATGCACTCCAAAAACTTGCTGAATTTAGAGAATCCATTGGTGATTACACCGGTGCTTTTGAATATATTGAGAGATTAAAAGCAGCAGATCCTCGCAGCCAGTTTGTAGCAGCCAACTATGAAAGTTACAAAGATAAATATGAAAACGGAGGAAGTTTTGCTTCTTTCTTCAAGAAAATCTTCGGCAACCGTATGGGAGGATAAACGGGAAGTAACCAGAAGTAATATATGAAAAGAGTAAAGAACAAAACAGAACTATTAGCTCCCTCCAAAAACAAAGAAACAGCTTTTGCAGCAATTGAAAGCGGTGCTGATGCCGTCTATATGGGTGCGTCATCTTTCGGTGCAAGAAAGAATGCGCCAAATTCTCTTGATGACATAAACGAGGTCATAAACTACGCCCATAAATTTGGAGTTAAGGTTTATATTACAATTAATACAATTCTTACTGATTCTGAACTTGAAGAAGCTAAAGAACTTATCAAAAAACTTTATGAACTAAAAGTAGATGCGATAATTATTCAGGATATGGGGCTGCTAAAAGCCGCAATAGACGGAGAGATTCCACCAATTCCAATCCATATAAGCACTCAATGCGATAATTATTTACCCTCAAAAGTTAAGTTCTTTAATGATATAGGAGTATCCCGAGTAATTCTCGCAAGAGAACTTTCTCTTGAACAGATTAAAAAGATTCACGAAGAAAATCCGGAACTAGAGCTGGAAGCTTTTATTCACGGAGCGCTATGTGTTTCGTACAGCGGACAGTGCTATTTGAGCCAATATATAGGCGGACGCTCGGCAAACCGTGGAGAATGCGCTCAGCCTTGCAGGCGAAAATATTCTGTAATAACTAATGAGGGCAAACTCCTCGCTGAGAATTATGCCCTCTGCCTTAAAGATATGAATGCATCCGACGAAATTAACGAAATGATTGGGGCAGGAATTTGTTCCTTTAAAATTGAAGGAAGATTGAAGGACGCAAATTATGTAAAAAATATTGTTTCATTTTACAGAAACCTTTTACGGGACAATACTTCCTTTGGAAAGTCTTTCCGGGAATTCGCTCCAGACCCTGAAAAAAGTTTTAACAGAGGTTTTACCACCTATTTCTTAAAAGGAAGAACGGATTGTTTCAACTCAGAATCCCCCAAATCAAGAGGTAAATTTATTGGAAAGGTTATAAGTGTTAAAAAGGATTGCTTCAAGCTGGATTCTTGTAACACTATCAGCATCAAGCCGCAAGACGGATTGTATTTTGAAGGGGACGGCTGTCTGGTAAATAAGGTGGAAAACGGTTATATTTACCCTAACAAAAATGTTAATATAAAAATTGATACAAAAGTATTCAGAAACCTGGACAGAGAATTCGAAAAAGAACTATCTAAACCGCTCAAACGTCAAATAGGAATAAATCTTGAAGTAAAAGAAAATATTCTAAAAGCGACTGATGAAGAAGGGTTTTCAGTTCAGGTCGAACTCTCCGGACAAAAGCCTCAAAAACCGCAAGAGGATAATTTTATAAAACAACTAAAAAAGACCGGTGACAGCGATTTTTATATAATGAATATAAAAATTGAATCCGAAATTCCGTTTATGCCAATCAAAGAGATAAATGAATTAAGAAGAAACTTATTTGAACAATTGGCAGCCCTTCGAATAAAGTCCTACAAAAACAAGCTCCAAAAACCTATGAAATATGTGAAATATTTTCAGGACAAAGTTGACTTTAGAGCTAATGTTCTGAATAAAGAAGCGGAAGCTTTTTACAAATTATGCGGCTGTGAAGTTACGGAACCTGCTCTTGAAAAAGAGAAACCTAAAAGGCAAATTCCGCTTATGAGATGCAAGCACTGCATAAAATATGCGATTGATATGTGTAAGTCTCCCGAAAATATCTCACTAAAAGATGAATACGGAAACATTTATCCGTTAAGATTTGATTGCAAAAATTGCGAGATGAATGTTCTTTCTCCGCTGTAAATTATTTTTCCAATTCTTTTAAAGCTGCCTCAAGCTGTTCTTTTTGAGCTTCAAGTTCTTGTAATTGAGCTGAAACAACATCAGGAGTTAAAACCATCCCAAAATCAGAATACATCGGATCTATTAAAGAGTATCCAAATTTAACAGGTGTACCTGCCGGTGAAATACAAGCTGATCCAAATCCGTGCATCAAAGCTTTATTCCTTGAATTATGACCCAAAATTTTCTGATAATCATTACCGAATTTCGGATTCCACCAGTGTGATTCAACACTCAAATCAGCGGTATAATCATCAAGTTCAGTTTTATGTTTTTTAGGCTGACATGCCAGTTCCTTCATTGAATTATCTTTTGCCTTAGCTAATTTATCAAGTTTTTCAAGAAGAGCTTTATTTTCTTTGCTTATACGCTTGATAGTAGCAAGCATTGCGTCATTAGCGCCTGCACGTTCGCCTTGAAGTATAGAATGCATATCAACAATATCTTTATCAGTCGCAAAGGCTTCCCAATCAGCTTTTGTTTTTGCATTCCTTATTCTGTTTATAATAGATGTAACAGACTCTTTCTCCAACTCAAGCAGCGCTTTTTCATTACCTGTTTTTGAAGCTAATTGTGCATCAATTTTACTGATTCTGTCTTCCAGACTCTTTATTAAATCAGATTGTTGCTTTTCAAATTTCTGTGTATAACGAAGAGAACCAAAAGAATCAGTTACTTTTGTTCTATACGTTTTCCAGAAGCCGTTTGCTCTTACACTTGCCATATCATTTACAGAAGCTTGCTTAGCACCTTTGTAAGCATTGACCGTAACATCTTTACAGAAATTAGAAATATTTTTACCTGCAGCAGCCAATCTGCTTCCACTGCTAGCAGCAGATGCTGCTGATGCCGTGCCGGAAGCTGCTCCGGTAGCTGCTCCGGTAGCTGCTCCGGATGTTCTGAATGCACTTCCAGCGCCTTTCAGACCAATAACAGATGTCGCTGTTACAAATATATTCGCACCTAAGTTTTGTTGAGCCTTATCTAACTCTTCATCAGTTTTAGCATTACTTATATCAATACTGCTTTTTACAATACCAACAGCTCCTGAAGCTGCACCAAATGCAAGCAGACCATATCCGATAGCTGGTCCGACAACAGGAATAAAGCATGCACCAATTGCTGCAGCTGTTATTACAGCATTCTTAAGAGCTTTTTTCCAGTTCCAGCTGCCGTCAGCTTCATATCCTAACAAACTTTTACCCATATTAACAATACCTTGACCGGCATTTGACAGGAATCTTAGAGTCTTACCCCAAAAACCCATTTCTTTACGTTTTGGTGCTACAACCGCAGAGCCGTCTTCTTTTTGAGAAGACCTAATCTCTTGTATTCCGTCATCAATTTCAGTTATTGCAGCCTTTATCTCAGAACGTTTTACATTAATTTCTCTTTGCGCATTACGCACTTCGTTAATATGAGCAGCGTACTCCTCATAAGAATCAAATTTTTTACTTTCAGGTTTGGATGTTCCTGCAGAAGAATTACCACACCCCATATTCCAGAAATTTGAATAATTAGACGGTTGTATATAATTGGACATCGGTAAGGAATAGCCCAGATTAAAACCTTGAGGAATATTTGATTCCCAGTAGTTTCTATATGATGTTGATAGTGCTAACGAATCTCCGCCCATAATTATTCCCTGTAAATTCCTCGTATTTATATAAAGTTAATATTAAAGCGGGAATTGACTTATTATTAAGAAATATTACACATTGTCTTAATATTTTTATGTTAAACTTAAACTATGAAATGCGGATTCGTAACAATTATAGGTCGTCCCAATGTTGGAAAATCAACTCTTCTAAACCGGATTCTGGGGCAGAAGATTGTTATTGCAACGGACAAGGCACAGACTACAAGAAAAAGAATTAAAGGTATATTAACGGACAACAACGGGCAGATTATTTTTATAGATACTCCGGGTATTCACCGTCCGCTGAATAAACTGGGAGAATTCTTGATGGACGAAGCTAAAGTCGCGATTCCTGATGCAGACTTGATTCTGTTTCTGGTAGACGGTTCTGAACCGGCAGGGAAAGGCGACAAATGGATTGTTGAAAATCTTCTTAAAGACACGGAAACTCCGGTTATCCTTGTTATGAATAAAGTGGATAAAATTAAAAACCCTCAAAAAATTGAAGAAAATCTGATAAGCTACAAACTTCTCTTTGATAAAAATATCCCGGTGCTAAGAATTTCGGCTAAAACAGGACGGAATAAAGATACGCTTATATCAAACATATTAAAAAAACTTCCTGAAGGAGAAAAACTTTATCCGGATGACATAGTTACAGAAGAAAGCATGCGGAATGTCGCAGAAGAAATTATAAGGGAAAAGATTCTTATAAACACTCAAGATGAAATTCCTCATTCTGTTGCAATAACTATTGATAAGTATGAAGAAAAAGAAGATATTGACAGAATTTATGCAACAATCTACTGCGAGCAAAAAAGCCAAAAAGGAATATTAATCGGAAAAGGCGGTTCGCTTTTAAAAACCATAGGAACCCAAGCCAGATTAGAGCTTGAAAGCATTACTGAGAAAAAAGTTTTTCTGGCATTGGAAGTTAAAGTTGAAAAAGACTGGAGAAAAAGAGATAAAATTTTGAAAAATTTCGGATACAAGTCTGACAACTAGCAAAAATTTTTTTTCAGACGATTTTATAATTATGTGGAGGCAATGTGTGTATGAAAATAACTTCTGATTATTCAATTAGCAGACAAAATTATGCAGCCCCTTCTTTTAAAAGAAACTGGAGCGAGCATATAAGCTGGGGAGTCAATTATCTAAAAAAAGAGGGAAAAGCTGACTTTAAAATGTTTTCTTTTCCTGATGCTAAAAATGTTTTTGTTGAAATAGCAAACAGTGCTTCCGAAAAATTTGGTCATATAAAAGACCGTACGCTAAAGATAATCGGAGTTCTGGGATCTGCCTTCACTCTTAAAGAAATCCTGCCGGAAGATGAAAAAACCAGAATTTACCCAATGGAAAATAAAGGAGATGGCATTTTTGAAGCAAAAGGAATCCAAGCTTCAGAAAATACTCCATATAGATTTATTGTGGTTAAAGATGATACAACCGTGAATGTCGTAAAAGACCCTTACACCAAACAACAGCCTGATATTAACGGCTGGAGTGAAGTATATGACCCGGATAATTATAAATGGGTTAATACAGACTGGTTGACAGGCAAGGATTCCAGAAGAATTACAAGAAAACCGAATGAACCGTTCAGAGGTTTGGAAAATTTAATCATAGAAGAAATTAATATTCCAACAGTTACCAAAGAAGGTACTTTTGAAAGTGCAAAAAAATATATTGATAAAATAGCAGAAAAGGGAATTGCTACAGCAATAGAAATAATGCCGGTAGAAAACACTTATTCTCCTCAATGGGGATACGACGGTGTTGATAAAATGGCTGTTAACGAAAAACTTGGCGGTCCGGTACAGCTCAAAAGCCTTATAGACTATGCTCACGGTAAAGGCTTGAATGTAATTATGGATATGGTTCCTAACCACATCGGACCTGATGGAGATTCGCTTACAAAAGCCGGTCCTTATGAGAGCGGAGCAGGAGAATTTGGCGGAGAACTTAATTACGAAGGTATTGATAATAGATATGTTCGTGACTGGATGACTAATGCAGCTCTATGGTGGGCTAATGAATTCAAAGTTGACGGAATCCGATTTGATATGACAAAACATTGCAAATCAGACTATTTTCTCAAACAAATTGTAGCAGAAGTTAATGAACACAACCCTGATGTCTTTTTGATTGCAGAAGACGGAAGAGAAAATTTTGACAAAGTTACACAGTACAACAGATTTGAAATGACTCATGATAACGAACTTGCAATGATAGATCAGGGCGTTGATAATATTGCACAAAGAAGATTCAATTCCGACCCCGGAGAAATAGGATTTGACAGTGAATGGGATTTCCCGTTTATGCATGATATAAAAGACGCATTACTGACTCCATCTCCTATTCTATTAGGCAAATTAGACTGGAAAATCAAAAACTCGGCATATCGTGTTAAATATACAATGAGTCATGATGAAATAGGAAACGAAGACGGAACAAGATTCATACCAAAAGTTATAACAAGAGAACTTGATTTGTTCTTGAAAGTTAACGGTTCTTCAGATGCCCAGAAGGGGCAGAGGGCTGCAAAAGTTTCTCAGGCTCTTGCTGAACTTGCAGTAAGCGAAAAACTTGACGAAATGAGCGAAGAAGAGTTAACTGAATATGAAAAATCTATCGGACTTCAGGAATTCATTCCTAAAGATAAAATACAAACAGCATTTGAAATTGCGATTGCAAAACAGAAACTTGGCTTAGGTACCGTATTCACAATACCTGGAATAAAAATGTTCTTCCAAGGAGATGATGAAGCAGATCTTTCAAACTTTAAATTTTTCAGAGAATTTTCCGATGAAAAACAGCAACGCGAACAAGATTATGACTACGCTAGAAGAATTATTCACCAAAAAGGATATGATACTCTGTTTGCAAAAGATTCTTCCATGCTGGGCAGAGTTCCTGAAAATCCAAAATATAAAAAAATTAAAACTTCTATACAAAATTTCTGTTCAGAAATGACTAAACTTTTAAAAGAACACCCGGCTCTAAGAGTTGGAGATATCATAGAAACATTCCAAGACAATTACAATAATGTTCATACACATCATTTAAAGAAAGATGACGAAGAATTTTTAATTCTTAAAAACTTCGGACAAGCGTTCCATTCAGACTCATATTACTATGTTAACTTCCCTCAAGGAGAATGGAAAGAAGTTTTAAATAGCGACAGCACCAAGTTTGGCGGCGGCGGCTTTACGAATGAAGATAAAGTTATTACCAAAAATAATCAGGGCATAAATATGGCTCCAAATTCAATCGTAATTCTTAAAAAAATATAGTATTTACTTTAAATAAAACCCATGGTAGTATTGGTAAAACAAAGGAAAGACTATGACTACATTTTTAAGACAGCATCATCATTATCATCCGAACCCGAAAGGGCTTGGAGTTTTGCTGTCCCTGTAAGCACTCCTTCAACCGGCTCTTTCGGGATATTCAGGATTATCTAAAGAGCACGGTAACAAAGGAGATTAAAAAATGTCACTAGTCAGTATAATTTCAGCTATAGGAAATAATTCAAGCATCTACCCTCTTCTGGTAAGAGATTGCGGGATAGAAATTCCTGCCAAGGTCGGAATGACCTATGAGCAAAATTTAAAAGATTCAAAACTTATGGCAAAAAATGCCGTAAGAGAACGCTTGATAGATGAATATGGGACTTCAGCCATCTGGCTCGGAGGTATACCTGCTATTGATTACCTCTGCAACAAAGGAATTAAACGACTCGGATATAATCCTAAGATTAATCCCGACTTATTTAAAGAAACTTCCGCTCAAGGACTTAAATTTAATATTGAAAAATTTAAAAACATTTCACCAAAAGAAGTTGAAGAATTGAAAAAAGTTCTGGCGAATAAAAATACGTATGAAAAACTTCTTGCCGGTAAATTTGTATTATCAACAGCAATACCTGTTATTCTTATGGGATTCTGCCTGCCTAAAATGAATTTTGCGCTGACTGCAAAATTAAGAGAAAAACAAAATCAAAAACTTAAAGAATCTGAAACAAAACAAATTCCAAAAGGTGGAGAGAACATCTCGTTTAAAGGAGCTGCTTCTGTTTTCGCAAATATGTCAACTGTTAATAAAATGGCACTTACTGACGGGGGGTTAACTGTAGGAAGAGTGGCAACAGCAAGAAACAAATATGAAAAACTGGAAATGGCATTCAAAATGGCGGGGATGATGTTTCTTAATTTTGTTGCTCCTTGGTGGATTGCTTCAGCTTTTGACAAACTCTCTAATGTGCTTTTTAAAACTAATGTAAATTTAGACCCTAAAATTCTAAACGACAAAGAATTTATAACAGCTATAAAAAATAACTCTCTAAAACTTCCAAAAGAAGATATTATTGAATTTCTGGAAAGAAATCCCGATGAAAAATTTTCAAAGCTTGCTGAAAAATTCTGCGGAGTAAAATATCTTGACAATAGAATCCGCGACCCGAGACAGTTTGTGAACGAAAAGAAAATACAAGCATTTCAAAATGAAATTGAAAAATTCTCTAAACAAGCAAAAGAAAGCGGGGATATTGAAAAATTTGCTAAAAAAGCTCTTAAAGTTAAATCCGGAAATATTATCGCAAATGTCGCATTAAGCAGCTTTTTACTTGCCGTAGTTCTTCCTAAAATAACATTTATTCTAAGAAAAAAAGTTACTGGTTCCGATGCAGAACCGGGACTTGTCCAATAACGTATTAAGATAATATAAAAATTTCCTTAAACCCATTTTTTTTATACTATACTTAATTCGTAAAGAAAATTATGGAGAAAAATAATGTCAAACAGTTCATCAGTTTTAGAAAAATGTTCAATTCACCCATCTGCTGTTATACATCCTTCAGCAGAGATATCAGAAGGTGTAACAATAGGTCCTAATGTTGTTATAGGCGAAGGGGTAAAAATTGGTAAAGGAACAAGAGTTATTGCGAATGCATATATTGAATATGCTGAAATTGGTGAAAACTGTACAATATCGCCTTTTTCTACAATAGGCTCCGAACCTCAAGATTTGGGGTACAAAGGTGAACCCACAAAGGTTGTTATCGGTAATGAGACTATTATTAAAGAAAACGTAACTATTCACCGCGGAGCAGCATGCGGAGACTTCACAACAAGAATCGGGAATAAATGCCTTCTTATGGTAGGTTCCCATATTGCACATAACTGCGTATTGGAAGATCAGGTTATACTAGCAAACCTGGTTACACTGGGCGGACATGTTCATGTCGGTTTTGGTGCATTTGTCGGAGGAATGAGCGTTTTCCATCAAAATATACGAATTGGAGATATGGCAATCATAAGCGGTTTTTCCGCTTCCCGTCAGGATATCCTGCCATACTCAAAAGGAGAAGGCAGACCGCCTGTTCCAAGAGGACTTAACGTTATTGCAATGAAAAGAAGAGGCGTTCCGCAAGAAATTAGAACTGCCGTCAATGAAGCCTTTAAACTTCTAATTTCTGAAGAATATAATACTTCCCAAGCTATTGAAAAAATAAAAGCCGAAATCCCAATGAACGAATACATTGAGAAAATGATTAATTTTATCCAGACATCAAAAAGAGGGGTTTTACTTAAATCACACAAGTCAGGATATCAATCATTAGAAGACTAAGTCAAAATTTTAAAAATTAAATAAAAAGGGTAATAATTGTATATTTTACCCTTTTTATTTTTTTATCTCTTTTTTAAGGCACAAAAAGGCTTTTAGCTTATATTAAGTTTTGTAAATATAAATTTTAACACAAGTATTGACTTTAAATTCTTACGTGGGATAATAATATTACACACTTTAAGTGTAGCCGAAACACTAAATAGCACTAATAAACCCCAAAAATCATATAAACTCCTAGATAATAAACACTAAAAAAGACCATTAGGATGCAGAAAACAAACCCACTCGACACACACCGAGTGGTTTTTTTTATTATCTTTAAACATTTGAATACCAGTGGATTCTTGGGGTTTATAAAAAAAAAATAATTAATGTAAAGTTATGTAACAATATATATATTGTATTGCAATTTTATATTACGGGTTGACTTTATATATATGTAAGTCAAATCGACAAACATTAAATAAACACATAACACACAACCTTTCATACAACCTACACACTAACCTTCTACACACATGAGGAATTATTAAAAAAGATTCCAAACCTTTCTCAAAAAGAAAGGTTTTTTCTTTTGTTTAAGCCCTCAGCAGAGCCTCAAAAATACCTTCAGAATATGTCGGATGCGCAAAACAAACCTTCTTTAAATCATCTGCCGTCAATTTATTCTGCATAGCTATAACAAGCTCATGTATAAGAGCTGATGCTTCTCTGGAAACAATATGAGCACCAACTATAAGATTGTCTCTCAAAATCAGCTTAATAAATCCGTCTGTTGAATCATCACACCAAGATTTACCAAGGGCGGTAATCGGAAGCAGTATCTTTTGACATTCCTCACCGCAATCTTGTTCCCTCAAGCCAGCCCAGGCTATTTCAGGTTCGCCATATATTACCGACGGAATAAGATTATTATCATAATCTATTCCGAGAACATATTTTTTAGCCTGGTGAATCGCATAATGAGCCAGTTGAATTTCACCGCGAGAGTCTCCCAAAACAATACATTCTGAATCCGGCTTAAGCGGGACTCTCCCGGCTGCTGAAAGAATAAAGTCAGGATTAACTTTATTTCCGGATTTTAAAGTAACAGTTTTCTCTTCTATTTTTTCTATACTGTCATTTAGGAAAAATTTAATTTTCCTCTGTTTAAAGATTCTTTCAATTCTTTTTGAGACTTCAACATCTGCAATTGGAAGAAGGTGTTCCGCAATTTCTGATACAAAAACCTCTACCCCGAAATTAGAAAATATTCTTGCCCACTCAATGCCAATAGCACCTGAGCCGACAATTAAAACAGATTTTGGTAAATTCTTAATATTCAATACATCATCAGAACTTAAAATAAATTCATGATCAAATTCTAAACCTTTTATCTCCTTTGGTTTTGAACCGGCAGCATATATAATTTCAGAAACAGTGTATTCTTTGCCTCCGGCTATAATTGTATTTTTATCCTTTATTTGAGCTTCGGAATATACAACCTCCGCTCCGGAATTTTTCACGGCAAGTTCAAGAGCCTTTCTAACTTTATCAACTGTCTGTTCTTTTTTTGCCATGACTTTAGAAAAATCAAAAGAATTTACGGATATATCTAACCCTATATTTGAAGAGCAAAAAACTTCTTTATAGATTTCAGAAGAGTGAAGAAGAGATTTCGTAGGGATGCAGCCTTTGTTCAGACATGTTCCGCCTAGCTTATCTTTTTCGAAAATTACTACAGACTTTCCCTTTTGTGCAAGCAGCATGCCGGCTGTATAACCTGCCGGTCCGCCTCCGATAATCCCGTAATCATATACCATGTTAAACTCTCCTTTTAATTAATTCTAGACTAATAAATAAGATTAGGCAAATTAAATTTTCATACCGGCAGATGTACGGTAAGGGTTAACTGCTGTTGGAGAATTAGTTTTATTTAAGTAAGATTTTTGCATCTTTGATGCGCCATAATTTCGAATAAGCGGTGTTACTATATTTGAAGAAAGAATTCCTGCGCCGACAGTCGCAACTGTTGTATAGAAATTTTTGCATGAATAATACTCATTCTTAGGAAAATCTTTATTTTTCTTAAGAACTTCATCCAAATCAAAGCTCAATTTCCCGATTTTATCAGCATATAACTCTTTATTTTTTTGAAGATAATTTCTTACAGCATTGGGAGCAATCTTTCCTGTTGAAAAAAGCCTTGCTACAGTTCTTTTTGCAACCTGAGTTATTAAGAAAAATGAACCTACGTTAACAGCAGCGTCTGCGATTTCTTGCGGAATCAGGAAGCTCTTCTGTTCCTTCGGGATTTTTGAATTGAACGCAATACCACAGATTTGCGCAAGAGAAGATAACCCCCAGCCGGCAACTCCTGTCCATATTAGCATTTTGGAAGCATCTTTTCGAAAATTCTTAGCAACCCAGCTTAAAACATTTTGTAAAGGATTAGCCATTCAGCACCGCCTTCTTCTTTGAATCTGCCGGGTTTGAAGCCGTTTTATCATTAAACTTGTTAGTCAAATATACCGTCAGAGGGGCATCTATAGCAAAATTTGTAAAACACATTGCAAGTATAGCAACAGCAGTTGAAAGCGCACTTCTGTAGTTTTTTAAGAGCTTGGCATCTTTTGTCAAATCTTTTAAAAATTCTGTTGGCAGTAATGCTTGGCTATATTTACTTTTCCCGTTAACATCTGTCATCTTTTTTACCAAGCTGTAGCATGAACCGCGAACAATCATACCGACCCCAGTCCCTGCAAGTATTTTAGCTATTGTTCTATTACGGGATACTCTTCTTGTCTCTTGGTCAACCTTATGGTTGTTATAATCAATAACAGGTTGGGTAACCATTGCTGTTGCTCCCATTATAAAGCGGTTTTCCGCAGGCTTGGACATCTTTTCATCAAAATATTTCCATTTCTCAACTCTCTTCGTGCCGTCTTTAATGGTAGACACAGGCACAGCATCAATAACACGCTGTTTAATGCTGTTCTTAAAGGATGACCAACTCCATCCCGACATTGCTATATTATTTGCTTCCGGCTGTATTTTCATAACACTTCTACCCAACTAGTATAAAACACCTGAGCATACAAAATTGACTTTTATATAACAATTGTTACAAAAGCTTTACAAAATAACCTTTATAATACTCCCGCTCGTGTTATTTTGCTATTTCAGTATTATATATTTACCCCCCAAAAGAAAAAGCTATGAACGAATATCGTGCATAGCTGTTGATTAGGGATATGTGTATCGTCGTTTTTTAAGGAGTATAGGTATATATTAGCAGTATATTTTTTAAATAAAATCATTAGAATGTATGATTTTGTTAACAAATCTTAATAAAAAAACAATCTTAGGCTTTCCGGCTAACACTTTGGGATTAGAGCAGGTTGGTATTTGTAATATTGAAAAAATATTGTTATATATTAGAATTGGGTTATAGACAGGACAAGATAGGGGAGTATAGTTAATGAAAATTGATAAGAAAAAATTAGCCATACAAATTCTAGCAATAATAGGTCTGGCTCTTTCAGTAGAGCTTGCAATAATTTATTACAAAGCAAACTATGACCAGTATGCACTTTCAAGCTTCTGCTCCATAAATGATTTTGTAGACTGCGACGGGGCTGCCAGAACACCTTCTTCGCAATTTTTAGGTATACCTCTTGCGTACTGGGGAATCTTTTTCTACCTTCTGGTCTTGTTCCTGACTGTTGTTGATAAGTTTAAAAATGTAAAATTCCTGAAATTTCTTGAAGTATTTAAGGAACCTCGCGCATATATAACTTTTTTAGGAACAATTGCATTCCTGGTTTCGATGGTGCTTGCAGGTATAAGCTTATTTAAAATACACAAACTTTGCATACTTTGCTTTATAACATATTTCTTAGATTTGATAATTGCACTTACTGCAGCTGGCGGCATGTTTAAAAAAATCGTTGCAGATTTTAAAACAACATACTTCGATTTTATTGAAGGTGCAAAAAAATATTTCAAAACTTTTATTATACTGCTTATTGCTTCCTTAACCTTCCTTGCATACAGCGGTATTACTTTAAACTTTGTGCCTAATGTAAAAAGAAGCAGAGACATATTAAAGTATAGAAACATAAAGTATAATCCCTACAGAGTAAAAGGAAATATTCTCGGCGCAAAAGATGGAGATGTTGTTATAGAATTATACTCAGATTACGTATGTCCGCTCTGCTATATACATAACATTATGCTTCACAGAGCAGCAAAAGAATTTTCAAATATAAAAATCGTTCACCATAACTATCCTTTTGATAGGGTTTGTAACCCATATATTAGTTATACAATGCACCCTAATGCTTGCTTTATGTCAAAAGGTGCACTTGCCGCGGCAAAACAGGGAAATTACTGGGAAATGAGTTCTCTACTTTACGAGAATCAGCCAAAAACAATGAACGAAATGTTAAAACTTGCTGACAAGCTCGGGTTTGATAAGACCAGATTTATAAATGATCTTCAATCCGAAGAAGTCGATGATGAAATCCAAAAAGAAATAAAATATGGTGCAAAACTTGAAATTGACGCAACACCGACCATGTATATCAACGGTGAAAAATACGTAGGTGTAAATCCTTATTACCAATTTAAAGAAACATTAATAAAACATGGAGCAAAGCCAAGAAAATAATAAAATATTGTTGCATGCCTGCTGCGGGATTTGTTCAGGCTATCCCATTTCTCTGTTACAGGAAGAGGGATACGTTCCTGTCGTCTATTTCTGCAACCCAAACCTCGATACAGAAGAAGAATTTAATCGTCGTTTAGAAGCCCAGCAAAAGGTCTGCAGCCATTTTGGAGTTGAACTCATTGTTGAACCTTATAACCATAAGGAATTTCTGGATTTTGTAAAAGGTCTTGAAAATGAACCTGAAAGAGGTGCACGCTGCGACAAATGCATTAAACTAAGACTAACTAAAGCTTTTCAGAAAGCTAAGGAATTAGGAATCAAGCAATTTACCACATCTCTTGTAATAAGTCCGCACAAAAATTTCCAAAAAATTTCTCAAATCGGAGAGTCTTTTTGTGAAACGAATTTAGATATATCTTATTTATCGCAAGACTTCAAAAAAAAGGATGGGTTCCTAAAAACCAATAACATTTCAAAAGAACTCGGTATTTACAGACAAAATTATTGCGGCTGCGAGTTTGCAAAGCATAAACAGCAATAAGAATAAGTTATCACCAAGAGCGGAAGGAATAAATATTATGGAATGTAAACGAGAAGAAAATCTGCAAGAATGCACATGTTCGTCTACTACATGTACTAAAAGAGGGATTTGCTGTGAATGCGTAAGTTCTCACAGAGACAGAGGCGAAATACCCGGCTGTTTTTTCCCTAAGGGGGCAGAACTTAGTCATAATCGTTCTATAGAATATTTTATAGAAGTTTACTCAAAAGTGCTTAATAGAAATTAATTTATTGTATGTATTTTTAAAATATTATGGTATGATATTAATTACAAATGAGGGCTTTTGCTAATGGGCTATAAAATATTATCAAAAAAAGAACTTTGTCCGAATCAATACGAATTAGTTATTGAAGCGCCTTATGTTGTGAGAAACGCAAAGGCTGGACAGTTTATAATATTCAGAGCAGAAGAGAATGGAGAAAGAGTTCCTTTAACAATTGCTGATGTTAATAAGGAAACAGGCGCCTTAACAATTGTGTTTATGGCAGTCGGTTATTCTACAAAAAAACTTGCAGAACTAAATGAAGGAGACGAGCTTGTCGATTTAGTCGGTCCGCTTGGACAACCTACTCATATAGAAAAATACGGAACAGTTGTATGCCTTGCAGGAGGTTACGGAGCTGCCCCTTGTTATTTAATAGCAAAAGCTTTTAAAGAAGCCGGTAATAAGGTATATATGGTAATGGGAGCCAGAACTAAAGAACTTATTTTCTGGCAGGATAAAATGAAAGATGCTTGCTCAGAGTTATTTATAACAACAGATGACGGAACTTTGGGCGAAAAAGGGTTTGTAACAGGAGTTCTTGACAGGATTATTAACTCCGAGAAAGTTGATTACGTTATTGCAGTCGGTCCTATGCCTATGATGAGAGCCGTTGCAGACATGACAAGAGACAAAGGCATTTATACGGAAGCCAGCATGAATCCTATCATGGTTGACGGAACCGGTATGTGCGGAGCATGCAGGGTTACAGTAGGCGGAGAAACTAAATTTGCCTGTGTTGACGGACCTGATTTCAATGCTCATTTGATAGATTTTGATGAAGTCATAAATAGAACTAAAATATACAAAGAGCAAGAACAAAAACGTAACGAAAATTGTAATTTATTTAAAATGGCTGATAGAATATAGGAGATAAATAATGGCACCACAAGAAGAAAAAACAATACCTTTATGCCCTCTTATGAGCGTAGGCTCACAGGTAGAGATTGTATGTATGCAGGAAAGCTGTGCATGGTATTTAAGGAATTATAAAATATGTTCTGTCTATATGATGGCACACAATTCAATGCTTGACGTACAAGCAAAACAAGCCAAAGCAAGGCAGAATCAGAATAACGGTTAAGAATAAAAGCCGGATTGTATCCGGCTTTTATTTTGATGATTACAATGGAGATATTTATGAAAAATACAGTCGTTATAGGAGCACAGTGGGGAGACGAAGGCAAGGCAAAAATTACCGACCTTCTTGCGGAAAAAGCTGACATAATAATCCGTTATCAAGGTGGATGTAATGCCGGACATACAGTAGTTACAAATGGTGAGACTTATAAATTTCACTTAATTCCGTCAGGAATACTCTATGGTGATAAAATCTGTTTTATCGGAGCTGGCACTGTTATACATCCGGAATCTTTTGAAAAAGAGATTTCGGAACTAAAATCTCAAGGAGTAAACCTTAAAGGGCTCAAAATATCTCCGTTAGCTTCTATAACACTTCCTTATCATATAGAAATGGACGGCTGGAGCGAAAACAATTCCGGCAAAGGAAAGATTGGAACAACCAAGAGAGGTATTGGTCCTACATATACAGATAAAGCTGCCCGGTGTGTGCTTAAAATCCAAGATTTATACTCTTTTGAAGCTTTGAACGAAAAATTAGACATTATTCTGCCTTTAAAAAATAAAATTCTTGAGAAGGTTTACGGCATAGAACCTTATACCAAAGAATGTATAATATCATTATGCGAAAAATATGCAGAACTGTTTAAGCCTTATGTATGTTTTGAATGGCAGGATATGCTAAGACGGAATCGCGATAAAGCAGTCCTCTTTGAAGGTGCACAGGGAGTAATGCTTGATATAGACTATGGCACTTATCCATTTGTTACAAGCTCAAACCCTATAGGCGGAGGTGCGGCAGTAGGCAGCGGGTACGGACCTTGCATGATTCAAGAAGTAGTAGGAGTTTCAAAAGCTTATGTAACAAGGGTTGGAGAAGGACCTTTTGTAACGGAATTAACAGACGAAACCGGAGAAAAGATTCAAAAAATAGGACACGAATACGGTGTTACCACAGGACGTCCGCGTAGATGCGGCTGGTTTGATGCTGTAATAATGAAATATGCAGTCCTGGTTGGCGGAATTACAAATGTTGCACTTACCAAAATTGATGTTTTTGATACATTTGATGAGATAAAGATTTGTGTTGCCTACAAAGATTGCAGGAATGATAAAGTTTATACGACGTACCCGACAGATGTCTTTATACATAAATATTTAGAACCCGTCTATGAAACACTGCCGGGCTGGAAAACATCTTTAAGCGATATAAAAGATTACAAAGACTTACCTGAAAATGCTAAAAAATATATCTCTAAAGTAGAGGACTTAATAGGAGCTCCTGTAGGTATAGTTAGCGTTGGACCTGATAGAGAACAGACTATTTTCATAGAAAAGTAAATCTCAGACTTTTGGTAGAAGATTTTCATAATTTCTGGTAATTAAAATCAGTGGAACTTGAATGTAATATAGAGATATGAAAATCCGCTACAACAAAAATTCTTGTATAATCGAACCATTATGCGAATCCCTTGACAGAAGAAATTGCAAATATTTATTTAAAGTTCTTTCTGAGGAAGCCGGTTCTGTAGGGCTTGATTTGAGCTGTGTACAAGATTGTTCGGCAGACTTTTGTGAAACTCTTATTGAGTTTTCAAAGAAAAGAGAAATCGGCATTTTCAATATAACATCAGATGTTTTCGCATTGTTTAACATAATGAATATTGATAAATCGGTTAATTTATTTGTTAATGAAATTGATTTTGAAGAAAATACAAGACGATTGATTAATAGAAAATTTTCTTGTGTATAACCAATGTTAACAAGCCCCTGTTATATTAAAATCACCTATTTCGAGCTTACATGTTGAAAAATAAAAATATTTATTATATAATACGTGTAATACAATTTCTGTATAGTTATTTATCCAAGCCGGAGTGCGGGGAATAACGGGAAGAGTCGCCTAACAAGTTTTTAAAGACCTTGGTATTAAAAATTTAGGAAGGATGTCCCGGTAGGAACTAAACGAGAACATAGCGAAACCGTAGGGAGGATTTACGAGATAGTATACAGAATCCAATTTACAATAAACGAGGATTTCTATGGTAAGAAAGATAGTCTTAACTGCTGTTGCATTGATATCGTTCCTGACCGTGAGCGCCCAGGCGGCGACACCTGAAAACGTCATCAAGGAAACTATCGTCAAACATTCATTGGAAATGGATGTTGATCCTGCACTGGCTTTAAGCATTGCAAAAAAAGAATCCGGATTTAAGCATGAGCTAAAAAGTCCTCATGGTGCGGTCGGCGTATTTCAGTTACTGCCGTCAACAGCTAACAGAATGGGGTTCAATCCTTATTACCTAAGTGAGAACATTAAGGCAGGATTAACCTATTACAAGATGATGTACAAAATGTTCGGCTCTACAGAGCTTGCACTTGCCGCATATAATGCAGGACCGGGAAACGTAAAAAAATACGGAGGAACAATTCCTCCTTATAGTGAAACAAAACGATTTGTTTCCCAGATAATGAAAGATTATAATGAGCAAAAGCTTAATCCTGACCCGGTTATAGCAAAATTCGTTCAGAAAAAAGCTGTAGCTCCGGGCAAGGAAGCTGAGGCAAAACCTGCTCCTAAGCCCATTGAACTTCCTGATTTAAAGGAAATTCCTGAGATTAAACAATCTGATCCGGTAATGGAAATACTTTAAAAACTTAATAAAAAAAGATAATAAAAAGGACCCGTTTAAAACGAGTCCTTTTTATTTTTTAAATTCACTTAAGAATTAATCAGCAAGCTTGCGCCAATAACACCTGCAGTATTTCCTAATTGAGCAGGAACGATTTCTACAGCCTCTTTTTGAATAGTCATTGCACGCTTTGCAATAGTTTCTTTTATTGGGTCAAAGAGAATATCACCGGCAGCTGCTACACCGCCGCCAATAATAACTTTTTCAGGGTTAAGCAGATTAATAACACTGGTTAATCCCATACCGATATATTCACCCATGATTCTAAAAATCTGTTTAGCGACAGGATCGCCTTCTTTAGCGGCAACAGCAACTATATACGGAGTTATATCCGGGTTAGCAAGTTCTCTATACTTAGTAGATTTGCCGCCGCGGATATAATCTTCTGCCATAGCAACAATTGAAGGACCAGAAGCATAAGCTTCTAAACAGCCCCTGTCACCGCAGCCACAAAGTGGTCCGCCATCCATTGTTAACTTAATATGACCAAGCTCGCCTGCAGCATTTGAAGCTCCTCTGACAAGTTTTCCATTTATAACAAGACCTGAACCTATTCCCGTGCCTACTGTTATGCAAACAAGGTTTTGGCAGCCGACGCCGGCACCATAATTCAACTCCCCAAGTGCAGCCGTTCTAACATCATTATCTACTCTGGTAGGTATACCAAATTCCCCTTCCATAATTTTGGCAATAGGAACATTTACCCAGCCGGGAATATTTGGAGCAAGTCTTACAATACCGTTTTGGCAATCAATCTGTCCCGGAAAACCAAATCCCATACCTTCAATATCAGAAGCTTGTAATTTTGTTTCTTTAAGCAAATCCTTTATAGCTTCTTTCATGCTATTTATCGTGTATTCATACCCCATTTCCGCACGAGTTGGAATGGAATTTGAATAAATAATTTTACCGTCATCACCGACAAGAGCTATTTTAACATTTGTCCCGCCGACATCAATACCTATTCTTTGTGCCATTTATATTTTCTCCTTCCTATTATTTTAATAATATCATAAATAAAAAAGGAGAAGATATTATCAAGTCAGATTTACAAAACCAACTTAAATTACTGACTGTCCCGGGATGTAAGATTTCTTAGCTTCACTGCGTTGGGGCAGGAACCACAAAGAGTATGTATTTGTCATTCCGGGCTCCGACCCGGAATCTATTAATGTTTATCGAATAGATAGACCCTAAAAGGGGTAAATATAAGTTAGCAGGCTTGACCAATAAGATACTCCGCTTGGGGTAAAAGTTCAGGGTGACAAGTTATTCTAAAGTCTTATTCACTTATTTACCTTTTAACTTATTAACTATCTACAACTGCCCCCCACCCTAGCCTCGCCCCTTCGGGGTCTCCCCACTGGAGAGGGAATATTCTCTTATTTACTTATTAACTTATTAACTTATTAACTTATTAACTTATTAACTTATTAACTCAGTCACTTAATCACTCACTCCCTCCCAATCAGCCATCTCAAGCCGAAGGAGAAGGAAATACCGTTTCTGCCGCCGTTGGAGACTAATGCCTGACCGAATGCCAAAAACTTATCCTTGATTAGTTTCTGGACGCCCAAGCCATACTGAACATACGGTTTGATGCTCATATTCGGAAGGGAAATATTGTCAGCTTTCGCGTTCTGATCCGTAAAGATATTCCATACCATATTCACCGCCGCATAAGGCTGCCAGCCGTTCTTTGTGTTCATTATGAATTTCAAGCCAGGGGAAAGTTGAATTGCATGTAACGGGTCGCTCGTCATTCTTGTGCCGGCGGAGTTTGTATAGTCAAAAGTATTCACAAATGTATAACTCATAAGCATTGATGGTTGTAAGATATATCGTCCTCTCTGGAATTCGAAGTTATACCCCAGTTTGTTTCCGATACCGGCAAGTAACATTGTATAGTTCTCATGTCCGTACATATTACTGCTTTCGCCTACGCTTGCGCCGGCTGAAAGTGTAGTTGCGTTGAAGAAGTTGCCTTTATACAAGGTTACTGTTCCGCCCAACAAGCCGCCGTTTTGATATGTATCTACTCCCGGGTAACTCTGGCTTGCGCCGTTATACCCGACATAACCGGTGAGTACGCGTTCAAAGCCGTGTCTTATTGGGGTTAGTTTACTGTCATAGCCGATAAGGGAGCCGTAGGCTATATTATCTACTGTTGGTCCATTCTTCAATGGTATGTTCTCAAAGCTGACATAAGGTTTGAACCAGGCTCCCCCTTGGTTTACTCTTGTAAATATAGGTGAATATGGTCCTACTGTCGAGTCATTTATTAATGCATACTGATTTGATTTGGCTGCCGCTAATCTGTCCATATAAGGAAGGTTCATAAAATTATCTGAATGTTGGAATGCATAGTTAAACACCTGCATCTGAGTTGAATACCCCGCTGCTTGGGTTGTTACCGCCGGGCTTAATACTGTCGGGTTGAAGTTATCGCTTGGATTACCTGAGCTTCCGCGTAAGAAGGTAAAATACCCGTCTTCAGGATTGTAGCTTACGTCATACTTGTATATCTTACTGTATGCGATAGGGTTGTCGCCGGTATAAGATACTTGGGATGAATAAGAAGGGTCGGCAAATTCTATGTCTGTTTTATCCTCTTTTGCATCTGATATTAGATTAATGAGGTTTACGTTGAGTTTGGAGTCTTGGCTGATATTGTACTTATCTGCCGTTATTCTGTCCATTGTTTTGTTTGCAAGGTCGGCGTCTACTGCCATATTCACTGCGCCATTCAGGCTGAGTTCAGGAAGGTGCATTGTGCCAACTCCGTTATTGAGAAGGGATAAGGTCCCGGAGTTGAGAGCTAAGGATTGAGATTGGTTGAAAACGTCCTCGCGTCCGAGTTGGAGGGTGACTTCATCAAGGCTTACCTTTGCGTTGATGACGTCATTGTTTAGGATGACTTTGCCGGTGCTGTCGCCGTCCAGTTTGAGTTTATAGCCGGAGGCGCCATTGATTTGGTCATCAAATAATATTGTACCTTCATTCTTTGCTTGGAGGGTTAAGGTAGATGTCGGGCTATCTACATACACTGCCTCAGGGCGTTTGCCGTTTACGTCCTCAACATAGTTCCCGCTGAATACTGAATTGCCGTTGTCCGCAGCTATCGTTAAGGAGTTTGTTGTATATATAGCTCCGCCTTTGGCTTCGCCCTCAGCAGACTTTGCGTAGTTTCCGAAAAAGCTTGAGTTGACCAGCCCACCTGTTAGCTGTGCTATTTGGTCTTCTGTTACAGGAAGTTCTGTTGTTATCATACCAGACTCTATTGCAGGACCCAGTTGAGCTTCTATCTCTGCCCATTCTTCAGGCGAAACAGGCATACTCATCGAAACTACTACGGCTTTATATCCGTTTTGCAATTGTTCTTTTTGAGACTCATCTAACGGCATATAACCGGTCAGGCTTTCGCCGGTTTCGGAATTGATATACGTGACACCTTGAACTTGGATAATTTTATCTGATGGTATGTCATAGCTGCCAAGAGATCCATATATTGCACCGCCGTAAGCCATTTGCGTTCCTTCTGAGTAGTTATTTATAAAATTACCCGTGATAGAGCTGATATTGCCATCATTATAAATCGCACCGCCAGAAGTACCATAACCGGATGCATAGTTTCCTATAAAATCGCCGGTAATATTATCGATTGTAGCACTGTTATAAATCGCGCCGCCATTGGCAAGACCAGATTCTGATTGCACATAGTTACCTATAAAGTCGCCTGTGATAGAGCTGATGTCACCATCATTATAAATCGCACTGCCGGAAGCATCATAACCGGACGACGCATAGTTACCTAGAAAATCACCAGTGATAGAGCTGATATTGCCATCATTATAAATCGCACCGCCAGAAGTACCATAACCGGATGCATAGTTTCCTATAAA
>CALVEA010000021.1 GCA_944326455.1 Candidatus Gastranaerophilales bacterium | reverse complement strand
ACCCTATTTTTAATCCCTTTTCCCTTTTTCCGCTTGAGTTCGTTGCTCAAGCTTTTTCTTTGTATTACACTGACAGCGAGAGTGTTATATAAACTAAAAGAGCGGGGATAGCCCCGCTCTTTTAGTTTTAATCCATTTCTAAGAATTATTCCTCTTCAGTTACATCACCGGATTCTTCAACTTCTTCCGAAGCCAAATCTTCTTCGTCATAAGCCTGTTGGTTCATTTCTTCTTCTATTTCTTCTTGAATTTCATCTGAATCAACAGCTCTTTCTTCCGGTTCCTCGTCCTCATATTCATAGTTACTTGTCTTAGAAGCTTCTTCATTTTCCATTTGAGAAACACTCTTAATATCAATTTTCCAGCCGGTTAATCGGTGTGCAAGTCTTACATTTTGACCTTCTCTTCCGATTGCAAGGGAAAGCTGATCATCAGGAACAACAACCAATGCATCTTTCGTCTCTTCGTCATCTGTCATAATATCAACAGAAACAACTCTGGCAGGTGATATTGCGTTGACGATATATTCAACCGGATCCGGCGACCATCTTACAATATCGATTTTCTCATTCTTTAATTCACCGACAATTGTCTGAATTCTTGAACCTCTTGGTCCTATGCAAGCACCTACAGAGTCTACTTCAGGATCGTTTGACCATACTGCAATTTTAGTTCTAAATCCTGCTTCTCTGGCTATTGATTTAATTTCCACAATTCCGTCTTCAATTTCCGGAACTTCAAGTTCAAAAAGTTCTCTTACAATCTCAGCGTGCGCATGAGATACAATTACTTGCGGCAATCTATTGGTTTCTTTAACATTTAGAACAAATACTCTAATTCTGTTACCGGGTTTGTAGTATTCTCTAGGTATTTGTTCTCTTTGAGGCATAATAGCATCAGTTTTACCAATATTAACAATTACGTTTCTGTTTTCTACTCTTTGAATAATACCTGTTGTTAAGGTTCCCTTTTTCTCAAGAAATTCATTTAAAATATTATTTCTTTCCGCATCACGGATTCTTTGTGTAATTACTTGTTTTGCAGATTGAGCAGCGATTCTGCCGAATTGTTCAGGAGTTACTTCAATTTTAACTTCATCATCAAGTTCAACTTCATCATCAATTTCTTTTGCCTCTTCTAAAGATATCTGTGTATCTGGATCTTCAACTGTTTCTACAACCAGTTTTGTACTAAATACACCAATTTCTCCGGTTTGTTCATCAAGTATTGCCTCTATATTAGCAGCTTCTTTAACATGCATGTGCTTTTTGTAAGCTGCAACCATAGCATCACAAAGCGAAGCTATTAGGACATCTTTTGATATTCCTCTTTCTCTTTCCAGCTCTTCACAAGCTTCAAATAATGCGGTTCCGATTTTTATCATTTTTATCTCCTTACTTTTATTCTTCCAAATTTTTCTTCTAATCTATATATAATTTTGCGGATTGAATATTTTCTTTTGGGATTTGTAGTTCTTCACCATCATCAAACCTAAAGAACTTTAATCCTGTATTATCATCCCAGTCAAGAATTTCACCTTTAAAAATCTTCTCAGTTTCACCCTCGAGCGGAGTTTTTAACTTAATACTAACCCTTCTTCCTTTGAATATTACAAACTCTTTATTTGATTTAAATTTCCTTTCAAGCCCGGGAGAAGAAACCTCTAAGTAATATTTGACAGGAATAAGCTCATCTAAGAATTCATTCAAACTTCTCGTCATTTTTTCACAGTCTTCAAGTGTTATGTCTTTATCATACGAATAGATATAAATTCTTAAGAACCATCTATGATTTTCTTTAACAAATTCTATTTCTACAGGAATAAGATTATATCTCATCGCAGTATTCTCAACCAGAGGTGTAATCTTTTCTATTATTTCGTGTCTATTAACATCCTGCTTCATACGTCTCCTTTTGGAATAAAAAAAGAACGGAATTTATGCCGTTCTTTCTTAAGAAACTATTCACAACTTGAGTATAACAAAAATTCTCTTATTTGTAAAGCTAAATATATGTTTATGGTAGAATGTAATTAATGATGTTAAAAGAGGGAAATTACCATGACAGAACAACAAGTAAAAGAGCCTATTTCGGCAAAAGAAACTATAAGACAAACAAGAATTCAAAAACTTGCTGAACTTGCAGATAAGGGAATTAATCCTTATCCTTATTCATTTGATAAAGATGCTGACTCTGCATTTTTACAAGAAAAATATAAAAATCTTCCTGCCGGTGAAGAAACAAATGACCAATATTCAGTTGCTGGACGTGTTATGGCAATACGTAACAGCGGTATGTTTATTGATTTGATGGACGCATCAGGAAAAATCCAAATATTTTCTCACAAAGAAAATATGGAACCGGAACTTGTTAAAACACTTAAATTGGTTGATATTGGTGATATTTTAGGTTTTACAGGAACTATAAGAAGAACACCGAGAGGCGAGCTTTCTATAAAAGCTGTTAATTTCAAAGTCCTTTCAAAATCACTTCTTCCGCTTCCTAATAAACAAATTAGCGAAGAAAAACTTGAGCAGCTAAAATCCTACCATACTATGTCAGATACAGAAACCAAGTATCGTCAAAGATATGTGGATTTAATTGTTAACGAAAGAACAAGAGATACTTTTAGAAAGAGAAGTTTAATTATTCAAAAAATAAGAGAATACCTTACAAATCAAGGATTCTTGGAAGTTGAAACTCCGATGCTTCACACACAGGCTTCCGGAGCTAATGCAAGACCGTTTATTACACATCACAATGCTTTAAATATGGACTTAACATTAAGAATAGCACCGGAACTCCACCTAAAAAGATTGATGGTAGGCGGTTTAAGCGAAAAAATATTTGAACTCTCAAGATGCTTTAGAAATGAAGGCATCGATACACGTCATAACCCTGAGTTTACAATGATTGAACTTTATCAATCTTATGTTGATTATAACGAAATGATGGTGCTCACAGAAAACCTTGTTGCATACGTTGCTAAAGAGGTTCTCGGTACAACCAAAATCCAGTACGGTGACAACGAGATAGATTTAACACCACCTTGGGATAGAAAAACCATGCTGGGCTCAATTAAAGAAATGACAGGCGTTGATTTCGGCGAATTCTTCACTGCAAAAGAAGCTTATGAAAGAGCTAAAGCTATGCATATAGAAGTTGATGAAGAAATGAACTGGGGACAAATTGTTGAGGCTGTTTTTGAAGCTACTGTAGAGCCTACATTAATCCAACCTGTTCATATTATCGACTATCCGAGAGAAATCTCTCCGCTTGCAAAAGTCCACAGAGATAATGATAGACTTACAGAACGTTTTGAAACAAGAGTTAACGGATGGGAAATTGCTAATGCATTCTCTGAACTTACGGACCCAATTGATCAGCGTCACAGGTTTGAAGCCCAGGCTCTTGCTAAAGCTAACGGCGATGAGGAAGCAATGCCAATTGATGAAGATTATATAAACGCCTTAGAATACGGACTGGCACCTACAGGCGGTATGGGAATGGGAATTGACAGACTGGTTATGCTGTTGACAAACTCTCCTACAATAAGAGACGTAATTGCTTTCCCAACATTAAAAAGAGTAGATAATTAATTAATAAGGCGGCGGGCTTCAGCCCGCCGCCCCTTAATATAAAATAATGAAAGAACTTGATTTTATAAAAATTATAAAAACTCAAACAGATAACAAGCTTATAGGGGATGATTGTGCTTACATAAAGGAGCTTAGTATTGTTGTTACCCAGGATAATTTTATTGAAGATATTCATTTTAAGCGGGATTGGGCAACTCCTTATCAAATCGGTTACAAGGCTGCTGCTGTAAATATAAGTGACATCCTGGCTTCCGGCGCAGAACCGGCATATATTACAGTTGGATTGTCTTTACCTCCTGATATTGATAATAATTTTATTAGAGAACTCTATCAAGGAATTTCAGCCGGCTCATACGGAGCAAAGATAGCAGGCGGAGATATCACAGGGAGTGATAAAATTTTTATTTCAATAACTGCAATAGGGAAATCGACCGGGAGAACTATTTCTTCAAGAAGTAATGCTAAACCCGGATATGCAGTAATTATAAGCGGGGAAACCGGAACAAGCGCAGCGGGCTTGGAAGCTTTGGTAAATGGTAAAAATAAACCGGATTTAATCAGAGTCCATTTAGAGCCAATCCTTGACGTTGATTTTTCAAAAGGTATATCTGAACAGATTAGAGCTCCTTACGCAATGATGGACACCTCAGACGGCTTAGCAGACGCATTATTTAAAATCGCCGAAGCAAGTGAAGTTACAATTGATATAGATCTTGATAAAATCCCGCATAAAAGCGAGGTGCAAAAAGAAAATATTCTTTTCGGAGCAGAGGATTACAGGCTTGCAGCAGCTGTGCCGGAAGATTTTTTGGATAAGATTAATAACTATACAAAAATCGGTGTAGTTAACCCCAAACGAGGGGACATTAAATTCACGGCAGACGGAATCGGCTACACAGAATATGATGAAATAAAACCTTACAACCACTTTGGAGAAAGATTATGACCAACTTTTCATTAATTATAACAGCAGGAGGAACTTCCTCAAGATACGGAAGTTCTAATAAACTATTGGAAAAACTGGATGATAAAACTGTTATTGAACACACTTTATCCAGCTTTCTTAATTTCCCTGAAATAAACGAGATAATTATACCTGCAAATACTGCTATTTCGGATGAATTAAAGAATTTATTTACAAACCCTAATATAAAAATCGTTCAAGGCGGAGATTCAAGACAAAAATCTGTGCATAATGCCCTTAAATACATAACTAATGAATATGTGATTATCCATGACGGGGCAAGACCGCTGATTAAGCAAGGTGTAATTTCGCAAGTTATGGATTCTGTTATTCATAACGGCGCCGTTTCGGTTATGACAAAAACAACCGATACAATTAAAGAAGTTGATGAAAACGGAAAAATTATAAAAACAATAGACCGGAGCAAATTATATAACACACAAACCCCACAGGCATTCAAAACTGAGTTAATCAAAAATGCTCATGATAAATTAGCACACAAACACTTTACTGACGATGCTTCAATGCTTGAGTATCTGGATATTCCCGTTTATGTGGTTATAGGCAGTTACACAAATATTAAAATTACTACAAAAAGTGACTTAGATTTTGCAAAGCTCTATATTTAAACAAGAATACTAGATAAAAAGTTTGATTAAATAGAATTCAATAAATATAAAGAGTAAGTATTTTTAATTATTTTCAAGCTGAAAACTTTAATGAAACCGTTTAATAGTGCTGCTTTGCGAAACACTTTATAGTGTTTACACAAGGTAGTACTGCTATGAAGAAAATTATCACATATATTGCTATAATAACTTACTTATTTTCATTTTACCCGCTTGCAGTTTTTGCAATGAGCAAAACCCAGATTGCAACAATAAGCAAAATTGAAAATAACTTATTTGGGTTTGACTACTCAAACGATAGTGACACCAATAGAATTTCCAGATTAGAAAAAACTATTTATGGAGAATCTTCAACAGGAAATTTAAATAAACGATTGGAAAAACTCTCTGCTGATATAAGCGCAGAACAAATTGGTTTGGAAATTTCCCCGAAAGAAGATACATTCAGGGAAGATGAAGGTAGTATTGCTCAAGCAGATAACACCGTTAATTATCCTATTGTTGATGAAATTGAACAGAAGCTTTTTGGAACAACATACAAAAACAGAGATTTTCATACAAGGATAGTTACCATTGAGCGAAAGCTCTTCGGTAAAATTTATGATGTTGATGATTATGCGACCAGAATGGATAGAATAAAATCAGAAATTATGCCGCAAACTCTGGCTAAAGAGAGCAGCCGCTTCAATTATGATGATAATGCCCTTTCCTCAGCAGACTTAAGCGCACTTGAAAGAAGCCGATATAACAGATATACAACAATGCCTTACGGTCAAGAAAGTTACAGCAGACCGTACGCAAACTACGGCGACTCCCTTCCGCCGCAATACAGCCCAAATGAACTCAATGATGAACTGGCACAGCTTGAATATGACACATTTGGAACTGAGTTTTCAAATGAAGATACTCAAAGCAGAATAAGAAGACTTAACAGTGTAAATAAAGCTAAAAAATCTTCTCACAGATACGATTCTATGCAATTTTCTCAGCGAATGTCAACTGCTATGGAAATTGGTGCAATGATACTAATGATTCTTGCAATGGTTCTTTAGCGTCTGCCGGTATTTGTATTAATAATATCGGAAACCCAAGGGATGTAACTGTAATATCCCATAAAAGAGGTAACTGCCAGGTAAAGAATTACCAAAGTAGTAAATGCCTGCACTATAGACAAATTAAAAATAAACGGTATCGGAAAATTGAGCCAATATGGGATAGAGTTTATAACAGGTATCCTATAAAGAATTACATAAATGAGTTCTCCCAATATTGAAATTAAGAAAAATAAAATTGAAAGGAATATTGACTGCAGAATATGATACATCAAAAATGGTGTAATATGTTTTTTTGTAATTGCAGCAATAATAAGCCATATAAACCCAACACCTCCTGCGGTAAGGTAAGACAGAGCTGATAAAATTCTTTCTATTGGGTATGGTTTCCTAGAAATTGACAACCAAATCATCCTTTCTTGATTCTTCAATATAATCTTCTAATACTTGTATAAATACTAGCTTATACTCGTCATTTTCCGGTCTGAGATTAACTGCGGCTCTGTATGAGTATATAGACCGCTCAACTTGACCGCTCATAAAGTAAACATTGGCTATAAGTACAAATACGCTTGGATCAAGTTTATTAATTTTCAACGCTTCTCTGTACTGAGCTTCTGCCTCTTCATATTTTTTCATATTTGAATATAAATTGCCAAGCAGAATATATGCATTAACCTCTTTTGGGTTAGTTTCTATTGCTTTTTTATAAAGCTCTATTGCATCATCATAATCCTTAAAATCAGATTTTGCTATAGCATAGCAGATGTAAGCTTTATAGTTATCTCCGTCTAACTCAAGAGCTTTATCAAAATATTTATAAGCATTTTCTTTATCTTTCATAATTGAAAGAGTATTTGCTATACAAAGAGCGACAGTCTTATTATCAGGTGCCAGTTCAAATACTTTATAATAATATTCAAGAGCTCTTTTGTAATCAAAAAGTTTGTAACATACATTACCTAAATCAACTAAAGCCGTTAAGTTATTCGGGTCTAAAGATAACGCTTTTTCATAATAAGCTCTTGATTCTACATAGTCTTCAAAATCATGGTATAGAAGTGCAATAGCATTGTATATTTCAGGATCATTTGCATTGAAGTCCAATGTCCTTGAATAATAGTGAAGAGCCTTTGCAAAATTTTTCATCTCAGCATAGGTATTACCCAGATTATAATAAACAAGATAATTACTAGGGTTTACAAGCATAGCCTCTTGGAAGCATTTCAGGGCTTTCTTGTACTCTTTCGCATAGAACCAAATACTTCCAAGGTTAAGAAGAGTTTGAATATCTTTAGGATCTATATCAAGTAAGCTCTCATAAACTGAGATAACCTTCTCAAATTGATTATCCATTGCATAGTACTTGGCAAGTTCATGATAATTTTCAGTATTATTAGGATCCATTGCCATCTTCAAAACAGTTTTTTCAATAGCTTTATCTAATTCTTTTTTATCCATAGTTATTACTTGTCCTTATATTCTGAATATTCTTCGGATTCCTTCATCCAAGTTTCCTCCGGAATACTGAATGCATGGTTCCAGAATTTTTCTATTGCATAGGTTTCTCTCTCATCTTGGTGCAAAATATGTACAACCACGTCACCATAATCAATGAGATTCCATCTATTCTTTATATCATTTTCTCTTCCGATAGGAAGTCTTGTAAAAGTAGTTTTGACTTTATCAGTCAAATTTTCAGTCAGAGCTTTTACCTGTGTATTAGTCTGAGCGGAGCAGATTACAAAATAATCAGCAAATGATGACACATTGCTAATATTCAATATAGAAATATTCTTAGCAAGCTTTTCGTCTAAAAATCTTGCTATAATACAAGCAAACTTATATGATGTAATTTCTCCAGTCATTTAATTCTCCAAACCTAAATCATATCAATTCTGTTTTTATGCCTGCCGCCTTCAAAGTCAGTTTTGAGCCATATATCAACTATATCAAGCGCCAAACCGGTTCCCGTAATTCTTTCACCAAGACAAAGAATGTTGGAATCATTGTGCATCCTGGTCATTCGAGCAGAAAAGGTATCAGTACAATGGGAAGCTCTTATGCCGTCAAACCTGTTAGCTGCAATTGACATACCAATACCGGTTCCGCACACAAGAATTGCCCTTCCGGATGTATTCAAAACATCCTTTGCTACAGACTTTGCAATAACAGGATAATCACAGGATTCTTCCGAATAACACCCTTTATCACAAACTTCAAAACCTTGCTCTCTTAAATGCTTTATTATTTCACATTTGAGCTTAAAGCCTCCATGGTCGGATCCTATTATAACTCTCTCTGCCAAAACTATTCCCTTCTTGTACTTTATTAAACAATTGTAACATATTTCAAGATAAATGAGAAGAGTCTCAACACTGAGACTCTTTTCATTCAGACTATTTTAAAGCTACAGTAATATCAGCTTCAATAGCGACTTTGCCATCTACATATCCTGTACCGTGGCATTTGCAGATAGGTCCTTTTACTTTTGTAAGCTCAATATGCATATCTAATCTATCACCGGGTCTGACAATATTTTTCCATCTTACATTATCCGCACCGGCATAAAGCGTTAACTTTCCTTTATATTCAGGAAGACACATTAAAACCGGAGCTGAGCATTGAGCTAAAGCCTCAAGCTGCAATACGCCCGGCATAATAGGGTTGCCGGGGAAATGCCCTTGGAAAAATTCTTCATTCATCGTAAGATTTTTGTACCCTTTAGCATATTTACCCGGGACACATTCCGTAATTCTGTCTACAAGCAAAAATGGATATCTATGCGGAATCATTTCCATAATCTGCATTGTATCAAATGATAAAACTTCTTCTGACATAATATTCTCCTTTTTATATTTTAACCAACTTATTCTTTAATATACCGGCAACCTTTGTATGAACAGCATGTCCGGCTTCTTTAACAAGTATCTGCGCCCTCATATTAAGCGGAGAAACACCTGTTAAATACAAGTCTCCAAATAAATCCAGAATCTTATGTTTAACCGGTTCAAGCTCCGAGCGCAGCTCCGTTGTATAACCGTCGTCTTTTAAACCTACCGTGTTATCAATGGTTACACCTTTTGCAAACCCTAGCATCTGGAATTTTTTCAAATCCTTGTAAAAACCAAAAGTTCTGGCTTCAATTATTTCGTTAAGATTTTTGAAATCGACACTCACCCACCTTTTTCGTAAATCAGGATGGTCATAATTTACAGCATAAGAAATATACAAATCTTTATCCGGAAGTATAATCATACTGGTCTTGCCGTTCAGGTAATAAACAGGCTCACTCACCGTATAGAGGCCATTATTTACTCCTTCAATACCTGCATTTCTAAACAACTCGACCCAAACCTTAGAACTTCCGTCAAAAACAGGAAACTCAGTTTCTGAAAGATAAACATCTATTGAATCAATCTTACAGATAGCACAAGCCGCCATAAAGTGTTCGCATAGCATTGCCTTGTACTTATAATCACCTAAAAGCGTCCTGTGTTCTTTGCTGCAAAGAGTTACACAATGGTCTGTAGAGTGAAGATTTTCTATTTCAGCATTAAAGCAGACGTCAGCACCTTTTGAAAAGATTCTGATTTTCCCCCCGCGCGAAGGCTTTATTACGACTTCGCACTGAAGATTCTTCATTAAAGATCTGCCTGATGTCTTAATTTCAGATTTAATAGTTACCATGATTAGCCTTCAACACTGTCTTCATGAGCCTCTTCAAAAGTCTTAAGCAGCGGCTCATACTTCTTAAACTTAGCAATCAAATCGCCTGCATCTTTCATAATTTTAAGCTGCTTAATAAACTCTTTTCTAGGAACAGCAGGCGCACCAACTACAATGGATTTTGCAGGGAAACTCTTTGTAACACCAGCTTGTGCGGCAATAATAGTATCATCACCTATTTTAATATGGTCAGCCAGCCCGGCTTGCCCTGCAATAACAACCCTGTCTCCGATTACACAGCTTCCTGCAATACCTACTTGAGAAACAATCATACAACCTTTCCCAATGCGGCAATTGTGTCCAATCATAACAAGGTCATCAATCTTTGTATTGTCACCTACAATAGTATTCTCTATTGTACCTCTGTCAATTGTTGTATTTGCTCCTATTTCAACATTATTGCCGATTTCTACAGAACCAATCGACGGAATTTTGAATATTACTTGCTCAACATCATTTTCCTTGATTTCACCATCTTTACGGGCTTGTTCAATATTATTAGGATTTTCCGTTACAAAGCTGAAACCATCAGCTCCCAAAGAAACTCCATGGTGCAGGATAACGTCATTACCGACTTTAACCCTATCTCCGATATTAACTCCCGGGTGGAAGAAGCAGTTATTACCGACAACAGAACCTCCTCCAATATAAGAATTTGCTAAAATCTTTGTATTATCACCAATTTGAACATTTTCTCCTATTACTACATTTGGACCCAGTGAAACATTCTCGCCGAGCTTAGCTGAAGCAGGAACAACAGCTGTCGGATGAACACCGGTATTTACATGAGGAGCTTCATAAAACATTGAAATCAGTTTCATCATAGCAAGACGAGGTCTTTCAACTTCTATTGTTGTAAAACCGTCAATATTAACACCCAAAGGCACTAATGCTGCTTTTGCCTTCGTATTAGCTAAGTTTGCTATCTCATCTTCGCCGAGAGCCAGAGCCAAAGTGTTTTCATCTGCTAATGCCGGCGGCGCAATTTTTGTTATTGCGGCATCTTTAGCTTTGGTTAGCATACCTCCGGTAATTTGTGCAATCTGTTCCAATGTAAATGTCTTCATAATACACTCCTTATATTCACTTATTAATTTGAACTTATTTTGTTAATAATATTTGTAGTCGATTTCCCTTGAACAAAATCAATAAATTCTACTCTAATATTATTCCTCTCCACAACTTCTCTCTCAGGAAGTGTCTCAATTGTATAATCAGCTCCTTTTGTATAAACATCCGGTCTAATCTTCTCTAAAAGATTTCCGGGAGAGCTCTCATCAAATAATACCACATAATCAACGCAGCTCAAAGAACTTAATATTTCCGCTCTGTCTAACTCATTGTTAATAGGTCTTGAATCGCCTTTGATTGCTTTTACTGAACTATCAGAGTTTAAAAGAACTATAAGATAATCTGCAAAACTCTTTGTTTTCTTCAAGTATCTTACATGTCCGACATGTAAAATATCAAAACAACCGTTCGTTACAACATAAGTTTTGCCTTCTCTATGTCCTTTGTTCACTATATCAATTATCTCAAACTGACTTACTAATTTTCCCATCTAAAATAATCCCATTTCAGTTACTTTTTTACAAATTCTAACCGTATTTAATGCCGCACCGATTCTTAAGTTGTCCGCAACACACCAGAGAGAGATACCGTTTTTAAATGCTAAATTCTTTCTTATTCTCCCTGCAAAAACAGGATCAACCCCATCTGCATCTCTCGTTGTCGGATACTCAAAGTTATCCGGATTATCTATAACTTTTACCCCAAAAGACTTTGAAAGTATTTCTCGAACTTCATCCGGCTTAACCTCATTTTCAAACTCTATATCAACAGCCTCGGAATGACCTCTAAAAACAGGAACTCTTACAGCCGTACAAGAAATTAAAACATCATCTGACAAGTGCAGAATTTTTCTTGTCTCATTAACAACTTTCATTTCTTCTTTCGTATATCCGTTTTCACAAAATACATCAATTTGCGGAATTACATTAAAAGAAATCGGCTTTTTAAAACATACATTCTCAAATGTTTCACCTTTAAGTCTTGCGGCAGTATCATCCCTTAATTCATTAATTGCGGCAAGTCCCGCGCCGGAAACCGATTGATAAGTCGATACAATTAGTCTTCTTATACCGAATCTTTTTAGAGGTTCCAGAACAAGCATTAATTGGGAAGTAGAGCAGTTAGGATTAGCTATAATTCCTTTATGCTGCCTTAAATCTTCATCATTTACTCCTACTATTACAAGCGGAATGTCTTTTTCCATTCTGAAAGCAGAAGAATTATCTATTAAAACACCGCCTCTTTTGACAATTTCAGGGGCGAACTTTTTACTTGTTGAACCTCCTGCTGATGCCATAACGATATTTACACCGTCAAAAGACTCCGGCTTAGCTTCTTCCACTACATATTCCTGTCCTTTAAAAGTTATTTTAGAACCTGCACTGCGCGCACTGGATAAGAATTTGATTGAATTGTATTCAACACCAAGTTCTTCTGCTATTTGGAGGATTTCTCTTCCTACAACACCTGTTGCACCAAGCACTGCTATATTAGGTTTTCTCATTCCGCTCTCTCCTTAATCCATAATTTTTTCTAAACCGTACACAAATTTTTTATTCTCATTAACATATCTTGCCGCCATCATAACGCCAGGCATATAGCATTCTCTGTTCATAGAATCATGTCTGACAGTAAGAATTTGTCCCGGTGCACCAAATAAAACCTCTTGTGAAGCAATATAGCCGGGAAGTCTTACTGAATGCACGTGAATATTATTGTAAGCTTCTGCCCCTCTGGCACCTTCGATAGTTTCTTTTTCAGGGCAATTCCCTGATGTAAAATCAGTGTTTTCTTCTGACATCATTAATGCTGTTTTAACAGCTGTCCCGGATGGTGCATCTTTTTTCTGATTGTGATGAAGTTCAATAATCTCGGCATTCTTAAAGTATTTAGAAGCCATTTTGGCAAACATCATCATTAAAACTGCTCCTGTTGAGAAATTCGGGGCAATAAGACATCCTAAATTGTTCTTCACAGACAGGTTTTCTAATTCTAATATTTGTTCGTCTTGTAACCCGGTTGTACCAATTACAAGATTTATTCCATTATTCAGGCAATAGAGAGCATTTTCATATATAGAAGAAGGCTGGGTAAAATCTATAAGTACATCTATGTTCACAGCTTTATGAGCAGCTTCAATAGTCTTAAACTCCCCGTCTTTAATATCAATTTTTGCAGCGAGTTCCATATCATCCGCTGCTGTAACAGCTTTTATAACTTCCTGTCCCATTTTCCCGTTAGCACCGCAGACGGCAATATTAATTTTCCCCATACTTATTTACCTCTCAATAACTCCTTACTGCATACAAATTATACCTCAAACAAAAATATTAATATACAAGGCTTTCAGCCTAATAATGTAAAGATTTGTAACAATTTGTATATAAAAGCGTTATCGTTTTTATATAATGTGGAATATATATAATATAATCTCTTTTCTTTATTTTCTCCTCCACTCCTTTATCTAACGAGAGTTAATGCCGCAATTGGATGCGGCTTTTTTCTTGGAATTTGTAAATTGTTATATATAACTTATGTAAATTTTTGTAAAAGTTTAAGTAAAAGTCCTAAAGATTTTGAAAAATAAGCCGATATATATAGCAAATAAAACATAAGGAGGAAATATGGCAGTAGACAGCTTTAACTTAGCACAGGCATTAAATTCGCAATCTTATGCGTTTAAATGCTGGAATAACTATTATTACGGTAATAACACCATGGGCATAAGCTCAAAAGATATGGGTGAAATTACTCAAACTTGGAACAGCGAATTGGCTAACTGGAAAGCTGTCGCTCTTGATGATGAAAATGCCTATGATATTCCTGATGACGATTTTAGTAAATCCTATCAGAACGGTAAAGATGCAGGCAAAGAAGCTACCGGATATGATGGTAAGAAAGGCGGAGCAATTACCAGAACCGTAGTAGATGCTGGCTTAGGAGTTGCAGGAGCATTAGGTGCAACAGTGGGCAAAAATGTAGCTGGTAACATTGGTGTTAAAGTTGGAGGAAGTCTTGTTGCTAATGCCGGGAAAAAAGCTGCAGAAAAAGCTGCAACTAAAGCTGCAGAAGAAGCTACTGCCAAAGCCCTAGAAGAAGGCGCCACCGAAGCAGCCGCAAAAGCCGCCGGAAAAGCCGCAGGTGAAGAAGTAACACAGAAATCGGTAAAACAGGCTGGCTCTTGGTCAGTTGCAGCACCGCTTGCTTTAGCACAAGCAACTTTATATATGGCTAAAAAACCAAACAAAGACGGTAAAGAAGCATGTGATGCATTGCAAGACGTTATGGCTGAATCACAAGCTGCATCAATCTCAGCTCAGGATGAAATGACAGCAATGGGTGAAGAGTTAATGACACTTTCTGATGAAGCTGCTGAATATAACGAAGACGCTAATGACCAAATTGAAGAACAAAAAACCGAATATGATATGTATATGGCATCATTTATGGCTCTTAAGGAAAAAGCTGAAGCCGGAGAAGCCCTCACAGATGAAGAAAAAGCTTTGTATAAAGAACTTGGCGGACTATTAACCGAAAGCGGAGAAGCTATTACAGAAACTCAAGAAGAAACCGGTGAAAACGTAACAGCAATCTATGATGATATGGGAACATATCAAGAAGGATACGACTATGCTGCAGAAACCGTTGCGGAGGTTCAAGGTATTACAGATTATGCTGAAAGCTTTGACAGTGCCACACAAACAATGTGCTATGTTGAAGGTGCAGCACAGACTTTAAACGCTGCATCAGGTATAAAAGCCGGAATTAAAGCAGGTTTAGCAGCAGCCGGGTCCCTCGGATTTAATGCTTGGGCATGGGCTTGTGCAGCAATGGGTGCATCAGCTGGTGTTATGTCCGGCATAGGTGCCGCAGAACAATTCAAATGGGCAGGCGAAGTCGGAACTGAAATTGAAGCAAGAAAAGCTACTCAAGATTTAAATACCGACACCAGCGATATGTATGATTCCGAAATTGATAACTATGACGGCTGGATGACAGGGGTCGAAGACCTTGAGCTTGAAATCCCTGATGAGATAGAAGCACCTGAAGATACTGAACTTCCTGGCGGAACTGCAACCGGCGAGGAAGAAGAAGCTGCACCGGCAGCAACAGGTTTCGGTATCGCTGCTGCTACAGAAGAAACAGATGATAAAAAGAAAGAAGAAGAAAAAGCTGATCCAAGTACTGGGATAAGCTAGGTGTAACTTTCTTCTCCATTGAAGTTCTCTACTAACACCTTCCCTCATTTAGGGAGGGTGTTGACTTTCTTCCCTGTTGAGGGAATGTTAGGATGGGTGTTTACATGCCGGTGAAGTCACAAAACTACACGCCCACTAAATCTTGTTTCGGCTGATTAACTATATTACGCACATAATTATAATATCCATTATTCATCCCGAATTTTTCAATTTTCCGTAATAAATCATCTCTGGATATAAATCCCTGATTATAGGCAATTTCTTCTAAGCAGGCAATTTTCACACCTTTATTCAATTCCATCGTCTGCACAAATACACTCGCTTGCAGCATTGAATCATGAGTCCCTGTATCCAGCCATGCAAACCCTCTGCCAAGTATCTCAACATTAAGCTCACCTCTTTCCAGATAAAGCTTATTCAAATCTGTTATTTCTAATTCACCTCTTTTTGAAGGACTCAGAGTTTTTGCAAGTTCACAAACTTTTTCATCATAGAAATACAATCCTGTTACTGCATAATTGGATTTTGGAAGAAGAGGCTTTTCTTCAAGAGAAATAGCTTTCCTGTTTGAATCAAATTCCACAACCCCAAACCGTTCAGGGTCTTTTACCGTATATCCAAATACAGTTGCACCATTATTCCGTCTTATTGCATCTCTCATAAGAGTTGAAAAACCATGACCGTGGAAAATATTATCCCCCAGAATCAGAGCCGAACAATCGCCTGCTATAAAATCCTCTGCTATCAAAAATGCTTCTGCGATTCCTCTTGGAACATACTGGATTTTATAGCTTAATCTGATACCGAACTGAGAACCGTCACCCAACAGTTTGACAAAATTATCATAATCAATCTCATTTGTTATAATAAGAATATCTCTTATCCCCGCAAGCATTAACGTTGACAATGGATAATAAATCATTGGCTTATCATAAATAGGTAGCAAAATCTTTGATATCGGCTGTGATGCCGGATATAATCTGGTACCGGCGCCTGCCGCTAGTATAATCCCTTTCATACATTCCTCCAGGTTAGTTATTTACAACCTTGTTTAAAACCTTTTCCGTGCAGACATAGTCCATTAAACAATCCGCTTCAATATTTACAAAAGTGCTTTTCTTGGATACAACAACATACGGAACATAATAAGCCCTGAATCGCCTAATTATTGACGAACCGTATGGTGTTGAAGCATCAATTTTCAAGAATGTACACTTGTTTTTATGAGTATTAGCAAGTTTCTGATATATAGGATTGAATTTTTTGCAATACCCGCACTCCGGAGTATAAAGATATAAAAAAGTTCCCCTGCCGGATGATATTGCATCTTCATAAACACCTGCCAACACCGGGACAACCGTAAAAACTAGTAAAATTGATAACAATAAGAATTTCTTTACCATGACTAAAATAATAGCACTTTTCAAATATCAAAGTCAATTATCCTTGCTGATTTAACTCTAGGGTGTTGACTTTTTTTATCCTATCGTTAAATCTTTAGTATGTCTAAAGATTATTATAAAATTCTTGGTATTACGGAGTTTGAATCACAAGAGGCTATAAAAAACGCCTACAGAAAAATGGCGCGGAAATGGCATCCTGATGTCGCCGGTAACTCTGAAGAAGCTGTCATAAAGTTCAAAGAGATTAATGAAGCCTATGAAATTCTTTCTAACAAAATTAAAAAGGAAGAATATGACAGAGCCAGAAGATTTTATTCTTACGCAACCTCTAAAGATAACAAGTTTGAAACAAAAAAGACAAAACAAGAAGATAAAAAAGGGTTTTCTTTTAATTCATTTAAATGGAAGAAGACTCAAGATTGTCCGATTCCAAAGCGCGGTGAAAATATTTACACTGATATAGAGCTTTCTGTTTTTGAAGCTGTCACAGGAGTTACTAAAACTGTTAATATGTTACAAACACAAATTTGCCCAAAATGCGGCGGCAGAAAATTTATTAAAGGGAATATCTGCACATCCTGCAAAGGCAAAGGAGAGTTTACAAGCTATAAAAAATTCACAGTTAAAATTCCTGCCGGAATTAAAGATAATTCAAAAATCAGACTTGCCGGAGAAGGCAGTAATGGTATCAATGGAGGGCAAAACGGAGACTTATATATTACAATCCATATACAAGAACCTAAAACATATAAAACAGATGGCTTAAATATACTCAAAACGATTCCCGTCACTCCTTATGAAGCAGTTCTGGGAGCTGATATAAGAATCAGTACCATAAAAGGTAATGTTGTCGTTAAAATCGCGCCTAACACACAGAACGGACAAAAAATAAGACTTACCGGCTGCGGAATTGTGCAAAATAATAAAGTTGGTGATATGATTGTTACTATAGAAATTAAAATACCTCAGCAGCTTTCTAATGAAGAAATTAATCTATACAAAAAGCTGGCTGAAATATCTACGGTAAATATCAGAGATACTCTTTATGAGAACTAAGATTAAAGAAATTTTTACTTCAATACAAGGGGAAGGTCCTTATATAGGCTATAAACAGGTTTTTGTACGTTTCTGCGGATGTAACTTAAATTGTGCCTACTGCGACACCGAGTTTTCTCAAGAAGACTCTACAGAATACTCTGCAACAGAACTTGCTGAAATTATTAATAAGAATACGGATTGTCACTCAGTATCCTTAACTGGCGGCGAACCTCTGCTTCATATAAAATTTTTAAAAGAACTGTTACCGCTTATTGAAATCCCGGTCTATCTTGAAACTAATGCAACTTTGCATGAAAATTTGAGAGAAATTATTAATTTTGTTGATTTTATTGCTGCTGATATTAAACTCCCGAGTTGCACAGGCATAAAAGACTTATGGGAAGCTCACAACACATTTTTTAATATCTCTAAAGAGAAAAATGTATTTGCTAAAATAGTATTTGATTCAAATATTACGGAAGAAGAAATTGAGCTTGCCGGCAGACTTGGACAAAAATATAACATTGAATTAGTTTTACAGCCCAAAATGGATGAATCAAACCCGCTCGTAAACAAGGAATTTATGGAGAAAACCCTGGATTTATTCTTATCTCAATATAAAAACGTAAGACTGATTCCACAAGTGCATAAGTTCTTGAATGTAAGATAAAATCATTATCGCAAGCCCTTAGTTCGCTCGCGCTTGAACACAAATTATATTCTCATACGAAATCTCTAACCATAAAGCGGTCAGGGGTGAATTTAATTTAATTTTGGAAAGGTAACACAAATACAGTGTAATCTTTTCTTTTTGGTTACTTTTTCTTTTTAGTAAAGAAAAAGTAACTGGAGATAAAGTAGCGAAGTTCGGAGTTTTTAAAGTATATAAAAGAGTTGATTAAAGAACTCAAAAAGTCAGATACAGTCTTACTTTTAGAACGTTATAATTTTTTCAAACAGACATACATAACCCTAAAAAATAATAACTGTCATTCTAAACTTGCGTATGCAAATTAAAACGTGTTGTCACCCTGAATTTATTTCAGGGTCTTACCATTTTGGTATTATATTTGCTTTCTGGTAAGATGCTGAAACAAGTTCAGCATGACAGAATATGTTAAAAGACTCGAACCTCTGAAAACTTAGATGATTAAAGATTTTAGCCTATTTTTTAAAATTTTGGGTTTTGTTTATATTTCATTGCAAACAGTGTAAACATACATAAAAAGAGCCGAAAAGGCTCTTTTTATAAATGGTGGGCGATACGTGACTCGAACACGTGACCCTCACAACGTCAATGTGATGCGCTACCAACTGCGCTAATCGCCCATATCATTATTTATAGCATAAAGATATTATTAATCAAATGCAACATTTTCTCCCTCAGTTAAAATATTCTGAATCTCATCCAGAATCGCCATAACTTCATTCTCCCTCCGCTCAAAATACTTTGTCATATTTGCAAACTTATCTTTAGATATTTCCTTTATTTTGTTATAAATATCTGTCCCCTTATCAGTTAAAACTGTTTTACGAATCTTTCTCCCGTTTTTAAGTTCGTCAGTACGCATAATTAATTTGTTTTTCTCCAAGGAATTCAAAATTTGCGTTATGTGAGAGCGTCCTTTATATAGTAACCTCGCCAGCTCAATTTGCGAAATTTCAGGAGTTCGGACAATAGTATCCATTACAGCGTATTCGCCTTGTGTTATACCAAAATGGGAACAATGCTCTTTAAAAAATAAAGTATAATACCTTGCACAAGCCTTTGCGGTACATTCAAGCCGATACAAAGGGCTGTCTACATAAAAATAATTCTTCTTCTTATCCATATCACCTTAATTATACAATAAAAGGCGGCAAAATTTCATCTGCCGCCTTAAATAACACTATAAAGAATTCCTGTAGATTTCTTCTACAGCAGTTTTTGTCGCTTCCGTAGGAGCAATTGCCAATAATCCATCCAATGATGGAGTTGTAAATGCCAGATTTACAAGATTCTGGATATCAGCTTCCGTAAATCCTTCGTCTTTGAGTTTAGAAGGTACACCTACAGATTTTAACCATTCATAAACCCCTTCTGCAGCTTTCTCTGCAGAACTTGTATCTTTTACAATAGGCTCTAATATATATTTTAGAGTTTCGGCTTTTGCTGAGTAAATATTTTTTACAACCGCCGGTAAAAGCATTGCCAATCCCAAGCCATGGGATAGTTCTGGTTTTACTGCGCTTAACGGGTGCTCAAGAGCATGGGTATAATGCAGTAAACCATTATCAAAACATACACCGCCTAACATTGCAGCGTAAGCCAAATAGTACCTTGCTTCTAAGTCTTCCGGATTCTCAATCGCTTTTGGAAGATACTGCCCTACTAATGAAATAACTTCTCTTGCAAGAGTAACGGCATAAGGAGATGCCACTTTTGAGGTAGAAGCTTCAACAACATGGTTAACAGCATCAATAGATACATATCGTGTTTGTTTTGGCGACAATTTTGTCATCAAAGCCGGATCATCAATTGCATACATAGGATAAATACAATCATAAGCTATTGCCGGCTTGTAATCTTTTTCCGGTATAGTTACGACCGCAAACCTGTTTGTTTCCGTCCCTGTTCCATGTGTTAAATTGATAGCCACAATAGGAACCGCTTCTTCAGGTGCGAATTTAAATTCATACAAATCATTAGCATTCTTATCAGGGTATTTCAGTAATATTGCTACAGACTTGCCGGCATCAGTAGGAGAGCCGCCTCCAATTGCAATAACAGCTTTAGCCCCAAAATCTCTTGCGAGTTTTGTTGCTTCATTTACAGCTGTAGATGTAGGGTTTGGCGTAACTTGGTCATAGTTTACATATCCAATACCATTATCAATTAAAGCTTTCTCAACAAAATCCCAAGCTCCGGTTGCTTTATAGGCATTTCTGCCGCTCATTACGATAACTTTATCAACACCTTTATTCTTTAAATCAGCTGCTATATCAGCAATTTTTTTTATTGCTCCGCAGCCAAAATAAACAGAGGTTCTGGTTCTGATTTCACGAACTTCATGAATATCAATGTCTTGTTCCCACATAAGAAGCTCCTTTCTTTAAACACTACAAGGTAATTATACATAAAAATATGATAAAATGTAAAGTTTTATTAAGATACATTAAGAAAATGGTGTAAAACCCCGCATATTTGTAAAGTTTATAGAAAATGCTTGCAAAAAACAAAACAATGTGTATAATAAGGGTTATAATGTGTGCAAAGGTCAATAATGACACACATAAGAGAGTACTAGTGTATAGGAGATTTATCATGAACAAAGAAGAATTAGTAAAAGAGATTGCAAAAAAGACTAAATTGTCTCAAAAAGTTTCATCTGATGTTTTATCAGCTACTTTAGAAATTATCCAAAAAACTGTTGCTAAAGGCAAAAAAGTTACTTTAGTAGGCTTCGGTACTTGGGAAGCTCGCAAAAGAGCTGCCAGAACAGGCAGAAACCCTCAAACCGGTAAAGAATTAAAGATTGCTGCTAAAACAGTTCCTGCTTTCTCAGCTGGTAAAAACTTCAAAGAACTTGTAAAATAGTTTTTATAAAAGTTTAGGAGAGACGGTTTTCAAATAAAGAAAACCGTCTCTTATTTTGTCTAAGTATTTACAGAAACATTCAAGGTGTTTGATAATGGAATTCCTCCGTAAACTGCGGGCTTATTAACGACCTCGCCGTCAACATACATCACTGTTGAGCCACCTCCGTCAAGGTTCATAGCATTAACACACCCAAATTCTTTCATTAAATTGGCAAGCTCCATCAAAGTCAATCCTATTGATGAACCTTCCCTGCCATCGGCAGTGAGTAGTATTATATTATTATCTTTTGTATATCCTATAGCAGTCCGTGGATTTCTTCCCCCTATTGAACCCAATTTTTGAGCGGTCATATCAACAAAGATTTCGTTATCTTTAACTAAATATGGTCCTCCGCTTATTATATGATTAACGCCTTTCCACTCAGGATTAATATTAATTTTTAATTTAAACTTCCTTGCACTGATGATTTTATTAATCTGCTTTTCCGGACCGACGACGACAAACCCATTTTCAGGGATTTTACATCGACCATAAGATGCCCTTATAAGCTTTCCGTTCTGAATTACTAATTGTCTACCATATTTCGGAGTCGGTGGAGAATATTCGCCCCAATCCGAAGTATAAACGATTGTATGCACTGACAACATTCTAGGCTGATTGACATTATCAATTTTTAGCCCTCCTATATTAGTTTCCACAGATGCATCGAGTTTTACCCTAGCCATATCAAACCCGTTATCAAAAAATCCCATTGAAACTCGGTCAAAAATAGGACCTGTATATAACTTACCATCTATCATTAATGTGCCCAGCGGAACTCCGGTTTGAGGTTTGAAATATCCACCGTTTATTGAAACAATAGCACCGTTCTTTTGAGCTATAGTTGAAATTTTTGATTTTGACGCCAATGTATGGGATGCAATAGCCGGAGAAATTGATATGTTATTGTTAATCCCTTGAGATATTTCAACTACATTAATTCTAACGGGTCTGCCGTTGTAATAACGAATCATTCTGACATGTTTAACACCTTTCTCTACATCTGTTATTTTAGCTGCGGGATATTTGATTTCTATATCTTGATTAAAGATTAATTCCCGTTCCTGTTGGTCTTTACTTAGGTAATTCAAAGTTGGAGTAACACCTGTTAAGCTACCCTGCGTGACACCATTTGCTGAATTTGACAAGTTTAAACTTAATATAAGACATATTACAATACCTATACTAGCCGCACTTACTGCGGTTTTCTCTATTCCTAAACGGGGTAATAATACTGTATCCATTGCTTTATACCTATGATTAAAAGTAACCGGATACCTTTTTTATTTGAGAGTGGTGTGGGGTTAGTAACACTCTGGGGGTAAATATCTTAAAACATCTACTCCATATATTTACTGTTTGATTTTAAATGTACATTACGCTCTACTAATATTATACCATACACTTAATAATTCCACAACCCTCTTGTGGTAATACTTTAGAGCTATTTTAATAACGTAACAAATACACTTAATCATTTTTTATGTTTTTGTTAAAATGATTCTATGGGATTGGTTTCGTTATTAAAAAAGAAAAATAATACAACTCTCTTTACTACACCCAGCCATAGCGGTAAGTTTTTTATATTCCACAAATTTTACCAATGGTACAGGGCAGATATATCTGAAACTGATACACATAATCCGACTTCCGAGCTGGAAGAAGCTGAATTAAAGGCTTCAAAAATCTATGGAACAAAATATACAAAATTTCTGACAAACGGCTCTACCAGCGGAATTATTGCAGCCATAATCGCCTCAAAGGCAAAAAGCATCTTAATATGGGATAATGCGCATCCTTGTCACAAAAACGGAGCCAAGCTTGCCGGATGTGAAACCATTGAATATTCTTTACCGTTAGACAAGGAATGGGGTGTTTATAAAGCAATAACAATCGAAAAAGTAAAAGACTTATTAAATAATACAGCAGCAGACTGTATATTAATAACCTCCCCAACTTATGAAGGTTTTGCCGCAAATATAGCAGAAATAAGTCAACACTGCCGTGAAAAAGGTGTAAAACTCATTGTTGACGAAGCCCATGGAGCTTTGTACCCATTTTCGGATAAACTTCCGGAATCAGCTGTTAAATATGCAGATTATACCGTACAATCACTCCATAAAACAGCCGGCGGGCTAAATCCGACTGCTCTTTTGCACTCAAACGATAATAATCCTGCTGATGCCTTATCAATGATAAATACAACATCCCCTTCATATCCATTGTTAGCCACTATAGAAGCAAACATAAACTTTTTAAACTCAAAGCGAGGCAGAAAAAAAATTAATGAATTAATAGAAACTATATCATCATTAAGCTTTCCGCAAGGCGGAGATGATATTACAAAAATTCTTATTAAAAAAGAGGGGTTAAGCGGATATAAATTATCAGAAATACTATTTGATAAATATAAAATAGAAGACGAACGCACTAATGAAATCTCAACAATGCTGCTTACAGGAATTGGAACAGATAAAAAAATGCTTATAAGGCTTAAAAAAGCTATTGAGGGGATAAATAATGAAAAATAATTTTGAAATATCAGAGAAAGACTTAAAAAGATTCAACTGGGGAGCCCTCTTAATGGGTTGGATCTGGGGTATATTTAACCGCACCTGGATAACATTAATACAACTGCCTCTCAGTTACATTCCAAAAGTTGGATGGATTTTCGGCTTGATATGCGCGGTCGTATTCGGTTTTAAAGGCAACTCCTGGGCTTTTAAACATAAAAATTTTGAATCGCCAGAAGATTTTCACGATTATCAAAGAAAATTTATTTATGCCGGAATTGTTATGCTTTTGCTAACATTTTTTGCATCCTTTATCACTGTTAAGACAACTATGCTTATAGCAAAAGGTAGTTCTGAAACTGCATTATATATAGTTCAGCTTGCAACTGCAGCTGTTCTCGGAGGATTCTGCTTAATTCTTATATACTTAATGAATGTCAAAAAATCAATAAAAACACTGTTGAGGACTCTTGTAATTCTATTAGCTATTTCACTCAGCATACTGCCGATTTTGGGCTGTATAGGTAAAAAAGCATTAAAACTTAAGAATTATGATGATGCAGCCATAATTTATAAAACAATGGCGGCGCTGTCAATAAGCCCGGTAAATAAAAATAAATACTATAATCTGACAGCCGCCTGCTATATTGAGAAAAAAGATATTAATAACATGATTAAATATTTTGAAAAAGCTGAAAATGCCGATAAATCAAGTTACGGACCGGAAAATGATATGCTGACAGACCTATACATAATTAAAGGTGAAAATAAAAAAGTTGAAGAGCGCGGGGCTAAATACAAAATATGCGCACTAAACTCAGATTGGGCATGTGTTATAAACGAAGTATCTCCAAAAATTAATAAGCCAAGGAAGGGTATGTCTATCGACGGAGAAATTTATGCAGACTCAGAACTGTATCTTGCACGCGCCATTGCTTATAAAAATTCAGGCAAAATAAAGGAAGCCAATCAAGATTTAAATAAGGCATTGAAAGTATCTTCGACAAAACAAGCAGACTATTTAACCGCAGCATTTAATGCGTCTAAGACTTATTACAAAGATTACTATAAGCAAATCAAAACAGCGCTTGAGATAAAATAATCATGACACCTTTGTTTTTAGATTTGGACCTTTAGAAGCTGTTACAGCGAGTGTATCACATCTTTCGTTATAATCATGACCGGCATGACCTTTGACCCAGACAAAATCAACCTTATGAGGTTCTTTTGCCTTCAAAAGCCGCTGCCACAGTTCAACATTTTTAACCGGAGTTTTTCCGGCAGTTTTCCATCCCTTTTTAATCCAGCCATCAATCCAGTTATTATTAAAAGCATCAACCACATATTTACTATCAGAATACACAGTAACATCACAAGGTTTTTTCAGGGCTTCAAGCGCAGTTATCACAGCCAGCAACTCCATTTGATTGTTAGTCGTGCTCTGAAACCCTTCAGACAGCTCTTTTTCATGCTTAATGCCATCAGAATCTGTGTAAACAAGGATTGCGCCATATCCTCCGGTTCCAGGATTTCCGCTGCAAGCACCATCTGTATATATATTAACCTTTGCCATAAAACCTCATAAGTACACAAAAAGGGCAGACTTTTAAAAATCTGCCCTTTTTATACAATAATTAACTAAGCTGCTATACCTTTAATTTCAGAAATAAGGTATTTTGCAACCCATTCAAAATCTTTATTATCTGAAGCAGCCTTTTTAAGATATTCAACTGAAGCTTCACCAATTCTTATAAGAGTCATTGCAACAACACCGCGTTTTACACCCCTTACAACTTGTAATTTACTAACAAGCTCAGGAACAACAGCTGAACCCTGATTAACTAACATGTTTTCCAATTTGTTTTTAGTTGTATTGTCTGCTGTTTCTAATTTGCCCAGAATTTCTTCTACCAGTTGCATATTTTGTATCTCCTTCAAGTATTCTTTTTTCAGTATTCATATTATAAGTCAAAATTTTATTAAAACCCGATTTCCTTACATAATCTTTATATCTATATTAAGATTGTTAAAATTATCTAAACACGGGTTATATCAACAACCGTAGAAATCTTTAGTTTAAATAATGTAAATTTATATTAAGCTCTCATATAAAAAGTGTAAAAAATACATATTTTTTAATTTTTATAGTAAGATATTAAAGTTAGTAAAAATTGATTGGTGGAAACACCACCGGTAGAAAAGGAGGCACATGAATTGGCAGTAATTGTTTCATCTTCAGTAGACGAGCTTGAAAGACAGCACTTGGACAAAGTTAACTTAGGGCAGCATGTCCTTGCAGAGTTTTTTGAATGTGATTCAAACATTCTGAATAATATCGATAAAGTAGAGAAATATATGATTGATGCAGCTCTTGAATGCGGAGCAACAATTGTTCAAAAATGTTTCCATATGTTCAATCCTTACGGAGTTAGCGGAGTTGTTATTATTTCAGAAAGCCATCTGGCAATTCATACTTGGCCTGAATTAGGCTATGCAGCAGTTGATTTGTTTACCTGCGGCACAAAATGCGATCCAAAAGTCGCTTATGAATTTTTAAAGAAAATGTTTAATTCAAAAAAAGCTTCATTCACAGAGCTTAAAAGAGGTATTATCGACAGAGAAACCCTTAAATTAGCGGAACAACCATTTGAAGTAGCTGAACAATTTGAAGATTAAAATAAAAAATAGCTCCTTCGGGAGCTATTTTTTTTACATATAGTAACAAATTGAGCAATTTTTACTATAATCCAGTTTTATATATAGTATGGTTATGAAAGTAGGAAATATTACACCTTTGTTATTCAGAGGCAGCACAAATGCTACCCGAACTGATAACAAACAGCCTGAAAATAATAAAATCCGTGAGTTAACAGCTATAACTCCGGATTTTGGTGTTAAAATACCAGCCCAATACCGTAAAACAGGAGTCTCTGAACTTCCTAACGGCTTAAAAATTCATTCATACAAGCTTTCAAACGGATATAGAGTTTCTATTATACCAATGGAAAATGCACCTGCAATTGTTAAGAGCTATGTGAATGTCGGGTCAATGAATGAACCTGAAAATATTAAAGGCATCAGTCATTTTCTGGAACACATGGCTTTTAACGGAACAAATGGCAACGATGGACACATAAAACTTAACCAAGGGGATTCTTTTCTTAAAGTTGATGAGATGGGGGGCTGGACAAATGCCAGTACAAACTATGCCCTCACAGACTATGTAAACGCTACACCAATGCTTGATGAAGGAGATTTAGAAACTCAAATTAAAATCATAGCTGCAATGACTGAAGATTTGGAACTTTCAAAAAAAATGATTGAAAAGGAAAAATTCCCGGTTTCTTCCGAAATTAATATGATTCTGGATAAACCGGAAACCATTCTTATTGATCAAACCCTAAGAAGCTTGTTTGGAATTAAAACTTCTGCGGATGATTTGGTCGGAGGTAGTGTAAAACACATATTAAACCTGACTCAAAAGGATATTTCTGAATATTATAACAAATATTACATCCCTCAGAACATGAATATTGTCGTTACGGGCGAGGTCAATCCTGATAAAACTATTGAACTCATTGCCAAACATTTTAAAAGTACCAAAAAATTCCAAGGTAAAGTATATGAAACAAAATTCACACCGATAGAATCAACTGTCAGAAAAGATTTTATCTGCGATAAAGCCAATTCCGCCAATATAATGCTTGGATTTGCAGGACCTAAAAATAATGACGCCAAAGGACAAGTATTATTTGACATCGCAAGTAAGTATCTTAAATCTACAGATGCCGGAATTAACAGAGCTTTGCTTGATCTTAACGCAATACCGGAATTAGGGCTGGAAAAAGTTAGCACAAACCCTAATAATTCGTCATTTATCTATTATGGATTCGATTGCGCCGAGAATGTCTCAGAAGAAGCCCTTAAAACACTTTTCAGAAAACTATCTTGCATTAGACCTATTGAACCAAACGAACTTGCCAGAATAAAAGAGGGGCTGCTTATTCAACGAGATAACATGTTTAACAGGTCTATAAATGTAAATTCAATGCTTGGAAGTGCTATTTTTGACGAGAACTTAGATTATTTAACAAAGTATGATGAAATTCTCAATTCTATCAAACCAAGTGATGTCGATAAATTTATTAAACAATATTTTAATTTAAATAAAACGGCAATAACGATTGTTCATCCGGCTAAAACCGATAATATTAGTTTCAAAGGAAATACAAGAAAGCCCATGAACACGGATAGTATATCCGTACAGACTCTAAATAATAATATAGACCTTGGATTATACGAAACAAAAAATAAAAACCCTTATTTTAATATTACATACAATTATGAAACACCTCAGGACTTAAAACCCGGGGTAAAAGAGTTATTTAGTATTATACTTGATATGGGAAGCTCCAATATCCCAGAAGAAACCTTTAATAAATACCTTGAAAAAAGTAATATTATGGTAATATCAGAACTTGGACAGGAAGAATTTCAAATCAGGGGAGCCTCTGCTTATGATAAATTTACTAATGCAGTAAAACTAGCGAAAGAACAGCTTTACCAACCTGCAATTAACGAAAGTAATCTTGAAAAGGCAAAAATAAGACTTAAAGATTCTATAGAGAGAAGCTCTAAATCTTCAGAAGAATTATACATGGCAGAAGAATCTGCAATAAACAACCTCTATTCTTCAAAAAAAGCTATTTTAGAATCCCTTAATAATATTACAGTCGAAGATTTAAAAGAATTTCATAACAAGATGCTAACAAGTGCTTACGCAACAATCTCAATGAACATTCCGGATAATGATACTAAACTTAAAAGCACTGCAATAAAAGAATTTAGTACGTTAAGAACTGTTAAACCCAATACCCACAAAATACCTAATGTTTACAAAGAAAATACTCAAACAAAAGTCCTAACAGAATCTGCTCCATATACACAGGCAGATATCATGGAAATTTTTAAATATCCGCTCTCAACTAATGCCAAAGAAACTGCTGTCAGCAATATCATGAATATTCTTTTATCATCTTCCGCAACAATAGGGCTTTTCAACAATTTAAGAGAAAAAGAACATCTTGCTTATTCCGTTTATTCAAGTCTTGATAGCAGCGGCAACTGCGGAGAATTATCGCTTCATATACTCACTACGACAGATAATAAAGAAATCGGCGAAGTTAGTTATGATAACTTACAGAAGTCAATAAATGGCTTTAACAAACAAATTAAAGCATTGATAAATTCCGAATATACAGATAAAGAACTGGAGGGAGCTAAACGCTCATTGAAAGCTCAATTATTAAATAAGGAAACTATAAATTCTAAGTTACGAGCTCTTGATAGAGGACTCAAGTCCGAATACGGAATTGATTTTGATAATCAAATATTTAACGAGATAGATTCCGTAACAAGGGAAGATATTCAAAATTTTGCCTCAAAAGTATTTAAAAATCCGCCAATCTATTCCATTGTCGCAAGCAAAGACACTTTGGAAGCAAATAAAGAATTTTTAGAAAGTCTTAAGGATAAAGATTCTTTCTAAATTCTTGTATTTTCCTAATTTGGGTTTTATAATCTCCGCTCAATAGAGCATCCAGTGAAATAGATACTTCTTCTATACTTTTTTCAATATTCTCTCTATTTAAAGAAACCATATCTTCTGCCATTTCCGTATTTGAAAGAGCTAATCTTGTAGTATCTTTAAACCCTGTTGATGCCATGGCTTGAGCAAGCTTGTTTGATTGAACTGTCATACACATAGCTTGCGCAATAACCATCGGAGCATGAGAAATTAAAGCCGCAGCTTTATCATGCTCATCCGGTGTTGTTATAATAACCTCTGCACCAATATCTTCAATAACTTTTTCTAAAACTTCAAACCCATCATCAATAACACCGTCCAAAGGCGTTATAACCCATTTTGCCTTATCAAAAAGGGTGCTAAAAGAATTTTCCCATCCGCTTTTTTCCGTCCCTGCCATAGGATGTGATGGAATAAAATTGAATTTATATTTTTTTTGAGAAACAAAACGCTTTAGGCTGCTCACATCCGTCACAATAGTATCTTCTGAAAGAATTTCATTTAATTTATCCAGAATATTTAAAACATTTTTCATTGGAGTGCAGACAAAGACGAGTTTACAACCCTTTAGAGCAGTATAGTCAGGACTTACATTATCTATATCCGTAAGAGTTCTTGATATACCGATTACTTCATACTCAGGTAATTCAGCAAATCTTTTAAATAAAGAGCCGCCAATAAGTCCCAGTCCTACAACACCTATTTTCATACAATATCCTTATGTGTAAATTTCTTTTTGCCGTCAACGTAATCCTTTACAATTTGACCGTTACCTTCCAGAGTATATTTATAAATAGTCAATCCTTCTAACCCAACGGGACCTCTGGCATGCGTTTTATTTGTAGAAATTCCTACTTCAGCTCCAAAACCATAACGGAACCCATCTGCAAATCTTGTTGAAACATTATGGTATACTCCGGCAGAATCCACCGCTGAAAGGAAATAATCTGCCGATATTTTATCTTCCGTTATAATACCATCTGTATGACCTGAGGAATATGTATTAATATGCATAACCGCATCTTCAACAGAGTCAACAAGTTTATAGGAAAGGATTTTATCCGAATACTCTATATGCCAGCTTTCCGGATTAGATACAAGTTCTATACCTGCATTTCTAAGATTGTCCAGCAGTTTGGAATATTTAGGGAAATCTTTATGTATCAAAAGAGTTTCAATAGAATTACACGCACTCGGATATTGAGTTTTGGAATCTATTGCTATATTCAAAGCCTTATCAAAATCTGCGGATTTATCTATAAATAGGTGGCAGATACCGTCTGCATGCCCAAGAACAGGGATTTTTGTATTTTCTTTTATGTATTTAACAAGACTATTTCCGCCGCGAGGTATGATTAAATCAATATGTTTATCGCACTTAAGCATTTCTGCAACATCATCACGTGTAAAAACTTGAGTTATTATGTTAGCCGGCAGCCCGTCTATTTTTGAAATAGCTTCCTGGATTATATTCATAATAGCTTTATTTGTATTTATGGCTTCTTTACCGCCTTTTAATATAACTACATTTGAAGATTTTAAAGCTAATGCTGAAATTTGAGATATTACATCCGGACGAGCTTCAAAAATTATACCCAATACTCCTATAGGACATGTGATTTTTTTTAAGATTAAACCTTCATCCAACTCGCGTACAAGCAGGGTTTTACCTATAGGATCATCCAATTTAGAGATATCAACTATACCTTGAATCATATCTCTCATCTTATTGTCATCAAGTTTTAAACGGTTAAACAAAGATTTTGAAAGCTCTCCATTTTGGAGAAGAACGGAAGCCTCTTCAAGATCTTTTTGATTTGCTTCAAATATGGACGCTTTATTTAGTTCCAAAGCTTTTGCCATCGCGATTAGTGCCTGATTTTTTATTTCAGAATCCAGAACTGCTGTTTTTTTTGAAGCTTCCTTTGCTTTTATCGCAATGTTAAGAAAATTATTTTCGACCATTTCTGTACTCCTCAACAAGTTTGCAATATTGCATTCTCCTAAAATTAACCATCGTAGAGAATTTTTTATTTCTCAAGTACTCCTGTAATGATTTTACCGGCATATCATCAACTGCTGAAGGCTGCCTTACGATAAAGCCCGACAAATCCATAAACGGAACGGCATTTCTATAATCCATATAAGGATTGCGTCTCTCAAATTCTCTCATTAAAATCTCCATAAAAAACTGATTTGCGAATAAATTCATAGTATATAAAAAGAGCTTGGACATCAATAAAAAACAGAGAGATTTTAAAAAATGTTTACGATATTAAAATAATTAACATTGTAAGATGGTTGAAAATTTTTTATATTGTTGGTATAGTTTTTAGGTAGCCGGATTATTACCCGAATGACAAGCGCTTGTAGCTCAGTTGGATAGAGCGTTTGGCTACGAACCAAAAGGTCGGGGGTTCGAATCCCTCCAAGCGTGAATTTCTAAACTCTCTTTTAGAGAGTTTTTTTGTTAGATGTTGTTATCCCAATATAACCATTTACAGCAATCTATCAATAAAATATTTTGTAATCAAGTGAGTGGTTTGAGCAGCTCAGATGGTGCGATTATTTCGGGTAATCGGCTTTGTGAGCGAGTTTGAGGGGTCGGAAATAATCAAACCATTTGAACTAAAAACGGTCTTTTTACTCTTTTTCTGGTCGGGGCAGATGGTGTGATTTTTTCGGGCAAAAGGATTTTAGCTCCCTCTATACTTGTCTTTTAGGGGCTTTGTGGCTTGGTGCAAATGATTTGATTATTTTGGGCAAAGTGAGGCTTTTGAGGTTTTTGAAATTTTCATCATCTTTCTATTTCAATTGATACGAAACAGATACATACTCGGAAGTGGTGTTCCATTCTTTTATCTTCAGAGTTAATGTGTGTGTACCATGAATGCATATATAGATATAAAGAAAGTTGCAGAAGCTAAGGGCTTGAAAAGTACTCGTTCAATCAGAATTGAAATAAATAAACCAGAAAGCAAATATATTTCAAGAGTGGTTAAAGTAAACGGCGGAATGTCATACGAGATTTTGTTTTCAAGTTTAGAACCTGAATTACAGCAAAAACTGAGAGAATGCGAAACAAAGTCAACAGCACTTGTTCCTAAAAATTACAAACCGCCCACAATAACAGATAAAGCAAGATTAACGGCAAATCACAGAATGAATATTGTTAATGCTGCACTTGAACACAGAAGCAAATATTCGACAATAAAACAGGCTGATGCTGAATTTTTAGACCTGTACAATTCGGGTTTGTATTTACCAAAAGCATACGAATTCCTGGGAAGTATTTCTATTGGAACTTTAAGACGTTACATACAAGCCTACAAAAAGGCGGGCAATGCTGAAAGTTTATTTCCTCAATACAAAGTTACAAAACAGGGTGAATACAACGGAATATTAGATGAGAATATGAAAAATGTCTTGTTGGCTTTGTTGCTTCACCAAAATAAGTTCGGATACAATACGGCAATAAGACTTGCAAAACAGATATTGATAAAAAAAGGATATGATGAAGATACTCTGCCGAGTAATATTACATTTAAACGGTATGCCGAACATTTTAGAAGAAATAATTATGCTGAGTGGGTCTTAAAACGAGAAGGTATGAAAGCCTATCATGATAAGGTTGAACCATATATTGAAAGAGATATAAGTAAAATTGAAGTTGGAGATGTATTAATCGCAGACGGACACGTTCTTAATTTTCAAGTAATAAATCCGTTCACAGGAAAGCCGACCAGAGCAACTTTGGTCGGTTTTTTAGACTGGAAATCAACGGCACTTGTAGGTTATGAAATTATGATGACTGAAAATACACAGTGTATAGCTTCCGCACTTAGAAATGCAATCATTAATTTAGGTGTTATTCCCAAAGTCGTGTATCAAGATAATGGGAAAGCCTTTAAATCTAAATTCTTTCAAAACGCAGATTTTGACGAAGGGATATTTAACGGAGTTTATGCTAATTTAGGGATTCTCTCCGTTTTTGCTAAACCATACAATGCACGTGCAAAAGTTATAGAAAGATTTTTCTTAGATTTTCAGGAAGAATTTGAGAAACTTATGCCAAGTTATATTGGTACTTCAATTGAAAACCGTCCTGCGTGGATGAATAGAAATGAAAAATTGCACTTACAACTTCATAATCAGCAAACAAAAGGAAATATTCCGACAGTACAAGATACTATTAAATATATTAATGCCTGGCTTGAATATAGAAATCAAAAAATATGTCCTAATGATCGTTCAAGGAGCATTCAAGAGGTATTAAATTCTGTTCAGAAACAAGATATTAATAAATCTGCACTTGATTATTTAATGATGAAAACAGAATCAAGGACAATAAATAAGCATGGAATAACATTTCTCGGAATGCATTACAGAAGTGACATTATCCTTGGACTTCGGGATAAGGTTTACGTTCGATACAGCTTGTTTGACCTTTCAAAGGTTCATGTTTATTCAATGAAAGGGGAATTTTTATGCATTGCTCACAGGGTGCAAAAAGTGCATCCGATGGCAAATGTACTCGGTACAGTAAAAGATATGGAAGAATACAAACAACAGTATCAAAGGCAACAGAAAATTAAAAGCCGGCTCGTAAAACAAATTAGAAAGACATTTACTAAAGATGAAATTCAGGTTTTAGAAATTGAACCTGAACCCGTTTTAGAAATAGAAGAACAACCAAAACCTAAAAAGGAACACAAGCAAACCCCTCGTGAACGACAGATGAACGTGCCGATGTTTAATTCAAATTATGAAAAATACGAGTGGTTGATGGAAAACGGCTGTACGGATCCTGAACAAAGGAAATGGCTCGCAGATTACATAAGAAGTGATGAATATATAAATATATATGGGGACGAAAACGATGAAGAAAACATTTATTAAAACAAAAAACGTCAAGAAATTTGTGGCTTTGATGGATGAATTACAGAAACTTCCACCAAACATTCCAAAACTTGCATTAGTTTATGGTGAACATGGGCTTGGAAAAACTAATGCAATAATATGGTGGGCAACAAGAAATGATGCAATTTATGTCAGGGCAAATAATGAAATGACTCAGGGCGGATTGTTACGAGAAATTGTAGAAGAACTTGGGGAACGACCGTTTTATATCACGCAGGAAAATTTTAATTTGATAGTAAAAATTCTAAAACAACAAGCAAAAATAATTATTGTTGATGAAGTTGATTATCTAGTTGGAAGTAAAAATGTTATAGAAATATTGAGGGATATTCAAGATTTAACGGGCTGTCCTGTTGTACTGTCAGGGATGGGGGCAATGGATAAAAAACTGGCAAGGTTTAAACATTTTGAGGATAGACTATTTAAAAAACTAAAATTTGAACAATTTAATAGTGCAGATATTAAAGAAATCATACTAGAACTTACGGAATTAAATTTTACGGAAGATGCAATTGAATATCTGGCAACAAGAACAAATCAATTCAGGCAACTGGTTAAGTTGATTAATAAAATAGAAAAATTATCTGAAACTAACAAAATTAACGAAATAGATGAATATACTTTGAAAGGAATAATTAATGAAATATATTTACCCCTCCAGGGCAAGAGCAGATAGAAAATCTGTTAGAGTTTATTTCAACAAAGAAATTAAATGAACAGGCTCAACAGATGATTTCGCCTTTAATTTCACTACTTGAGGATTGTGATGACTTCGATGAGGCTTACGAACTTTTAACGGATAAAAACCTGCATTCAAAGAAGTTTGAACAATCTCTTCAAAAAGCTCTGTTCCTATGTGAACTGCAAGGGAGGAGTGATGGATTAGATGAATAAACTTAAGTTTATTGACTTATTCTCTGGTATAGGTGGTTTCCGTATAGGCTTAGAGCGTGCCGGATTTGAATGTATTGCGTATTGCGACAATGATGAATACGCAAACAAATTGTACAGAAACTATTTTGATACAGCAAAGGAGTTATTTTTTAATGACATCAGAACAATCAACACAGAAGAATTGCCCGACTTCGACATTCTCTGCGGAGGGTTTCCTTGTCAGTCTTTCTCGATTGCAGGAAAAAGACGCGGCTTTGAAGACACCAGAGGCACAATGTTTTTTGAAGTCGCACGGATTCTCAAAGACAAGCGACCCCGATATTTTATACTCGAAAACGTTAAAGGCTTACTTAATCACGACAGTGGAAAAACTTTCCAAACAATACTTAAAATTCTCACCGACCTTGGGTATCAAGTGCAATGGCAATTACTTAATTCTAAGTTCTTCGGAGTTCCTCAAAACAGGGAAAGAGTGTACATTGTTGGATGTTATGGAAAAGGATGTGCCGGAAAAATATTTCCTCTCACCCCGGACGGAATCGAAAATATTAGCACGCTCAATAAACATCCATTAAGTCCCAAGACACCTCAAGGTAACAGAATTTATTTACCGGACGGTTTAAGTTCCTGTCTTACTGCAAATGGCGGCGGACTCGGTGCTAAAACAGGTTTGTATTTTGTAAACAGGGTACGTTATGACAAATATCGTCCTTCTGATACTGTTCAAACACTTTTGGTTGCCGGAGATACTCCTTTAATGCGTGTGAGAAACGGTACTAAAAAAGGCTACGATGAGGCAATCCCCGGAGATGGCATAAATCTCGCATTCCCCGAATCAAAAACACGACGTGGAAGAGTTGGTAAAGGCTGCTCTCAGACTCTTGATACAAACTGCAATATGGGAACAATTGACGGATACAGAATCAGAAAGTTAACTCCGCTTGAGTGTTTCAGGCTTCAGGGATTTCCTGATGATATGGTATCAAAGGCTAGAGAAATAGGACTTTCAAATTGTCGACTTTATAAAATGGCAGGCAATGCCGTAACCGTAAATGTTGTTGAAGCTGTTGCAAAGAGAATAGCAGAGGTCGAGAATGGTCGAACTTAAAGGCTTATTTAAACTCGCTCCGGCAGCAGCAATAAAATATTTCAGGCGGAAAGGTCAAACTTTCACTTGGGATTGGTACGAATTATGGGAAGATGCTCATAAAAAGACTTTTACTGTTATACAAAGGGTATGAGATGATTGAAGTTGAAAGACTAAACGGAATTAATAATCGTGAGGGGATTAACAGGGAAAACAAGGTGTATAAAGAGCTGCTGATTGCTAATTATCCTATCCGGGAATTATTCAAAAATGTCTAACCCTATTGAAATCAAAATTGATAACAAAGAAGTTGAATCAAGACTCCTTGATTTAGCAAAACGAAGCGAAAACCTGCGGCCATTGATGAAAAATATCGCAGGGATTTTTGCATATTCCACAGAAGAAAATTTTAAAAACGAGGGCAGACCTGATAAGTGGACAGAATTATC
>CALVEA010000020.1 GCA_944326455.1 Candidatus Gastranaerophilales bacterium | reverse complement strand
ATATGGGCCGCAGTGGACTCGAACCACCGACCTCACCCTTATCAGGGGTGCGCTCTAACCACCTGAGCTAGCAGCCCTCGTTGTAAATGTCACGCTCAAAAAGCCTATCTTGCTAGTGCTTTCTTGCAAGTCCTAATTTATCATGGACATTTATTTAAATCAAGTGTTTTTTTCAGGGACTTATATAGCAAATTCCACTAAATAGGTTAAAACGGTTAACAATGCTTAACAATCGCCATTTTTATCCTTGGAATTATAAATCTTTCTAATTGTTTTGGCGAAATCAGACAAAGAGTCATCTCTGTTTTCAGAGATTTCTTTACTAAAATCTTTTACTTCCTCATTAAAATGTTCCGCGTATTTTTTCTTAAAATCTTTGTCTGAGTTGGAAGCATTACGTATAGTATAAAAAATATTAATAGTATCTTCTAAAAGTTTTTTTAATTCTTTCTTATTGCTGGTTTCATACTTGCCATCTTTAACGCATAAAATATCTTCTGAGAATCTGTCCAAAATAAAATACTTTGTACTTGCAGCAATAAACTCCCGTTTTTGCATAATTGTTTCAGTATTATATATTAAGCCGTAAATAGTAAATATATTCCTATAAAAATCTTCGCACTTTTCAGTTTCAGCAATAACATTTACAAGGTCTCGCCCGCAAATCTTATGCAACCCTCTTTTGATTTCTATTATATTGTCTATATTTTCCATCTCTGATTTCTTTCCAGGTAATCTTGGTATCTTCTATATTTTGTAAAAACCAAATACATGCTTCGCTAGATTTCATTTTTCTTGTATTATACCTGAAAACTGTTTCGTTTGCATAATTTTGTGTATGCTTTGGAGAAATCACAATATGAATATTTTCTACTCGCTTAAATCCTGACCAAACACTTTCTATAGTGTTAGTGTGGACATTTTTATCATTCTTGTTCACATAATTTCCCTTACTATGAACTACCATAGCCTGCTTATAAAAAGGAGGTAACTTCTGATAACTCGGATTATCATCACTGTATAAAGATGAACCTTTTTCTACATATCTCAGTATACCTGCGTTTAACGTACTATCTAACATATTCGGGATAACTCTAATAACTGAGTCCCCGTTCCGTTGTACAAACCCTTGTAACAACTTTTTATTTTGGTTAGGTATTTGTTTTACTTCCAATTTTTTATTATAGTGCATATTTTTCAGAGAGCCGCCTGCATGATACTCGTCAACTTCAACAGTTCCGCTTAATTCTTGATGATTTTCTTTACTCATAGCATTTCTTATTTTATGTAACATATTCCAGGCTGCTGTGTATGTAATACCATAATCTCTCATAACAGTAGTAGCAGCTAAACCGCTCTTATCTGAATTTTCACGGAAGATTACTTCAAACCAGGTAGTTAAATCTATTTTTGTACCCTGAAATAGTGTTCCTGTAAGAATATTAAATTCCTTACCGGTATTTTTACATTTGTACCAACCATCTTTACACTTGTATACCTTAGAAGTTTTATCAAAAGGGCTGACAGGTTCACCTTCCCAAATAAGTTCTTCCAGGAATCTTATGCAATCCTCATTTGTTTTAAAGATTGCTCTCAAATCTTTAAGGCTTTTAAAATTTTTACATAAAGTACTTTCTATATTCATCGCTATGCATATATAAAGTTCTTCAGTATTGTTGAAATTGACTTTTTGTAAAAATTTGTTAAATTTTTTCTTTATTAACTTATCGGGAATTGCTTTAGAGCCGCTGTACAAATTAGCTATTTTAATTGGATATGAAATTTTTGTACAACTGCTGTTTCTCAATCCTACCTCTTAGTTACCTTTTTTCCATCCTCAAAAAATTGCACGAGAACTAAACTCATCATAATGATGAATCTATTCTTAGCTTATATGTCTATAGAGAGCCCTTACAGGTTGCTATTCGACGATACCGGGGTTATTTATATTCATTTTTTGTGGGAACAGTTTCTATTCTACACATTTGTGCCAAATCCGTCAACTTAACGGCTACTTTGTGTTTTTTGTGCGAAATAAAATCCGGCTGTTATATTCTTTTGTGAATTATAGAACTGAAACGGGGGAGAAAGATTATATGGCTTTAGCAGACGTAATTTCACAATTAGGAAGTACAATTATAAATCTTGTTTCAAATACTGTTCAAGGTATTGCTGACTTTTTGAATGACAATATCGGGGATATTCCGGATACAGGTGGCGAGTCTGTTAGTATGATGGAGTTTGTAAAAAATACTCCTGTTGATACATTGGAAACTACTTCTAAAACTATTGTAGGGTCTATAAATGAGTTGAAAGAATCATCCGGCGGAAGTTCTGTTGATATTGTTACAACTATTTCTGCAAGTTCTACTGATGAGCAGGTTCCTTCCGCTAAGTGTATGTGGGATTTAATTGGCAACGTAGAAACATTATTGAGTGAGGTATAAGTATGACTATAGCAAGTGAAATTACGAGGATAAAAACAAATATAGATAATGCTTATACTGCATTGGAAGCAAAAGGTGCTACTATACCTTCTGAGAAAAATAGTGCTAACCTTGCCAGCACAGTGAATACTATTACTGGTGGGAGTAGTGGAGAGACTAATTATCTGGGAAGAATTGTCACTGAGGATGGAGTTTTTCAATTCCCGACAGAAAGTTTTAGTTTTTCATTACCTGATAATGTTACAAGTATTGGCAACTATGGCTTATATTATGCGTTCTTCGGTCGTACAAATTTAACTTCTGTTGATTTAAGTAATGTTACAAGTATTGACAACTATGGCTTACAACGTGCATTCCGGGATTGTACAAGTTTAACTTCAACTGGGTTAGATAATGTTACAAGTATTGGCATTTATGGCTTAGATAATGCGTTCTATGGTTGTACAAGTTTAACTTCAACTGGGTTAAATAATGTTACAAGTATTGGCAACTATGGCTTATATAGTGCGTTCCAAAATTGTACAAGTCTAACTTCAACTGGGTTAGATAATGTTACAAGTATTGGTACCAGGGGCTTATCCTATACGTTTAGTGGTTGTACAAGTTTAACTTCAACTGGATTAGGGAATGTTACAAGTATTGGTACCGGTGGCTTATATAGTGCGTTCTCGGATTGTACAAGTTTAACTTCAACTGGGTTAGATAATGTTACAAGTATTGACAGCAATGGCTTATACTATGCATTCAACGGTTGTACAAGTTTAACTTCAACTGGATTAAATAATGTTACAAGTATTGGTGACAATAGCTTACAACGTGCGTTCGAGGATTGTACAAGTTTAACTTCAACTGGATTAGATAATGTTACGAGTATTGGTGATAATGGCTTACAATATGCATTCCAGGATTGTACAAGTTTAACTTCAACTGGGTTAGATAATGTTACAAGTATTGGCATTTATGGCTTAAGCGATGCGTTCAATGGTTGTACAAGTTTAACCTCAACTGGATTGGATAATGTTACAAGTATTGGTAGGAGTGGCTTAGATAGTGCATTCCAGGATTGTACAAGTTTAACTTCTGTTGATTTAAGTAATGTTACAAGTATAGGCAACAGTGGCTTACGAGATGCATTCTACGGTTGTACAAGTTTAACTTCCCTTTCTTTCCCAAAATTAAACAGTAATTCATTTGGCGGTTATACAAACCAGTTCCATAGAATGTTATCACGCGTAACAGGTTGTACAGTTCACTTCCCGTCTAACCTAGAGTCGGTAATAGGTTCTTGGTCAGACGTTACAAACGGCTTTGGCGGAACAAACACAACTGTGTTATTTGATTTACCTGCAACTACATAAGAAAGGACTAAACAATGGAAATAAGAACAACATATAAAGGTATAACAAAAAACGGAATAAAAGGCATCTGGTGTGGTTTCAAACCGGATGATATTGAAGTAACGAAAGAATTACAAATTCTGTATCCGGATAAAGATATGATTCTACGGGATAAAGCAACAAAAGAAACATTCACTTCTATTATTCTTGTAAAAGAATCAGATAAAAATAATTACGTAGAAATAGCAGAAGAAAAAGAAAATATAGAAAAAGAAGAATAAAACTTACTTATTCATCAGTCTGCTTGCTAATTTCAGGATATCATAATAATTTTGCAATTCTTTCTCTGATTTTGCAGAGTTTAATATTTTTAAGACTTTACCATATAAAGGTGATTGTGTAATCACGCTTACAGTTTGTGCTTTATTATCTATATCTTGCAAATTAAAATTAAGAATTTCAGAGAGACTTTTTAATGTCTTATAAGTAGGAGCATGTACTCCATTTTCAATTTTGGATAAATGTTTTGCATCAATGTTGGCAAGTTCAGCAAGTTTTTCTTGTGTAAGCCCCATTGATTTGCGCAGTTCTTTTATCTTTTTACCTAGTTTATTTTCTGTGTTCATAACAACCTACTTTCTTTAATTTTCTGTGAAATTCTTATTTATCTACACCGCAAACTTAACTAGGTAATCAATATTAAACATTGTTAAAGTTGACAATATTTAGAGTCGTATGATAATATATTGTTAACACTTTCAGCTCTCTACTTTTCCAGGAGGGTTGAACCCATTATATCTCCTGACAGCAGTGTTAGGAGTTCTTTTATGTGAGATTCTCGTATATAAAAATCTGCTGCAAACTATTATTACAGCAGATTTCCTAAAATGAAATGTCTTTTACTTTTATTATTTGCAAATTTTATTTACTATTTGTTTTGCCTCTTCAAACTTCTTCTGCATAGTCGGATTATTTTTCGTAAGTTTCTTAATTGTTAAATCTTCAGCCTTGTTATTTGCTAACCGCAGATTATTCTCAGAAGATAACAACGCTTCTTTTGTTTTCTGCAAACGTTCTATAGTCTTATCAATCTCATCAATAGCTATTTTAAACTTTTTACTTGCCTGTTCATAATTTTTTGAAAACTTATCTTTAAAATCATTCATAGCTGCTTCAAAGTTTGCGACGTCAATATTCTGTGCTCTTACAACAGCAAGTTCCTTCCTGTATTCTAAGGAGTTCAACGCTGCATTTCTTAAAACCGTGATTATAGGTATAAAGAACTGCGGTCTTATTACATACATTTTCTCGTAATAATGAGACATTTCAACAATTCCGTTATTGTACAAGTCATTCTCAGGTTCCAGCATTGAAACAAGAACAGCATATTCACATTTCTTTTCACGTCTGTCTTTATCAAGTTCTTTTAAGAAATCCGTATTTTTCTTCTTTGTAGAAGTTGTATCAGCTTCGTTTTTCATTTCAAACATTATTGAGATAAATTCATTACCGTCAGAATCATAATCTCGGTAGATATAATCTCCTTTACTTCCTGATTTCACTTCATTATCTTTTTCAAAATAGGCAGCTTTAAACCCTGTAGCACGTAATTTTTCAAACTCAATCTCACAGTGTTGTTCAAGACTTTCACCTACCATTTTTGTAGATAATTTCAGTTTGTAATCCTTTAAGCGTTCAATTTCGTCATTCTTAAATTTTATCTCTGTTTCATATTTTTCTTTTAAAGATTGTTCCAATAATTTATGTTCTTTTTCAGCCAGTTCACTTTCATTAGTAATCTTTAAAATAAACTTTTCCTGAGCAGAAAGTTTATTATTCATATCTACTACAATATTTGCGATTTCACGCTCTTTGTCTTTATTGAAAGTTTCTAACCTGTATTTAAGTTCATTAACTTCATTGTCTTTTTCTGAAATAATCTTGTTAATCTCAGCCTGATTTGCTATTTGAGCGGATTTTATCTCTGATTTTAACTGTATTATTTCAGCTTTTTTAGCATTTATTTCCCTGTCAAAAGTTTTCTCCATTTCAAGTCTGGCAGATAAAAGCAGGTTCTGTTTATCTTTTTCAAATTGAGCTTCTTTGTCTTTTAAATCTTTTTGAAATTCTTTATCTCTAACCTGTTTTACTATAGCAGTATAAAGAGTTTCATCTACCTGAAAAATTTCTCCGCATTTGGGACATTTAATTTCGTTGTTCATTTTTTTCATCCTTTCGTTTTCTTTGTGTCAACTGTAAGGTACCTATCTGACTTAAGAAAATGAAAAGAAAAAATTTGCCTAGGTGCTGAAAAGGATAAAAAATAGGCTAAAACCGAGCATTGTTAACTATTTTAACCTATTTAGTGGAATTTGCTATATAAGTCCCTTTTTTCATGTATATTTTTTAGGTTCTTATTTGCTCCTAGTTATGACTCATATTTCTGTCCATTCTGCCAATTATTTTGCCCCTCTGGATTTTTTGTTATATTTAGAGTACACTTTTTTCGGAGACTATTACAATGATTTTTTTATATATTTATATTACTGTTTTTACAATTTATTTTATAGTTCTAGCTATTGCATCTATGAAAACATCCCGTAAAATAAGGGATAAATATACGCCAAAAGATGCAAATCTTTGTGTGGTGATTTATGCAACGGGTAAAACCGATACTCTTGAAAATCTTATTAAACAGTTAAAAAACCAAACTTATCCAAAACAAAGTTACACAATTTATACAATATTGGATAAATGTGAAAATATTTCCGAAGTGACTCTCCAAAGTGATTTAAATGTTAATGTCATTAACATTAATAACATGGAGCCGGTAGGAAAAAGCCAGGCTTACTCAATAGTTGCAGAAAAACTGCATGATATCAAAGATTTGGATGCTTATGTTTTCTTAGATTCAAAAAATTATGTTGATTCAGATTTTCTGATGAATGTTAATTTTTATTTAACCAAATACGATGTAATGAACCCTATGGTTAATTATCTTCCATTAAATGATAGTCTTAGTTTTTGGGAAAATGTAAAGTCAGCTTATTCAAGGTACTGTTCCAAATTTATTTATAAAACAAGAACAAAACTAGGGCTTACTAATATAATTAATACAGACTCCTTTGTTATAAAAAAGAGTTTGTTAAACAAAATAGGTTCCTTTGAATTCCAGGATATTATTTCTGAGGTTAAATATACGTTGAAACTTGCCAAAGAAAGAATTTCTGTGGCTTTTGTAGAAGATTTAAAAGTCTATAAATGTATAAATTGTTTTGATTTCAGAGTCCCGTCTCTTTCAAAAAGAATGGGAATTTTCTGGGCAAATATTACTCAAACACCAAATTTTACAACCCAGGAATTTGTTTTGTCGCTTGCAGTACCTAATTGGCTGACAGTTATTTTAATCTATTTTATCCTGCTGAGACATTCTTATGTATTTCCATTTTGGGTAGGGTATTCAACAATCCTAATAACATTTATAGTTCTTACGATTGCTTTTTGTGTAAGTCTTTTAAATGCAAGATTGTTTTCAAAAGAATATTTATATCTTTTTATGTATCCGTTCCAGTCTATTGCCAAAATGACATACAACTTCCCGCCGATAAGAGGGATTCGGAATATTATAAAAATTACAACCCGTAAACATAATATAGAAAAAATGACAACAGATGTAATTGTCACCGATGGAAAAAGAGATTATACATGCCAGCTTGAATTGATATCTGATGATGGTTTGGCAAAAGTAAGGTTTATTAATAAAGGTAAGAAATATACGACCAAGAACAATCATCTCAGAATGATTGATGCAATCAGAGAGTTGACAACTAAACTCGCAGATTATGGATTGACTCTTAAGGTATGCCAGTGCTGCAAATATTTTCAGCCGGTTGTTGACGGTTCTACTAATATGATAAAAGGCTGCTGCAATTGTCAATTTCAAGGCAGAACCCCTGGAGATATAATTCCGACTCTGGTTTGGAATACATGCCCGAAATTTGAAGAACACAATGTTGTTAATCTGTTTTAGAGGTTGATATATAACGCGAACAGTTGTGATAGTCTGGTCTGATACTAATTTATATAGGCATCTTCCGATAATTTTATTTTAAAACTGCTGTTTGCAGGAATGGACACATGCCCGCCTTTTGAGAAAAATGCGGTAACAGGCGAGGTAAGCGTGTTCAGACCCAGGCAAATAGTTCCGTAAGCAAGCGGAAACGGAGATAGTATAAATGTTGAACCGTCTCCGCCGAGGTTTACTGTAAGATTGAACATCCGTCCGAAAAGGGTTCTTCCCCAGTTCCCTTTTTTCCACATTGTTTTAAGATAGGTTCTGTCTCCTTTAATATTATTAAAAAATATTTTTTTATCATCAGCTCTTGTAATATAACCTTTAACCGGGATTGTTTGACCTTTATAGATCATTCCGTACAGCTCGATTGCGACAAGCCCTCCATTACAGGTAATTTGAGGCTGGTGTGAGTCCACGATTTCTCCTAAGAATACAGTTGAGCCGGGTATTACATAATTCTTCCCGTATTTATTTTGTTTAGTTTTAAATCTAACTTTTGTTCCTTCTTTTTGCCAGTCTGAAATTGCGGAAGTGCTTACTGCGTCAAAAGTTGTCCATTTGCGGATTTTTATATTCCCGCGGGTAGTCGCGATTGGAGGTGGTGTATATGGCACAGATATAGTATTTCCGCTTTTAACGTCAGAACTTTTAGTAGAATTTGTAATATTAGGAAGCGCCGGTAATGCTTCATCCGGAATATCTGATTTGAGACTTTTTTCAAGAGCACTTTCTTCTTTTATATTTACGTCTTGGATGAGTTGATTGGGGTTGTAGTTTTTCCTTATTTCGTCATCAACTGTTGCATCCAAATCAAGAGCATGCCCAAAACTTGGTGTGAGCATGTATATTGCCAGTAGAATAAGTGTTCTTTTTACATCAATTCTCATACTGTAATCCACTCTCTTAGATTATTTTACCAAATTGTAACAAAATTGTTAACAACTAGCAAAAAAAAAATTGGTTTGTTTTAAGATAAATGTGTAGACAGTTAGTTAGATTGGAAACTATGATGAAGATTCATACAACGCAAAATCTAAGTTCACCGGCGTTAAACCGCCCAACCAACATTCCATTGCCGCGTGAAATTAGATATACAAAATATTCGGACGGTATGCGTTCGTCAGAGCCTGAAATATACAAGGGTAGTGTATCATTTAAGGGTAAAAAAGAGATAGTAAATAAGGCTGTGGAAGCCGGTAAGAAAAAATTTGCAGAAAGAGTCGCTGATTCAAAGGGTTTAAAGAAAATCTTTAATAGCGGCTCTTTTGGTAAGCTTTTGGAAACGACCAGCAAGCAGGAAGTCTTAATTAATTCAGGTACTGCACTTGTAATTTGTACAACCGCAAGACCTCTTACTATTATGGCACTGCCCGGTGATAAAAATAAAAAAGACTGTGCGTTTGCTGCAGCACATTCTGTATCATCCGGTGTTTGGGGCTTTATAGTTCCTCTTTTGTTTATAAGACCGCTTGCAACAGGTTATAACCTGGCGCTCAAGGAGGCAGGTAAATATATTAAAGATGAAAGTAAATTGGTAAGAATGTGGCCGCATTTAGATACGGCATCAATCAAAGATGCAAATGGTAAGAGATTGCCAATGGATAAATGGCTTGATAAAGCTGGTAATCGATTTATACCGGATATCAAGGATGTTCACAAAGTTCCTCTGCCAAAACACATTTCTGAAATTTCAGAAAAAACTTTGTTGGAAAGAATTCCGGATTTGGACACTTCAAAAATCAAAACACTTTCTCCAAATGAGTGGGTGACTAAAAACGGTGAAAAAGTTAAGTTTGATTTAAAAGACATTTTTATTGCTGTAAAAGATTCCGAATCTAAAAAAGTTCAATACTTCCCGCTTAAGCATGTTACGGAAGATGTTCTTAAAGAAGTTTATCCGGAATTGGATGTAGCATCAATCAAAGCTGCGAACGGAGAAAGATTGCATCCTGATAAATGGTTGAAAAAAGACGGTAAAGCTTTCAATTTTGATAATAACAATATATTTATTTCAGACTGGGCAGAGACCGATAAAGGTATAATTCTTGTCACAGGTTTGAAGAGAAAACATATTGACGGATCGATTAAGGATGTATGTTATCAGAAAAACAATAAAGATGAGTTCTCGTTAGGTACTCCTATCGATGAAGAAATGGTTAAAGCCGATTCTGTAAATACCGTATTAAATAAATTGGGCGGTTGGCTGCCGGATTTGGTAGTAACCTATCCTAGAGCTACAGCTACAATCGCAATTATTCCATTTATTTTAAAAAGTGTCTTCGGTATTGAAAAATCCAAAAAACCTAAGGAAGATATTCCTGCGCAAGATGCAGGAAAGTCCGGAAAGGTGGTGGCATAATGAATATAAATTCTATTAATTCATTTAATTATAGCCAAAACCTTGTAAAGCAAGACGGTACATATCCTAAAACTAATTATGGTAGAAATAATAATCAAGTTTCTTTCCAAGCTGGTAAAAAGCCCGGTAAAGTTTCAAGATTTTTTGCAGAGTATTATGGTAAGCATATACTGGGGTCGGATTCAATGAGGAAAGTTTCTGAATTCCTTGCAAAACTTGATAAGAAAGGCGATGTTACCAGACATTTCCAAACCTTTGGGTCTTTGATTACGAGCTCTGCGTATATGCATTCTACCTTGAAAAACAAAGAATTTGATAAAGATAATGCTCTTACTTTGGCTGTAAACCAAGGGTTGTCATTTATTCTGCCGACAATTGCTGCATATACAGTAGATTTGGCTATCAGAGATATAAACAAACAATGTGAATATGCATTCTCGGCAGCCCAAGAGAAAAAGATAAAAGCTGCTAAATTGGCGCCGGAAGCAAAACAGGTTGCAATGGAAAAACTCGGTAAGCAGTTAAAAGGGTTTAGAACCTTAATCGGTATTGTTACATTTACGACAATTTACAGATATGTTGCACCTGTTTTAATAACACCGATTGCAAACTGGATTGGAGGTAAGATTAATGCAAAGAGAGGCTCTAAGCCTGATGTTGAGCATAAAATTGCCGATAAAGCACCGCAGACTGAACGTGCAGCGGCTTAAAGATATTTAGCAAACCTAATGTGTACATATAAAACTGTCTCATCCGAGGCAGTTTCTTTTTTATATTTATATTATAATTAGTGTATGGAATACGTTTTTTTAGAAGAGGTTGATTCTACTAATAAGTATGCTAAAGAAAATTTAGCAAAGTTTGAGGACAAAACTGTTATATATACTTCAAAACAATCTGCCGGAAGGGGACGTTTGGAGCGTAAATGGGATTTTGTCGGCGGCGAAAATATTTATGCGAGTATTATTCTAAAACCCGGAGATAAATTAAAAGAAGTTTATTCAAATTTAACCCAATATTTATCTGTTATGATATCCCGGACTATGGAAAGTTACGGAGTTGAGCCGGGAATTAAATGGCCTAATGATGTTTTAATAAACGGCAGAAAAGTTTCAGGAATTTTAGCAGAAAGTGTATTGGAAAAAGATAAACTTGCCGGGATTATTTTAGGATTCGGAATTAATTTAAACTGTGCAGAAAATAATCTGTCAAAGATTGATAAACCTGCAACATCTTTAAATATTGAACTTGGTAAAAATATAGATAGAGATTCATTTCTTAGTGAACTTTTGAACAGATTTTTTTTGTTGTATGATAGATTTATAGAGGAAGGATTTTCATTGATAAAAGATGAATACATGAGAAGAGCCGTTTTCCTCAATAACACTATAACTGTAAGAACTTTTGATAAAGAAGTCACCGGTTTAGCTGTCGGAGTTACAGACAAAGGTGCTTTGCGGCTTAAAGAGAAAAATAAAGAACTCGTATTTTTAGCAGGAGATATATTATGAATGAATTATTATTTGATGGTATCGCCCTTATGTTTATAGGAATGGGCACTGTATTTTTGTTCTTATGTATTATGATAGTTGCTATGCATGGAATGGGTGGAGTTATTAAATACTTAAATAAATTTTTCCCGGAAGATGTTGTGCAGCCCGCAAAAGCCAGTAAGCCTGCCGCAGATGAAGAAGCTGTTGCAGTTGCGGTTTTAAAAGCAGTTCTTGGAAGAAGTTAGTTTATTGAAAGGTAATAAAAATGACAAAAAAATTAATTAAAGTAATGGACACATCTTTTAGAGATGGTTTTCAATCAGTTTATGGTGCTAGAGTATTTGTTGATGATTTTTTACCGGCTTTAAAATCAGCAGTCGATGCCGGTATTAAACATTTTGAAGTCGCAGGCGGTGCCAGATTTCAGTCTCCGATTTTCTATTGTAATGAAAATGCTTTTGAAACAATGGATAAAATAAGAGCAGCTGTTGGTCCTGACATCAATCTTCAATCTTTGGCAAGAGGAGTTAATGTTGTTGGTTTGGATTCTCAGCCGAGAGACATGATTAATCTTCACGCTAAATTGTTTAAGAAACATGGTGTTACCACTATTAGAAACTTTGATGCATTAAACGATGTAAATAACCTTATTTATTCAGGGCAGTGCATTAAAGATAACGGTTTGAAACATGAAGTTACAATCACAATGATGGAACTTCCTATTGGATGTACAGGCGCTCATGATGTTGATTTCTATGAAAGAGTGCTTCGTTCAATCCTTGATGCAGGTATTCCGTTTGACAGCTTAGCATTTAAGGATGCTTCCGGTACATCTGCACCTAGAAAGGTTTACGAAACAATCAAGAGAACCAGAGAAATCTTGGGTAACGATGCTCACATTAGATTCCACTCCCACGAAACAGCAGGTACTGGTCTTGCAGCTTATCTTGCAGCGTTGGAAGGCGGAGCTGACGGTATTGATTTGGCAATGAAACCTGTTTCTGGCGGTACGGCACAGCCGGACATCGTTTCAATGTGGCATGCTCTTAAAGGCACTGAATACGATTTAGGTATTGATATTAATAAGATTCTTGAAACAGAAGAAATCTTTAAAGAATGTATGAAAGATTACTTCTTACCTCCTGAAGCTTTGGCAGTTAACCCGATGATTATCTCTTCACCTCTTCCGGGCGGAGCTTTAACCGCTAACACTCAGATGATGAGAGATAACGGAGTTATGGATAAATTCCCTGAAGTTGTAGCTGCTATGAAAGAAGTTGTTGAAAAAGGCGGTTTCGGTACTTCTGTTACTCCTGTTTCACAATTCTACTTCCAGCAGGCATTTAATAATGTTATGTTCGGTTCCTGGAAGAAAATTGCAGAAGGTTACGGAAAAATGGTTCTTGGGTACTTCGGTAAAACTCCTTGCGAACCTGATGCGGAAGTTGTTAAAGAAGCTGAACAGCAGCTTGGTTTACAACCTACAACAGAATTGGTCGTTGACCTAAATGATAAAGACCCTAATAAAGGTATTAAAGCTGCTACTAAGATGCTTGAAGATGCAGGACTAGAAGTTAACGAAGAAAACATCTTTATTGCAGGTGCTTGTAAAGAAAAAGGTATTATGTTCTTGCAGGGTAAAGGACAAATCGGAGTCCGTAAAAACTGTCCTGCTCAAACTTGTCCTACTCCTGCAGCAGGCGGAGATGAATTTACTGTCAGTGTTAACGGAAAAGCTTATGCTGTTAAGCTCGAAGGTGATAAAAAAGCTGTTGTTAACGGTAAAACTTACGATATCTCCGTTAAAGAGGGTATTGAATCAAAATCAACATCATCTGCTGCATCTGGCGGCGCAGAAGTTACAGCCGGGGTTCCCGGTAACGTTTTAAGAATAGAAGCTCCGGAAGGTACTGCTGTTAATGAAGGTGATGTAATTATGGTTCTTGAAGCGATGAAAATGGAAATTGAAATTAAGTCACCGGTTGCCGGAACAGTCCAGTCAATCTTGGTTGCTCAGGGCGATAAAGTAGTAACAGGGCAAACATTGGCAACTGTAGCGTAAAGGAGGTGTTAAATGAATATACATGATGGTTTGATTAATCTCTGGAATACTACAGGCATAATGAATTTTGTCCTGCCGGCAGATCCTAATCTGAAAGGTTTTGAACAGATTTTGCACATGCACGGACAATGGATAATGATTCTTATCTGTTTATTCCTTTTATGGCTCGGTATTAAAAAACAATTTGAGCCGCTGCTATTGGTACCTATTGCCTTTGGCGGTTTGCTATCAAATATCCCTATGCCGCCGGGAGAAGCTATTGCCGGTCCTGCAGGTTTCTTAGGAATTATATTTGAAGCAGGTATTCATAAAGGAATATTCCCGCTGATTATCTTTATGGGTGTTGGTGCTATGACAGACTTCGGTCCGTTGATTGCAAACCCTAAAATGGCTTTATTAGGCGGTGCTGCACAGTTCGGTATTTTTGGAGCATTGCTTTTAGCCCTTGCTCTTGCACCTGTAATGTCAGCAATGGGTATGGATCCGTTTACATTGCAGCAAGCAAGCGCCATCGGTATTATCGGCGGTGCAGACGGACCTACATCAATTTATGTAACAAACAAATTGGCTCCTGAACTTTTGGGTGCTATTGCAGTTGCTGCTTATTCATATATGGCACTGGTTCCTGTTATTCAGCCGCCAATTATGAAATTATTAACAACAAAAGAAGAAAGAAAAATCAGAATGACCCAGTTAAGAGAAGTTTCAAAGAGAGAAAAAATCATATTCCCTCTTATGGTACTTCTGCTTTGTGTTCTCTTGCTTCCGAGTGCTTGTCCGCTTGTAGGTGCATTCTGCTTTGGTAACTTGTGCAGAGAATGCGGAGTTGTTGAAAGATTGTCGGATACTTTGCAGAACGCTTTAATTAATATTGTTACAATATTCTTAGGCTTAACTGTAGGTTCTAAACTTTCAGCAGACCAGTTCTTAACAGGTCAAACACTGTTTATCTTATTCTTAGGTATAATGGCATTTTCTCTTGCAACTGCAGGCGGTGTAATTATGGCAAAAATTATGAACTTGTTTTCTAAAACCAAAATCAATCCGCTTATCGGTTCTGCGGGAGTTTCGGCTGTACCTATGGCTGCACGTGTTTCTAACAAGGTTGGTCAAGAGGCTGATCCTCAAAACTTCTTGTTAATGCACGCAATGGGACCGAACGTATCAGGCGTTATCGGCTCTGCCGTTGCTGCAGGTGTATTACTTGCATTGTGCGGTTAGACGGATTAATGTATAGAAAAATACAGCGAATATTTTATTCGCTGTATTTTTTGTGTTAGAAAGAAATAATTTACTTTGTCATATTTTGAAGTTTGTTGCAAGGATCACAAGGCTGTTTTTGAACCTTCTGGCAAGGGTCGCATGGCTGAACTTTCTTTTCACATGGGTCGCATTTTTTTACTTTTTGGCAAGGATCACATGGTTGAGTTTTTTTGGCACAAGGGTCACATGGTGCAGCAGCCCCGGTTTCACAAGGATCACACTTCTTAATCTTTTGACATGGGTCACATTTTTTCTGGCAATCGCAGTCAGTTTTTTTCTTTTCGCATTTAGGGCAGTGTCCCCAGTACGCAGGGTTCAAGCTTGACCAGGAAAATGCCTGGGCAGACTGGACTCCTACTGCTACTATCCCTAATACAGCTAACATTGACAATGTTTTTTTCATTACTAACTCCTTTTCTGTTATTAACAACTTGTATTTTAAATACATGTTTATTTTAAAAAAGAAGTTGGTAAAAACCATAGCTCCGATGGGGAAAAGCTTTTTACCTTGGTGGCTAAATATTAGTTTTTCTTTCTGTCAATGAGTTTTTCTTTATCTCCCCATTTAAAGGCTGAGCGGATTTCGTGTCCGACTTTTTCTATCAAATGACCTTCTGATTCTTTTCTCATTCTTGTAAAGTTTGGAGACCCGGAATGAAATTCTTCCATAAATTCTTTGGCATAGCTTCCGTTTTGGATATCTGTAAGAATTTTTTTCATTCTTTCTTTTGTATTTTTATCTATGACAATGTTTCCTCTTGTATAATCTCCATATTCAGCGTTATTTGATACAGAATAATGCATATCTTCAATTCCGCCTTCATAGATTAAATCTACTATGAGTTTGAGTTCATGGCAGACTTCAAAATATGCCATATAAGGAGAATAACCTGCTTCAACAAGAGTCTCAAAAGCGGTTTTTATAAGAGCTGAACATCCGCCGCAAAGGACTGCCTGCTCTCCGAAGAGATCTGTTTCTGTTTCTTCTCTGAAAGTTGTTTCAATAATTCCGGCTCTTCCTGAGCCAATTGCAGCAGCATAAGAAAGTGCAAGTTCTTTTGAATTTCCGGAGAAATCTTTTTCAACTGCAACGAGCGACGGGACCCCTCTTCCTGCTGCGTATTCGCTTCTTACGGTATGTCCCGGAGCTTTAGGTGCAACCATTATAACATTTACACCTTCTGGCGGGGTAATAAATCCGTAATGTATATTAAACCCGTGAGAAAACATTAAATATTGACCTTTTCTGAGGTTCGGCTCAATTTCTTCTTTAAAAACCTTTGCCTGAATCTCGTCAGGAATAAGTATCTGGATAATGTCAGCTTCTTTAACAGCATCTTTAATAGACATTGTTTTAAAGCCGTAATCTTTTGCTTTAATATCAGAAGCACCGCCTTGTCTTAAACCTAAAATGACGTCGCATCCTGAATCTCTTAGATTCATGCTCTGACCGTAGCCTTGTGAACCAAATCCGATTATAGCTATTTTCTTTGTCTTAATAAGTTCTGTATTTATATCTTTATCAAAATAGATTTTTAAATTGTTCATCTTTCGCCTTTCTTTAAAAAGCCGGGGAGTACCCCGGCTTTTTTATTATTCTTCTGTTGTCATATTCAGTGTTGTTTGTTCTCCTGCGGGTTCAGATTCTTCTGTTATTGCACAAGAACCGGTTGCGGGATTATAATTATCATCATCTTTATCTGTGTTTACAATCTTATTAACCGATACAACGGTATCGTTATCCGTTAAGTTTTGTGCTCTGACACCTGTTGCAGGTCTGCCCTGGCAGGAAATATCACCGGCTTTAAGTCTTGTAACAATACCGTTTGCTGTTACAAGCATGATTTCGTCTTTTTCTTCAACTATCGTTAGTGCAACCAGCCTTGACATATTTGATTTAAACTTGGTTGCAATTAAACCGATTCCGCCTCTGTTTTGAGCTCTAAACTCTGACAGTTTAGTACGTTTGCCGAACCCGTCAGATGTTACTACCAGAAGATCCGCATCATAGTTTCTTGGAACAATATCGCAGCCGATAATAGTGTCACCGGCTCTGAGTTTCATAGAATTTACCCCTCTTGCACTTCTTCCGAGCGGTCTTAAGTCTGCTATCGGGAATCTGATTGCCATACCGCAGGAAGTTCCGATAATAATTTCATCATTCGGGTTGGCAAGTTTAACCCAGTTAAGTTTGTCGCCGTCTTCAAGAGAAATTGCTATGATACCGCTTCTTCTGATATTAGCAAAGTTATCAAGCTCAATTCTCTTTATGTATCCTTTTTGAGTAAGCATTATAAGGTTCAAATCGTGTGAGAATGTGCTTACCGGAACAACAGCTGTAATTTGTTCACCCTGTTCTATCGGTAATACATTAACTATCGGCAATCCTTTGGATTGTCTGCCGCCTTCAGGGAAGTCATATACATTCAAGCTGTATACAATACCTTTTGAAGAGAAGAACAGAACCTTATCATGCATCATTGCAGTAAAGAAGTGTTGTATGTCGTCATCTTCTTTAGTTTTGATTCCGGCTTTTCCTCTTGTAGCTCTGTTCTGGCGGTCAAATGTGTCGAGAGAAATTCTCTTTAAATATCCCTGATGCGTGATAAACACTGCCATAGGAGTATTCGGAGTCAAGTCCTCAATTGTAACTTCACCCTGCTCCGGTACAATTTGAGTCTTTCTGTCATCGCCGTATTTTTCTTTATCTTCAAGAAGTTCAGCTTTTATAATATCAAGAACTTTCTGTCTGTCTGCAAGAATTTCTTCATATTCTGCAATCTTTTTAATAAGTTCATCGTATTCGGTTTTGATTTTATCCTGTTCTAAGCCTGTTAACCTTCTTAATTGCATTTCCAAAATTGCATTAGCCTGATCAACATCAAGTCCGAACTTGCTCATCAAACCGACTCTGGCATCATCCGTAGTTTTGGATTTCTTGATAAGTTCAATAACTTCGTCCAAAGAACCTAAAGCGATTAATAAACCTGCTAAAATATGGGCTCTGATTTTAGCTTTCTTCAAGAAGTAAATAGTTCTTCTTGTAACGATTTCGACTCTATGTTCGACAAACTCGTTTAATACTTCATACAAATTGAGCAATCTAGGCTGCTTACCACAAAGAGTAACCATATTTACGCCGAATGTGGTAGCAAGCTGGGTGTATTTAAACAGGTTATTTTTAACGACTTCCGGCTTGGCATCACGCTTAAGCTCGATTACTATACGCATACCTTCTCTGTCTGATTCATCGCGAAGGTCGGAAATACCGTTGATTCTTTGTTCTTTAACCAACTCTGCAATCTTTTCAATCAATTGCGCTTTGTTAACCTGATAAGGAATCTCCGTAACTATAATAGCTGTTCTGGATTGTCTGCCTGCTCCTCCGGGAATTTCTTCAATAGTCGCAACCGCAGACATTTTGATAGAACCTCTTCCTGTCTGGTAAGCCTGTCTGATATCATTCAAACCAACGATTGTCGCTGCTGTCGGGAAATCAGGACCTTTAATATATTCCATTAACCCGTCAACTGTGATTTGCGGATTATCAATAAGTGCAATAGTTCCGTCTACAATCTCTCTTAAATTGTGAGGCGGAATATTTGTTGCCATACCTACTGCAATACCTGAAACACCGTTTAATAAAAGCATCGGAAGCCTTACAGGAAGGACTGACGGTTCTTCCAATGAACCGTCGAAGTTAGGAACAAAGTCAACTGTTTCACAATCAATATCTGCAAGCATGGATGTTGTGATTTTATGCATTCTGGCTTCTGTATAACGCATTGCTGCTGCGCCATCTCCGTCAACAGAACCGAAGTTGCCATGCCCGTCAACTGTTAAATATCTGGTAGAGAAGTCTTGAGCCATACGAACGAGCGCTTCATAAACTGCTGTGTCACCGTGCGGGTGGTATTTACCAAGAACTTCGCCGACGATACGAGCACATTTCTTAAACGGTTTGTCAGGAGTCATGCCCAGCTCGTTCATTGCGTATAAAATACGTCTGTGAACAGGCTTTAAACCATCTCTTACATCCGGAAGCGCACGTCCTACGATTACACTCATGGCGTAATCTATATATGAACGCTTCATCTCTTCTCTTATATTAACCGGTACGATTTTACCGTCTGAAAACATGTTCTGTTGAGCCAAAATCTTTCTCCTCCATATCCCTTTATACTAATCATGGTACCACAAAAATAGTTGCTGTAAACAATTTTCCATTAAATTATATCTTAATTTTAACAGATTTTATCTACTAAGTATATACACCTTAAATTCACTGTTTATACAACTTTAAGGATTGTTACAAAAGGAAATAAAAAAGGCAATTTCTCAAAATAAAAATACTTTATATAGATGTAAGGATTAAGGAATAAGTAAATTGAAAATAATCAATTAGCTTAACAAAACAAGTTTTCTTTTTATACTCTCTCTTAATATCCTCGTGTTTATTTAATGTTTGCCATGCGACTCTTGGCAAACTTTTTTTTATGGCACAATTGCTATTGTGTTGTATTTTTTAGTATTTCGTATGCTTGCGGAAAGTTTCTTGCCGTTGTTTTAGGAATACATTCAACCCCAAGAATGTCTGCAATATGATGTATATTAAAAGTTGCAGAGATTATGACTATTTTAGTCTTTGAATAATTTTTAAAGGTTTTGACTTGCTTAACAAGCCATTCCCCCGCATAATCGGGTTCAAAATCTTGTTCCATTTGTAAATCGGTTATTATTATATCAAACGGATTCTCATTATTTTCCATAACTAAATCATAACCGTTTTTTGCTGATTCCGCTTCAAGTATTTCAGCCTTTGGAAAAAGCTCTTGGACAATAGCCTTATGATAATCTCTCCATCCTCTTATGTCATCAACAACAAGTATTTTCATTTTCTTAAATTTGCAGCTCCATCTAAATAAACGAATTCAGGTTCAAATTCCTCTCCGCAGTTAACTACGACTAAAACTCTCAAACACATCTTTAAAGCCCCCGGAACATCAATTTCATTGAAACACAGCATTGGGACGGCTTTCCAATTTAAATTAACTCTCGCATACTTTGCCGGGAAATCTGCATTCAAATCAGGTGTGAATGTAAAAATTGCATGCGATATTAAGCTAATATCAAGATTGTTTCTCTTAACAATTTCGTCTAAAAGTTTAATAACCGCTTCTTCTATTGCTTTAGGTGTGTTTTCTTTTACAGTTATAGCTCCTCTTATACCTCTTGAAATCATTTATTCACTCTCCTCTGATAAATAATAAAGAGCAGCAAGTGTTGAAGCCGTCATTGCATACCCTTCATTTTCTTTGTTTCTTAACCAGGTATATACATCATTTCTTTTAACTAAAATCCTGTCAACAATAACTCCGCCATCACTTACAGGTTTAACCTTTATCTCATAGTTATCTATATAAGCTATTGCAATAGTTACTGTTTCGGAAACACACCCCGGTGAACTTGCAATTTTTCTTGAAACAATCTTTATTCTGTCAGCGGCAAGCCCGGATTCTTCTAACAATTCCGCTTTGATAGCTTCTTCAACAGTTTCATTACCTCTCTCGTCGCCGACTAATCCTGCTGGTATTGCAACAGAATAGACAGCTTTATTTTCTGCATTAAGCGGCGGGCGTTCTTCTATAAGAAAAAGGATAGAATCTCCTACCACAGGAAGTATTACTACAACATCTTTTGCATTAGGTCTATGTGCATAAACCCAGGGCTTCCCGCTCTTTGACGGTGTACTTTTTAGCTGCAAATATTTGGTGTCATATAATATTTCACTCATAAGCTTATGCCGGAAGTTTTATACAAAATTCCGTATACACTCCTTCCTCGCTTTCAACTGCTAAATCTCCATTGTGAGCTTTTAATATCTGTAAAGCCAAATACAACCCAAGCCCCGTTCCTATTTTCCGGAATTTCTTTGCAGCTGAATAGTATTTGTTAAAAATTTTATCTATATCGGATTTGGAAATACCAGCCCCGTAATCTTTTATCCTTATAGTGATATACTTAGGAATTTCCCCGATATATATTTCTATAGGTGATTTTGGCGAACCGTAAGATATGGCATTCTGTATTAAATTTTTAACGACTCTTTTTAACTGAAATCGGTCTGCGAGAACTCTAATATCACGGTTTAGTATAAATTTAATTACATTACCGGTTTTTTGCGCTATTGGAGACATTTCTTCTATTATTTCTTCAATAAAACCTTTGAGCATAATATTTTCTTTATGGAGACTTATTTTACCATCTTTAATTTTGTAGGTATCCAAAACAACTTGAACAAGCTCAAGCAGTTCTTTATTTGAAGTTTGCATATTTTTAAGCGCAATTCTTTGTTTGTCGCTTATAGGTCCAAAATTTTCATTTAAAAACAGCTCTATCATATTTGTTTCGGCAATAATAGGAACTTTTAAATCATGGGTTAATGTTGCGACAAAATCTTCTTTTAAGGTTTCAAGTTCCTTTTGATTTGTATTGTTTTTTAGAATTACGATATATCTCTTCTGATTTTCATCCAGTTTTAATTCAACAGAGCTTGCCAGATAACTTGCAGCAGGGTCTGCAAGTATTTTAACTTCGTCATCATTGAGAGTTTCAACGGTTTTTCTTTTCGGAATATCAATAAAGTCAGAAAGAGGCTTTCCAATAATTTCTTTGCCGGGGATATTAAACCATTCGGAGATTCTTATAGTTGCTCTCTGGATTATATCATTTTCGTCTGTAATAATAAGTCCGTCAGATAAGGAATTTATAGCGGCTTCGAGAAATTTGTTCTGCTTTATAAGTTCGCCTTGATATTCTGTTATCATACTTTCTCTATCATGCAGAGTTTCAATCATTCTGTTAACACTGTCAGATAGTGCTTCCGAGTCCGGTAAGTCCATTTTATCCAGTTTTTTTGTCAAATCTCCGTATCGTATTGAGTTTACGGTTTTTATAACAGATGCTATATAGTCATTTAGTTTATTCCATTTTGCTTTTGTTCTGCGTATAAAAATAAACAAAGAAACCAAAAGAAACAATATAAATAAGTGAAGTATATGAGCTAAAATGGTTCCGCTTTCTTCTACAATAAAGCTTTTTAATTCCAAGAGCATGGCAGATGGTCCTATTTAAAATTTTTATGATATAATTATACCAGAAATCATGGGATTAATAAATGAATAAGATTAAATTATATAGTTTGGGAGCTGCTTGCTGGTTTAGTACGATGTTATGTTATGCCTCGGAGAAGTTTGAGGTTCTGCCGGATTTGCCTGACCCTTTGGCTTATGCAGTCCAGCCTGCAGAGGCATCTACTGTGTCAGGTTCTCCTGATACGGCGCTTGCGGCAGCCCAGTCAATCGGACATGAACCTAGTATTATCTCAGTGGTGATGTCTCTTGTTTTTGTAATTCTGCTGATTTATGTCACAGGAATTATTTATGCTAAATTAAACAGATTCGGTTTTAGAACCCTCAAACAGACAGGGGATTTTTCCCGTTCAAAAGTTTCTGTAATATCAACAACCCCGTTAGGTAATAACAAGACTTTGCATGTAGTTGAACTTGACGGAAAAAGAATGCTTATAGGTGCTTCTTCTGCGTCTATACATCTTATTAAAGATTTGGGAGCTTTTTCGGAAGATGACGGAGAAAAAGAATATTCGCATATTGAGATTCCTAATATAAAAATACCTAAAATAGAGATTCCAAAAATTGAGATTCCATCAATTGGGCTTTCAAAACTTATTACAAAAGCACACAGCGAAAATAGAGACAGTAAAACTATCGAGGAAGAATCTCAAATACAGGATAATCAATCTGATTTAGCCGAAGGCTTTACGGAAACGGAACCCAGTATTAGCAATGACAGCCCTGAGGGAATAATTGATTCTTTGTTTACCGAACAAGAAGAGGAAACTGCTCCGGAACCGAGTTTGTCTGAAAAGCACAGAGTAGATCCCGAAGATTTTGCTTTGTACAAAAAATATTTAAGCTAATTGCTATTATAGTAAAGGAGTATAGATGTCAAAAATCGTAAAAATTGCTGATAAGATTATCGGTGACGGTTATCCTTGTTTTATTATTGCCGAAATAGGGATAAATCATAACGGTTCGGTATCGCTGGCGAAAAAAATGATTGATATTGCAGTTACTACAGGCTGTGATGCTGTTAAATTCCAGAAGCGAACGGTAGATGTTGTCTATACAAAAGAGGAATTAGCGAAAGAAAGAAAGAGCGTCTTTGGTAATACAAACGGTGATTTAAAAAGAGGTCTTGAATTCGGGGAAGATGAATACAGAGAAATTGATGAGTATTGCAAACGTAAGGGCATTATCTGGTTTGCTTCCTGCTGGGATGAAGGCTCTGTTGATTTTATGGAGAAGTTTGATGTCCCGTGCTACAAGATAGCTTCTGCCTCTTTAACGGATGATAATCTATTAAAATACACAAAATCAAAAGGAAAACCTCTTTTGTTATCCACTGGGATGAGTACTTTGGAAGAAATTAGACATGCGGTTTCTATACTTGGGGAAGATAATCTTGTTATTTTTCATTGCACATCTACCTATCCATCAAACACCGAAGAAATGAACTTAAGAGTTATAGAATCATTTAAGAAAGAATTTAAGTGCCCTATCGGATATTCAGGACATGAAAGAGGCGTAACGCCGTCTGTTCTTGCGGTTGCTCTCGGAGCTGCAGCAGTAGAGCGGCATATAACAGTTGATAGAACAAATTGGGGTTCTGACCAAGCAGCAAGTCTGGAAATGGCTGGTTTATACCACATGGTAAGAGATATCAGGCAAGTTCCGACCCTTCTTGGCGACGGAGTTAAGGTCGTTTACCCGAGAGAAGTTCCTATAATTGAAAAATTAAGAAGAGTTAAATAATGATTAAACTACCCGAAACAATTAAAATGGTCATAACAGATTTCGACGGAATTATTACTGATAATTGCGTTTATATAGATTCAAAAGGTGATATGACAAGAAAACTTAATTTTAAAGATGTTATGGCATTTTCTCTTCTTAGAAAAAACGGATTTATGATGGGGATAATTTCAGGTGAGACTAATTCTGCAATAGAACTTATTGCAAACAAGTTTCAACTTGAAGAGGTTCATCAGGGAATCAGAAATAAGCTTGCTGTTATAAAATCAATAATTGAAAAATATGGCTTGAAAGAAGATGAGTATGTTTACATAGGAGATGATGTAAACGATTATGAATCTTTATGTTATTCTAAATATGCGGTTACGGTTCCGGATGCTGTAGATAAAATAAAATTGATAGAAGGTATACAAATTACCCAAAGACACGGCGGAGCCGGCGCATTTAGAGAAGTTGCGGATGCGCTTATAAAGTAAAAGGCAAACACTATGACGAAAATAGATAGCAGGTTATATGAACTTTCAGAAGTTGTAGATAAAAAATTTTCTCACGGAGAAATTCCTTCTGAAAATATGGTTGAAGAAATAGCTTCAATTACCTCACAAGGCGGTTATATCGGACTCGCTCAAATTGACCCCACAGCAGGGAATCTGGAATTTAATGCAAAAAAGATAGCTAAATACATAAAATATGCTGAAAAAATCGGGCTGGATTTGGTTATTTTTCCGGAACTGGCACTAATGGGATATCCGATAGAGGATACTATTGACAGACATCCGCTTATAGTGCGTGAAAATATTAAATGGCTTAAGGGTTTGGCAAAGATTACCAAAAATACTACAGCTATAGTCGGGTTTGTAGAACCACGAGAAAAAGTTGCAGAAGGAAAAAGGTTTTATAATTCGGCTGCTATACTGCAAAATGGTAAAATTACAGGAATTGTAAGAAAGTCGTTGCTTCCTACGTATTCTGAATTTAACGATTACAGGTACATTGAGCCATCTCCTGTTGCGGGTATTCAACCGGCAGAGACTCTGGGTGTGTTTTCTAAAGAAAATATTTTACCATCAAATAGATATCTCGAGGTAAATGGTATAAAATACGGTATATCCATTTGTGAGGACTGTTGGAATAATAAGGAGTTCTTTGAAAAAAATCTTTATGACAGAGATCCTATAGAAGAGTTAAAAGAAGCTGACGTTTTTATTAATTGTTCAGCATCGCCAACAAGGGCTAAAAAAGAACAGTTAAAACATAATATGCTTTCATTTATTTCTTCAAAGTATAAAAAACCGATGATTTATGTAAATCAAGTGGGTGCAATTGATAATATATCTTTTGACGGTTCAAGCAGGGTATTTAATTATAGCGGAGAATTGATTGCTCGGGCAAAGTCTTTTGAGGAACAATTTTTAATTGTAAATCCGAAAAACGAAATCGGCAAAATTTATCCGCTGACAAGAGGTTTGGAAAAATCTTTAACAGAACAAAAAGTCTTTACTCTTGAGTATGAATCGGATTTGGAAAGAACTTATAAAACGATTGTTCAAGGAATAAGAGATTATTTCTCAAAATGCGGGTTCAAAAGGGCAGTTTTAGGTCTTTCCGGCGGACTTGATTCTACAGTTTGTGCAGTACTTCTTGCAGATGCTCTCGGAAAAGAAAATGTATTTGGAATTTCAATGCCGTCAAAATTAACTTCTAATGAAAGCAAATCTGATGCAGAAGAGCTTGCGCATAATTTGGGTATAAATTTTACGGAAGCTTCTATTAAACCTATGGTTGATACGACAACAGCCTGTCTTGACCAACTTTTCAAAGTAATAGAAACAAAATGGGATAACAGATACAAAATTTCATTTACCCCGGATAATATTCAGGCTCGCTCAAGAGCAATGTTCCTATGGGGTATAAGTAATGAGTTTGCATCATGTATTCCTATTGCAACATCGGATAAATCTGAACTCTATATGGGGTATGCGACGATTAACGGAGATATGTCCGGCGGATTTGCCCCTATTGCGGATGTCCCTAAGACGAAACTTTTTGCCTTTGCAAGATGGCTGAACTCAAACAGAGAAGATAAAAATGCAATCCCGGAAGCTGTTATACTTAAAAAACCCGGGGCGGAACTTGCTATAGACCCTAAGACCGGAAAAACTCTTAATGCTGAAGATGCTCTTATGCCTTATGAGTTCTTGGATGAAATTATTTGGAGAATAGAAAATAAAAACGAGTCCTATTATGATCTTCTTCAAGCTGAATTTATTTATGAAAAAAAGAATAAAATAAGCAAAGAACAAAAAATTGAATGGCTTGATAAGTTCTACAGAAGGATGTCTACAGCTCTATACAAATGGTCAATTCTTCCTCCATCGGTTATAGTAGAGTCTCGCTCAATTAATAAATCTGACTACAGACAGCCTATTACTTCTTCTAAAATTAATTACAAAGGGGTCAATGAAGAAGAAATTGAAAACAGTTTACTTTAAAACAATACTTGAGTTAAGGTGCTTAATTTGACGCTTCATATCTTCTGCCTTGACAGCCAGGTTTGCATTTGAATATATTTCAAGAGCTTTTTTGTAGTTATCTTCTGCAGCCTTTTTGAATTGCGGGTTATCATAACCGGAAATGAGCTGCAAAGTTTGTGCGAGCAAAACGTAAGCTTCCGGTTTTTTAGGATTTATCTCTATTGCTTTTTCAAAGCATTCTTTTGAATCAATGATATGACCTTCAATATGATTTTTATAACCTTCCAGTATTTTCATAAAATAAGAAAAGAAGTTTTGTTTATCAAAAACTGCCAGTTCAAGAAGGAAACAAATTTCAAGCAAATCTTTTTCTTGATACATATCGTAAAATTTAAAATGTGTAATAAAATATTTTGGGAATGTGTTATCAATCTTTTTTAGAATTTCGGCTTCCTTTTCTTTTTCTCCTGCTAATCCGTATACAGTAGCTTCTTTAAGGAGTTTAACAGGGTTGTTTTTATCAATTAACTCAATAATGTCCAAGAGTTTCAGCCCGTTGGAATATTCATCATTTGCCAAGATAAGCGCTGATTCATTGAATATAAAATGTAGTGTTTTAAATTTATTATGACCAAATAAATTTAATATGTATTCTTTTGCAATTTCATTCTCACCGGAGTATACAAGTGAGAGAAATTTATATTTTTTGACTTCAAAATTATCAGGGTCCCAGCCTAAAATTGTTTCAGCATCCAGTAATGCTCCCTTATAATTGGTTATTTCAAAATTGAGCTTGAGTCTTTCATAGTAAGCAGCTTTTTTATCGGCACAATTTCCGATTATATACGTAAAATCTGAATATGCTTCATTAAGCATAAGAAGTTTTTTGCACAATTTACCTCTTTTTAAAAAGGTCACAGCAGGGTTATAACCTTCTTTAATCAAAGAGTTTAGTTTCTCAAGAGCTAGGTCAAAATTGTTTTCTGCGATATTTTTGTCAACAGATTTTAAGCTCAAGAGATGTTTTATATTATCAAGCATAATTATTATGAATCTCCTCATAATATTAATTAGCACAAAATTTTTATTATGGCGAGTGCCAAATTAGGCTATATAACTTTCAACACTTGTTTAATTTCTCTGACAGCTTCTGCCAAATCTCGTTTTAACGGAAGTTCTTTTTTTATTTTGTCGTGGGCAAACATAATTGTGGTGTGTTTTTTGTTGTAATATTCTGCAATACTGACAAAACTTTTTCCGGTAATTTCTCTTGCCAAATATATAGCCAAATGTCTTGCAAGAGAAACTTTCTGACCTCTTGCAGTTCCTTTTATATCGCTAAGATCTACTTCAAAATATTCCGCCGTAACGTTGGTGATTTTATCTAAACTGATTTCTTCTGAAAATTCAGTGCATTTAAGTACATCTCTTGCCAAATTAATATCAAGAGGTTTATTTGTAATTTCAGCATAAGCAGAGACTTTATTAAAGGCACCTTCAAGTTCCCTTACATTTTTGTCATAATTCATTGCTATATATTTAATTGCTTCTTCTGTGTATTTTAAGTCATTATCTATAGCAAGTTTTCGAATGATTTCAATTCTTGTTTCCAAATCCGGCGGTGTAAGTTCAACCATCAAGCCCATTTCAAACCTCGAACAAAGCGCAGCGGTTAGAGTTGGAATATCTTTAGGAATCCTATCTGACGTTATAACAATTTGCTTGCCTTTATTATACAAACTGTCAAATGTATGCTGCATTTGCGACATGGTCTTATTTTTTGACTCAATAAACTGTATATCATCAATAAGAATTATGTCGATGTTCGTATACTTTTTATTAAATTTGGACATGTTTTCAATAGTGTCCTTGGAATTTCTGCTATTAGAGATAAAGTCGTTTACATAATCTTCCGTCTTTGTATATTTAACCTTAAGTTTTGGTTTGTTAAAGATTGTGTAATGACCAATTGCTTGCATTAAATGAGTTTTTCCAAGTCCGGCATTTCCATAAATAAACAAAGGATTATACTTTTTAGCAGGGTTTTGAGCAACAGCCATAGCAACTTTATACGCAAATTCGTTGCTTTTACCTACAACAAAGTTTTCAAACTTATATTTAAGATTTAAATTTGAGGCAGATTGCATGTTGGAAAGATTTTCCATAGCCTGCTCTTTTAGTTTGCTTTCAGTAATTTTTTTCTGAAATTTTTCGTTCTCTTTTTTTAAACTTTTTGCGGCTTTTTCGTCGTATATAATGACGAAATCAGCTGTTTGATTGTGTGTAACTTTCTTGATAACGTCAACAATTTGCTGGTAATGATTTTTCCGCAGCAAATCTCTTCCCATCATTTGTCCGGTGACAACAGTTAACACACCCTTATCATAACCGGAAACTTCAAGAGGATATATCCAAGGATGCGCACTTTCCGGAAGAACTTTTATCAGTTCCGACTTTATTTGCTCCCAAAGATTCTTTAACTCCGTATTTTCCATAATTAAATTTGTGATTCTTGGATTTTATGTAAAATAAAAAGGCGACACCCGGATTCGAACCGGGGGTAAAAGCTTTGCAGGCTTCTGCCTTACCACTTGGCCATGTCGCCATAGGAGTATAATAAGATAAACATATATCTTTTTCAAGTAGTTAAGGGGAAATATAGCCGATTAGTTATATAACAAAAAGGCGGTTCATTTTATGAACCGCCTTTTTGCATAAAATCTATATTAAACCTTGCGTTTGCGAGCTGCTTCAGATTTGCGTTTTCTCTTTACGCTAGGCTTTTCATATCTTTCGCGTTTTTTTACTTCAGAAAGGATTCCAGCTTTTTGGATTTTCTTTTTGAATCTTCTTAAAGCGCTTTCGATACTTTCGTTTTCGCCTACTTTAACTTCTGGCATTCTTTTTTCACCACCTTTACTGCCTTTTGTACTGGATTTATGATAACTGAAACATTTTTAAATTTCAAGTCCATTGTTAATTAAGAGTTTTAATGTGGTTGAGAGGCCAAAATACAAAAACAGCACGACCTATAAATCTTTCTTTTGGAAGCGGACCCCAAAATCTGCTGTCAAGAGAGCTTCCTCGGTTATCTCCCATCATGAAATAATTGTTTTCCGGGATTATAAAAGGACCGCAGAACATATTTTCTTTACATTTATGATAATCATATTCGCTCATTATATACTCTTCATCCAGCGGTTTATCATTGATATAAACTTTGTAGGCACCGTTATTTCCCTGCTTAATTTCAATTTTCTCACCCGGAAGACCAATGACTCGTTTAATATAAGCTACGTCTTTGCAGAAAAAACCTGTAAGTCTGCTGAATATTGCCCAAGGAGTCGTTTTTAGTTTTACAAATGGAGGGTAAAATATCATTATATCTCCACGTCTTGGCGTGTTTTCAAAGTTGTGTTCTTTTAATATATTAGGAAATTTTGTGAGCTTTTCAACAACAATTCTGTCTCCTTCAACGAGGGTTGGTTTCATAGACCCTGATGGAATCCAACGGAGTTCAGCAATAAAAAATCTTATTATTATAACTGCGATTATTACGAAAACAATAGTATCAACAGTCTCTTTAAAATTAGCTTTGAAACTGGCTTTAAACTTTTCTTTGTCCATAGACTTCTATCAACTCCTCCAGAGCTTTTTTATAAGAGTTGTCGGAAATTTCTTTTAGTAAATCTCTCATCTCTTCCCGATAATTATCTAATAAAAGTTGAGTTTTTTCAACACCGAAAATACCAATAGCTGTAGTTATTTTATTCTTTGCATCAACTTTTGCGGAAATTTCTTCCAGGTCATTGTTTATCTGAAAAAGTATTCCGAACTTTTCGGCAAATGTTGCCGCATTATTGATGTTAAGTCCGCTTAGGATGGCAGCACTCATGAAAATTGAGACAAAGAGAGACGCTGTTTTATTTTTACAGATTTCTAAATATTCTTCTTCGGAGGGAATTTGCCCTCTTAAGAAATATTGATTAATTTCAGCAGTGCTCATTTTTTTTGAGCAATCCTTAAAGATTTCCAGGATTTCTTTATTGTCTAATGCTAGAAGTTTCTCTGTTGCTGATGCCAAGAGATAGTCACTTGCAAGGATAGAAATTTTTGCGCAATATTCTTTTGCAATAGTCGTTGAGTTTCTTCTTTTGTCTGCATCATCTAAAATATCATCTTGTAATAAAGATGAATCGTGAATGAGTTCTCCTGCTGCAAGTAAAGTATAAATTTCATCGGTTACTTCTCTTTCGTGAGCCATAAGGTAAAGAATCGCAAGGGCGGAACGAATCCTTTTGGATGCTCCTGTTATGAAATTTAAAAGAGAATTGCTATTGAGAGGATCATCAAAGTCTCTTTTTATGTAATCTTTAACCGTATTAAGTTCTTTTTCTATAATTTTCATCTGTTCAATGATATCACAAAAATTTGTCTATGTAATTAGTAAATGGGGCGAAACAAATGAATTTGTTTCGCCCCATTTTATTATCCCTAATCAAACAACCTGCAAGATTTTATCCTTAGTCTGTTCATTGTTCTATCCTATACTAAACCAAGTTCAATGCGATGCTAGGCAGCTGGTTAGCTGTTGAAAGCAGTGTAGCAGAAGCTTGCTGCAAGATTTGAGATTGGATGTAGTTAGAAGATTCTTCTGCAACATCAGCATCTCTAAGAGTAGAAAGTGATGATGTAAGGTTTTCTGATTGTACATCTAATGCTGATATAGCAGATTCAAGACGGTTTTGTACAGCACCGATAGCGGTTACTCTTGATGAGATATCATCTATAGCGGCGTCAATGAAACCAAGCATTTCCTTAGGTCCGCTGTCTCCATTTGTCTGCATTACATAGCTTCCGTCATCCGGATTGTATACAAGACCAGAACATGCAGCAGCAAAGGCTTCAATATTAGCTTCATCACCGAGGGCATTAATATCGCCGCCAGCATTGGTAATTAAATCACTTAATGCCAAGCCGGTTGATGATGTGCCTTCCATTTCTGAGAATAATCCGCTTAAGCTTGCGTTTGCAAACAATCCTACATCAAGTGTAATAACACTGTTTGAATCTGCATACAAACCTACTTGAAGGTTGATTCCGGCATCAGTTATACCAACGTCTTCATTACCGGTACCGTCCATATTGTAAGCCATAAGTTTAATACCGTTGAATTCTCCGTTTACAGAAATACGGTTGATTTCATTCAATCTGGCACTGATTTCTGCTTGAATTGCTTTTAATGATGCTGAACCATAGGTTCCGTTAGCAGCTTGTTCTGTCAAGTCTCTTACTCTCTGTAAGTGGTCTGTCAACAATGAATAAGTTTCTTCTGCTGTTGTCAGAAGGTCAATACCTGTTGCGGCGTTGTCTGCTGCTACATCTAATGAACCTAATTGTGTTTCCCACATCTCTGCAATTGAGTAGCCTGCAGCGTTGTCTTTTGCATTGTTAATTTTGTAACCTGTTGTTAATCTTTCAAGAGCCTGGTTCATAGAATTTGTTGCGTTTGAAAGGCTTCTCTGAGCGATTAATGACGAAATGTTTGTGTTGATTGTGAGTGGCATAGTTGTTTGATCTCCTTTCTTGATACGTACTTTTATTTACACTCTCTGCGCATCCTTGCACAGCTCTCTATAGGGGCTGAACCTTATGCAAGACAGCCTCATATAACCGGTTATGTGCCGGCGTTTATTCTCTCTCTATTGATATGTACTCTTTAATCCTTAATCTTAATAAGTTTCCCTGTACGACTACACCTGTAAGTTTTGTTTCTCATCCTTTGAGATACTCAGCCTACGAAATAAAACATACATTCCTTGTATTTACTTATTAGATTTGTGATATATACTTCTTACACTATTATTATTGCTACACTATATAACAAAAGTAAACTGTTTCTTTTGATTTTTTTACAAATGTTAAAATAAGTTAATATTTCTTAATTAAAAAAGGCAATTTTTCGACAATAATAAACTTTATATATCTAAGGAGTATAAAAAGTGTCTAATCATCAGTACATATCTTTTAAATACGGTGATACGGTAAACTATAACGGACAAGAAGCCAAGATAGTATCTCATAACCAATCCGGAAACTTCTTAAGGATAGAAGTTGACGGTAAAATTATAACCGTAGATAAAAATGATTTGTTTGGTATGAACACGGATTATGAATCTGATTATGACAGACAAGTGGCTAATTATAATGAAAGAATCGAAGAAAATAAAAATAAGATAGAGCATTTTCAGCAATTGTGGTACGCAGCCAAAGACAGTATCAAGCTGGCACGAGAGAAAATTGACAATTTGTTTGATTCATTAGGGGTTACTAACGTATCTCAAATTACAAATGCAGACAAAAAAAAAGAATATAAATCTTTGAAACAAGAACGTTATGATGCAAGAATGACTCAGATTAGAGCTTCTGCGGATATTATTGGTACTGCAAATGATACGGTTTCTCTTGCAATTAACAAGGGTAATTTGCAAAACCAGCAATTGTTCTCTCGCATAGTCTGATTGTTGAATGGTTAAATTTTATTTATCTTGAATAATCTTATTAAAAAAGGAGATTGTTCGGATGAAAATGCTGTTGTTTGACTTTAGAGATTCTGAAAAAGAATTTTTTGAGACGAGAGATTTTAAAGATATTGATATAACATTTATAAGAGAACCTTTGAATGAAGACAGTGAATTAACGGAAGAACAGTTAAAAGAGACGGATGTTGTATGTGTGTTTGTTTCTTCAAACTTAACTTCGGAAGTTTTAGGACGTTTTAAAAATCTTAGAATAATTGCAACAAGGTCAACAGGATATAATCATATTGATTTAATGTATTGTACAAAAAACAATATTGCGGTGTTTAACGTAGAACATTACGGAGAAGCTTCTGTTGCTCAATATACTACCGGGCTTATAATTTCTCTTGTAAGGAATCTTCTTCCTGCATATTTGGGAATGAGGGAAAGTAAACTAAATCCCGCTTTGTATGAAGGCAGAACTTTACAAAATCTTACAATAGGTATTATAGGCTGCGGCGCAATAGGAAGTGCTGTTGCTAAGACTGCTAATTTTTTTGGAATGAAAATTCTTGTTAATACTTATATGAAAAATCCGGCGGTAAGCGATTTTGTTGAATATGTTGATTTAGATAAACTTTTAAGAGAGTCTGATATAATAACGCTTCATATACCGTATACCCCGGAGGTTTATCATCTTATTTCATCTAAAGAGTTTGATAAAATGAAAAAAGATGTTTATATAATCAATACGGCTCGCGGTGAGTTAATGGATATTGCAGCGCTGTATGAAAATCTCGTAAGCGGGAAAGTTAAAGGAGCAGCATTAGATGTTCTTGAATGCGAGTATCTTGCGGTTAATAATGATAATCTTGCAGAAGAGATTCGGGATTCTGACGGTAAATGTATTGCTTCAGCACTTCTTACGCAGAAACTTCTGGATATGGACAATGTAATCATAACTCCTCATATAGCTTATGACACAAAGGAGTCTGTTCACTATCTTCTGGAAGTAACCTTCAATAATATAAGAGATTATTCAAAGGGAATGCATACAAACCAGGTTTGTTAAGTATGGTTAAAAATCACGTATAGTTTTGTCTGAGAATGGAATTTAAAATATCCAAAACTCTCCATTTATGCTAATATTTATATATGGCTATAGTATCAGACGATAATAAAAATATTAACAAGCCCTTGAAGAGGAATCCGGTTGTTAAACCGGATAGTATTGAGTATGACAAAACTTTTGAGAATAGTATAAGACCAAAAGATTTTGACAGCTATATAGGGCAGAGCAGTCTGAAAGAAACTCTGAAAATAACTTTAGAGGCAGCGAAAAGAAGGAATAAGCCTCTTGATCATCTTTTATTTTACGGACCTCCGGGATTAGGTAAAACTACGATTGCCGGTGTTATAGCTGCGCAAATGGGAGTGGATATAAAAATAACATCTGCGCCTGCTCTTGAGCGTCCGCGGGATATAATAGGTATACTAATGTCATTAAAAGGCGGTGAAATCCTGTTTATTGATGAAATACACCGTTTAAACAAGGTCGCGGAGGAAATACTTTATCCTGCAATGGAAGATTTTACTCTTGATATGACAACAGGCAAGAGCCAGACGGCTAAAACTTTAAGAATACCTATTCCTAAATTTACGTTAATTGGTGCAACAACCAAAGCCGGGGAACTTTCAGGTCCGTTAAGGGATAGATTTGGGATGATTCACCGTTTGGAGTTCTATACGGTTGATGAGTTAGCACAAGTAGTTATGCGCACAGCTCGTATTTTGGAAATAGATATAACTGAAAATGGTGCAAAAGCGATTGCAATGCGTTCAAGAGGTACTCCAAGAATTGCAAATAGGCTTGTAAAGAGAGTCTCTGATTTTGCGCTGGTTAAGTATAACGGAATTATAGATGAAACCGTTGCGAATGAATCTCTTGATATTTTGAAAATTGATAAATATGGGCTTGATACAACAGACCGTGCTCTTTTAAATTTAATTATAGAAAAATATGACGGCGGACCGGTCGGTATTGAAACAATAGCTGCGGCATTAAGTGAAGATGTAAGGACTATTGAGGATGTATGTGAACCTTACTTGCTGCAGGCGGGCTTCTTGCAACGGACTCCGAGAGGGAGAAAAGTCTCCCCGGAAGGTTACAGACATTTAGGGGTAAAGCAGCCTTCCTGTCAAACTTCGCTTTTTGATATGTAGGTGATGAGATATGAAAAAAGTATTTTTGATATTGATGATATTTTTATCTTTTGTTTCGTGCTCTTTTGCTGTTGAGGATGATGTTTCTGCTAAAATCTATCCGTCTGAGCTTGGGGTAGTTCAGAAAGTTGATTATATTGATTTAAATGAGGATTCTGATGTAGCGCAAGTTAAACAAGTTGTAGACATAAAAATAATAAAAGGCGCGGACAAAGGGGAGATAATTACGCTGGATAATATTCTTACCGGAAATCCATACTATGATATAAAGCTAAAAAACGGGAGTAAAGTTATTCTGCATGTGGAAGATTCAGAAAATGGGCTTGAATATTCTGTAGAAGATATATACCGTTCAAATGTGTTGGTGTTGTTGTCTGTAATTTTCTGCGGTCTATTAATCTATGTGGGAAGAAAGAAGGGCTTCTATAGCTTGATTTCTATAGTTGTAACTTGTGTATTGATTTATAACTGTTTATGTCCCCTTGTCTTAATTGGAGTCAATCCAATTTTAGGTACAATACTTATAAGTATTCTTTCAACAGCTCTTACAATGTATCTTGTCGGCGGATTTAATAAAAAAAGCACATCCGCTGTTTTGGGATGTACACTTAGCCTGGTTTTCGCCGGCATCTTGTCTTTTATAACGGTAAAAGCTGCCTCTCTAAACGGATTTAGCAGTGAAAATACAATGTTTTTATATTCAGCTCATCCGGAACTGGATTTTATTAGTATTGTAATTTCTACAATGATGCTTGCGACGCTGGGGGCGGTGATGGATGTTGCAATGTCTATCGCAAGTACTATTAATGAAATATATGTCATAGATAATACAAAGACTGTAAAAGAACTATTTGTATCCGGCATGAATGTGGGTCGGGATATAATAGGAACAATGGCAAATACACTGATACTGGTTTATCTGGGCGGTTCTCTGCCGCTTTTGCTATTGGCATCTAATATTGATTTGCAGAAATTTATTAACCTCAATCAAGTTGTAACGGAGATAGCATCAGCTCTTATTGGCAGCTGTGCTATTGTAATTTGTGTTCCGATTACTGCCCTAGTTGCGGCAAACTTAGTTAAAAAAGTTGTTATAAAGCCTGAAACAGTTTTAAAATCTGATTTTAGTAGTATTGATGGAAATTGATTTTTCCTTGTGAATGTGCTATACTCAGTGTGCATTTTATGAGGAGAGACTTATGAGAAGTATTAAATCTTTTATAATATTAACAATGGTATTCTGTTTGACGGCAACAACTGTCTGGGCTGGTCCATTCAGGGCTGATGCTAAGACAAAAAGAATTCCTGAAGGCACATTGTTTAAATTGGAATTCTTGCAGCCCGTAAGCACATTTTCCGGCAGTACGGGAGATTCTTTTACCGCAACTATGCTGAATGAGCAAACAAGCGGTACAAATGTAATTTTGCCGGCAGGAACGATTGTAAGAGGCAGCGTTGCAGATGTAAAAACTGCCAAAATGTTCTCCAGAGGGGCAAAGTTGTATCTTGATTTTGACCATGTTGTAACTCCTACAGGACGTCAAATCCCGCTTGATATGGCAGTATGTCAATTTGAAAACATATATTATGACGGCGGTTTGTATAAAAACTTGGGTTACGGTGAGGCTGTTAAAAATAATTATAAAAAAGGTTGTGATATAACAGTCAATGCGACTCAGTACGGTATGAAAGCCGGTGAATCTGCTCCGGGGATTCAATATTTAACGGCTCCTATATGCGCAATCGGCGGATTTATTGGAGGTGTTGGGTATTTCATTGGAGACAGTGTCGCAGATATGTTTAGGAAGGGGCAGGACGTTTATATTAATACCGGTGATGTGTTAACTGTTAAGCTGCTTACACCTATTGATATCCCGGTGTACTAGAGATTTATCCATGACTGTGCTGAATTATATAAGGAAGAAGCTTGGGCTGAAACTGGTATATAAATATCCTAAAATCGTATCAAAATATTGTAAAGGTTACGGTGTAGAAATCGGTGGAGCTTCTCATTCCGTGTTTAAGTTCAGAGCCATTAATGTTGATATTTCTTCTCACGATAAAATTGAAGATTGTTATACAAAAGAGCAGCTTGATAAAGGTAACGGAATTAAGAAAGTTGATATAGTAGCAAGCGGCGACAATATCCCTTTAGCGGATAATTCTGTAGATTTCGTTTTTTCAAGCCATGTTTTAGAGCATTTTTATGATCCGGTAGCTGCTATAAATGAGTGGCTGAGAATTGTAAAGCCAAATAAATATGTAGTCTGCATTATACCTCATAAAGACAGAACTTTTGACAAGAATAGGGTCTGCACAACTATTGAAGAATTTGTTAACAGGCACAATTCTTATGATAAAACTCTAAGATATCCTGATGCTCATTATAGTGTTTGGAATACGGAAACTTTTTTAGAATTTGCAAAATACTTTGATTATAATGTTGTTGCATATAATGATAAATTACACGCTCTTCAAAACAGTTTTGCCGTAGCAATAAAGAAAAAGCCTCTTTGTCAGAAGAGGCGAGGGGAAATTTAGTTAATAGGTATACACTTCACATTATGTTTTTAGAGTTTTAACTTTTATAATAACTTGTTACTAAAGTCCAAATCTTGGAGCTTCTTCTTCAGCTTCACGTGAAGCTAATTCTTTCACTGACTGTAGTCTTGCTCGTTTCATTTTAAGTCTTTGTTCTATATCATTAAGTTCCAGTTGAATCTCTTTTTCTTTTTCATTCATAATTTGAGCTTCTTGCTGTTTTAGAGCTTTCATTGATTGTTCTTTGAAACTCCTGAATGCACTCATTTCCATCTGGTATTGAACCATTGGATTACCGGTATAAGGAACTCTTCCCATATATTTCATAGCTTGAAGGTTTTGCATTGCACTCATAGAACTTACTTGATCTGAGTACTGTGCAAATAAAGATGCCCTCGGTAATAATTCAGCGGAGATTCCTGCTATATTACCTAAAGTAAGTATAGACGAACCCCCTAAAACACTTGCATACTTTTGGTAGTGCGAAAGTCTTGTTTGGACCTGCATCGCCTGCTTTTCAAGATTATTTATTTCGCGTGTTAATCTCTGGGTTTCCCAGAATGCCATTAACATAATGAACCTACCTAACTTTTTCTAACCTTACATAGATATAAAGTTTTTCAATTTACAAAAATTGCCTTTTTATTTATAAATTGTAAAGTTTTGTTAATATTTTGGTGAAAATCATGTTTAAGAATTAGAATGAGAGATAGTTACAGGAGTACTTATGATAAAAGACAGATTAGTAAATTCACAAGTTTATGAAAGCTTATCTGAAAATATTAAGAAAGGTTTTCAGTGGCTGAGGGAGACAAATCTTAAGGAAATTGAACCCGGTAAATACGTAATTGACGGGGAGAATCTCTGGGCAAATGTTCAGATTTATGAGACAAAACCGGATGCTGACTATGAAGCACATAAAAAATATATTGATATACAATATATGATATCAGGTAATGAATTGGTTGGTGTCAGGGACTTATCTGACTGTGTTTCTGCCATAGCATATAACCGGGATAATGATATTGAATTTTTACACGCAAAAACGGAAGAGGAGTTTCAAGAGTTAAATGAAGGTGAATTCCTGCTTTTTTATCCGCATGATGCTCACAAACCGTCAATTAATCCCGGCGAAACTAAAACAGTAAAAAAAGTTGTAGTAAAAGCCCTATTTAATTAAGCAGCAAAAATATTTACAGCTTTGTCATCAATCTGAAAGTCTAATAGCTCTCCTTTATAAGAGCTGTCCTTTGAGTTGCTTAATTTATCCCAAAGTTCTCCCAGAACAGGTTTTTTTGTAATTTTTTCATTAGCGTGGCTTTTTAGATATTTTAAAGTTTCTTTTAAAGAATTATTCAATGTTATTTGAGATGATGCTTTGATAACTGCAAGTTGCGGATTAGAATAAATTTCTTTAATTTGTTTATTTGAATCAAAAATCGTTTTTTCAACAATTTTTTGAGCAGTCTCTTCGGATGCTCCGTTTTTGTTAAGAATGTTTTTAGCAGTGTTTCTCAAACTTTCTTTATTTTCAAACTGAAATAAATCCATAGTGTGTGTAATATTTATTCCCATTTTCCGATACCTTTTTTAATCCCTTTTCGTAATATATATATCGGCATTTTTTCTGAAAACTTTAGTGCTTTGAGACTATTTGTTACAAAACTTAATAATTAATGTAAAGTTTTGTAACAAATTAAATAAAGTGTGAAATTGCAGGGTTGATATATACTTAATATATATATAAGATGTAAATAAGATGAGGTAAGAATTATGTCAGTAGGCAGATGTCATTCAGCTTTCCAACACTATGAAATGTTCCACGGTCACGGCGCATGCCATGGCGGCGGTAATAATTATGGAAGCATATTTAATATTACTTATAACTGCAGCGGCAGACACGGTAACTTCTGGAGCGGTCTGGCGACCGGACTGGGATATGGTATTGGCAACTGGTTTATGGGTGGTCTTAATATGCTGGGCGGCTGGCTTGGTCTTGGCGGTATGGGCTTCGGCGGTGGCTGGGGCATGGGTATGGGTATGCCTACATTCGGCTGGGGCGGCGGTGCCGGACGCGTTGGTGATGGCAGTGACTATGGCAGATACCGCAGATCTGACAGCTCAGAAAGAACTGTAGTTCGAACAGAAGTCAAGTACAAAGATGATATTGACCACGAGGCAATAAACAAATTGTCAGGTGAAGTTAAGGCTTTGGCAGAAAAAGCTAAGTCCGGTAATGTAACACCTGAAGAAGTAGCAGCTTTGAATAAAAAGTTAGATGATGCTAAAGATGCTTCAGATGAAAATGCAAAACCATTAGATCAAGGTACTTATGAAAACCTTAAAGGTATATTATCAACGATTAAAACTACTCCAGCAGCTCAACCTCCTGTTGATACGCAGAATATAGAGCGCTCAGTACCTGATGATTGGGCAAATATTCCAAATCTTACAGAAGATGACAAGAATACATTAAAAGGTCTTGGTGTAAAACCAATTCAAATTGACGGCAAAAATGGTAAAATTTGGGCATTGTCTCTTCCAAGTGATTTAACCGCAGATAATTTAACTAAACTAAAAGGAATCGCAGATGGTAAAAATATCCCGGTAGCGGTAGCTCACAATCCATCAGCAGGTTTAGATAAATGGATAGCCGGTAAAATAGATAACATTGAAGCAAATAATGGTAAATTATCTTACACAGTTGATTGTTCAAATGTCGGTCATCTCGAGTATAAACACACAATTCAGCAAGTTGATGGTAATAAATATAAAGTTGACAGACACGCTGACAGTGAAGCAAAAGCTAAGAAAGACGGCTTCTCTCACAAAGCTCAAGACTATGAGTTCAGCAATGGATTACTCAGAAGAAACGGCGAATCTGTTAACCAGAAAATATAAAAGACTCCCTTCGGGGAGTTTTTTTATTGCCTGATAAAAATATATTTAGTATCTTTTGCTTCAATAGACGGGGGCTCTTTATATTCAGTTTCAATATCCAGTAAAAAATCTCCAAGTGTATCAAGTGTAGGGTTTGAAATATAAAAATTTCCCTTTTTAGGCTTTAGCACTTCATTGGCTGTAAGCAATCTTGTTACAATTTCTTCATTTGTTAATCCGGCTGTCACTTTTTCATACTCCTTAGAGCTACAGTTTAACATTAAGATAAATTCGGTGCAACATTGAGGGGGGGATAGTCACTAGTGACTAAGTGACTAAGTGAATAAGTGAATAAGCTTTTCACCCTCCCTATTTTGGGCACGGCTGTCCAGGATAAATTTATTATTAATTATCTTCCTCCCTTGTGAGGGAGGATTGAGGTGGGTGCCGGTTGATGACTAGTGACTAAGTGACTAAGTGAATAAGTGAATAAGTGAATAAGGATTTTTTCACCCTCCCTATTTTGGGCACGGCTGTCCATGATAAATTTATCATGAACAGTAATGCAGTCTGCCTCAAATGTTTAAATACTAAAAAAAGCCGGGTGGGATTTGAGGAAACCTTTATATTTACCCCGCCCGCCCGGCAAAAATCTACTTAGTTGTGAAACCTTTTTTCAAGCTTACTTATTCGCTCTTCTAAC
>CALVEA010000019.1 GCA_944326455.1 Candidatus Gastranaerophilales bacterium | reverse complement strand
GAGAAATTGTTCCCGAAACGATAGCGGAAGCTCCTGCTGGAGCGTGTTTGAGGGAATAAATTCTCCCCTCGACCTCACATAATTTCCTACCCTGTACAAACCAGTCATAGTGTGTTATTATGGTAATAACGCAACACAATGGTAATTGTGTTGCGTTATTTTTTTAATATTTACTAATTGTTATTTTGTACAGTCAACAATAGATTTTACATAAATATCGCCAAAATATTTATTTGCCACTCTGATAATGTCTGATGCGGTTACTTCATCTATCATTTTGATGTATTGCGGCAGAAAATCATATCCGAATCCCATTGCCTCAAAGACCCCTGTTGTTGATGCTTTTTCAGAATTAGTCTCAAGCGCAAGGATGAAACCGCCTTTCAGACGCTCTTGTGCGTCTTTAAGCTCGCTGTCGGAAACAAATTCCATTCTCAGTCTCATCATTTCATGGTTGATTTTGTTTAAAGAATAGTCCAAAGTATCAGGGTTTGTGCCGATAAAGGTTACAAAATAACCGCCCAGAATATTAGGAGAGTATGCTGAACCCAGCTGGTATGCGAGTCCGTCCTGCTCCCGCAGATTTTTGTATAATCTTGAGCTTAAACCGGAGCCGAGCATAGTATTTATAACTTTTAGGGTTACAAAATCTTTTTTGTCTCTTGAACCGCTTGTCTGCCAACCAAGGAAAAGCCAGGCGGTTTTCAAATCTTTAATATCTTTTGTGATATCTTTTTTTGCTGTTAATTTTGTAACTTTTTGTTTTGAATAATCAAAAACAGGCTGTTTTCTATCTTCAAACATAGAACCAAATGCTGCTACAAGCTTGTCAGCATCCACATTTCCATTGACAGAGATTATAATATTCTTGGAATCAAGAACTTTATTATAATATTCGGTAATATTTTCTCTTGTTACAGAAGGAAGTGTTTTTTCCAAAACCTTATTTGTATGTGAATAAACACTATTTTCAAAAATGTTTGTTTTAAAGTTTTCCATTGCGATATTCATAGGAACATCCCGCTGCTGGCGGATTCTGTTTAATAATTCCGAACGTTTTTTCTCAATTTCGTAATCATCAAAAGTTGCGTTATTTAGAATTTCGTCCAAAATCTCAAGGGTTAAGTCAAGCTGCGCAGTTGTCGTCCGTACATTAACCATAAAATAATCTTCATCACAAACAGGAGAAATCTCTATACCGTTTTCTTCCATCAGTTGTGCGAGTTCTTGAGAAGAGTATTTTTGTGTACCTTTGAGCATAACCCCCGCTGTCAAAGTGCCTTCCCCCGGAACCTTTTCTAAAAATTCTCCGCCTTTTGCAATAATTGTCATTGCAATAATATCGTTGTTTTTGTGTGAATTTACAAGAAGGGTTGATTGGTTATCAATAATATATTTTGAAGTTCCGTCGTGTTCGGAAATTTTTTGTGCCTGATGTTTAATTTCAGCTTTAGTTTTTATTTCCGCCATTGCTTTTGGAAGCACAATTGAAACGGCGCTTTTGTTCACTCCCAGATACTTTTTAGCGGCTTCTTGAACCTCCTTATAGGTTACTTTTTTAATATTATCTACATAGTTTTGGTAGAAATCAGTTTCTCCGGTTAAAGTTACAATATAACCGAGTTCTGATGATATATCGGAAGTTGATTCTCTGGCATAATAAGTATCCTGCTCAATAGTTTTTTGAGCACGGGTTAATTCTTCATCTGTTACGCCGTATTTTTGTATGTATGCAATTTCGTCAAATATTGCTTTTTCAAGCTTTTCAGAGTTTGAAGGTGTAAAATTTGCGGTTATGTAAAAAATTCCGTCATCTCTATAACTTCCATTAGCGGCAGAGATTGCATAAGCCAATCCCTTCTGCTCCTTGATATCTCTGTATAGTTTTGAAGATTTTCCTCCGCCGAGAATTTGGGCAAGGACATCAAGGGCATAAGTTTCATTATCTGTTATATCTACTCCTCTAAAACCAATCATCATATAGCCGGATTGGGTATCAGTATAATCTACTTTACGTTTTTGAGCAGTAAGCGGATGTTCATGTCTGAAAGATTTTTTCACAGGCTTTTTATATTCCTGGTTGAATAATTGCTGCACTTTTTCGGCAGCTTTTACAGAATCCACATCCCCTACAATTACAGTTACCATATTGGAAGGAGCATAAAATTTGTTGAAATAATCAAGAATTTCTTCTCTTCTGATAGTAGAAATTACATCGGCTGAGCCGATAACTTTTCTTTTATAAGGATGAGTTGTATACATTAAATCATTTAAGTTATCATAAACCATTTTGGAAGGTGTATTGCCGTCTTTTGCAATCTCTTCCAGAACAACTTTTCTCTCTTTTTCAAGCTCTTTTCTCGGGATTTGCGGATTCAGGAGCATGTCTGAATGAAGTTCCATTGCTGTATTAAAATGCTCGGAAGGGATTGTTATATAATAATGTGTAAAGTCTTTGCTGGTTGCGGCATTAACGATTGCTCCCTTAGACTCAAGAATTTTATCAAATTCACCTGCCGGATGAAGTTTTGTTCCCTTGAAAAACAAATGTTCCAGAAAATGTGAAACTCCGCTGTTAGTGTCATTTTCGTTGACAGAACCGGTTCTTATCCAGGTATCAATAGTTACTATCGGGTTATTTTTTATTTGCTGTATAACAAGTGTTTGCCCGTTAGGAAGTTTTTGGACACTAATATCTGCTGCCCAAACCGACATTGAAAACATTAACACAAAAAATGATACAAAAACTCTCTTTAACATCTAAACCCCTCTTTTTTACCTCACTATATGAATATAATAATATATTTATAAATGTTTTTCCACATATTTTTTTGATAAAGGGGTGGGAATAGCAGCAGCTAAAATACTTGATAAATTAAGCCGGGCGGAGCCTGAAAGGCTCCGCCCGGCTTAATTATTCATTTAATTTACCCCTATTATATTCCGCAAGCGCAAACGCCGTCTTTGCAGTGGTAATTCAAAGCTTCCTGAGCTTCTGTCATTCTGACTTTGATACGTCCGTCTACTGCAATACCTTCGCCTGTTTTTTCAGAAATTAACAGCGGGTTGATATCCAGCTCATCAATGAATTTGAAATCGTGAACAAGTTGAGATAATCTCAACAATGTTTCTTCGATTTGTTCCATTTGAGCAGGTTTGGTGCCTCTTGCACCTTCTAACAATTTGTATGCTTTAACTGATTTAATCATTTCTTTAGCATCAACATCTGTTAAAGGAGCAATTCTGAAAGTTACGTCTTTCATAACTTCAATAAACACACCGCCTAAACCGAACATCATCATAGGACCGTATTGAGGGTCTGTTGCAATACCGCAAACCATTTCACGGTTGCCTTTAACCATTTCTTGAATGATTACACCTTCCAAACCTTCAAGAAGTCCTTTTTCAGTTAATTTTGCAATCAAATCTTGATATTCAGCTCTCAATTGTTCAGCAGACTGAATATTAACTCTTACGCCGCCTACATCGGTTTTGTGAGAAGTTGTTTTTGAAGTCATCTTCATAACAACCGGATATCCGATAGAATCAGCGATTGTAACAGCTTCGTCTTCTGATTTTGCAAATCCTGATTTACATACTCTGATACCGTAAGCATCAAGTACATCAATTGATTCACGTGTAGTTAACTGATCTCTGCCTTCGTTAACTGATTTTGCAATGATTTCCTGAGCTTTCTTATAATCAACATTGAATGTCGGAATCTTACCTTCCGGTCTTTCCATCCAGAGTCTTTGCTGATTAAGTCTGTTCAAACCGTCAGCAGCTTCTTCTGCGTACATAAAGAACGGAACATTAACATCCATATCAGACAATTGGGAGAAGAACTCGCTCTTAGTCATAAATACACCGATAACCGGTTTTTCAGGATGTTCTGCTTTGATTTCCATAACGGCTTTTGCTACATCAATATCTTTCAAACCTAAGAACGGAAGATAGATAACAATAATCATATCGACATTTTCATCAGCAATAACTGTTTCAAGAGTTTGCTTGTAATGCTCAATTGGAGCGGAAGCAATCATATCAACAGGGTTTTTAACTGATGCGGCTGCAGGCAAGAAACTTCTTAATTTTTCTTTTGTAGAATCAGAAATCTTAGCCATTTGCATACCGTATTCACAAACAGCGTCGGTTGCCATAATACCAGGACCGCCTGAGTTTGTAATAATTGCTACTCTGTCACCTTTTGGAATAGGGCAGTTAGCGAAAACTTTTGCTGTTGCAAACAGGTTTTTCAAAGAATATTCTCTGATAACACCTGATTGCTGTAATAAAGCGTTAGCAGCTTTGTCAGCACCGGCTAAAGAACCTGTGTGAGAAGAAGCTGCGCTTGCACCTGCTGCAGAACGTCCTGCTTTAAGTGCAAGAATAGGTTTCTTTTTAGAAATTCTTGAAGCAAGTTTTCTAAAGTTTGCAGGATTCTGGATAGATTCCATATAAAGAAGAATTTGTTCGACATCTTCTTCATTTTCCCAGTATTCAAGAGCTGTTTCAGCATTAACATCAGCCTGGTTTCCGATAGAAATAAACTGTGCAAAACCAAGGTTAAGGTCTTTTAAGATATTTAAAATACCGCCGCCTAAAGCACCTGATTGAGATACAAATCCGATATTACCTCTTTCAGGAAGAGACTCTGCAAAGCAGCCGTCCATTCTGATATCAGGGTGGGTATTAACAACACCTAAGCAGTTTGGACCTACGCATCTCATACCGTAAGCTCTGACTTTTTCAAGTAATTGTTTTTCAAGCTCGGCACCTTCTTTACCGGTTTCTTTGAATCCGGCTGTAATTATGCATAAACCTTTGATGCCTTTTTCATGGCACTGGTCAATTGTATCTAAAACAAATTTAGCGTTAACAACGATAAGAGCGAGGTCAACTTCTCCCGGAACTTCCAGAATATTTGTATAAGCTTGTAAACCTTCTATAATTCCGCCTTTCGGGTTAACCGGATAAATTTTACCGTTAAATTTGTATTCCTGTAATCTTTTCATAATATCAGAACCAATTGTATGTTCTTTGGTAGAAGCACCAATAACCGCAATTGATTTTGGTTTCATGATTTTGTCTAAAACGTTCATGAGTCTCTTCCTTTCTTTTCGTAAAAAAACTACATAAAAATTATATTACAAACAGATTTTGTAGGGAAATGGTATTTGAACTTTTGTTAAAAACCTGTCTGTATTAGGCAGAGAAGAGATTTTAAAAAATTGCCGGTCGAGCTTACTTGGAATAGAGCAATCTGACAATTTCTGAAAACCTCTTTCTCGTTCTTCTTTATAATATCCTCTATATAAAGGATGTATGTTTTTTTAAAAGTTCTATGATAGAAGAGGGGAATTGTGTTAAAAATCCGCCGGGAGAGGAATTATGTTGAATAGTTTAGCTGCAAATCAGCCAACAGGAAATATTTCAGATTCAATTACAAGAAATTGGACTGAACAAGCGCTTGAATGCTACAGGCTTAACGGAAATTGCAGTGAATGCTCCATTACCAAGGGGCATTACTCATTTGAATGCCAGATGCCGAAAGTTGTAGAAATACTAAAAATGGTTAATGGCGAGCCGGAGGATTAGGGAGTTTTTCGAAGAAAACAACTTCGTCAGACTCCTTGCGCTTCTTTTCGGCTTGAGTTGGAGTCTCTTCATAACCAAGTGTAATTATGGTTGAGATAATTTGAGAATCTTTCAGGTTCAATTCTTTTTTTGTTTTTGCATAAACATCCGGTAATATGCCTGTAATTTCGCTTCCGAAAGCCCCAATAATACAAGAGCTTATTCCTAAAGATTCAGCTTCCAGCATCATGTATGAAACAGGATAGATTACTTGCTCAAGAGAGCGGATTAGTATTCCGTTTTCGCATTGCAAGGCGGGATTAAGAGCCGGTTTTTGAATATGTGTAATTTTTGCTTCTTCCCAAGAATCCGGATCCGCAACACAGACAATAACCGCATCTGCATTTTTAACCTGAGGCTGCCCGATAGAAAGCTCTGACAACAGGTCTTTTTTCTCCTGAGATTTTACAAGAATAAATTTCCAGCACTGAACATTCATCCAAGAAGGAGCTAACCTTCCCGCTTCCAGAATTTTTCTTAAATCCTCATCAGAAATATGCTTATCTGAATATTTTCTTACGCTTTTCCTTGATTTAATCAAATCTAATAATTCAGACATAATTCCTCCTTACTGTTCTGCAAGAACCATTGTAAAATCGCTGCCCACAGAGAAAGTTTCTGTCGGGTCGTATATAAATTGTACATTTTGAAACTCTGGAACTTTCTTTTGAATCCAGTTAAAGAAATCAATAGTAACATTGCTTTTGTTAGCTACAAACTTAGTATGCGAAAGATGAGTAATTTTGAGCATATTTACTTCAAATCCAAGGTCATTTAATTTCTCTTTTAATGCAACCGCATCATCTTCTCTTTTTGGAGAATACATTATTCCGGCTTTAAACTTGCTGCTGCTAATCTGCGGTTTGATTCTATATATCATCCTGTTAATCATCTCTTGCGTTTTAACAGGATCAAGAATCCAGTAACTTATGTAGCCTCTTTGGTTTGGGGAGCCGGGAAGGGTTGCTATTTCAATTTTATTTTCGTCTATACTGCGCGCCATTGCAGCATATTGAGAAAGTTCATAAAAACTCATATCAGTTTTTATGTAATTATTCATAACATTTAAGACTTCCGGAATCTTTGTTATTACCTGAGGAGAATGAAGCCTTTCAAACAGGCTTTTCATAAACCATTGCTGGCGCTGAGTTCTTCCGATATCACCAAGCCCGTCTTTTCTGTATCTTAAATATCCGACGGCTTGTTTCCCGTTAAGGACAGTATTTCCTTTTTGCAGGTCAATATGAAGTTTTGCGGCATAATCGTGATAATACATTCTTTTTTCTACATAAATAGGAATGCCGCCCAACGCATCTACAATTTTTTCAACGGCTTCATCGTGTACAATAATGTATCTGTCTATTTTTATGCCAAAAGTTTCTTTTAATGTCTTTTTAACAAGATTTATTCCTCCAAGTGCATGGGCTGAATTAATCTTTTGGATTCCCTTGTTGTCCGGAAGATATACTTTACTGTCACGAGGAATTGAGATTGCATTAACAGAATGAGTTTTGGGATCAACATTGATAACGATAATGGTGTCAGAGCGAGTTCCTTCCCATATATCAGAACCTGTTCCGTTTGAATCTACGCCAAGCAAAAGGATATTTTGTCTGCGCGGAGAAAATGGAACATCAAACCCTTTTTTTGATGAGTGAGAATACTTAAATACGCCATGCATGTCTTCGGCAGATTCTTCGCGCAGGTTGTTTAAGAATATATTATTTTCAACAAGAATAACGCATACAATTATTGCACATAAAATAGCTGTAACCACCGTAAAAACAAGCTTTACGAAATTTGAAGATTCTTCTTTCTCTTCTCTTATATTTTTTAAAAATGCTTTGTATTCTTCTTGCTGACTGTTAACTATCTTCATAACCGGTAAATTTCTCTCTAAAAAAAATTATATTATAAACAGCTTAAATAAACCAAAAAGAAGCCCTTTTTTTACAAAAATTAAATTTTCACTTATACAAAAAAATTGATGGCATATCCGGAAATTATACTTATTATAAGAAGAATAAAAATAATTTTTAAGGTGTCTTTAAAATCATTATTTTTCAATAATACCAAAAGCCCCAATCCGGCATTGGCTAAAAGTCCGCTCATTGCAGTTCCAAAAGTAACAGATCCTTTTATAAGCATCATAGTTATTCCTATAGAAACTGCGCAATTAGGAATTAATCCAACCAATGCGGCAACTGCCGGCTGTACTAATTTTGAAGAAGTTCCCGTTAAAAGTCCGCCCAGATGAATATTTTCCAGGCAGAAATTTAAAATCAAAGTTATTACGAGAATAAATCCAAAAATATTTAATGTATGAAATATCGGATGAAGAATAAGTTCTCGCTTATTTCCCGTGTGCGGACTGTGTTTGCAGCATCCTTCTTCTTCAATAACAACATCCTGTTTGGGGTCTATTATTTGTTTTGCAAAAGCAAAATCAATAAAATATCCCATTAGTATTGCAATAAAAAGTTTTATTCCGACAATAGGAATAACAAGATATGCTTTAGCAGGATGAGCAAGAAGTATTGGTATCGCTTCATCAGAAGTTCCTAAATAAACTGCAAGCAGACAGCCTTTTGATATCATTCTTTTTGTATAAAGACTGCTTGCTATAACAGAAAACCCGCATTGCGGAAATATTGAAGCAAATGCGCCGACAAGTATACTGCTTTTTTCTGATTTTTTTATCCAGTTATCAATTTTATTGGAAAAATAAAATTCAAATAATTCTATTAAAACAAAAATAAAAAACAAAAACGGCAGTAAATGAAAGCTGTCAATAAGAGCATCTGCTGCCCATTCCGGAAGCCCAAAAGATTCTATAAAACTGTCCAAAGGCGTAAAAATAAATTCATTAAAATTATTTATTTTTTCTAATAATGATATAAGCATTCTGTTTTTCTCCAATATAAATTAAACCGTCTTTATGAAGATTAGTCAATAAACAAACACCCGATGATTTTTGTGGTAAAACAGATATATTGAATAGGAGAAATTTATATGAAATCGATTGAAATTAACAAAGAAAAATGTATCCGATGCGGTATGTGTATTAAAGACTGTTTAACTTGTTCGCTGGAATTTGATAAAGAAAAATATCCGAAATTTGTTCAGGACGGCGAAGAAAAGTGTTTTGCCTGTCAGCACTGTATGGCAGTTTGCCCGACCGGTGCCCTGTCTTTTGGGGGCAAAAACCCGAGCGATGCGGCTCAAGTTAAATTTCCCAATCCTGAGGATGTTCTATCATTGATTAAATCAAGAAGAAGTATCCGCCAATACAAAGATGAAGAAATTTCTCCGGATGTTTTCGCTAAACTCAAAAATATGTTTCCGTATATTCCGACAGGATGTAATACAAATACCCTTCATTTTTCTATGGTAGAATCGAAAGCTGCTATGGATAAAATAAGAGAAAAAGTAAGGTTAAATCTTATAAAACTTTTATCAAATCCTGTACTTTCAAAGTTAGCAGGAAAATTCGCAAAATATAAAACTAATTTTGAAAACGGGGAAGATTTAATATTCAGAGGAGCGCCACATATAATTGTTGTATCTTCCTCAATACACGCTCCTTGCGCGAATGTTGACCCAATTATCGCTCTTAGTTATATTGAACTTTATGCTCAAAGTTTAGGGCTTGGAACTTGTTGGTGCGGATTTGCACAGGTATGTTTTAAACTTATGCCTGAGTTTGGAAAAATGCTTGATATTCCTGACGGATATAAACCTGTTTATGTAATGCTTTTAGGTATGCCTGACGTTAAATATTCACGTACAACTCTTCCGGAAAGTTTTCCGATATCAGAGATTCAGGAAGTGGATGAAGCTCGCCAAACATTTACGGAAAAAGCAAGACGGCTTCTGCTGAATTTTATAAGATAAACTTACGATTAATTTCATCAAGTAATTTTTTATAGTTTTTATTGACCGGAGTCTTTTTAGAGGTTTGAATAACCTCTAAAAAGACTCTTTCATTATGTTCGTTGTTGTTCAGTAAATAAATTGAATCAATCCTTGCCGGCACAATCAGCCCTGTTTTAGTCATCGCTTCAATATTTTTTCTGCTGCTTAAATATTTTATAAAACTTAACGCGGCTTCTTTATGTTTAGAATCCTTTGCGACAGCCCATCCCGATGTATCACAAAGAAGGTTATTAGACGGAAAAGGTGCTACTTGCCAGTTAAAATCAGCTTTTTCACTAATTTTGGGATACATCCAGCGTCCGGAAAGATATATTGCAATCTTTTGGTCAAGAAACATTTGTGCAGCGGTAGAACTGCCGATATCACTTGCTTTAGGCGCAACTTTATATTTGTTCCTCAAATCTTTATAGAATTTTAGTCCGGCTTGACTTGCTGCCAGGTTAATAGTTTCTTTTTGGGCATCATCGGTTAAAATACCGCCGCCGAAAGCCGTGATATACGGAAGCGCCCAGTATATATCATCTTCGTATCCTATGCCCCAAACACCATTTGTTGTGAGTTGTTTCCCGGTGTTTAAAAGATTATCAACAGTCCAGTCTTTTGCGGGAATAGGAACATTTTTATCCCTAAACATATCTAAATTTATATAAAAAACTTGGCATGATATGTCTCTTGGAATAGCATAAACTTTTTCTTCATAACTTAGTCCTTCAACAGCTTGGCGGAAATAGGTGCCCTTATCACTAATTAAGCCGGTTATATCTTCAAGTTTTGATGAATAAAGGGGAATATAATGATTATTAATAAAAATTACATCAGGTGGCGTGTTTGAGGCGAATAATAAGTGAAGTTTTTGAAAATAGTTTTGCGGAACATGCATGAAATTTACTTTGATTTTGCTATGCTCTTTTTCAAATTCTGCAATAACTTGTTTGAGTATTTTAACTTCACTTACTGAACCCCAGGATGAAAAAGTAATTTCTTCTTGAGTATCTTTTGAAGAACAGCCGGATAGGAAAAGAACTGAAATCAGTAAAATTAAAAAATTTCTCAGCATAAATCCATTACATATTCAATTTTGTCTTTGTAAACATTAACAACAAACTTATGAACACCAATTCTCACAATATATCTTGCTCCGCCGTCATCAAGTTTTTCACTTATTCTTGCCTGAATTTTTTCACTTTTTAAGATGGTATATTGTTTTATTTTTAGTATTTTGTCTCCGATAAAGCCGAAAACTGTATATCCGTTTTTATTTTTAGCAAGATGGCAGCCGGTATTCTCGCCAAAATTAACCGAACTTAGGATATTGTAAGTTTCATTGTTAAATGTACAGGTGACTTTAGGTTCTTCAACTTTATTGTTTAAAGAAGAAATTATTTCCTGTTTTTTGAGCATAATCCTGGCTTTTCTTGCTATTCTGTCTTCTCTGCTCTGTGCGATTCTTTTCTGCAATTCTTCAGACAAACTTGTTTGGGCAGGTTTTGCTGATTCAGGTTGTTTTTTGGTTATTTCAGTTTTTTTCTCTTGTTTTACAGGTTTAGATACTGCTTCAGCTGTTTTTGCAGCCTCTTCTTTTGTCGGTTCTTCGTCGCTTATTGCAATTTCTTCAAGGAGCGAGTCTGAATTATCCAATGCATGATTCTGTTCTTGTTCAGCCTCAATAGTATTGTTTTCTTGATTCAAATCTATTTCAACTTTTTCTGCTTCTTGTGTTTCAGTTTCAGAAGTTTCTTGAGTTGGCTGGGTTTCAGAGACGGAATCATTTATATCATGTTGAAACTCTGTTTCAAAAAGACTTTTTTCTTTTGGTTTTCCGGCAGCCTTATCTGCTGCGTACTGTTTATCCAAATCTACAAAATCATTTCTGTAAAAGGCTTCAAAGTCATCATAATCATTTTGTGCTCCGTTGTAGTATTCATCCTGATTAGCGATTTCGAAGTTTTCAAATTGGCTAAATTCTTTCTGTACATCAGAAATACTCGGAGCTTTTGAGTCATCAAACTCATTAAGCACTTCAAAATTTCTGCTTCCATCATAGAACGGTTTGAAGGTTACATTACTGATGTTTTTGAGAAGGACTTCTTCATCAACAACAACAGGCTCCGGTTTTGGAGTTTCATATTTTTCAGGATTTTTCAGCATGTCCGCAAGATTTGGTATCTGGTTTGAAATATCTAATTTTTGGACTTGATAGCTTGTGTCTGCATATTGGATTTCATCAGAAGGTTTAAATTTATACGCTTCTGCGTTGTTAAGTTCTTTAGATAAATCCGGCAAAGCATCATTGAGGGAAAGAGTAGCAAAATCATACCCTTCGCTGTAATAAACAGTTGTAGGTCTCACTTCTGATTCTATCTTTCTTCCGCCCTGTTTCCTTAATGCTTCCGAAAGGTCCGGCAGCATGTCTTTAACATTTAGCGTTAAAATTTCGGATGTTTTGTGCGGTTTATCTTTTTGTTTTTCCATTTCGGCTTGCATTTCTCTTGCACGCTCAGGATTTGTCTTAAGATCGGTTATAAAATCAGGGTCAATCTCAACGTTTATAAGCTTGTTGAGAGCTTCAACATCTTCCGGTGTAAATGTTATGTTTTGTGAAACAGCATAAGTTGTTACTAAATCTTCAAGAATTTCTTGTTTGGTAGGAATCTTTTTAGCCGTGCCAGATTCTGCAAATTCTTCAATATTTCGTAAGGTTGAATCCTGAATCTCTGTGTTGAGCAGCAAATTAACCTTGTCTGTATCGTCTTTATTGAATACCAGGCTGTCGTTGTTAATGGTTTTTTCATAGTATTCTTCATCGTAACCAGAGGCTTCTTCTTCAACAGTTTCCTCTTCCTGTTGTACAAAAGCATCTTCATCAAATGAAAAACCGCTTAGGAAGTCTTCTAACGCCTGGTTTTCTTCATCATCTTCTGATAGTTCCGGTGTTTCAGCAGGCTCGGTGCTTGACACTGTCTTTTCTTGATAAAGCTGGTCTAAGTCTACTACATTAATTTCTTCCTGTTCTTCTTCCCGATGTTCTTCCATACTTACGGATGGAGTATACTCACTGTTCTTCGGCATAGTTACCGGGTTTTTGTAAGTGCTGTCCGGTTGTTTTATAGTATTCTTAGCTTTTTTAATTTTTATTGCAGCAGAAGTTTTCGGTTTTTCTTTCTTTTTTTCTTTCTTCTTTGTTTCATCCGAATCGTCAACATCAATGACAACTTGTTCTCCGGCAATCTCTGCCAACTTATTTTTTGCTTTTATAAAGAAATATATTGAAGCAGCAATTATAAACAGAAAACCGAGCACAAGCATAAATGTTTCTGTTGGATTTTGGGAATCTGTGTCCTCGGGATTTGGCGCAGTAGCAGTTGTAACCGTAGAATTAGCAGTTTCAGGAAGTGGTTCTTCTGCGGATTGCTCTATATTTGTGGAATCTGAAACATTTTCCGACTCTGAATAATCAGGTTTTATTTCTTCCTGAGCATGCCGTGAAACTCTTGTCCTTTCTTGATTCTTTTCCGGCTGCGGCTGTTCAGCTTCTACAGAAGCTTCCGGCTGTTCTTGTTCAATTTCAGGCGGATTTTCTTCAGGAGGAGGGGCAGGCAGCGCAGCTTGCTCTTCGGAGGAAACATATAGCGTTTTATCAGCCGATAAAACCGTAGTATCAGATGTTTTCACGGTAATTCTTGTGTATCCGTTTCCGCTGGTTGTATAAGGCATAGTACGGATTTCAATACTGTCAATATTTTGAGCAACGTCTTTTAAATCAGGGGTAGGTGCCAGGCTGTTAACTTCCGGCAGCATCATGATGTACATTCCGGGAGCTCTTTTTATAAGAGAAACATTTCCGGTATATTCTTTTTGGGTTTGAATAGTCATATTAACCTGACCATCAGCTTTGTTTTGAAAACTGATTCCCATCAGGCTGTTTTTATATCTTTCTGCCCCAAAAGCCCCGGCGACGGTTATCACACTTGCCAGTACCAGTGCAATTGTTCTCTTCTTAAACTGCTTCATACTCTTATTTTAGCATAATGTTGAAAAAGAATATATACATGTAAACAAAAATTCATCATTTTGTATCATGTTAAATTTCTGTTACAATAATTCTCTTATCTGAAGATATTTTATCCATATTCAAAAGTGTGTAAAGTGTTTTCTTGCAAACAAACTCGCTGGCATAATAACTGTCTGAAATTTCGTCTACTTTACTTTCCTGAAATTCAAACAGCTCGTTGATTCTGTCGGTCAGCAATCCGAGTTTTAAATCATTACATTCAATAATAATAACGGGTTTTTTATCATTTTCCGGCTGCGTTGTATCTGTAATATCTAAAAATTTTTTAAGATTTATTACTGTAATATAATCTCCCCGGAGGTTCATAATTCCCTCAATAAAAACAGGGGTGCCCGGAACTCTTGTGATTGTACTGTCTTTCAAAACTTCTTTGACATAATCTAATGAAATACAATAATAATCATCATTAAGATTAAATGAAATGTATTTATTTTGAGCATGCAGCTCGCTGGACTCAAGCCGAAGTGCTGATTTTTCAGTGAGCATCGCAGTTCTTTCTCTCATAATTGTGAGCGAGTATTCATCACTCGGAAACAGAGAATGTATATCGACATCTGTAAAGTCAGCTTCGTGCTGCTTTAAAAGGTTCCCTATAGAGTAAATATTTATTGTGAAAATGGTCTCATTATTATGCTTGTAAAGGGAATCTATTATCATTCTTTTGTCTATAAACGGCATTGGGTCAATATTCGCACTGTCAAAGGAAGATAGTCCGGTGACTTTGTCTGCAACAATTCCGAAAATAACTTCATCCGTTTTAACAATTAAAAGTTCATTGTTGATATTATAAGGTTCAACATCAATATCCAGATAAAAACGTATATCAATAATGTTTATTACAAAGTTGTTATATTTTAAAAGACCTACAATACTGTTAGGGAGTTTTTGCGGATAATCAAGAGCCGGAAGTTTCATTATTTCCAGTACATTATCGGTATTAATTGCGTATTTTACTCCGCCTGCCAGAAAACACAGGAAAGACTTTTTCTTTTGTTCTATGTAATTATTGTTCATATAAAATCACTTTATTTCTTCCGCTTTCTTTAGCTTTGTACAAAGCTTCATCCGCAGATTTAATTATATCTGCAGGTGTTGCGAAATTTTGATAATTCATCGTGAGTCCTATGCTTACGGTAACTTTTGCTCTTATTCCGTTGTAGTTGAAATCATAGTCTTCAATCATTCTTCTTAATCTCTGGACCGGTATAATTGCGCCTTCAATATTTGTTTCCGGCATGATTATTACCAGTTCTTCTCCTCCGTAACGGTAAAGCAAATCTGTCTTTCGGAAAGATTTTTTCATAAGTTCCGCTATGGTTTTTAGTACATAATCTCCGTATTGGTGCCCGTAAGTATCATTAACCCGTTTGAAAAAGTCAATATCAAGTAATGCCAAAGAAAAATCAGACGGATGACGTTTGGTTCTGTTATGTTCTTGTTCCAGACCGATTTCGAACTGTCTTCTGTTATATAAACCGGTCAAGCCGTCAAGTACGGACATAAATTCTTTTTCTGTATATTGATACTTCATCTTAAAGATGGTCAGCAACTCGCTAATCATTATGTCAAAGAATCTGAATGAGGAGTAGTCAATATCTTGCCTTGTATAAAAACAAATTCCTCCGATGAGTTTCTTATCAAAAATCATTGGAATAATGATTTTTGAAGTAAAGTCTCCAAACTGAAAATCAACTTCTTTTCCCAGGAGCATTCTTACAACTTCAAATTTCGAATCATTAATGACTTTGTGCTCTTCCATTTTTCTGAAAAAGTCGTAACTTATGTCAGAAAGCAGGTTTTTAGAAAGATTTCGTCCCAGAGTATCAAGATAAAGAATATTTTCTGAATAATCGTCAGGTGAAGCAAAATAAACTCCGGCGGCGTTGTATTCTACAAATGAACTTAGCAGTGAAAACAATTTTTCAACGAGAACTCTTTCGTAGTTTAAAAAGTCGCTTAAATTCCTGAATTCGTTTGAGAATACTGATTTCATCAACAAATCATTCAAGATGTTGTTCAATCTTAACTGTGCTGAGTCATCGGAATCTGCACTGGAGGCGAGAGTCTGTTTATATTCTTCTGAGACCGGATATCTTCTTATAGTTGAGTTAATATTATCAATAAGTTCTTTTAAATCAATTGACTTAGACAAAAACAACTGTGCTCCTGCTTTTTTGCCCCAGAATCCGTCGATTTTTTTATCAAGAACAGTCAAAAGAATAATAGGAATTTTTTTTGTTTCATCCACATTCTTAATCATTCGGCAAAGCTGATATCCGTCAATGACAGGCATCATTATATCTGAAACTATTATATCGGGCAGGAAGGAGTACACTTTTTTATAAGCTTCTGCACCATTCATGGCGGTTTCTACTTCAAAACCGTTTTGAGCAAGCCCCTCTTGTAAAAATTTGAGTTGTGTTTCGCTGTCTTCTACCAGTAAAATCTTAGATGCCATAATATTCGTATATTCCAATTTTGTTAGATTTATTATAAAATGATTATATAATAAATACTTAAAAAAAACTATAGGAGAGATAAAGTGAGTGGAGATTGGAAATTTAGTTTAAAACAGAGATTTAATATAAAATGCGGTATAGATATAACTGTTTTTATCTTGAGTTGTGTTATATTTAATGCTTTTGCAGTCAGAAATTATATTCCGCTGCCTCATTTTTTCCCATATTTAGTGGTGATAATTCTTATTTATCTGCCTGCTTATTTAATTACAAAGCATTGGATATCAAATGCAATAAAAACATCGCTTACAATGCAGTCAGAGGCTCTGGAAGAGACAGCGGGAGAGATGATTAATATTATAAGCGAGCAGAAAAAAGCCTTGGAAAATTTATCTTCCAATCACAGGAACTCTTCAAATCTAACAGAAAAACTTAAAGAAATAGCAGCTGCAGTATCTTCAACTTCAAAAGATACGGAAAAACAGGTTGGGCAGTCTATCTCCTATTCTCAAAAGGAGCATGAGGCTATTTCCGCAAATACCGAAAAGGTTTTGGTCTTAAGACAAAAAATACAAATGATTGCAGAGTTGATTCTTGAGCTATCAGAACATTCTCAGCAAATAGGCAGTACAATAAGTGTTGTAGACGATATAGCTGAACAGACAAACATGCTTGCTCTAAATGCTGCAGTAGAAGCTGCAAGAGCCGGTGAACATGGAAAAGGGTTTGCGGTTGTTGCAGGCGAAATCAGGAAACTTGCAGATGAATCAAAACAAGCAATAACAAAGATAACTTCGCTGGCAGGCAATATACAACAAACAACAAATTCTACGGTTATGGCTACGGAAGAAGGTTCAAAAGAGCTTGAGTCTGTAGTTAAGGATATTAATTTTGTAGCTGCAAATTCTGAAACCTTGTTAACTCTTGTCGGCAGTGTTTTAGAGTCTATGGAAAGTTTGAACCAGAATGCTGAAAAACAAAAAGATATTATTGAAAAATTGATGAATATAGAAGAAGATAATAAGACCCTTTCTGAAAATCTTGTACATACTTTGTCATCAAATTCTAAAAAGCTTGCAAAACTTACAAGCCTTTCAAATGACATAAAATACTCTGCAACAGAAGGATAGCTTAATTGAGCTTTGAAGATAACGATAATAATATAACGGACTTACTTGCAATCTTCCAGGCGGAATCGGAAGAGATTTTGGAGCGGATTTTTGAAAATCTTATTGACCTGGAAAAGAACCCGGATGATAAGGAACTCAGCTCAGCTCTTTACAGAGATTTGCACAGTATTAAAGGTGCAATCAGAATGGTCGGTTTTAATAATATTCAAACGATTATTCATAAGATTGAAGATATTTTTGATGCGGTTAAATCAGATAATGTAATTCTCAATAAAGAAGGTTTTACAGTTATTACAAAGGCTCTGGAGCTGGTTTCCGGGTATTTAAAGGAATCTGTTGTTAATAAGAGAGAAATTATAGGAGAAGAACTTCCGATTACTGTTGCAGAGCTGGAGAGAATAACAGATTCGGGTTTAAGCCGCAGTCTCAGTAAACCAATAAACTCTTTAACAAAGCCGGAAGAAAATTCTGCTTCTCCAAAGGCTAATCAAGAGGAAATCAATCGTACTTTTAATAATTGCACAGAAATTATTGACAGCATTGTTCCGGAAGAAGAATCTCAAGAAATAGTTATTTTGAGAGAGGAAGTTGCACATATATATGATTTCTTCAAAGATTCTAATTTCTATGAAGTTAAAACAGCTTTGCAGAATGTTCTTACCAAAATAGATTTTGTAATGAACGCCACAAATACTTTTACTATAAGCGAAATTCTTGAGATGAGGAATGACCTCAGCTCTGCAGCTGCAAAATTTAACACTTCTTGTATTGACAAAGAAGTTTCTAAAATAACATTTTTTGATGTTGCTGAAAAAGTTCAGACACTTCAGGGCAATTGTTTGCCGGCAAAGGAAATTAAGGAAGATATCCTGCAGCTCAGAAGTAATGTATATGACCGCGATATTCTTGAAATAATCAATATGATTATTGAAATATTAGATTTTATTACAGAAAATTCAGTCCAGCTGGAAGAGCAGATGATACAGACTCTAAGAAGCGGGTTGGAATATTGCGCCTCTCCGGATGCCAGTATTGACGGAGAATTAATAGTACAGCAGCTGGAGATTATGAAGCAGCTTCTGGAACTTAATTTTAAAAAAGATAGAGGTGTTAGTGAGATAAAAAATCTTACCCAATCGTCTGTTACTAACAAAACCGCATCTTCGACAGAGATTAAAACCTTGCATGTAAATGCTCAAAAGCTAGACCTTCTTGTCAATCAGCTTGGCGAATTAATTATAATGAAGATTAAGACGGAAAAAAGCCTGGATAAGATTGAAGCTATAAAAGAAGCAAATGAAATTTGCCAGAAAGACTTGTTGAAAACCTCAAATTACCTAAGATACTATAACAGAAAGTATCTTCAAGGCAATACTGTAGATGAGCAATACACTGCAGCATTTATAAAACAGGTATTTTCTCTTTTATCCGATATTACTCAAAATATATCAAAAACCATTTATGACTTAAGTTCACTTTACAGAGTTTCTAAAGATGATGATATGAAAATGAGACTCATAATTGATGAAATGGAATCAATGGTAAAAAATATCAGAGTTTTGCCAATTTCTACAGTGTTTAATTCTTTCTCCAGAATGGTAAGAGATATTGCGGCAGAGAAAGGTAAAGATATTGATTTTGTAATAGAAGGCAAAGATACTTGCGCAGATAAAAAGATTATAGAAGAGATAAAAACTCCGTTGATTCATATTTTGAGGAATGCGATCGATCACGGTATAGAATCAAAAGAGGAACGTATACTGGCAGGGAAAAATCCGGTTGGGAAAATACTTCTTTCTGCGAGACAGGATGAGAATAAGGTTATAATAGAAGTTGTAGATGACGGACAGGGGTTCAATCTCCAAAAGATTAAAGACCGTGCTGTATCCAGAGGGTTTTTAACTCAAGATGACATTGATTCAATGACAGATGAAGCTATAATGAATATTATTTTCTGGCCCGGATTTACAACGGGAGATTCTATTACGAGTATTTCGGGGCGCGGTATTGGTCTGGATGTGGTTAAGACAAAAATATCTCAGCTTAACGGGAAAGTAAAAGTTATATCTGAGTTTGGGAAAGGAAGCTGCGTTCGAATAGAGATTCCTGTAACATTAACCACTCTGCGTGTATTTTTGGTTAAAGTTTCGGAGCAAATTTTTGCTGTCCCGATTCAAATGATAACGACGTTTGTTCTTAAGCGGCAGAACGAGATAAAATCAAACAATGGAGCACGCTCAATTCTTTATAACAATAAAATAATTCCGCTGTATTATCTTGCCGATATTCTCGGCTTGGAACCGGAACCTCGCGGAGATAAGGAAACTATTCTTATTATAGAATCTGATGATAAAGTTGTAGGTTTGGCTGTTGATAAGCTTCTTGGAGATCAGGATATTTTACAGAAAAAATTATCTCCGCCATTGTATAAAGTTAGAAATATTGCAGGAATAACTAATCTGGCTTCCGGAGAACTCTGTTTGATTTTAAATATGCAAGATATCTTGCATCATGATTTCAACAAAGCTGCTGTACCCGCAAATACGCCAAAACTTCTGCCTCCTGACGTACTTTCATATAAGAAAATTCTTGTTGTAGATGACTCTGTGACGACAAGAACAATGATTAAAAATATTCTGTTAAATATAGGATATACGGTTGATGCTGTTTTAGATGCTTCAGAAGCTCTTGCAAGACTCAAGACAAATCATTATGACTTGGTTATGACCGATTTAACAATGCCTAAAATAGACGGATACGAATTTATTGAGCGTTTGCGCAATGACGAAATGTATACAGATATCCCTATAATTGTAATGAGTTCTCTGGATAAGGAAAAAGCTACTAAAAAATTAAAAGACTTTAACATAGAGGGGTATTTGCAAAAAGATGCTTTTGACCAGAAACAGTTTGTAAATATGGTGAAAGTTATTTTAACTAAATATCACAATTAGTTATCAAATATTGATAGACCGGTTTGGGAACAAATTGTTTAATATTCCCCTTATTTTTCAAAATTTCTTTTACCATGGATGAAGATATAAAGTTATATTCCGGTTTTGTCATAAGAAAAACTGTTTTAATATCTTTAGATAAATAATTGTTTGTTTGAGATAATTGAAGCTCATACTCAAAATCAGAAGCTGTTCGCAGTCCTCTTAAGAGTATATGAGTTCCGCAGCGTTTGGCATAATCTACGGTCAAACCTTCAAAAGTGTCTACTTCTACATTTTTTAAATCTTTAACACTTTCTTTTATTAACTCAACTCTTTTTTCTACTGGAATAAACCCTTTTTTTTCAATATTGTGAGAAACTGCAATAATTACTTTGTCAAAAATTTCAGAGCCGCTTTTTAAAATATCGAGATGTCCGTTTGTTATAGGGTCAAAGCTGCCCGGATATATAGCTGTTGTCATTTTTTACCTTCTTTTTTTTATAATGCTTACTTATTATAACATGAGATTCTTTTATGTTAAAATTAACACAGCAAAAATCGGGAGAGAAATAATGTCAATAGTTATAATGATACTTTTACTGAGTTTATTAATTTTAGTACATGAGGCAGGACATTTTCTTGCAGCCAGAGCATTTGGAATAAAAGTAGAAAAATTTGGATTCGGACTTCCTGTCGGACCGACTCTTTTTAGGGCAAAATGCGGAGATGTGGAAATCCTTGTGCATGCATTTTTACTGGGCGGTTATGTTTCTTTCCCTGATGATGATAAAGATTGTGACCTTCCGGCGGACTCTGAGGACAGGTTTGTAAACAAACCTATCTGGCAGAGAGCTATTGTAGTTTCTGCAGGGGTTATTGCAAACGTTATTTGCGCATTTGCTCTTGTGTTTTTTGTTGCGGCTTGGACAAAACAGCTTCCTTCCGGCAATTACGAAATTTATGCCGGAGGAATCAGCGCTCCTAAAGGTGCAAGTGTCTGGGATTCCGGTTTGCAATCCGGCGATAGAATTTTATCCGCTAACGGATGTGATATTAAAAATGTCTACTCTTTTGTAACCATAGTAAAGAACAGTGCAAAAGATAACGGAATAATTTCTCAACAAACTATTGATAAAAATTATGATAAATTAAAAGCACTTAATCCCGGACTTGAAAGGGATGAAATTATTCCTGCTGATTTATCCATAAGACTTCCAAAAGAACTTGAACGCGATATTATCACAATGGATAAATATGCAGCTAAAGGAGCCAAATATTTCAAAAAAGAAGGTGTAAAACTCAATCCGGAACTAAAAGCTCTAAAAAAAGAGATTGAGGGAAAATCTGTTTATACTTCTAATGGTAAATATACTCTTAATGAAATAGCTCAGGTGCTCTCTGACGGAGTTCATCCAATAAATATTACAGTTTTAAGGAATGGCAAAACAGTTGAGCTTAAACCTATTTACCCTGATGAAAAAGGGTTAATAGGTATTGGACTTGTTGCCAAACAGACAATGATTAAGACTAATACTCCGGTTAAGATAATAAAAGGCGGAAGCAAATATCTCTGGGATAATACTTATATGATGATGTATTCTTTGGGACAGTTGTTTACAGGGAATGTTCCTCTAAAAGAAATGCACGGAGTAGTTGCAATTACAAAAATCGGCGGTGATATGATAGAAAAAGCCGGAAAGTCATCAGGAATTCTCTTAGCAGCTTTGATTTCCATGAACCTTGCTATTTTGAATATACTTCCAATTCCTGCATTAGACGGCGGACATTTGATATTTCTTTTTGTGGAAAAGGTTATGGGCAGACCTCTTGATGAGAAAGTGATTGAGAACATTTCTTCAGTTTTCTTCTCTTTATTAATAATTTTAATGATATTTGTAGTATTCAATGATATTACATTACTGGTAGGTAAATAATCTCCCGCCGGCTAATTGCGGAGCTTAATAAATTATTTCACAATTTCGGTATGAAAATTGTAATAATAGGCGGAGTCGCAGCAGGTGCTAAAGCTGCTGCAAAATCCAAAAGGATGCTGCCGGATTCGGATATTCACATATATACAAAAGATACCCATGTATCCTATTCTGCCTGCGGTTTGCCTTATTATATCGAAGGTAATTTTGAGGACTGGCAGAAACTTATTGTTCGCTCAAAAGAAGAGTTTGAAAAAAGCGGGATACATGTTCATACCTTGAATCAGGTAACAAAAATTCTTCCCATTGATAAAAAAATTATGGTGAAAAATTTAGAAACCGGAGAATTGAGTTTCGTAAACTATGACAAACTGGTTATTGCAACAGGTTCAATTCCTTATCTTCCGGAACTTCCAAAAGATAATTTAAAAAATATTTTTACTCTGAAAACTCTTCATGACGGAATTGCAATAAAATCTGTTATGCAAAAGGTTAACAATATAACCGTAATAGGCGGCGGATATATCGGAATAGAACTCATTGAGGCTTTTGTTAAAAACGGTAAAAATGTTACACTAATTGAGCGTTCCCCATTTATCCTTTCTGTTTTTGATGAAGATATTTCTTCTCTTATTCAAAATTATATTCTGGAAAATTCCAATAACCAGGTAAAAATTATAACAGATGATGTTATTAGCGAATTCATAGGAGAAGAAAAAGTAAGCGGGGTTTTAACTTCAAAGGGTTCGGGTTTTGAAACGGAAATGGTTGTTCTTGCTGCCGGAGTAAGACCGGTTGTCGAAATTGCAAAAGATGCCGGAATAGATCTCGGGATTACAGGTGCAATCAAGGTTAACAGCCGTATGGAAACTAACATTCCGGATATCTATGCCTGCGGTGATTGCGCAGAAAAGGTTAATATAATTTCGCATACTCCGGTCTGGATTCCGCTTGGTTCTACTGCGAACAAAGAAGGAAGAGTTGCGGCGATTAATTTATGCGGCGGGACAGAAGATTTTGAAGGGGTTTTAGGCTCAACAGTTACAAGGTATCTGGATTTAAATATTTCTATGACCGGACTTTCGGAAAAAATGGCGCAAAAACTCGGTTATGATACCGTTTCTATTGTGATTACCAAAAGGGATAAAGCCGGATATATGCCCGAGGTTCAAAATGTTACCCTGAAACTTATCGCAGACAGAAGGTCGCATAAAATACTGGGTGCGCAAGCTATAGGATGCGGAGATGCGGATAAAAGAGTTAATACGGTATCCGCCGGGCTGGTCGAGGGTATGACTGTAGAAAACCTACTTGATGTAGATATGACCTACGCTCCGCCGTTTTCTACAAGTGAAGACATTCTTCTTTCTGCCGGAAGAATTTTAAAATCTAAACTGTCATAAAATAGGAAAAATTAAGCAGATGTTAGAATTTCTTTAGTGCATTCAAGCGCAACATCTGTTACAAAATCCATATCTTTTTCTTCAATAATCAGAGGCGGATTGAAATATATTACATCTCCGAGCGGTCTTAAAAGAACCCCTTTTTCCAATGCTTTTTTATAAATTTGATATCCGGTGCGTTTTGTGTAATCCAGCGGTTCTTTTGTTTTTTTGTTTTTTACAAGTTCGATTGCATTAATTAATCCGATTGAACGAACTTCTCCGACATTTTCAAGCGGAAGAAATTTTTCTTTGATGATTTTATTAAAATATATAGCTCTTTTGTTAGCCTTTTCTATAATATTTTCGTCTTTTAAGATTCTTAAGACTTCAATTGCGGCAGAGCAGGCAAGAGGGTTTCCTGCATAAGTATGCGAATGCATAAAGGCTTTGCCTTTAAGATAATCATCATAGAATGCGTCATAAATTTCTTGGGTTGTAACAGCTATTGCCATAGGCATATATCCGCCTGTAAGTCCTTTGGAAAGACACATAATATCAGGGCTTACGCCGGCATGGTCAAAGGCAAACATTTTACCTGTTCTTCCGTAGCCGGTAGCGATTTCGTCTGCTATTAGGTGTACGTTATATTTGTCACACAGTTCTCTAAGCTTTTTAAGGTATAGAGGCGGGTAAATTTTCATACCGGCAGAACCTTGAAGGAGCGGTTCAACAATAATTGCAGCTGTTTCATTACCGTATTTTTCAAAAGCTTCTTCGGCTTTTTGGAAGCACTCGCAGCAGCATTCTGCATTTTCTGCTTTCGAGGTGTCAATTTGCTCTGAGTGCCCGGCGCAGTGTTTCCCATACGGACAACGAAAGCAGTCCGGACCGTCAATTCTTATCACATCTAACAGAAGAGGTTTATAAAGCTGAGTGTATAAATCTACTCCGCCCATAGCAAGAGCTGCGAGAGTTTCTCCGTGATAGGCATCAGTAAGCGCCATAAACCTTTTCTTTTGCGGATTTCCTGTTTGATAGTGGTATTGAAAACTCATTTTTAAAGCCATTTCTATGGCAGAAGAACCGTTGTCTGCAAAATTGAATTTACAAAGACCTTTTGGCAGAACTTTCACAAGTTCCTGACAGAGAGTTATAACAGTTTTATGGGAAAAGTTGGCAAAAATAACGTGTTCCAGAGTATCAATTTGTTTTTTTACAGCGCTATTAATACGAGGATTGCAATGCCCGAGAAGGTTACACCACCAAGAGCTGATTACATCTTTGTAGCATTTTCCGTTAATGTCATAAAGGTTAATTCCTTCTCCGCGTTCAATTATAATAGGCGGAAGTGTTTCATAATCTTTCATTTGTGAGCACGGATGCCATATATATTTTAAATCTTCTTTCTGCCAATCCATTTCTTAACCTTTCTAAAACTAACTAAAAAATTTGTCCAAAAGGGTAATATCTTTTTGTCCTCTTTCGACGGTTGCAATAACTTTAATCCCTGTAAGGTATTCAACTTGTTTTAAATTATCTTGATGCATGAAGTTATCTGGTTCGTAATTGTTTAAAATAATACCTTCAATTTTTATTCCGTTGGCTTTTGCATACTCAACGGTTAACAGAATTGAATTAATCGTTCCTAATCCTGCATCAGCTGCTATCAAAATATTAGTTCCAAGCTCTTTAATTAAATCTTTCAGCAGATATTTTTCTTTGTCTGAAAGTATCAGCGGGCAAGTTATTCCGCCGGCGCCTTCTACAAGGAGATAGTCATACTTATGGGAAGCTTTTTGGTAATCCTCAAGAATTTTATTGATACAAATGCGTTCTCCGGCTCTTTGGGCAGCAAGATGCGGCGATACAGCTTCTTCCCACCGGTAGGTTACGCAATCATCGGCACTTGTCGGGATTTTTGCAGTTTCAATAACATAATTGCAGTCGCTTTTTATTAGTTTCCCGTCCGATATTTCAACTCCGCTCAGAACCGGCTTATAATATCCGCAATTAAATCCGGCTTCGCGCATTTTTTTAACAATAAGCGCCGAAATATAGGTTTTTCCTATATCAGTACCGGTGGCTGTTATAAAAATGTTCTTTGACATAAAATACCTCTTCCAAGAAAAGGTTATCACTTCAATTTTATTTAACAACCTTGAGCATATATCTTACACAATCTTTTGAATTATGACTTTGGCGTGCAATATTGTAACAGGAGTTAACTACTTGGTCATAGGCTTCTTTATCTTCAAGATAGCTCTCGATTTTAAAAATCAGGTCTGAAAAATCTTCGTAAAAAGGCATGTGACCTTCAAATAAAGCCAGTTCTTCTCTGTAGTCGCTGAGCATCAGGCGTTTGCAGGCAACTGTCTGAAAAGTTCTGTAGTTAAGTGAAGAAATCCCTTGAGAGTTCATATTAAAAACGATTTTTGCATTATTAATAGCCTTAGCCATATCTTCTTCGTTATCAATAAATCCTTGGTAACATAAGTCAAGAATTTCGGGGAATTGTGCACGTTTTTTTGCATCTTGATAATGTTTGTCAATTGCATACCAGGCAACTCTCAGATGCGGAAGTTTGAGAATAAGCTCTTCAAAAAAGCTCAGTCTGTAATCCGTGTCCAATCTGCCGGCAAACATTAAATCAAAAGTTGGTTCAATGCTGTAATCTTTGTAAACATCAAAATTAACAAAGTGAGGCATATAGTGAATATTTTTGAAAGTTTCGTAGCTGGTGAGGGCTTGGTCCCAATAAAATGTATAGTTATCATCCTCTTCCAAGTAATTGATATATTTTTCCCAATCCGGACCGGAGGTTTTGCTTCTGATATCATCAGAAAAATAATTAACAGAAGGAATTTTCAGGTTATTGTCTACTTTGATTTTCAATCCGGAAAAATCATAACCGAGAATCTGAGAATATTCTTTTTTTAAAACTTTGCTAAGATTTTTATCAAAGAGTTCATCATATACGGTAACATCACAGCCGTTTTGTCTGTAACCATCTATAATACTGCTGGTTGTTAACCTTCCGCCGATACTTTCAGGTAATATTGCTAAAATTCTCTTCTTTTTCATAACTTTTCAATATTTTAGCACTTTTATGAGGAGTTTACAAGATATAAAAAGAATGCGGTTCGACTCCCACTTTATTTGAAAAACAAAAAAATATGCGCCTGGAGACTGTGCCGAAGCAAAGGTGACTAAATGTCACGTTTGCTGAGAGGAAAGAACCCCTTTCTTGTGGAACAAGAATGCGGTTCGACTCCCCTTTTATTTGAAAAACAAAAAAAAATATGCGCCTGGAGGGAGTCGAACCCACGGCAGACAAGGTTTAGGAAACCTCCGCTCTATCCTACTGAGCTACAAGCGCAAATTTTATTCAATTGTAAATTAAGACGGCTCCGCTCGTCAACCTGCCCGCATTGCTCTCGCAACGCGGCGCCGTTGACTCGACTCCACCTCACGGACTCCGTCCGTTCGGCTTGCCCATTGCTCGCCGCGAGGCACTGAGCTACAAGCGCAAATTTTATTCAATTTTGTTGTTCTCCCTCTCCCTCCTTAGGGAGAGGGTTGGGGTGAGGGGGGATTGTCCCCAGAACCCGCTTGATTAATTTTTCCCCGGAGCGATGTCAGCTCTGTTTTCCGGTAAGATCCCGAAACGAGTTCGGGATGACATTTATATTATTCAATTGTAAATTAAGACGGCTCCGCTCGTCAACTATTTTTTATATGTAAAAATTTTCTTGTAACAATTTTCATCCTGGTTATTACATTTTTTTATCTTTGTCATATAATAATTTTTGAGGTGAGATATGTTTAACGAAATCAAAACGCACGAGATTACTGTCGACATTGTTATTTTGACTATCAGAAATAATGCCCTCCAGGTTCTTTTAGTTAAACGTAATAACGAACCTTTTAAAGATAAATGGGCAATTCCGGGCGGTTATGTCAGAATGTCAGAAAATCTTGACGAAGCTGCGATTCGGGTACTTAAAGAAAAAACAAATGTCGATAACATTTATCTTGAACAGCTTTATACATTTGGCGACCCTTTAAGACATCCTGTATCAAGAGTAATTACATGCGCATATTTTGCACTTATCAGGGATGAAGATATAGAGGTTGCTTCTACGCCGGATATTGGCTGGCACAAAGTCTCAGACCTTCCGCCGCTTGCTTTCGACCACGCTGAAATTATTCAATATTCATTAAAGAGAACTCGCGAAAGATTAGAAATGTGTCCGGTAGCTTACCAGCTTCTTAACGAAAAATTCACTCTTACAGAGATGCAAAAAGCTTACGAAATTATTATGGAAAAGAAATTGGATAAGCGTAATTTCCGTAAGAAGGTTATAACAACAGAAGGCTTAAGAGAATTAAACGAGTTTTCAAAATCCACCTCAAAACGCCCGGCAAGGCTTTATACTTTTGATAGTATTAAATTGAACTCAAAACGAGCCCACTTTATTAAAAAAGGAGAATAAATTTTGCTTACACTAGTTTGGACTATCCAGGTCATATCATCAGTATTGTTAATTGTATTAGTTCTTATGCATTCACCAAAAGGCGACGGCATCGCAGGAATCGGAAATGCAGCCCAGATGTTCTCTTCTCAAAAGAGTGCTGAAAAAGGTTTAAACAAGCTTACCGCAATTGTAACAGCTGTGTTTATTGTTTGTGTGTTCCTTTTAGGATTTGGTATCGTAAGATAAAATATGAACGAAATATTTGCAAGAAATATTTTATACTGGGGGGAAGAGGCTCAGAAAAAACTTCTAAACTCCAGTGTTGTTGTGTTTGGCATAGGCGGAGTCGGCGGTTACTGTGCGGAAGCTCTTGCAAGAAGCGGGGTTGGAGAACTGACCCTGGTGGATTTTGATACTGTATCAGAATCAAATATTAACCGTCAGATTGTAGCTTTGGATTCTACAATAGGAGAAGCTAAGACTTCGCTTTTTGAAACAAGGTTAAAAGATATTAACCCGAACATAAAACTCCGTCTTATTAATGATTTTTATACGGAAGATTTTGATTTTACGGGAGTTGATTTTGTTTGTGATGCCATCGATACAATGCGTTCAAAAATTAACCTTCTTGTAAAATGTTATAAAAATAATATTCCTGTAATATCTTCGATGGGGGCAGGAAACAGAATTAATCCCGAAATGTTGTATGTTTCAGATATTTCTGAAATCCATGATAAAAAAGCTCCGTTTGTTTCAAATATTCTGTATCAGCTTAAAAAACGGGGAATAGAATCGGGTATCACGGTTGTATCCAGTGATGAAAAGCCTTTTGTACAAGAAAAGTTATCCGAAGTTGAAAAAATTACGACCCGTTCAGGAGAGGAAATTGAGTTTAATAAAATAATTCCGTCTTCCACCCCGTTTGTTGCTCCGGCTTCCGGCTTAATTATGGCAAGTTATGTAGTCAGAAATCTGATTAAATAAAAAAGTTTTCATGTTAGAATGGAAAAAAGAATTATTAAGAAAGGGGTTAATTGAATGGAAAAATTAGCAGATATTGGCGTTTTTGGCGGATCCGGTTTTTATAAGTTTTTAGATAATATTAAAGAAGTAAAAGTAGAAACACCTTATGGCATGCCTTCTGACAGTTTGTTTATCGGAGAGGTCGGCTCTCATAAAGTTGCGTTTATGCCGAGACATGGAAGAAGCCACACTATTCTGCCTCATTTGATTAACTATCGTGCAAATGTTTGGGCGATGAAAGAAGTCGGATGTAAAAGGGTTATTTCTCCTTGTGCGGCAGGGAGTCTGCAAAAACATGTAGCACCTGGGGATTTTGTTGTGTGCGACCAATTTGTAGATTGGACAGACGGCAGAAAAACAACGTTCTTTGAAGGTCCTATTGTAACTCATCCTTCAGCAGCTGAGCCTTATTGTCCGGAACTTAGAAATCTGGCAATAGATACAGCTAAAGAACTCGGAATAAAAGTTCATGAAACAGGTACCGTTGTTGTTATTAACGGACCTAGATTTTCAACCAAGGCTGAATCAAAATTCTTTACATCTCAAGGTTGGGAAGTTATTAATATGACAGCTTTTCCGGAAGCTTACCTTGTAAAAGAAATGGATATGTGTCCGCTCAATATTTCATTAATAACTGATTATGATGCAGGACTTGTCGGGGATGTGCCTCCGGTTTCTCACCATGAAGTTATACAGGTATTCAATAAAAACTTGGATAACCTTAAAAAACTTCTCTTCACTATGATTGAACGCATTCCGGCAGAAAACAATAATTGCGAATGTGCTCAAACCAGAGCTAAATCCCAAGGTTAGAGGCGGATATCTCACTCGCTCCCTCTTATTAAGAAGAGGGAGTGAGAAAAGCGGCAGATTGGGCATACTTGTCCAATGTAATTTAAAAAAGAGGAACAATAATGGAACCAAGCATTTCAATTTCAAGAGCAGTGAGTTTATTATTTTATTTTTACTATCTGCTTATAATTTTAAGGATTTTTCTTACCTGGATTCCGAATATAGACTGGTACCGGCAGCCTTACAAATGGATAAGTTCCGTTACTGATCCATTTTTGAATATATTTAGAGGGATAATTCCTCCTATTGGCGGGATGTTGGATATATCTCCAATTTTAGCGATTGTTCTTTTGCAAATATTACAGGGAATTATTGTAGGTTTCTTATCAGGTCTTGGATTATGATTGATTTAAATCTTTTAAATAAAGCTCTTATGCTTTCAAAGGAAGGAAATTTGCAGGAGGCGGAAAAGCTTTACCATGAACTATTGAAAGCTGATAGCGAGAATTATTTGCTTTTATCATCTGTCGGATTGTTTTATGTGAGTCTTGGGGATTTTGAAAAAGCGGAAGAATACTTAAAAAAATCCTGCAGTATCAAAGAGACATTGGGCAGTGTATCGGCTCTGGGGTTTTGCTTATTTGAAAAAAGGGAATTTGCCGATGCGGCAGAGACTCTTGAACATGCACTTGAATTTGGCGAAAACAAAGAGATTTATGACAAACTAATTTTGAGCCTTTTTCAAATTAAGAGTTATAAAAAAGCTGTCGAATACGCTGAAAAGATGTATGAACTCTATCCTGATGATTCCGAATCCACTGCGAATATGGTCAAAGCTTTGACACAGTCCGGGAAACTTCGGGAAGCGGAAAAAATGTGCGTCGAATATTTAAAAAAACATCCGGATAAATCATCTTTGTGGTTCCATTTAGGATTTTTAAAAGAGTTGATTTATTCTGATGACAGGCAGGCATGCGAATGTTATAAAGCTGCTGCTGAGCTTGGAAATAACGAAGCTTTTTATAATATTGCGGTTAGTTATCAGAAGATGAAGGATTTTAAAACCGCAGAAGAATATTATCACAAAATGCTTTCAATCTATCCGAACGATGTTGATACAATTACTTCTTTGGGGATGTGTCTTTTAACCCAGAAGAAGTTCAAAAAAGGATACGATTACTTTTTTATGCGTGATAAATCTGTACTTGACAGAAAAACGAATAATCCTTATAGACCAGGAGAGAAATTTCCGGAAGAAGTGGTTGTAATGTGTGATCAGGGTTTTGGAGATCATATTCAGTTTGTAAGATATCTTCCTTTCTTGCAGGAGAAGGTTAAAAAAGTCCATCTTGCTGTCAGCGATAATTTAAGAGGTCTTTTTGAAAAGAACTTCAAAGAAATAAATTACATAACTTTTGATGAAATCAATCCTGCGATGAAATCAATGAGGATAACGGATTTAGCTTATATTTTGGATATGGATTTTGACCATATTCCGTATTCCGGAGGGTATATTAAATCAAAAACGGCAGATATTGTTTCTGATAAGCCTAAAATCGGATTGTGCTGGGAAGCGGGAAATGCAGGTATAAGAACAATGATTAACCGTACAATTAATATCAGACTGCTTGAGCCGATATTGAATCTTGATAATATTCAGATTTATTCTTTTCAGCTCAGAGATACTCTGAAGGGGAATGACAGGTATACTCAGATGATAAATCTTGCTAAAGATTTTAAGAATTTTGAGGATACGGCAAAGGCTTTGAACGCTATGGATATAATGATAACCGTCGATACTTCAATTGCACATCTTGCCGGAGCTATTGGGAAAAAGACTTTCCTGATGCTGCCTTATGTTTCTGATTGGAGATGGTTCGGGGATACTAAGAGGACTCCGTGGTACGAAAGTGTAGAAATCTTTAAGCAAACAGACCCGATTAGCTGGGAAGAGCCGATAAAGGAAATTACTGAAAAACTTGCTATAGGTGATTTTTGATTCCAAAAAAAGGAATTCCAAGAATTTTTACAAGATAATCCCGTCCGATTTTTTTTATTAAAATCAGGTTGATTCTAAAGAGGCTAAAACTCCAAATCCTTCTTGAAGGATATTTGTAATCATATTTCCAATTAATATTATACTCTTCAATTAGCTTGTGTGCATTTTCCATAGAATTTAAAAATTCGGTTTTATATATTTCATCAAGTGAAATGCTATCCGGCAACTCCAAGTTTCTGGAATTATAGTAAATATTTGGAACTGTTACCATTCTTTTTAAGAAGAGCAGAGCTTTGTGGATAAACTTAACTTCTTCAAAGCCGGTATTTTCTTCAAATAATATGCTGTATTTTGAAAGAAGTTTTGTTTTGTAAATTTTATTCCAAATGCAGCTATATTGAGGTATGTAAGCCAGTTCATATTTACTGGAAACTTTTTCAACCGTTATACATTTTTTGTAGTGTATAATTTTTTTCTCTTTTTTGTTATCAAATTTTATAATTCCTGCGCATGCGATATCTGCATTGTATTTTTTTGCTGTGTTATAAAGTTTTGAAAAGAAATCCAAGTCGGCTTTGTCTTTTGGGTTTACAAATCCGACAAATTCGCCGCTTGCAGCCTGTAAACCTATATTCTTTATATTGTCAGAATCATTCTTTGGCTGAGTTATAATTTTAATTCTGGGGTCTTTGTTCGCAAATTTTTCAATAATTTTAATTGAATTATCGTCAGAACCGCCATCTGCGCAAATAATTTCAATTTCTGTGAGAGTTTGACTGATAAGGCTGTTTAAGCAGTCATTCAAATATTTTTCAGAGTTAAGTATCGGAACAATTATTGAAACTTTAAAATTTCCATTTTTAAACATTAGTATACCTTATCCATATAACTACTAGCCAAAATTATACGTAATGATTATATTATTATACGCATGGCATTATATTACAAATATATTTTATACGCAATGCACCATTTATTGTTGTACTACTATCACATAACATTTTATTAAATTGAGGTAGGACAATGGCATCCGGAAACAAATATTTTGGTAAAAGAATTAAAGAGCTAAGAGAAAGTAAGGGGTATACTCAAGAGAGGCTTGCAGAAATTGTTGGACTTGAATACCAAACTGTCAGCAGAATTGAGACCGGATATTATTTTACCGGTTACGAGAATTTGATTAAATTGGCGGATGCATTTGAGGTTCCTCTTTATGAACTTTTCAATTATTCTCATTTTGAAGATAATCCGGAGGTTTTAAAGTCCAATATTCAAGCAGAATTAAACAATCTTACTCCGAAACAATTACAATTTTTATCAAAAATTATCCGGAATTTAAAAGAATATTTCCTTTAGTATTCTCAGTGATTTTGTAGCTTATAAATTGGCAGGAGCGAAGTGTACTTGTGCACAAAACTTTTAGATTGCGAGCTTGAAAATCCTTTATTTTTCGGGTAAAAAATGAGTATGAAACGAATCTTATTCATAAATTTTGGCGGACTGGGAGATGAAATTCTATTTCTTCCTGCAATAATTTCGATAAAAAAAGAATTTCCCGATTCTGAAATAACACTTGCACTTGAAAAAAGGAGCAGCGCAATTACAAAGCTTACGGATGTTATAGATAAAACTTTGTATGCAAATATTAAAGGGCGGAGTAAGTATTTTGAACTCTTGAAACTCCTTTTCAGGATTTGGTGCGGGAAATTTGATATAGTAATTTCGTCGGGTTCAAATAAATTTATTTCAATATTTTTATTTTTAACCTTTATTAAACAAAAATACGGCTATAATACAGGAAAATTAAGTAAAATTCTTTTAACAAAAGCTGTTGATTTAAACAAAAACCAGTACGCGGCATCTATGTACCATGATTTGGTTAAACCGCTTACGGATATTGTGACAGAGCTGCCTGTATTAAGTATCCAAAAGAAACCGGTTATCCCGAATTCGGTTCTAATTCATCCGGGAGTGAGTAAATTGAGTGTTCAAAAGGGTATGATTAAGACTATTCCGGATAAAGAGTGGGCAAAAGTTGTTGAAGGTCTGGCAGATAAAGGGAAAAGAGTATATTTATTAGGCGGACCGGATGACAAAGATTGTATTGAAACTATCCAAAAACTTGTACCGCCTGAAAAGTATGAGAATATGTTCGGAAAAACAAAGAACCTGACAGAGCTTGCTGAACTTATATCAAGTGCAGAAACTTTTTTGTGTTCGGATTCAGCCCCTTTGCATATAGCAGCAGCACTCGGGATAAAGACTTATGCAATATTCGGGTCAACAGACGATAAAAAACTGATTCCTCCAAACGGTACAGTTACACCGATTAAGGCAAAAGACTGTAATTGTCCTCTTATGCCTTGCCTTTGGGAAAGACGGCAGACAACCTGTGATGAATTATCGTGCTTAAATATTACGCCGGAGCAGATTGTAAATACGTTGACTAACTCATAACATTAATCTAAAATGTTATAAATTACAGTATTGAGGGAAAAGTTTATGACAACCGACCAGCTTGAAGGATTAGAGTTTGACCCGGGGTTTGCACCGTATATATTAGCATTCAGAGGAGCTGTTGAATATCTTTATTATGATATAAACAGATTTAAAAACCTTTCTCAGAAAAAAATGAGATTCAGACAGTATAAAAAGAAGATTCTTGATATTTTTGATAATAATATGGGTTTTTATGCAGGATGTCTGATGTGGGCAGCTTATATCAAAACTCAGCCGAAACAAAAAATACTTTCTAATCATTGTTTTGGTAAACCTTATAACGAGGAAGAAAATGTTTCCGATACGAAATTTTGTGCGGAATTTGTAAAAAGTTTTCCTAAAGATGTACATTATTATCTCGGAGAAAATTTTGAATTTAATTCTGATATTATACAGCTTATTGAGGCTTATGAAAGCTTTTTAGTCTTAAATAAAGGCTTTACGGAATCTGAGTATAATACTGATATTATCCTTCCGGAGGTTGTTAAAACAGAAAATGCAGAAGGATATAAAGAAATTATTGAACAAGCTCTAAAAGACGGAAACCTGGCGGAGCTTCTTGAGACCCCGATATTTCAGGAGTAAGATATGACACAGCAGAGAATTATAAATGTAGCAAGAGGACATGAGAAAGCTGATTTAGTTATAAAAAATGCTAATATTGTAAATGTTCTCTCAGAAGAGATACACAAAGGCGACATCGCTATAGCGGATGGGATTATAGCTGGTATTAGCGATTTTTATGAAGGAGAAAAAGAGATTGATGTGAACGGTGCTTATGTAACTCCTTCATTTATTGACGGTCATGTTCACCTTGAAAGCGCAATGGTTCTGCCGAAGGAGTTTGCCAAAACAGTTCTTCCTGCGGGAACTACTACCGTAATAATTGACCCGCATGAGATTTCAAACGTATTCGGACTCCATGGTATAAGTTTTATGCACGAGGCTGTAAAAGATTTACCGCTTGATGTTTATACTATGCTTCCTTCTTGTGTTCCGGCAACTCCTTATGAAACTTCCGGTTTTGATTTAAACAGTTATGACCTGTCTTTATTAATAGATAAGCCGTGGGTGCTTGGTATAGCTGAGATGATGAATTTCCCGGGGGTTTTAAATCTGGACAGTAATGTTATGGCTAAACTTGAGCTTGCCAAACAAAAAGGAAAAAGAATTGACGGGCATGCTCCGTTTTTATCAAGCAAAGACTTGTGTGCATATATTTCAAGCGGGGTTAAGTCTGACCATGAGTGTACAACTCCTGATGAGGCGATAGAAAAATTAAGACTCGGAATGTATATTATGATTCGAGAAGGCACTGCCGCGAAGGATTTGGATGCGTTGCTTCCTGTTCTTAAGAGCTGTAATACAAGAAAATGTATTTTCGTAACCGATGACAGACACCCTTCCGACTTGAAAGAACACATTAACGGAATGGTAAGAAGAGCTGTTGAAGCTGGTGTAGACCCTATAAAAGCTGTACAGATTGCAAGTCTTAATACGGCTGAATATTTTGGGTTTAAAGATTTAGGCGCAGTTGCCCCAGGATATAAAGCTGACTTGTTGATTTTACCTGATTTAGAGTCTTTTAAACCTGCTGTTGTGATGAAGAACGGTAAAATTATAGCCGAAAACGGAAATCTGACTTGCAAGATAGATGAAAGCGAAATCCCTTCCATGAGAGGTTCTGTTAACGTTAAATGGATTGAACCAGCTGATTTTAGGATTGAAGCCAAATCTGATATTGCCAGAACTATTGAAATTATTCCGCATCAGCTTGTTACAAAATCAGTTTATTCAAAAATTAATATAGAAAACGGAAATGCTGTAAGTAATATTGATACAGACACGTTAAAAATCTGCGTTATTGAAAGACACAGAGCTACAGGTAATATAGGCAAAGGTTTTGTTAAAGGTTTTAATCTTAAATCCGGTGCAATAGCTTCCACCGTAGCTCATGACTCGCATAATATGATTGTTATAGGTACAAACGACGAAGATATGTACACTGCAGCGGTTGAGCTGGTTAAATCTCAAGGCGGTAAGGTTGTAGTAAAAGATGGTGAGGTTTTGGCTAAATTACCTCTTCCGATTGCGGGTTTGATGTCTGACAGAGAATTTAATTATGTTCTGGAAAAATGTTCTGAGCTTAACAGCGCAGCGCACTCAATCGGATGTACTCTTGAAGATCCATTCATGACAATGGGCTTTTTATCTCTTCCGGTTATACCTGAACTTAAAGTTACTGATAAAGGTGTATTCGATACCGGCGTATTTAACTTTGTTAATATTTTTGAGGCAGAACCTGCACTTTTGTGATATAATTAGTGCATGTTTACGGGAATCATAGAAGAACTCGGTAAAGTTAAAAATATTAGCACCAATGGTATCACAATCGAATGCAAAACAGTCCTTGAAGGAACAAAAGCCGGGGACAGTATAGCAGTTAACGGAGTGTGTCTTACGGTAAGGAATTTAACGCCGGATTCTTTTGCTGCGGACGTTTCCCCTGAAAGTTTTCGTGTAACGGTTCTTAAAGACTTAAGATGCGGAGATTTCGTAAACCTTGAACGGGCACTCCCTGCCGGAGGAAGATTGGGCGGACATTTTGTAACGGGGCATGTGGACGGAAAGGGTAAAATTCTTTCTGTTAGCAAAAATGCGGAGTTTTATGATTTAAAAGTAGAACTTGATTCAGATGAGGTAAAATATTGCGTAAAAAAAGGCTCTGTCGCAGTTAACGGAATAAGTTTAACAATTGCTGATATAGAAAAAAATACCGTAATGATTGCGCTTATTCCGCACACTTATGAAAATACCAATCTTAAATATCTCAAAAACGGGTCTTTTGTAAACATTGAAACGGATATTTTGTCTAAATATGTTGAAAAATTTTTATTAACGAGAGATAATAAGTCAGGTATTGACCTGGAATTTTTACAAAGGAACGGGTTTTAATATGGCAGACACAAATCAATTCAGCAGAATAGAGGATGCTCTAGAGGATTTTAGAAACGGAAAACCTCTTATTGTTGCTGACGATGAGGACAGAGAAAACGAAGGCGACCTTATTTGTTCTGCCCAGTTTGCAACTCCGGAACTTATTAATTTTATGGCAAAAGAGTGCAGAGGGCTTATTTGTCTTGCAATATCACACGAAATCGCTGATAAGCTTGAGCTTCCTCAGATGGTTGAAAAAAATACGGAAAATATGCAGACCGCTTTTTCATTAAGTATTGATGCTCATCCAAAATACGGAGTAACAACGGGGATTTCTGCATACGATAGAGCTAAGACTATTGAAGTCGCAATTGCTCCCGATGCTGTTCCGTCAGATTTACGACGCCCGGGGCATTTATTCCCCTGTGTTTCAAGAAAAGGCGGAGTCCTAAAAAGATGCGGGCATACGGAAGCAACAGTTGACCTTGCAATCCTTTCAGGACACAGACCGGCAGGGGTTATGTGTGAAATTATGACTGAAGACGGACACATGGCAAGGAGAGATGAGCTGCACAAGTTTGCCCAAAAACACGGTATTAAATTTATAACAGTAGCGGATTTAATTGCATATAGATTAAAGCGTGAAAGATTTGTAAAAAGAGAGGTAGAAGTATTTCTTCCGACTCAATTCGGAGATTTTAACATAATAGGATATACGGATACAATCACGGGATGCGAGCATGTTGCGCTGGTTAAAGATGATGGCTCTGATAAAATTCCTCTAATCAGGGTTCATAGCGAGTGCCTGACGGGTGATATATTCCACAGCCTTAAGTGTGACTGCAACTGGCAGCTCCATGAAGCTTTAAAAATGATTAATGAGTATGGAAAAGGCGCCTTAATTTATATAAGAGACCACGAAGGCAGAGGAATCGGGCTTATTAATAAGCTCAAAGCATACAAACTGCAAGAAGAAGGTCAGGATACCGTAGAGGCTAACCTCTCACTCGGTTTTGCGCCGGATTTGAGAAATTATGGCGTCGGAGCGCAGATTATACTTGATTTAGGGTTCAATAATTTCAACCTCATAACAAACAATCCGAAAAAAATTGTCGGGCTAAAGGGGTATGGTCTGACTATTCATGATAATATAAATATAAAATCAGAAGTGAATAAATATAACGAGCGGTATATTAATACTAAAAAAGAGAAAATGCATCATCTAATGTAAAGGAATTTTTATGGCGGAAACGAACTACAAAGTAGAATTACTGGATAGCAGTGTATTTAAAATATTTAAAGGTGTTTATAACGACTTTAAATCAAAAGCGGTAAGTGAATATAAGTTTGAGCTTGAGCCGCTTGAATACGAGGAATTTCTCAGCGCCATAGAAAATAATTATATGCAGTGTATTGTGCTTAAAGAAAATGATATTCCAACTGCGTTTTTAGTTTACACAACCTCTATTTCTGAGTCCATAGAATTAAATTTAATTCATTGCCTGGGAACTGAGGATGAAACAACAAAACAAAAACTTCTCATAGAAAAATTCCTTGAATTAACCGAAGCTGAAAGACAACTGAAAGTGGTATCATATCCGATGATTGGACATCAATCAATATTTACCGCTGATTTGGCAAAATATGGATTTAAGTTTGTCGGACTTGCTGTTTTAAGATTTTTTATGGGAAATGCTTCTTCCGAAAGAATTCTTGAGAATATGAAGCTTCCTGAAAAACCGGAAGAGTATAAAATCGTAAGTTATGCTGATGCATACAGAGAAGATGCTATAAGAGTTATTCATGAGGCATTTAAAGATACACAAGATGCACTGTATGATACCAGATTTAAATCGGCAGAAGGTACAGAGGACATTATAAACAAAATTGTTGAAAGCATTTATGGCGAATTTTTGCCGGAAGCAACATCAGTTTTGCTTTATAATGATAAACCTTGCGGATTTGCATTCGCTAACGTAACCGGCGGAAAAATTGCAAACCTTCCTCTTGTTGGTATAGAAAAAGAACATAGGGGACATGGTTTTTCAGAATTGTTATTGAACAGAACCGTTAAAATGATTGTTGACTGGACTAAGCTTGGAGAAAGAGAGTTTAGTGAAGTTAATGTAACAACAGAAACAAATAATTACAAAGCTTTAAAAATGTATAGAAAAATAGGTTTTAGAGAAGATTACTGCTATCCGCAGGCTTATTTAATGCAAAAACAACGTAAAAAATAGAGTGTGAGAGCGGTGGTTATTAATTTAACTGCTATACAAAACGAAAGGAGAAGTATGAAAATTTCAAAAGAAATCCTAACGGCAATGGGGGTAATTTGCCTTACATCAGGTGCTGTTATGGCTTGTGATTCAATTCAGGCTTATGCACATCCTACATTGTTTGGTTCCCAAGGACATTCACTGGTTACAACCCAGAATGATGTTATTATCGGCGGTAAAATTTGTAAACCACATAGAGTAAAAACTATTCAAGAAAAACAAAATGTTGTGGTAGCAAAGTTTGCAAAAGATAAGCTTTGCAAAATGAAAGGCAAAATGGATAAAGAGAGAGCAAATCTGTTTAATCCTAAAATGCCGGTTCTCCGTTCAGAACTTGCATTTATCCTTTCAGACGGCTTAGACTTAAAAGATGTTAAAGCTAATACTTATACCGATATTCCTGCTAACTATTGGGCAAAAACAGAAATTGACAGAGCTTTGACAGCTGATGTAATGATTGGTTATCCGGATTCTTCATTCAAGCCGGATCAGGCTATTACAAAAGCTGAAGTCTTTGCAACTTTCGCTAAGTTGTTAAATGTTTCAGCAGACAAATCAACTGCTCCTGTATACAACGGACAGTCAGTAAAATATGTTCCTGATTGGGCTTATGGTGCAGCAAATGAAGTTATTGCATCAGGTATTTTAAAAGACGCTCCGGATCAGGACAAAATTGTCAATGACGAATATCTTTCTAAAACTCAGGTTGCCTATATGTTAGGTGCTATGAAAAAAGGTTATGTGATTAATCTTTCTAACGGGGCTGAAAATTGTGCTTCCAAGTACGAGCCTGTTGCAGTAAAAATTAAGTTAAGTGAAAGATTGAGTGCAAGAACTTCTAACTCCGGCGATACATTTACTGCTAAGACAACAGAAGAAGTAACTTTAAGCGGAGTAACTTTCCCTGCCGGTTCAACGGTTAAAGGTAAAGTTAAATCAGTTGTAAGACCTGGGGTTAAAAAACCTGGATATCTCGAAGTACAATTTGACAGTATTTCTAACGGCGACAACTGTGTAGAATTCCCTAAAAAACTTGCCAGCGCTCAAGCTGAAGTATTGAAAAATCCTAATATTATTTCAAGACTTCTTGGTGCTCCGTTCTCAATGGCAGGCAGAGTTGTCGGTGTTGCCGGCAGAACAGTATCAGAAGGTGTTGAAGTTGTAGCAAACGGTGTTGAAGAATATGGTGACAACTGGTCAGATGCATTTGTTGATACTTGTTCTCTCCACCCGCTCAAAGGTTTGAAGAGCGTTGGCAGCAGCTTTATCACTGTTGGTAAAGGCGTATACAATATAGTTAAATTAGCTGCAAGCGGTGTCTTTGGTGTATGTTACGAATTTGTTGATGAAGTAAAATACCTCATCGTTCCTAACACAACTAATGATTTTTGCTTAAACCCTGATGAAGAATTAACTATTATTTACTAATTTTTCTAAAGGAAAGTTTGAACAGCCTGACGTAGCTTTTGTCTGCGTCGGGCTGTTTTCCTTATTTAAGCAAGCAGGAATGGATTTTTTAACAAAACTTTACAAATCAAAGCAAAAAAGGCAACTTTTTAGTTCTTCCTGACTTTATATATATACGAGATATCAATTATCACTACACATATTGTAAAGGAGACATATATGGCCAGAGTACTTATTTCCATGCCGGAAGAATTTTTAGACAGAATTGATCAAGTAGCAGAAGGCGAAAATCGCACACGTTCCGAACTTATTCGCGAAGCTTTAAGAAGTTACATGTATAAAAGCAGAGTAAGATCCTCTTCTATCGCTACAAAAAATGCAGCTATTTTAGAAGCATTGCTTGATTAACCTTAGGTAAATGTGATTACTAAAGGTTAAAGAGAAGTTTACGTATCCCGGAAGGATTGAGCTTTCGGGTGCAGGCAGGCGGAAAAAGGAAAAGGGAAAATTATTTAGGAAAATAAAAAACAGCTCAACACCAATGAGCTGCTTTTTTATTGTTTTTATATTTCTTCAAAGGAATTAATCGCAATATCGACAATGGCAGTCCCTGTATGGGAAATGGCTTTTTCGAGTGCTGGGATTAGTTCATTTTCCGCTTTGACCCTGACTGCAAACAAATCATAAGCTTCTGCAATTTTTGTAAAATCAGGGTTAATCATTTCAACTTGGTACATATTATTGTAAATTTTTTCCTGCATTTGGCGAACCATTCCGAGATAGTTGTTATTCATGATAATGATTTTTACCGGAATATTGTGCTCGCGGCAGGTTGCAAGTTCTTGCAGATTCATCTGAAAAGAACCGTCTCCGGTAATATTCAGTACAAGACTGCCCGGGTTTGCGAGGTATGCTCCGATAGAAGCAGGGAGTCCAAATCCCATTGTGCCAAGCCCGCCTGAAGTTATAAATTTTTTAGGCTTATTGAAGTTAAAATATTGGGCTGTAAGCATCTGATGCTGTCCTACATCTGTAACTACTACCGGTTCAAACATTTTGGTGTATTCGTATATTGTCTGTAAAACGTGAGATGATTGAATACAATTAGAATTGGAGTTTTCCGCCTTAAGAAGTGTAATTTTATTATACCAGTTTGTGTAATCTTTAAGAGGTTTTAAATATTTCATAAATTCACGGAGAAAAGTTGATGAGTCTGCAATAATTTCGGCTTCAAAATTATTTGGAATCTTTTTAAGATTTATATTAACTATTTTTGCATTAGGTGCAAAGTCAGAGTTTTTGCAGGTTGAACGGTCAGAAAAACTTACTCCGAGAGCGAGAAGAAAGTCACATGATGCAAGAGCGGTATTTGCCGGATAAGTTCCGTTAATTCCTATCATCCCTACATAAAGAGGGCTTGTGGAAGGGAATGCTCCAATTCCCATTAGTGTTGATATAACAGGAATTTTTGTTTTTGATACAAATTTGTTTATTTCATCGACAGCATCAACGGCACCCCCGCCGAGTAATATAAATGGATTCCTGGCGCAGGCGAGCATATTTGAAACTTTTTCCAAGTCTGTTTCTGTAATTTGGGGTTTAATCGTTTTATTTTTTACTGCTTCGGAAGTTGCTTTGTACTCAGATTCAAGGATGTTTCTTGGCAGAGCAATAACAACAGGTCCTTTTTCTTCTAATGCCACGGCGAATGCTTCTTCTATAAGTTGTTTTATATCATCATCCGGCGACAGCAAAAAGTTCTTTTTTGAGCAGGTTTTTGTCATTGAAATGATATCGACTTTTTGGAACACTTTGCCTTTATTTTCCTTAGGGGAAACATCTCCTGCTAAAATGATAAGCGGTGTAGAGTCAGCATAGGCGTTAGCAATGCCTGTAATTGTATTAGTGAAACCGGGTCCTGAAGTCACAAGAACTACACCTGGCTTGCCGCTCACTCTGGCATAACCTTCGGCAGCATGAACTGCAGCCTGTTCATGGCGGACGAGATAATGTTTAATCTTGGAAAAAGAAAGTTCGTTGTAGATGCTCAGAACTGCTGCGCCCGGATAACCGAAAATGCTCTCGACTCCAAGATTTTCAAGAGTATTTACGAGGGTCTTAGCACAGGTGTTTGCAGAAGTATATTTTGTGCTTAAATTATTATTAACGCTCAAAAGATTTGTCATAGTTTCACTATTATACATCAAAACAAAAAAAATGTTAGAAAATACTTGACCGCAAAACATGTTTACAGTAGAATTAAGGCTGTTGACAAACTATCGGAATGTAGTGCAGTTTGACTCTGCCGACGAGAAGGTGACTAAATGTCACGTTCGAGGAGAGGCAGCTCCGTAGGTGCGCTACAGCCGAGAATCAAAATCCATCGGGATGTAGCGCAGTTTGGTAGCGCACCTCGCTTGGGACGAGGGGGTCGCACGTTCGAATCGTGTCATCCCGACCATTTAAAAAGAAGCCTCTTGGCTTCTTTTTTTGTATTTGGGAAACCGCTTTGTATGTATAAATCACGATTCGAACGTTTCAAGGTTGAGTAATGAAAGAATAGAGGCAGACCGGTATTTTGTTTTAAGTTTTGAATTATATCAAATGTCTGCCGATAGAGTCTTTACGTGCGTAGCACTCGTGCCATCCCGACCATTTAAAAAGAAGCCTCTTGGCTTCTTTTTTTGTATTTGGGAAACCGTTTTGTATGTATAAATCACGATTCGAACGTTTCAAGGTTGAGTAATGAAAGAATAGAGGCAGACCGGTATTTTGTTTT
>CALVEA010000018.1 GCA_944326455.1 Candidatus Gastranaerophilales bacterium | reverse complement strand
ATGCAACAGCGCGGGTTTCTCTTTCTTTGTGTGTATTTCTTTCTCTTTGCTTCGCAACAAAGAGAAAGAAATACACATGCTTAAAATTAAAAATTAGTTCCGGAACAGACATCAGATGCCGAATATTGTTCCAAAGCTGCAACTTTCGCATTAACTCAAGTACAGCTTCTTCCCTCTCGCATTTCTCTATGCTCCCGAAGAAGGGTATATTATTTATACCCCATTTTATGTAAAAAGTTGTATACATCAAAGAAAATGATTGCCTCATTTTCTTTGATGTATAATTATTTTATGTATACCTTAGTTTATTCGATAAATAATGACAAAAATCCTGAAACAGTCTATGTAAACCTTACAAATGCCTGTACGAATTCTTGCGTATTTTGTCTGAGATGCCAAAAAGATGATGTTTGCGGTGCCGAAATGTGGCATGATGATAACTACACTCTTGAAGATATCATTAAACAGTTTAAAACATTTCCTTCTGCAAAAAATGTAGTATTCTGCGGATACGGGGAACCTTTTTTGAAAAAAGACATGATGAAATCTTTTTGCAAATATCTAAGAACAAATTATCCGGATATTAAAATTCGGGTAAATACCAACGGACACGCTAATGCTATCTACAAAACCAATGTTGCGGAGGAATTTAAAGGTTTGCTCGACGAAGCATCAGTTAGTCTTAATTCGGATAATTCTGATGAGTACAACGAAATTTGCAACCCTAAAATAGAAAATGCCTATGAGGAGGTTAAAAAGTTCATAAAAGCTTGTTCCGATGCCGGTATTAAAGTTACGGCAAGCGTTGTTACCGGATTTGATAAAGAGCATAATATCAATACTGAAAATTGTGAAATGATAGCCAAATCCTTAGGTGCAAAATTTCGCAACAGAGAATTTATACCAAACGGGTATTAAAATAAAGGAGTTATTTAAAATGCAAGTCCCAAAAATTAATAGTGTATCTTTTCAAGCAAAAAAACATTCCCTTAACAAAAACCAGCTATTTAAAGTAAGAATGCTGCTTACAAGAATGAATAATGAAACACTTTCCGAAAAAACAGAAACCACATTTGAAACAACAATAACATCTGCTATCAAAAACAGACATTCAAAATTTGTTGATTCAAGATTATTATCAGAAAGAGTACAGCCGGAAAAACAAATGGTTGGTAAAAGCATGTTGGAAATGAATAAAACCACTCTTGTAATTGACAATTCAACAGGAGAAATAACAGATTGGAAAAAACCTTTCCTGACAAGCTGGCACAAAATTATGAGAAAAGTTGACCAAAATATTAATTTTTTCTACGACAATTTTTATAATTCAAGTCTTGTGAAAAAGAACAGAGTGACTCTTCAAGGATTCACAAAAAAAGGAAGTGAATTGATAGAACAAGCAAAAAGGAATCTGAATGGTTAAACTCATTCTTGCTTCAAATTCGCCAAGAAGAAAACAAATAATGACAGATGCCGGGTTTGAATTTGAAGTAATACCTTCAAACTATGAAGAAAAAAGAGAAACTGACTCTTTTTCCTACGAAATTATTGAAGATTTAGCAACCCAAAAAGCTCTTGATGTAGTAAGAAGGGTTGATAATGACAAATTGGTTATCGGAGCTGATACTGTCGTTGTACTGGATAATAAGATTTTAGGCAAACCGGAAAACAAGCAAGCAGCTTTTGACATGCTAAAATCTCTCTCCGGCAGAACCCATTTTGTGGTAACTTCAATTTGCGGAATTAACACAAAAATAAACAGAGCAGCTCTTCTATCTACTACAAGTTATGTACGATTTAAAGAGCTTTCAGATGAACTTATACACTATTATATAGATAACTTTAACCCGCTTGACAAAGCCGGGAGTTACGGAATACAAGAACTTCCTCCAAACTTTTTAGATAAGTATGAAGGAAGTTTTGAAAATATCGTAGGACTAGACCCCGAAGCTGTTAAATCTGTTATTCGGCAGCTGGAGTATCATCCGTAGGCAAACCTAAAGAAATACGCTTATCTTTCGGATTAAACTTAATAATCTTAGTATTAATTTTGTCTCCGTTTTTCAAAATACAATTGTTCTGATTTTGATATTCTGCAAGAGCTGATTGAGGCAGCAGCGCTTCTACACCCGGAAGAACTTCAACAAAAGCTCCAAATGTTTTTATTCTGGTGATTACACCTTCTTTTATGTCTCCTTCTTTCAATTCTTCTTCTGCCTTGAGCCACGGATCAGGTTCTGTATTTTTAAGACTTAAGCTGATTCTTTGTTTGTCATAATCAACATCAATAATCTCAACATTGATTTCCTGCCCGACTTTTAACAAATCTGTAGGATGCTCAACCCATTTCCAGGAAATTTGAGAAAGCGGAAGCAGGCAATCAACACCGCCAATATTTACAAATGCTCCAAAATCAGTAATTCTGACTACTTCACCTTTAACAATCTGCCCGACTTCAATCTGAGCAAATACATTCTTACGAGTTTCAGCCATATTTGTTTCAAAAACTTTCCTGTTAGACAGAATTAAATTATTTTGAGCTTTGTCTAATGTCAAAATTTTCACATCAATTTTATCACCGACATTACATATAGTTTCTCTTGCACAGAGCTGACCTTGAGGGATAAAACCTTGAACACCGGAAATATCAGCAATCAGACCGCCTTTAACAATCTGAGATATGGTAACTGAAATCGTTTCATCAGCTTCTTTAACCTTTGCAAGTTCTTCCCAGGTATGTGCAAGATGAACCTTCTTATATGAAAGTGTAAATTTCCCATTTTCATCACTATCCTGTGTAATCAAAAATTCATACTCACTGCCTTTATCCAAGACATCTTCAACTTTTGCTTTTCTATCAGAAGATACTTCATAGCTTGGAACAAATGCTGTACATTTAGCTCCAATATCGACTATAGCTCCATCAGATTCATACGAACAAACCACACCCTTTACAATATCACCCCTCTTAAAATTATAATCATACTTTGCTAAAAGGGTCTCAAAATCAGAATCTGAATACTTCTCAACCATTTCGTATCCTCCATTTGCTAATAAACACGGCTTTATTATAGCATATTTAGGACAATCCATCAATAGGAATATATGTTTTAATTATTTTTTAAATAAAAACCTTTGCTAATACTGATTTTCCATTTTGAATCTTACAGACTGCAGCTATTTTACCACTGTAAGTCAAAATTGAGACACCGTCGGATAAACTTGTATCTACAGAAATTCCATGCGAGACTTTCTCTTTTTCTGCCTCATTCAATTCGTATTTAGGATAATCCAGATACTCAAGAGGATAAATAAGATTTTTTTCAACATCTTCTTCAGACTTTAAATCATCAAGCTTAACCGCGCCTTCAACCCGGAATTTTCCGGCTTTAATTCTAACAAGTTTTGTAAGATATCCTCCCGTGCCTAAAACTTCTCCCAAATCGTTTGCTATTGAGCGTATATAAGTTCCTTTAGAGCAGTTTATATAAAGTTCAAGAGTTTGATTTTGCTGGTCAAAATTTTCTATACGAAGTTCATTAATAGTAACTTTCCGCGGCTTAATTTCTACTTCTTCACCTTTTCTTGCATATTCATAGAGCTTTTTACCCTTAACCTTGATAGCAGAATATTTTGGCGGAAGCTGCTCAATTTCCCCTTTAAAATTTTCAAGTGCTATTTTTATCTCTTCCAATGAAACTTTTTTATCAGAAGTTTTAACAACCTCTCCTTCCGTATCGTAGGTAGTTGTTGTTTTTCCCAACTGAACAGTACCTATATAAGCTTTATCATCTGCCATATATTCAATAAGGCGGGTGGCTTTTCCTATACAGACCAGCAATACTCCTTCCGCAAACGGATCAAGGGTGCCTGTATGTCCGATTTGCTTTATTCCGACAAGCCGCCTTAAAACAGAAACAACATCGTGTGATGTCATTCCGGTTGGTTTGTAAATATTTATACACCCGAAAAGTTTATCCTCCAAAGATTCAACCTCCAAATATTAATCCGGGAATTTACCCCCAAATATTTACCCCTACTTGATTTCACCTTTGGAGATTTTTTCTATTAGGTCAATAACTCTGGAACCTTGCTCTAAGCCGTCACTAAAGATAAACTTAATTTCCGGTGTAACTCTCAAGCGGATGCGTTTCCCAACTTCATAACGCACTTTACCGGTATTCTTTTCAATAATTTCTTTATCTTTTTCAACTTGTTCAGGAGAGCCCAGAACACTATAAAAAACTTTTGCAAAAGAGTTGTCGTGGGAAACTTCCACATCCACAACGGATACAACACCTTCAAGACCCCTGACTTCACGTCTTAAAATCTCTGAAATATCTCTCATAAGCTCTTTTCGCACACGTTCGTTTCTTAAAGACATTGTTAATCCCTCTTTATCCTAATATACTCTGAACATATTATAACATAGACGAAGAAATATGTTATACTCATCTGTAACTATGAAAAATTTGAAAAAAAATAGCTATCTTGAAAGAACTATAAAATTTCATGAAATTTATAGTAAAGAAATCGCCCCTATCTTCCGTTCTTATGAAGTATATAGGCGAAAAAAAATAAAAACTATTAAGACAGTTACATTTGTAATTTCTTTAATATTATTGGGGATTTGTTACTTTATTGTTTACAAAAATTCTTATATCCACTCTTTATTTTCAAAATCAGATTTTATTTTATACATATTTCTCGTTTTTCTTACAATCATTTTGATATTCAGCTTACTATATACTATATATTGGAAAAACATAACAAAAGATTTTGCAAGAACTATCAAAACAGACTGCCTTCCCAGGCTGCTAAAAGTTTTCGGGGATGTAGAGTGGAAAAATGGCGAAGGTATAATCTCTGATTCAGATTTATCTTCCTGTGGGCTTTTTGCAGATTTTAACCGCAGGAATACAGATGACGAGTTTGAAGGCTCCCATAAAGGTGTGGCATTTAAAATTTGTGAAACAGAGATGTGGTATGTAAGCGGCTCCGGTAAAAACAGAACTTGTGTATCCGTCTTTAAAGGTGTAATTATAAGTTTTCGCTCCAACAAGGAAATAAAAAATCGTACAATTATCGCAACAAAAGGAGACTTAACTAAAAAAAATAGATATTGGATTGTTATTATAAGCCTTGCATATCCATTAATACAATTCCTAATGGCTGATTTCAAAAATATCACAAACTGGATTTTTGTAATATTTTTTCTGTTACTTTTTCTATTTATAAGCTCAATAGGAAATAAAAATGAAGAAAAATTAGAGTCAATTAAACTTGAAGACCCTCGTTTTTGTAATAAATTTAATGCTTACTCTTCAGACCAAGTTGAAGCAAGATATCTTCTTACAACGGCTTTTATAGAAAGATTTCAAAATCTTAAAACCGCCTTTGGTGCAAAAAAAGCTAAATGCTCATTTTACGAAGACCAAATTATGATTGCAATATCAACTAAAAAAAATCTATTTGAAATTGGTTCGCTTGCAAAATCGTTGGAAAATCCGGATTCTATAAATGATTTTTATGACGAACTCTCTTCAATTTATAGAATGGTAGATTACTTTAAACTGGATCAAAAAACAGGTTTATAACAAGAAGGAGCGGGCTTGAGTTTCACTCAAGCCCGCTCCTTCAAAACTATTAACCTACCCTTCGGAAGGAGTCTCTTCCTTTGCCGGTTCTTCTTTAACTTCTTCTTTATTTTCATTACCGGCTTTTCTTTCAAATACAATCTTGTCATTTTCAAGTTTAAGAACGATTGTATCACCGGGCTGGTAAGCATTTGTCAAGATTTCTTCCGCAAGCTGATCTTCAATTTTCTTTTGAATCAAGCGGCGGAGAGGTCTTGCGCCATAAGCTTCACTGTAACCGTCTTTTGCAAGATAGTCTTTGACTTCATCCGTAACTTCAATTGACAAATCTCTTTCGGAAAGACGTTTAAAGAGGTCTTTCATCATTAAATCAACAATTTCACGGATTTCTTCCTTGCTCAGGTGTGAGAATACGATAATATCGTCAATACGGTTTAAGAACTCAGGTCTGAATGCTTTCTTAAGTTCTTCATTAACCGTTTCTTTAAGTTTTTCGTACTTATCCTGTTTAGCTGTTTCCGCTGTTGAGAAACCTAACTTGCCTTGAGTTGTAATCATACTTGCACCGACGTTTGAAGTCATAATGATTACAGTATTTTTGAAATTAATATGTCTTCCCTTAGCATCGGTCAAACGCCCGTCATCAAGGATTTGGAGCATTATATTGAATACATCAGGGTGAGCCTTTTCAATTTCGTCAAACAGAATAACGGAATACGGTTTCTTTCTTACAAGCTCTGCCAGATGTCCGCCATCATCGTATCCGACATATCCGGGAGGAGAACCGATAAGTTTTGCGGTTGAATGTTTTTCCATAAATTCAGACATATCAACCCTTATCATATTGTCTTCACTGCCAAAGATAGCTTCTGCAAGCGCTTTAGCCAATTCCGTTTTACCGACACCGGTAGGACCGGAGAAGATAAAGCTTCCGATTGGTCTGTTAGGTGATTTCAAGCCGACTCTCGCACGTCTGATAGCTTTAGAAATTGCGGTAACTGCATCAGACTGACCGATAACTCTGTTATGAAGTGTTTCTTCAAGCTTAAGAAGTCTTTCGCTTTCACCCTCAGTAAGCTTGGTTACAGGAACACCGGTCATTGTTGCTACAACTTCCGCAACATCATCTTCGGTTACGGTTGGTTTGTTAGCATCATTCTGACGGCGCCACTCTTCAGAAACCTCTCGAATTTTGTCTTTCATATTGGCTTCGTCATCTCTTAGAGATGAAGCTCTTTCAAATTCCTGGTTTCTGATAGCTTCTTCTTTTTCTCTAATTATATCTTTCAGCTCTTTTTCAAGCTCTTTTCCCTCAGGAGAAAGAGTGCAAACTTTAAGACGAACTTTTGAACTTGCTTCATCTATTACGTCAATTGCTTTATCCGGCAAGAATCTGTCATTGATATATTTACTTGAAAGTTTTGTAGCAGCAACAATTGCATCATCTGAAATTATAAGGTTATGGTGTTCCTCATATTTAGGTTTCAAACCTCTTATAATCTCAATTGTTTCATCAATTGAAGGCTCTTCAATAATTACCGGCTGGAATCTTCTTTCAAGAGCAGAATCTTTTTCAATATACTTTCGGTATTCATCGGATGTTGTAGCACCGATAACCTGAATTTCACCTCTTGAAAGAGCCGGTTTTAAAATATTTGCAGCATCAATTGCACCTTCTGCAGCGCCGGCACCAATCAAGGTATGCATCTCGTCAATTACAAGGATAACATTTCCTGCCTGACGAATTTCATCCATAATCTTTTTAAGGCGTTCTTCAAATTCACCTCTGTATTTTGTACCTGCAATCAACAAGCCCATATCAAGCTGAATAATCTTTTTATTTTCTAAAATATCAGGCACTTCGCTGTTAACAATCCTTATAGCAAGACCTTCAGCAACAGCTGTTTTACCAACACCAGGTTCACCCAGAAGTACAGGGTTATTTTTTGTTCTTCTTGCAAGAATTTGTATAACACGCTCAATTTCTTTTTCTCTTCCGACAACAGGGTCAAGCCTTAGTTCTGATGCAGCAAGAGTCAAATCGGTTCCGAATTCATCAAGGCTCGGAGTTTTAACCTTGCTTGCTTGAGAAGAAGAGCTTGAACCTGAACCCACACCGCTTGAAGCAGTTTGAGGTTTGGAATCACCCAGCATTTTAATAACATTGCTTCGAATCTTATTTAAATCAACTCCAAGATTTTCTAAGACTCTTGCGGCAACCCCTTCACCTTCTCTTATTAAACCAAGAAGCAAGTGTTCCGTACCTATATAGTTATGTCCGAGCTGTCTAGCCTCATCCCAAGAAAGTTCTAAGACTCGTTTTGCTCTCGGAGTAAACGGAATTTCTACGGCTACGAAGCCGGAGCCTCTGCCTATAATTTTTTCTACTTCAATACGGGCATCTTTAAGATTTACCCCCATTGACTTCAGGGTTTTTGCAGCAATTCCGGTTCCTTCTCCGATAAGCCCCAACAAAACCTGCTCTGTGCCTACAAAGTTGTGACCAAGCCTGCGAGCTTCTTCTTGAGCAAGCATAATAACTTTAATTGCCTTTTCGGTAAAACGTTCGAACATTTTATATAATTCCTCTTCTTACATATTTATAAGACTATTCTACAAAAAAAGCCTATAAGTTTCAAGTTTTAATCCAAAATCTTTCGGAACAAATACACTCTTAAATAAAATTAAGAGACCTCCCATCGGAGGTCCCTCTGACGGATTATCAACAAACCGTCTTCTAGATATTGTAGACATATTTATTTGAAATAAATAAACTAATCATAATCATACCTGCAATCAGGAAATTTATGCCGGCAAGCATTCCTACAACCCAAAATGCCGTCCCCGGAAGTCCCATAATTATAATAAAACCTATCAAAAATTGGAGCAGCGCGACAAATAAGTTTGACCACCACAGATAAAGTGTTTTTCTTGTTTGGATAGCGAAAGCCGTTGTAGAAACACTTTCCAATAAGAAATAAACCCCAATTACTGCCGTAATCAGTATAAGATTGAATCTTGGCGCAAAAAAAAGCAGCACTCCAAGAACAGTAAGAATAACCCCCAGGATTATATTCAGAATAAAATGTCTTGTATAATTTCTTGTTAAAGCGGCATTCACAATTTTATAAATTCCGTAGACAAAAAACGCCGCGCATATCATTATCCCGAAAGTTAACGAAGTAAGCTTCGGCAGCATAAGCATCCCCAAACCAAGTATCATAAGTATGATTCCTTCTGTTAATATAAAGCTAAGAAATTTTTTTTCAGTCATAATAGATTCTCCTTTTTTACAAGAATATACGCTTAAAATTTTTTTTAATTCCTCAAAAGACTAATTAACCCTTGCTATTTTTCGAAATTTATTGTAAAGTTATGTTAAGCTGTGTGATTTTAAACCTTTTAAGAAGAGATGTTTTTAGTACACCCCGCAAAAGAGAATAAAAAAGATGTAAAACTATTTGGTGCTGTTCAAATAAGCGATACAGCCTTTTTGGTTTATAAAAATTCAGACGGAAGAGTTATGCTTAAAACCGGCGGGGACGAAAAGCTTCAAAAAAAAGCCGTCAAAAATATGCTTGAGAAGAATCCTGCCGTAAAAAGACTTCTTGACAAATACAGAATCAGACCGTCCATTAATACAAAAACATTGAAAGAACTTGCCGGCGGACACATGAACGAAACCTGCAATATCGCAAAAGGCGTTTATGAAATTCTTGCAAGCAGCTGCGAGCCGGAAATTGATGAAGCTACTGTTAAAGAGGCGTCGATGCTTCATGATTTGGGGAAAATACTTATACCTTCCAAAATTTTAAACAAACCTGCAAGACTAAATAAAAAAGAACGCGAAATTATGAATATCCATTCAACTCTCGGATATGAACTTTTAAAAAATCAGGGAGTAAGAAAAGAAATTTTGAATCTTATTAAATATCACCATCAAAACTTAAACAAATCCGGATATCCGGATTTTGAAGAAGATTTACCGCAAAACTTGCCGCTCGGGATGCAGATTGTATCAATTGCAGATAAATACAGCGCTTTAAGGGAAGCACGGGTTTATAGAAGAAAGCTCTCCAGGATTGAAGCTTTATTGATTCTCTATAAAGAAGTCAGAGAAGGAAAAATTCATAACTCAGTCTATAAAGCTCTTGTAAAATATGCCTCCATTTATGATGAAGAAGTTTAGATATTGTTGAATAATCTTTCTTTGTATTATAATTAACTCAAATAGAGAGGTAGGAAGATTATGCAAGTTTCATTAAACTGGTTAAACGAGTTAGTAGATATTAAAGATATTGATGTTGAGCGCATTGCTCATGAACTTACAATGAGCGGGCTTGAGGTTGAAGAAATTGAAGAAGTAAGACCTCAATTTACTAATATAATTACGGCACGAATTGAAAAGATTGATAATCACCCTAACTCTGATCATCTTCATCTCGTTACGGTTAATACAGGCTCTGCTTTAAAGACAGTTGTTTGCGGCGCACAAAATATTGAAGTCGGACAAGTTATCCCGTACGCTTCTGTAGGAAGCAAGGTTCTGGACAGAAAAACCGGAGAACAATTTGAACTCACACCTGCCGTAATAAGAGGGGTAGAATCACAGGGTATGTTATGCTCTGATGATGAGCTTGGAGTAGCTGACAGAAATTATCAGGAAGAGGACGGAATTCTTATATTAAACAGAATCTATCCTAATGTAGGTTTGGGGCTTGATGTGGAAAATGTTTTAGGGTTTGAAAAAGATTATATTCTTCACACCGCACCTACTGCAAACAGAGGCGACCAGATGTCGGTTATCGGTATTGCAAGAGAACTTTCCGCCCTGTTTAACCGCCCGATGAAATTTACATACGCTCAAAGAGATGCACAAAAAGCAGATTTTGAAGTAGAAATAAAAGACTATGATGTTTGCAAATACTATTCTCTTGGAGTTTTGAATAATGTTAAAATCAAACCTTCTCCTGACTGGATGCAGAAAAGACTGCTTTCATCAGGGATTAGAGCAATAAATAACGTTGTCGATATTACCAACTATGTTCTGCTTGAATACGGAACTCCGCTTCACGCATTTGACAGGGATAAACTTGACGGATACCTTTGTGTAAGGCGTGCTGTTGATGGCGAAACCCTTATAACGTTGGATGAAGTTGAAAGAAAATTAACTACGGATACAGTAGTTATTGCGACAAAAGACAAACCGGTATGCTTAGGCGGTGTATTTGGCGGAGCTAACTCCGAGATTGACGAAAATTCAACAAATTTAGCCTTAGAAGCTGCATACTTTACTCCGGCTTATAACAGAAAGAGTTCAAGAAGTGTGGGCTACCGCTCAGAAGCCTGCGCAAGATACGAACGCGGAGTTGATATAGAAGCAGTTAAGCCGGGTCTATTCAGAGCAATTGAACTTCTTGAAAAATACGCTGATGCAGAATTTATCGGCATTGCAGAAGCCGGGCAAAACAAGCTTGAACCGATTGACATAACACTTAGATTCGCTCAAATAAAAAGAATTCTCGGCTGTGAAATTGAATCCTCAAGATGTCTTTCAATACTTGAAAACCTCGGCTTTACCGTTCTCGGCAAAAACGAAGCCGCCGCAAGAATTGAAGTTCCGTCATTCAGAGCTAATGACGTTACAAGAGAAACTGATTTGATTGAAGAAATCGCAAGAATTAACGGTTATGATAAAATTTCACCGACCCTTCCGAACAAATCAAACTCTGCAGAAATTTCTACGGCGGAAAGAGTTATTTCTAAAGTCCACAACCTTATGATGGGCTGCGGTTTGAATGAACTTGCAACATCTTCTCTTATTGGAGAACCTTTGTTGAAGCAATTCAATATTTCCTACGATAAAGAAAATGCAATTTATGTAGAGAATCCGGCATCGGAAGATTATACAATGCTGAGACAAACACTTATGGCAAGTATGCTTAATTGTGTTAAATACAATTATGACAACGGGCAGAAAGATTTCTGGGGCTATGAAATCGGAAGAAGCTATATCAGAGTATCTGAGCCTGGTATTAAGAGTGCAGGAGTTAAAGAAACCCAGACTCTTGCCGGGGTTGTCACGGGAAATATCCAAAACTCACTCTGGCAGCAAACAGGAGAAGTTGATTTCTATACGGTTAAAGGTATAGTGGATAAAGTTCTGGAAGAATTCGGGCTTACAAGAAGAATAAAGGCTATGCTTCTTGCAGATTCTCCGCTTGCTGAATCTCATAAATGTTTCCATCCGTATAAGACCGCTGTTCTGACTCTTTTAGGCAAACAGCCGCAAATTATCGGATACTACGGAGAAATGCACCCTGAACTTAAGAGCAAATTAAAGATGAATCAGAATGTTTACCTGTTCAAACTTGATTTGGATATGCTTATTTCCTGCGTCAATGAAAACACCGTCAGATACAAAAAACTTCCTCAATTCCCGGAAGTACAGCGTGATTTAGCGGTTATTATTCCTAAAACTACAAGCTGGGATGAATTAGAAAAAGTTGTTAAAAAAGGTATTGATAACAAACTATTTAACGGTTGTGATGTATTTGACGTGTATGAAGGTGAACACGTTCAGGAAGGATTTAAGTCAGTTGCGTTCAGAATTAAACTTCAAGATTCAAATGCAACTCTGACCGACGAAGCTATTGAAACTCAAATGGCAAATCTGCGCTCAGTACTTAAGAAAAATATGCCGGATTTGGCTTTCAGAGAGTAAATTTGCCGTTAGATTTTATTTATCCTACAATACTGGAGGGGAGTTTTATGAAAAAGTTTTTAATAATTTTATGTATGCTGCTAACACTTCCTGTATTTGCGGATACAATGCCGTTTTATATGAGTTCGATTCCTAAAGATGCTATCGGAATGTATCAGACAGATGATGATATAACAATTTATACCCACCCTGAAGCCAATAGCGGAATTATCAAAAAAATGACTTTTTCGTATAATCCGGAAACAATGCCGGATAATGTCTTTGCGCTATTAATTAACGAGAAAAAGTTAGGGTTTTTATATGTTTCTGATATCGGAGACGAAGGCTGGGTAGAGGTTATCTATGACCGCATAACCGGAGCTAAAGGCTGGGTTTTGACTGCTGACAGGATGCAGTTCCTGCCGTGGCTGAATTTTTATAACTTGTATGGCAGAAAATACGGGCTTAGATTCTTGAAAGATGTGCCTGATGATTATGAAGTTTTACATGCCAAAAGCGATGATATGTCTCAGACTGTCGCCAAACTCAGATACGTAAAACAAATCCGCTTAACCAAAATGAGCGGTAATTGGGCATTGGTATCAGCTTTTGATATTGATAGGTCGCCAAAAATGGGATATCTAAAATGGCGGGGAAGCGACGGCACAATTTACGCGTTCCCTAATATAAAATAAAAAATAAGCGGATTCTTTACAATATTGTTTTTAATATAAATTTCAAATACAATATTGTTATGAAAAGATTTGGGGTATTTTTAGCTTTAGGATTTTTATCAGCACTTCCTGTAAGTGCTGATTGTACTGACCAGTATTATAAGCCCGCAGTAAACAGAACACTACAAAATGTATTTGCCCCATATATGATTTCCGTTAAAGAAAATCTGCAAAGGAATTGGCATCCGCCGGACGTTATCCAGGAAGGACATGTTACAATCCTGTTTCAAATCGACAGAAGCGGGAGAATAGTCTCCTCAAAGATTGTCGAAAGTTCCGGCAATGAAATTTTTGACGAATCTGCGCTTGATGCCCTAAAAAAATCCGAACCTTTTGGAAAATTTCCGGAGCAGAGTCCAAGAGAAGTGATTACGATTAATTATTCTTTCGATTCATCTCTTGTAAGCACAGACAAAATGAAAGAATATATGGCTCAGTCTGACAGATACTATTACTCAAACAAAGACGAAGCCTTAAAGTATATTAACCTTGCAATAAATGAGGTCAGCGGTGATGAGAAAGCCTACTTTCTCTACGAAAAAAGAAGTAAAATCAAAGATGCTTTAGGGGACAAAAAAGGGGCAGAAGACGATTTAGCCCTCTATAAAGATTTAAAAGCCAAAATAGACCTCAAAAGGGTTCACGCAATAAAACATCAAGCCGAAATTGAAAACACGCCATTTGCCTATTTCTATCTTGCATATTCGTACGAACAAATAAAAGATTACGAAAATGCAATCCACGCAATTAATAAAGCAATAAGCATGACTGAGCTTAATAATCAATATAAACGTTACAGAACAGAGCTTGTTAAAAAATATGAAATCTAAAAAGACCGCTTAAATTAAGCGGTCTTTTTTAATTCTTACATCTCAAGATTCATTTGAGAGAATTGTATAATTTTGTTTTTACCTCTGTGTTTTGCGTTATAAAGAGCATGTTCAGCATATCTGATAACTGTATTTGCATCTTCATCCACATCCGGCATACATGGATAAGTAGAAATTCCGCCGGAAATTGTTACCTTGTGAGGTTCTTCTTCGCCTGCTGGAATAAATTCCATTTTTTCAACTTCTCTTCTAAATCTTTCGCCAAACAAGAAAGCATTTTCTTCTGAAGTGTTTGGAAGCACCAGAAGGAACTCTTCATCGCCATAGCGAGTCAAAATATCTTCTTTTCTTATCATTGCGGATAATTTATTAGCAATATTTCTTAAAAGAATATCACCCCATTCGTATCCGTACATATCATTTACAACTTTAAAGAAGTCAATATCAAACAGAATGCAGGAAAGTTTTGTACCATAACGTTTTGATCTTGATATTTCCTCTTCCAAACGTTCCTGTAAATATTTTCTGTTATGCAGCCCTGTTAAATCATCTGTTGTGCTTACTCTTTCAAGCTTATCTTTCAAAGCCTTGGTTTTTAGCAGCGCATTAACACGAACCACAAATTCATTTTTATCAACAGGTGATGATATAAAATCATAGCTCTCTGCCCTTACTGTAATATCACGTCTGACGGGTCCTAAAAACAGAATAGGACACGGAAATTTATTTGTCATTAGCGCATCTTTTGCCAAATCAATATTCTCTACAATCATTAATGATGGATTAATTACCGCATAATCTTTCATTTGCTGGATATCAACAGTTCTGATATCAGCCTCATCGACATCCGAAAGCAATGCTTCCAACTCCGGCATCGGTTTTGTTGAATAAATAACAATATTGCTCATATAAAACTTCCTCTTATTTCATACGTTTACTTTGTTAGTATACACTATTTGTAACGATTTGTAAAACAGGATATTAACAACACAATGTCTATTGTGTTGTGGGAATAAAATATCTTCCCTTTTTTATGAAATACTGTAAAACAGTGTACTCAAGTCGAATTGCAAGAGGTTGTACAGGAATTTTTCGTCAGAAAAATTCAGCAATGCGGGTTTCTCTTTCTTTGTGTGTATTTCTTTCTCTTTGCTTCGCAACAAAGAGAAAGAAATACACATGTATAAAGTTACAAAACCGTTATAGATTTAATATATAGCCGCATTTCTTTGGGAGCAAAGAAACGCGGCGCAAAGAAACTCCCGACCTGAACTTCGCTCACTAATCAATTGTAACGCTCAACCTAAACGGGTGAACTCGCTAACGCTCAAACAACACCCGTTTTGCTATTGTTTCGCTAACATTGATTGTTCGCTCCGTAAAGGTCGGATTCATCTTTCATCATCTTATTCAAGAAAAGAGGTTGTACAGGAATTTTTCGTCAGAAAAATTCAGCAATGCGGGTTTCTCTTTCTTTGTGTGTATTTCTTTCTCTTTGCTTCGCAACAAAGAGAAAGAAATACACATGTATAAAGTTACATAGTACAAATATTTACAACACAATAGGCATTGTGTTGTAAAATCAATCTTTCATCAAACAAGGCGGGCGGCTTTCAGCCGCCCGCCTTGTTATAAAATTCTAATCCTAAGCAAGTGCTTTTGATTTTTCTATACAATCAATTAATGTTGATGCAACGGTCTTTTGTTCTTCCAAAGTAAGTTCAGGGAACATAGGTAAAGAAATAACTAATTCTGTACATTTTTCAGTATTTGGAAGCATTCCTTTGTGGAATCCAAGATGTGCATGAACTTTTTGTAAATGTAACGGAACAGGATAATAAAGCATTGCACCAATTCCTGCATCTTGGAGCATCTTATGAATATTATCTCTGTTAGGAATCTTAACTGTGTATTGGTGATAAACACAATAAGTATCAGCTAATTCTTTCGGAGTCTGAATATCAGAACATCCGGCAAATAACTCATTGTATGTTGCAGCATGTGCTCTTCTTGCTTTGTTCCATTCATCAATATAGTTCAATTTAACTCTCAATATAGCTGCTTGAATTTCGTCAAGACGTGAGTTAACACCGATTTCATCATGATAATATCTTACAGCTCCGCCGTGGTTTCTGAGAGCAATTATTCTGTTTTTAAGGTTCTCGCTGTTAACGGTAATCAAACCGCCATCCCCCATACCGCCTAAGTTTTTAGTCGGGTAGAAGCTGTAGCAGCCTATATCGCCAAATGTACCTACTTTTTTACCTTTGTATTCAGCGCCGATAGCTTGGCAGCAGTCTTCGATTACATAAAGATTGTGGCGTTTTGCAATATCCATAATTGCATCCATATCACAAGGCTGCCCATACAAATGTACCGGTATAATAGCTTTTGTTTTTGGAGTAATCAATTCTTCAATCTTTGAAGGATCAATATTAAATGTATCAGGATTAATATCTGCAAATACAGGAGTTGCACCTACAATACCTATAGCTTCTGTTGTCGCAACAAATGTGAATGCTGTTGTAATAACTTCATCACCCGCACCTATATCAAGTGCTCTTAGAGCAAGATGAAGAGCATCTGTTCCCGAATTTAAAGAAACTGTATAATTGCATCCGATGTATTTTGCAAGCTCAACTTCCAATGCTTTAACATTTGGTCCTAAAATATAAGAACCTGAGCGAAGAACTTCGCATACAACTTTTTCAATTTCGTTTCCAATCTTTGCATACTGTCTTTTTGAATCTAAAATAGGTATCATAATTTTTCCTCTCCTATAATTAACCGCCATCCTAATATAATTTAAGTTTAGCACACATTTGAGAGGTCTTTATATATTCTTAACTTTTGATAAATCTAAGGCAAACAAAGTTAAAACCCAAGAGATAAAAACATGCTGATTACAAACAACAGAGAGAAATAAATCATCAAATTTCTTGCCTGATAAATTCTGACCATAAAGCAAGCCTCACCGCTTTTTTCAAACCTATCTCTATATTCCATGGGAAAATGATACCACTTTTTTGCAGGAACTGATTCGGGATTAGATGCAAATTCTTTCAAAGAATTATATAAATCCCGCCCCATAGGCAGAGTTAAAAATACAAGAAAAACCTGCCAATCAAGGATGTCAAAAACACACAATAAAACCAGACTGAAATATGCCGCAATGTACAAAATCTTTAGTACAATAAGAGACTTCTCCATAGTTGAAAAAGTGTTTGCAAGGGTTTTTTTCCCTTCGTTCCTATCATAATTGTAATCCATCACAGTATGAGCATATAAAAGAATAACTGTCATAAACATTGTCGGCAGCGAAAGCAAAAAGACTTCCGGCTCATAAGTTCCGGTCATAACATAAAATACCCCGCCAAACAAAGCCGGACCATAAGCCAGTGCAACTAATACCTCGGATAGACGTATTCTGGAAAGAAACGGATAAAGAAGAGCTATAATACCCCCGACAAGAGCAAAATATACAACACCTGCTCCGCATTTCAGATAGAGGAATACTCCTACTATAAGCGCCAAGAATAAATATAAGCCGCCTAATGCCAGCAGTTCCGCAGGCTTTATAACCCCTGCTACAAGATAACGGCATTTTGTTTTTTGAGAATTTTTAAGATACTCTGACTTATTAAACCCTACCTGTTTTATTAAAGCCCTGTAATCAAAATAATCATCAAGAACATTAGCACCTAAATGGGCAAAGCAAAGACCAGCCAGTGAAATCAGCCCGTATAGAGCATTGCCTGAATCCATATAAGAGAACACAAAAATAACCAGCCATGACAAAATAGTCATTGGAAGAGCAAAAACTCTTGAACACTCCATTATTTTAACAGTTCTGTTAATCATATAAAGATTTTAGCAGAAATTTTAACAGTTGTATATAAATTAGTGACTAGTAACCGGTGAGTAGTGAATAGAAGTGATTAAGTGAATAAGCTATTAAGTAAATAAGACTTGCTCAATAGCACCTCTAAATAAATAAAAAGGGTGCAAATGCACCCTGAAAATCCAACTATCACAAATCAATATATTATTTATTAAAAACTTTAATTATAGCGGTTTGTTCCATAAAGATTCAGCGAATTTACTCTGAACAGCGCCGTTTTCAATAGAAAGTGAAACATTGCTTGGGGTAAAAATAAATACCATATCGCTGATTTTTTGAGGAGTACCGTTAAGTGCATGAGCAGCACCGCATACAAAATCTATAGTTCTTTGAGATTGTTCTTTATCTAACAAATCAAGATGAAGAATAACTGTCTTTCTGTCAATCAGTTTTTTAACAATTTGAGCAGCTTCACTGAACGAACGAGGTTCAATAACAGTTACTTCACCGGTTTTGTAATTATTTGGATGGGAAACAACTTTTGACTCTCTTTCAAAAGAGCGTTCAGGTTTAACTCTTGTTCCATACATAGTATCAAGCGCCAAAGTACCATCAACATCGTTACCGTACTCATCACCATTGTTAACTAAATCCATGAAAGCATCGTCATCGCTTCCATCATTGAAACTTTTAGTGAAAAAATTCACAAACCCTTTTAACCCTTCTGATAGTGCCATTATTCCTCCATTATATCTTACTTTGTAAACAACTTTCTTCCTAACCTAATCATAGTCGCGCCTTCTCGTACAGCCAATTGATAATCATTAGTCATACCCATCGAAAGTTCAGGAAGAGAAGCATTAAATTCCTTCTCGAGTTCGTTTCTAAACTCTCTCACATCAGCAAACAGTTTTAAAAGTTCTTCCTCAGACGCATATATCGGAGCCATATTCATTAGCCCGCAAACATCCAGCATCTCAAGACTTAATATTTCAGAAATTTCTTTTCTTAGCTGCTGCTTGGAGTATCCGAATTTCTGTTCTTCACCGGCATTATTAACCTGCAATAAAATTTTCACTCTCTTATTCAAACGGCAGGCTGACTTGGATATTTCCCGGGCAAGTTTTAACGAATCAACCGAGTGAATGTAGTCAAAAAATTTGACAACCTTTTCAACTTTATTCGTCTGCAAATGCCCTATAAAGTGGAATATTGAGGTTTCCCGAACTTCTTTCGGCAACTCCTGAATCTTTTGCACAGCTTCAACAGCCCGCGATTCGCCAAAATCTCTCAATCCCGCTTCGTATCCGGTTACTATTGCACGCAATCCGTAATACTTTGTAACTGCGATTATTCTTGGTTTATAAGGTGCGATATCTTTTTGAACATCAAGCAGATTATCTCTTACAAGCTCGTCATTAATCAAAACGTCCCCGCCCCAGCGGCTTGAAGGAATTAACCCTTCTGTGGTTTTGTGATTATCTGTATGCTCACCTATCTGAGACATATCCCCTTGACCTCATTTGTATTATATACTACATTTCATGCGCTGTACAAGTAGTAATTTGTAACAACTTTTTTGATTTTGACCGACATGCTCAAACCCATGATTCACATGGATTTGGACCATGTCCAGATTGTTAAGTTTTGTAAATTTCATGACTTTTGTTAAGAACTTGACAAGAAAAAAGGCTGTTTTTTATCAAAATTGGCATGCCCTTAAGTCATGTGCGGATTTAAGATACTGCAGCCGTTAGAAAACGGCTGCAGTTATAGCTTATTGACCGAGATATGCAAGTGTTTCCATGACACTGCTTGCCGTTGAGAATACTCGAGAATTCATCTGAATCATACGCTGTGCCATAATCATGTTGGAAAGCTCAAACGCAATATCAACATTGGAACCTTCGTAACCGCCGGATTCTATTGCACCGAATGCCATTTCGCCGGCTACACCATAGTAGATTTCACCTACATCAGGACCCCATTCCCAAAGGTTATTGTTCAATGACACAAGACCCTCTTCGTTAACCATGGTCGCAAGTTCAATAATAAAGTTTGAATCTTCCAAAGAAGAACCCGTGGTAGTAACATCAGCTCCGGTAATTTCAACACCTTCTTTTGTAACATATTTCCACTGAATCGCATCATTATCATCAATATACTTGGTTAATATTGAACCATCTTTATACGTTGCAGAGAGAATACCGTTTTCATCAATAGTAATACCCTCCAAAGCTATACTATTTGCATCATTGCTGACTAACATATCTTGAATTGTAGCAGTTTGATTTAATGCATTTGTTGTCAAGTTCTGATCAGACAGCCCTGTTGCATTCAGGAAAGTAGTTGTTGTTGTCTGAGGATCGAATGTAATTGTATTGGTCGCTGATTCAAAAGAAAGTGTGCCATCCCCATTTAAAACAACTTGAAAATCTAAATCCGTTCCCGGGTGGTCTTGTTCATACTGTGCAATCTGAGCATTAAAATCAGCAACCATATCACCAACAGTCTGATTCAAATCATCTATCGTAAGAACTAAATCACCAACTGTAGTACCATCAGCAGCTGTAACGGTAATCCCAATATCACCAGTTCTGAGTTTATCATTAAGATTGTTAAGTTCTGTAAGTGTTTTGTTAGCAAGATCAGGAGAACCTTGAACAACTACACTTAAATTTTTAGGAACACTAACTGTTGTATCTGAACTTTTTGCAGAGTACAAACCTTCAGCACCTACAACTTTCATTCCTGATTGAGTAACAAGATTTCCTGCACTGTCAAGAGAAAAAATTCCGTCTCTGGTAAAATATTGTTTTCCGTCAGAATCTTGCACTACAAAGTATCCTGAACCGGAAATCATCAAGTCAGTATCACGACCGGTTTGTACAAAAGTACCGGTGTTAAAATTTCGGGTAATTCCGCCTATTTTTGTACCGAGACCTATTTGCTTAGGGTTAGTACCGCCGCCGTCACTGGTAGCAGCGCTTCCATAAGAAAGCGTATTTGAAAAAAGAGTTTCAAAAGTAACATTAGCAGCTTTATATGCTGTAGTGTTAATATTTGCAACGTTGTTTGCAATTACGTTGATTTGAGATTGTCCTGCATTTATACCTGTACTGGATGTGTGTAGTGCTTGTGACATTTTTCCTCCTGTCCTGTCTGGGATTATTCTTATTGTTTTTCTGTTACATCTTTACGCCTCTTTAAGGTAAGAGGCAGGGTATAGCGTTACCCGCTCCGAGCACCGGGTTTAATTATTTCTTATTATCTATACCTAACTTACTCTTTAATGCATCTGTGACTGCATCTTTTATACTTTCTCCATTGCCGGCAGCACTGGCTGTTACAGTAAGATTTGAAGTATCCGGTGAATTTTCAGATTCTCTTATTGAAACAATATTTGCGATTGAATAATATTCATCACCAACCTTAACCTTACCGGAACCTTCTTCAAAACTAGCTTCCGTCACAATACCGGTAATCTCTTTTTCTTCTTCGGTTTCCGGGTCGGTATAGTTAATTGTTACTTCTTTACCAATCAGAGACAGCGTTTGTGTGATTTCAGCATTTGCCGCCAAATCGGAATATAAGGCTGACAAATAACTCATACAATCATCCAAACCTTGATTCATTTCGGTCATTTGTTCAAGAGTTGAATACTGTGCCAGCTGTGCAAGCCATTCAGTATTATCTGTAGGCTGCGTAGGGTCCTGATTTTGAAGCTGCTGAAGCATCAAAGTGAGGAACATATTACTATCATCAGTTGAAGAAGTCTGGGCTGTTCCATTCAACATACTATCCGCTTGGTTATATGCACTCTGGTTTTGCATACTTACTATTTCACTGCTTGCTAAAGACATAAAGCCTCCCCTCTATACATCAGCATTATTAGTTTCATTATTAATCGTTTGGGCTATTGTTTGTTCAAACAACCCTTTTTCTTTCTCTTCTCTGTCAGGCTGATTTTGACCTTTATTACCGCCTCTTGAGCCTTCTTGTTCAGTCCAATCCGGTGTATCAGCTTCTTTTTGGGTATCACTGACCTTCACGGAAACGTTATCGACTCCGACACCATGTGAAGCAAGGGTGTCTTTTAACCCATCAAGCCCTTTCATCAAAATATCACGGACCTCATGGTTTGCTACAGTAAATTGAGCCGACAAACCTTCCGTCGAATTTACCAGCTGTATATTAACCCTGCCGAGCGATTCCGGATTAAGTACAATATTTACTTTTGAATTATTGAACAGACCCTCCATCTGCTTTGTAATCTGTTCAATTATTTTGCTCGGAGAAATATCAGCAGTCTTTGGTTGAACACTCTGAGCTGACTGAATATTTTGATTAGACTTAACTGCGTTTAAGTCAAAAGTTTCTCCATCAGAATGAAGCATAGCTTTAACTGCCTGTTCCTGCGGAGATTGATTATCCATTAGAGACCCGCCGTCATCTGATGAAGTATCAGTATCAGCCTCTATAGATTCAATATTAAGCTCCTTGAGAGCATCTTCATCTAAAAGACTCTCCAAGTCATTTTCAGAAGTTTGTGTCTTAGATGTATCCGAAACAGTCGTATCAGACTCTACATCAACAAGTTCAATATCTGCAGACATAGAATTTGAATCAAGCGTATTTGATTCAAGTTCATTTGTTAATTCTTCTGCGGTATCAAGCAGAGACACTTCCAAATCAGAATCAGAATCCGTGTTTGCATACTCTTCACCATTCGAAAGTGTTTCTCTAAATTTAGCGATAATATCAGGATTAATCCCTGCATATACCAAAGAATCCGTCTCTTGTTCAGTAACTTGTTCAGTATCTTCTTCAGCTTCCGTTTCCAAAACCTCACTCGTCTCATCGGAAACCGCATCCTTTAGCTCAGAGATTATTTCATCTATATCACGAGCCAGGGTTAAGTCTAAAGAGGATTCAGCATTTGATTCCTCAAAAGTTTTTTCAAGAAAATCTTTAAATGCTTCCAGCTCTTTTGAAACCTCACTGCCGATTTTCTGATGGGATTCTCTTAGGCTACCAATTGTTTCTACAGCTGATTTGGATGTGGATTTAGTATCATTGTTTAAATTCTGTTCGTACACTTTTTCAAAACCGTCTTTTTTAAAACTATCACTATGTTTATTGTCCAAAAATGAGACATAGGTATTCTCACCGCTCTGGGCGGCAGATTTTACATTTTGTAAATTATTTAAGTTATCAATTATTGAATTTATCATCCTGCATTGAACCTTGCTGACGTAATATCATCAATTTCCTTTACTTCTTGTTTTAGAAATTCTTTGTAATACTCTTCCTCTTGTTTTTCTTTTAACTTCCTTAGAATTTCTGCTTTCTTATGCGCCTCTCTAACCTCATTTTGTTTTCTTTCAAGTATTGCTTTAGTATTAGCGATAACTCTTTCCTGATTTTTGATATCAGTTGAAAGTTTTATTCCGTAATCTCTGTGAGCTTCAATTTGTTGAATATCCAAAGATTCTGAATTATACAACGCATCCAGCTCTTCATTATTAAGGGTTTGAGAATCGATAATATTATTGAGTTTTGCCTCCTGCTGCTTAAGTACAGCAAGAATTTTTGCGGCTTCCATCTGACGCTGTTCCAGCTCATTTTCCCGCATATCAAGCACGACTTGTAATCGGAACTTGAATTTTTTCAATTTAATCTACCTCGTCTCACCAAGCATACTGTGATATACACTTAGTACCTCTAATACTTTAACCGATATAGGCATGCCTACCATCATACACATGGTGTAATATTTCTTTACAAATCATAAAAATTAAGCAATTTTTTTGTATTATAAGCCTTATTAAATAATATAAAAGTGTGAAAAGGGTGTATTATGACTTATCCAGTAAACTATCAAACGCAGCCCATGCCGGCAAATTATTCGGGCGTTACTATACAAATAACAAATCCTGCGGTAAATGCTTATCCGAACGGAACAGTAGTTACAGGAAATAACACTCCTCCAATTTCTGCAGAATTTAATAATCCGCCTTTGTATAATGGAGAAACAACCCCGACATACTTAGCAAACCCAATTCCGCAAAACGGCGTATTGGACACAAGGCTATGCCCAATACAGGCAGCCTTAACTCAAAACCCTGCTAATACCCCAGCTGCCCAAACTTTATCAGCAATACCGGCATATCCGCCGCAATATTACTTAAATAACTACAACTATAATACACAGCCTCAAATCCAACCAAAGGAAGAAACTCAAACACAAGTTCCCCCATCTCTTACGGAACCCGCTAAAAGCGAAAAAGAAAATAATAATAATAATGCAGAAGAAACGAGCTTGAAAAATATGGAAGAGCCGGCTCAGAATAAAGCTGCAGCTATCAACGAAGACAATATGGATTCCTCTAAAGCTATAATATCAACTCTTGATACAAAAGCGGCAGAACAAAAAGAATTGGAAAAAACAGGAGAACAAAAGAAGATTGTAGCATTAACAAATGAATACATAATGTCCCTTGAGAATTATCTAAATAACCCTAACTCAGACATCCGTCTTATGGCAGCAAAAGAAATTCTAACACGGTTAGACGAAGACAAGAACAGATATGATGATGCCGCATTAAATGCTTTGCTTAATAAAATGCTGCAAGACCCTGATCAGCTTATCCGAGTTGCAGCATTGAGCGCATTAAATTCAGAACTTGCAAGCGGAAACAATTATACTGTCCAAATACTGACAAAAATCCAACAAAATCCTGACTCTGACAAGGAAGATGTGCTTGAAGCATCTGAAATCCTGTTAAAAATGTCAGCAGATAAAGAAACGAAGTACGAACCGGTAAAAATTAAAACAACAATAATTGATAAGAAGGCAGAAAATGGTATCAATAGCACCGATAGTATGTAAAACAGCTGGTGCAGCCGGGATTGGCGCAGCATTATATGACACATACAAGGTCAGCAGGCTCTTTGCAAAAGCCGGCGGAGAAGATGCTGCTGCAGAACATTATCAAAATATATACGCTAACACGAGAACCATAGATAACGTAAGCTATGTATCAAATGCCATACAAAAAAAGACAGCTGACTTAAGAGAAAAGAACCCTATTCCGGAGATTTGGGGCAGCATAAAAGGCGGTGTCAAAGGAGCGCTCTATACTCTCTGCAATTGGCTGCCGACTGCCGGCTGCGCATCTCTGGCTCTTCTTACCAAAGGAATGCTTTCTAAAATAGGCGCAGCCGGCGTGGTATTAAGTTTGATTTATGAAGTTGCGCATAATGGTTTCGGGCTGGGCAAAAACACACCAATGGATTAGGACTGCTGCCTGAACTGAACCATCTTCTTAACAGGTTTGAGATGTTCTTTGACAACTCCGGTCATTTTTTGAGCATCTTCATTGATAAACGCGTCTCCTTGCCTGCTTTTGACATACTTGGTAAGACCCATTTTTTGAATCAAGCTCGGAGTCAGGAAGAACATTGTAAGCAATGCTGCACCGGCACCAAAGACCCCTGCATGTGACCAGGAAGAAGTATAACTTCTGGAAACAGCCATCGTCAACGCACCAACAGCAGCAGAAACTCCGCCGGCATTTAATGCTGCAATTTTAGGATCTGACAAATTAGCCGTACGACCATACGCTGCGCGTTCCCCTCTAAATACCGCCCGAGGGCTGAAGGCATTAATCGGTTGGATCATAAGCACACACTTTCTCTTTTGATAACTTACCTATTTTAGCGCAAATAAAATCATCTGTAAACCCCCTAGACATAATACTTTCGGGTGATTTTTTAAATGTAAAACATACACTAAAAAACGCCAAAACCGGAGTATATCTTATATAAATCGTGTATATTATTTATTCATGGAATTTATAGAAAAATTTGTAAAATAAAAGGAATTAAGTTTTAACCTAATTCCCTTCTAAATACGGAGTTTAACTAATTATTTGAAAAAGTTTTTAGACTACGTGCGTTTTGCTGACTTTTCTCCCGGGCAGTTCGACCTTTGAGGGGGACCGCACTACTGTTCATGATAAATCACTTTGTCATGCTGAACTTGATTCAGCATCTTACCAATTTGGTGTTATACTTGTTTTCTGGTAAGATCTCGAAAGGGGTAAATATAAGTTAGTAGGCTTGACCAACAAGATAGTCCGCCTGGTGTAAAAAGTTCGTGAAGACATTTTAGTTTATTGTCTTTTCTATATTTCTTTTGGTTACAAAACATATCTTTACTCACTTTTCAGTTATTTATACAAAATTATCTTGGACAGTAGTGAGGGGGACAGGGAAGTTTGTTTGCGTCTTGTATGTTCACCTTTGTCACCCGACAGTTAGACTACGTGCGTAGCACCATTATTGAGTTGCCATTTCCATTGCGGATTGCAGCAAATCTTTGTTTGTTTTAATCAGTGCATTTACGAGTTCCATTTGGGTTTTAGCCATCTGGTAATCTGCTGCGTTATTTTTGAAATCAGTATTAGCCTGTTCCAAAAGTCCTGAGCGGATTTCGCCTCTACCGACAACCGGTTTTCCGGACTCTTCTGTTTCAACGAATCTTCCGTCCTTTATTTCATATAACCCTTCCGGATTATGGAAATTTGCTGTTGCGATTTTATAGAGAGGAACCGAGCGATTTCCGCCGTCTGCTTTGCCGTAGATGGTGCCGTCGTTTTTAATTTCATATTCATCGTATTTTCCGAGGAATTTACCATTATTTGGATCAATCCAGAGTTTAATATTTGTTGTCGGAATACTCATAGCACCGCCTTTAAGAGCTGTTTCCTGGAAAAGGTCGGCATTAATGGACTTTGTTCCGGACATAATTTCACCTTTATCATTCAGAATATAGCCCTGAACAGTTGAACCATCAGTTGCGCGATAGACACCTTCTCCGTCAAAAGTAAATTCTCCGAGACGGGTGTAGGAGACTTTTCCTTCAGGGTTTCGGAGCACGAAGAATCCTGTACCCTCAAAGAACAGGTTTTCGTTGGAAGTTCCCGGGGTGGATTTACCTTGTCCGAAATTTTTAACTGCATTATCAATCACAGCGCCGCTCAAGAATGTTTTGAACGTTACCTTACTTTCTCTAAATCCGGGCGTATAGAGATTTGTCAAGTTGTCTGCGAGAACATCCATCCACTGTACAGTAGCTTTTTGGGTGTTAATCGCGGTTGTGTACATATCATTCATTTTCGCGTTCCTTCTTTTTATTCTGTCTTTCTTGTTCTCTAGGGTTTTTCTGGTTCAATTCATCGTATTCAATATTGTTGTCATTGAACCGTTGTCTTAGAAGCGGCAAATTTTCTTTCAAATATGCTTCAGCCACCTGGGAGCTTGGAAGAAAATCTGCAGAGATTTTACCATCTCTTGATACTCTTATAATGACAGAAATATTATTGTCAAAATCTATTCTTAAAGGCTGATTATTTTCCATGGATTTTGCGAGCATATCAGCAAGGGTTTTGGAAACTTTAACCGATTTTTCGGCTGCTTGCGGTGCAAGTTTAGACATATCAGCTTCGCCATTTTCAACAAGATTTGCAAAAACTTCTACATCAGCTTGATTCATAATTACAGAATCAAATTTGACAACATTTTCAACTGTAATATTGGTTTGGCGGTCAACTTTTCGGACACCTTGTTCATCAGCCACAGTTTTTGTATTGGAAACCATTCTGTTTTTGTTTGCAAGCGCAATATTCTCCGCCATTGTTGAAAGGATTGCGGCTTCTTCCGCAAGGTCATTTTCAGAGGCAGAAAGTCCGCCGTTTGCGCTTTGCGGCGAATTATTCATAAAGGACGAAAAAGGCTGCCCGTTCCCCGAAAAATTCATATTTGGATTCATCTGGGACAGCAAATCTTTGTTATCTTGAATATTAAAGTCATTATTAATCAAGGCATTGTTTCCTTTATAATTGTTATCGGTTTGAAATTTATCATTCTTTAGCTCGTCAGCTGATTCATCCTCCGTTTGGTCGGATTTTTTATTCAGTTCTTCCACAACTGAATTAAGCCCATCAACCGCCTTGTCGAGATTTTCATCTTCTTCTGTTACAGAATTTTCTTCAATTTCTTCATTCTTGGATACCTCTTCAACATTTTTCTTTTCGGAAGTTTCGTTACTTGTTTTTTGTAATTCTGATAACTCATCCGAAAATTTAACGGAGGAATTTTTTACATTTTGAGTTTTGTTGTTTCGAGTTGAATTAGTTTGCGTAATATTAGGAGATTCAATATTCATTTTGTTGTTCCACCATATTTAATTCTTCATCTTCAAGCAATTTTTTTAATTCGTCTTCTTCATCTTCTTCTTGTTCTCTGTGCTGTATAAAGAATCTTTGTACACCGATTTCGGAGAATTGTTTAAGTTCCTGAGCTTTTTCTTCTTCTAAGTATGCCTCTTTTTGTTTTTCTTTATGCTTTTCAAGCACCTTTACCGCTTGTTCAAGTTTAACGAGTTTCATCTTCTCTTCATCCAAGATAGCTTGAAGCCGTTTTCGTTCCTGTTCCAGAGCGTCTGCTTTATCCCAAAGATGGTGAAGATATTTATCGTAATATTCCATCATCCTGAAATCAGCGGTTTTTCTGTTTTCAATTGTTTGTTGGATTTCTGCATTATTTGCCCGAATGTTTTCTTCTGCCGTATAAACTGCCTGCTGGGCTTTTTGAACAACCAGGAGCTGTTCTTCTTTTTTCCTTATACGAAAATCCAGGATTTTTTGCAGTCTATATCTAAAGGGCATAATACATTCTCACATTTTGTATTATTGCAGATTCTTACCAAGTTCAATACATCTATTTGTATGATTAATTACCGAAATAAAAAAGTCAATTAAAAGAGTTTAATCCTTCAATATCCTACGGATGTATGATATTTGTTAAAAACAATTCAAGATTCTGAGCCTCTTGACGATGAAAAATTTGACTTAAGAAAACTTATCATTAAACCCCTTTTAGAAAGGTTTAACTAATATGTCAGAAATATCAAATTTTTTAAGAATTTTAACCTCCAGTCCGGCAGTACAAACGGGCGGGATAAGAAGAACTTCTGAACGACAGACTTCAAATCCGTTCGCCTCATCAAATCCTTTTGTACATTCAAGCAGCGAAAACCCGTTTGCAACCTACGGACAAAACAGACCTGTTGCCGGCGGATATTTTGCCGGTTACTATAACAACCAGCCTAATATTGTAGGAAGAAGACTCTTTATTGAGGTTTAGACTCAAAATATACATTATCCACTTACCCTGAAAAGCGTTTTGTTATAACAAAACGCTTTTATGCTATAATTTTTTCGGGGAGACCTTAATAATGAAAAAACTACTATCACTTTTTATATTAACAGCTCTTGCTGTTTCAAATACCTGCACATTTGCACAAGAAATCACAGAACTTGATACTGCTTCACAAGAAGAGGCAATAGTTGTTCCTAAAAAGATTGAAACAGAAATAAACAACTGCATTATCCAAATTTACGGTGAAGAGAGAGCGAAAGAAGTTTATGACAGGGTTATGGAGATTGCAAAAAAATCTATAGAAGCCCGTCCTGCTGAGCTGAAAGAAGAAGACTTAAAACGTGCAGATGACTGGTATAAAGATGAAATTATCTACATGTTTTATGTTGACCAGTTTGGAGTGACAACTCCGGAAAAGCCGAACACCTTTAAAGATACGGAAGAAATGCTTGATTATCTTAAAGATTTAGGTGTTACAACTCTTCATTTTCTCCCTATAACAGAATCCCCTATGAGCGATGCGGGATTTGATGTAAAAAATCCCCAGAATGTAAGACAAGATTTGGGCGGAACACCACAATTTCTTGAGTTTATTAAAAAAGCAAAGGAATATGGATTCAAAATCAAAGCAGATCTTGTACTAAACCATTTTTCAGACCAGCACGAATGGTTCCAGTCACTATTAAAAGGAGATTTATCCAAACGTGATTACTTTATAGTAAGAGATTCTATGCCGCCTTACATAAAATACGTAGACGAAAAAATAGGCACAATTGTTGAATATGAAGAACCTGACGGCAAATTCTCTAAAAGAAGACTTATTTTCCCGGAAATTACGGAAAACCACTGGAGAGAAATTACCGTGAACGGGAAAAAACTTTATGTGTATCATACTTTTTACCCATTCCAGCCAGATATTAACTGGGAAAATCCGGAAGTTTTGTATTATTGCCTTGATACAATTAACTTTTGGGCTAATTTAGGCGTTGATATTTTCAGACTTGATGCAATACCATATCTTTCAAAAGAAAGCGGCACAAACGCGGAGAACCTGCCGAAAACCCATGCTATCATAAGGCTGATAAGCAATTATATCCAAATGACAGCGCCAAGAACAGTTATTCAAGCGGAAGCATGCCAGTACCCAAAAGATATTCTGCCGTACTTCGGAAAAGAAAGAAAGTATAAAACAACTGTTAATAATCAAGAAAAAGTTATAAAAAGAACTGATGAGTTTCAAATTGCCTATCATTTTCCGTACATGCCGGCAATATGGGCAGCTTTGGTTACGGGCGATAAACAGCATTTCATAAACGCTTACAAAGAAACGCCGCAAATCCCTTCAACTGCTGCGTGGGGCATCTTCTTAAGAGTCCATGACGAACTGACCCTTGAAATGATTGACCCGCAGACAAGAGAAATAATTTATAACGCACTTGTATCCAAAGGAGCAGAGTTCAGAAAAGGTCTTGGCGTAAGCGGAAGGATGGCAAACTTCCTTGACAACAATCCTGACCGAATTGAAATGGCTTTTTCAATCTTGTTATCACTTCCGGGAATTCCGATTATCTATTACGGAGACGAAATCGGTGCCAGAAACAATTTTGAAAATGCAAAAAAATCCGCTAAAGACCGTTTTGAAAAAAGCAAATTAAATAAATTTAAACTCCTTAGCTACTTCGACAGCCGGGATATCCACAGAGGCGCCATTCCGGCAAAACTTCTATACGGCTCGTCCAAAGATTACTATGAGTTTAACAGCAAAGTTTACAAAAAGGTTAAAAACCTCATTGCAGTAAGAAAAACCTTGCCTTCTATGTCAAAAGGAGATTTTACCATACTGAAAACAAAAGCTCCAAATAATTTTGCCTACATAAGAAGCCTGGGGGATGAAAAAATACTCGTTATCAATAACCTCTCAGATGAAAAACTCATCGCTGAAATAACACTTCCTGTAAATATCGTCTTAAAAGGGGTTAAAGGAGAGGAAGATAAGACCATTACGAGTTACAAAAATCTTGTAAATGATGATGATGTGAAAGTCAATATATCTCTAAAAAACCGAACAATGCACTTGAGAATAGCACCTTATGGAGTTGTTTGGCTAAAACTCTAGGTAGTGAATAGTGATTGGTGATTGGTGACTAGTGAATAGAAGTTAAGTGATTAAGTGATTAAGTGACTGAGTGAATAAGTAAATAAGTTAATAAGGGTTTCACCCTCTTCAGTTTGGCACAACTGTCCATGATAAATTTATCATTGATAATCTTCCTCCCTTATGAGGGAGGATTGAGGTGGGTGCTGGTTGTAGATAGTGACTAAGTGAATAAGTGAAAATAAACTAAAATGTCATCCTGAAAGATTAGAAAAACAAACGCAAGTGTAGTTTTTCAATCTATTCAGGATCTTACCAAAACACAAACATAATACCCGACTGGTAAGATTCTGAACAGTGCGAAAAATTGACTGTTTTAAATAAATTAATTTTTCTGCACTTTCAGAATGACAGGAGTCCTATTCACTAGTTGTTCCCCCCTCCCCAATTTGGGCACTACTGTCTAGGATAAATTCATTATTAATAATCTTCCTCCCTTGTGAGGGAGGATTGAGGTGGGTGCTGGTTGATGACTAGTGACTACTCACTAGTCACTAAATTGTAAACAGTTTGACATGACTCAAATTTTCGTGTCTAATAGAGTATGGAGTATACTTTTTTTATTGACTGGGAAGGGATTTATTTAAACACTAATGTACATTAAGCAGCTCGAAGTTGACAACTTTAAGTCGTTTGCAAACAAAGTCGAAATACCAATGCTCAAAGGATTTACTACTATATCAGGACCGAACGGTTCCGGTAAGAGTAATATTATAGACAGTATTCTTTTTGCACTCGGGCTTTCAACATCCAGAACCCTTCGTGCTGAAAAACTCTTCCATTTAATATCAACCTACAACAAAAGAAACGAAGCTTATGTTAAAGTAACTTTTGCAGAAGCCGGAGAAAACGGAGGAGATGGCGAATTTTCTGTAGCAAGGAGAATCAGAAAATCTTCTCAAGGGTTTAACAGTATTTATTATCTTGATGATAAAATTGTTACCCTCTCTGATATACATTCAAAACTCGAAAAATACAACATCACCCCGAACAGCTATAATGTAATGATGCAGGGTGACGTTATGTCTATTACAAACTGCACCCCGAATGAACGCCGCAAAATTATTGATGAAATCGCAGGCGTAGCAGATTTTGACAGAAGAATCGAGCAGGCGACAAATGAGCTTGAAACTGTAGAAAAACGTGTTGTAAATTCGACTCTTATATTAAATGAAGTAAATACCAGGCTTGAACAGCTTAAAGAAGAAAGAGAAGTCGCTCTTAAGTACCAGAAGCTTAAAGACGAAAAAATCGGTCTGGAAAGTCAGATTAATACGGTTAAATTCTTTGATATCAGACGTAACCTTGAAAAAGCTCACGAAAATATCTTAGAATTCACTAAAAAGAAAAAAGAAGAAGAGGTCAAATCCAAAGACTTAGACGAAAGATTAAAGCTTATTCGTGAAAAGTATGAAGAAATTTCTAACACAATAAAAGAAAAAGGGGAAACCCACCAGATTGAATTAAAACAACAGGCTGAAGAAATCAAAGGCGCAATCGCACGAAAAAATTCTTCTATAGTTTTTGCGGACAAGCAAATCCAGGATAACTTGAAAACCATTGAAAATACCAAAAACGGTATAGAAACCCAGCAGGGCAAAATTAAAGAAGCCGAACTAAAGATTTCTCTTACTCAGGAGAATATAAAAGGAATCGAAGCTAATATTGAAGAGCAGAAAAAAATTCTCCATAAGATTCTTGAAGATATGTCAGGCTTAAATGAAACTGCCGAAAAACACATCGAAAAAAGAAACTTTTTAAGAAAAGCTCTGGAAGATGAACAGGATAAAGAAACTAAGCTTATTCAAAAACAAGCTCCTTTAGAAGCAGAGCTTTCAACAAAGAAAAAGCAGCTGGAAGAAGCAAGGGGTAAATTAGAAGAACTAGAAGCATTCAAAGCTAATTTTTCCGAAACAAAATCATCTAAAGAACTTCTGATTGAACAGTTAGCAAAAGAACTTGACGATTTTAAACTTATCCTTAAAAATACATTAAATGAGTATGATAAGACTAAAAACGAAATTACGGACATGGACTACGACCTTCAAGCTGCACGCAAGAAGATATATCAGCTTGAAGCAGCTAAGCAGGCAAACGAAGAAGCTAACCTCGGACGTGCGGTTGATACCGTTGTAAACGCAAATATCCGTGGGGTTCATGCACCTTTGATGAAACTCGGTCAGGTTGATGAAGAGTATTCTACTGCGCTGGAAATAGCAGTTGGCGGCAGAATGGCGCATATCGTTGTTGACGATGAACACGTTGCTTCTACCTGTATTGAGCTTTTGAAATCCTCAAACGCAGGGCGGGCAACTTTTATTCCGCTTAATAAAATTGTTAAATGTCCTAAGAGTTTAAATCTTCCAAAAGAAAAAGGTGTTATTGATTTTGCAATCAACCTTATTGATTTTGACGATGAATATTTAAATGCTTTTTATTACGCAGTAGGTGAAACCCTTGTAGTTGAAGACCGCTCTGTTGCCAACAAGCTTATCGGTAAATACAGAATGGTAACACTTTCAGGCGACCTATTTGAGAAATCCGGATCAATTACAGGCGGTGCAGTAAGAAAAACAGGACTTAAATTCTCCCAAAACTCTGACAGTGAAATTGATACGTTTAAATCAAGACTTAAGGAAATGGAGTCTAAATACGCATCGCTCATCTCCAAACGCTCATCATTAGAAGAAAAGATGGAAGATGTAAGAGGAAAATACTCTAATTCGACTACAGAATTGAGCAAAGCCAAGCTTGAACTCTCCAGTCTTGTCACAAATTTTGAAAATACTCAAAAAAATATTGATGAAAGATTAGAATTTATTAAAACCACTGAACCTGAAATCACAAATATTGAAAAAACTCTGGATAAAATGGAATCTGAACATATTGAGATTTCAGAAAAAATGACAAATCTGCAAACAGAAATTACAGAAGTTGAAAAGCTTATGAATGATGCAGATTTAAAAGACCTTAAAGAAAAAACATCCGGTGTAGAAGCCGAAATCAAACGCTATGAAAAGAATATGGCAGATGCTAATAATGAAATTGAAGGCTTGCATCAAAGAATTGATTTCATTAATACAACAATAAAAACCCACAACGATACTATAGAGCGCTCAATCCAAACAAACAAAGAGCTTGAGCTTGATAAAGCAAAATTCGCAGAGGAAATCAAAGGACTTGAGTCGCAGTTAGAAGTTTTAGACGAGCAAATTAAAGAAATTACCGAAAAACTCGGAGAACTTCTCAACCAGAGAGATAGTATTAATAAAGATTTAGTAGACTTAGAAACACAAAAAAAACTCAAGCTTTCCGATATTGAAAAAATCGGAGAGCAAATAGAATCCTTCAAAGCCCGTCGTCGTGAGCTTGAACCCCAGCTTGAAGAAACTAAAAATATTCTGGAAGAAGCAGGAGTAAATATTAATGATTTAACTCCGGTTGAAATGTCGATTGAAGAAATTACCTCAAAAATTCAAAGGCTCCAAAAACGTATGGACGAGCTGGGCGCTGTTAATATGAGAGCCTTAGAGGATTACGAAAGAGTTTCGGCACGCCAGCAGGAACTCCACAGCCAAATAGAAACCCTTAGCAGCGAAAGAGCCCAAATTCTGGAAAGAATGAAAGGATATGAAGATTTAAAGAAAGAAACATTCCTTAAAACATACAATGCAATAAACGAAAACTTTAAAGATATATTCCATAAACTCTCTGACGGCGAAGGAACTCTTTTGCTTGAAAATGAGGAAAATCCATTCGCAGCAGGTCTTGATATAGAAGCACAGCCTAGAGATAAGAAAAAACAGCGTCTTGCCGGTATGTCCGGTGGTGAAAAAGCCTTGACCGCTTTATCTTTCGTGTTTGCTATTCAAAAATACATGCCGGCACCGTTCTATGCATTTGACGAAGTCGATGCCAGCTTAGACGGAATTAATGTTGAGAAACTAGCCCATATAGTCCAAACCCAGGCTCAAACAACCCAATTTATCGTAGTCAGCCACCGCAAACCTATGATTGAATCCGCCAACAGAACAATCGGTGTAACCCAGAAAGAAAAGGGAATCTCCAAAGTTACAGGTGTTAAACTCAGAGATTAGGCAAAGAGGCAAAGGGGTAAATAAAGGGATAATCTTTAGAAACAAAAGGATAAATATAAATAGTGAATAACGTCGTACAGGTTCAAAATCTAATATACGAAATTCGTGGTATCAAGGTAATGCTTGACAGCGACCTTGCAAAGTTGTATGGGGTTCCTACAAAAAGGTTAAATGAAGCTGTTAAACGTAATATAGAACGTTTTCCGGCTCATTATATGTTTCAGCTAACAAAAGATGAGTTTAAAAACTTGATATCACAGAATGTGACCTCAAGCTTGAGGTCGCAAATTGCGACCTCAACGAGAAGCCATGGCGGACGACGCTATATGCCTTATGTATTTACTGAACAAGGAGTTGCAATGTTGTCTTCTGTTTTGAATTCAGAAACAGCCATACAAGTTAATATTCAAATAATTGATACTTTCGTAAAAATGCGGCAATGGGCTATTGAAAACAAAGACCTCGCAAGACGTGTGAGCGAACTGGAACACTATTTTATAGAACACGCCAAAGACTACAAAGAAGATATGATGGAAATTCATCAGGCTATTGATTTACTAATGGACAGAACTAAGCCGGCTAAGATTGGATTTAATACTAAAAATGAATAATTTAATTCAGGTTCAAAATTTAATATACGAAATCAGAGGTATCAAGGTAATGCTTGACAGCGACCTTGCCAAGTTGTATGGGGTTGAAACATTCAACCTAAATAAAGCTGTTAAGAGAAATTTCCAAAGATTTCCTAAAGATTTTATGTTTCAGTTAACAAAAGATGAATATGAGTCTTTGATATTCCAAAATGGAATATCAAAACCCAAAAGAGGCGGAAGAAGGTTCATGCCCTACGTTTTTACTGAACAAGGAGTGGCAATGCTCTCAAGTATTCTAAATTCAGAGCAAGCAATACAAATTAACATTCAGATTATGAGAACTTTTGTTCAAATAAAGCAATATTCACTCGAAAACAAAGACCTCGCAAGACGTGTAAGCGAACTGGAACACTATTTTATAGAACACGCCAAAGATTACAAAGAAGATATGATGGAAATTCATCAAGCTATTGATTTACTAATGGACAGGACTAAGCCGGCTAAGATTGGATTTAATACTAAAAATGAATAATTTAATTCAGGTTCAGAATTTAATATACGAAATCAGAGGCATCAAGGTAATGCTTGACAGCGACCTTGCAAAGTTGTATGAAATTCCTACCCACAGGCTTAATGAAGCTGTAAAACGCAACATCAGCAGATTCCCGTCAAACTTTATGTTTCAGCTTAGTAAAGAGGAATACGAAAGTTTGATATCGCAAATTGCGATATCAAAAAAAGGGCGGGGCGGAAGAAGAACAATGCCATACGTCTTTACCGAACAGGGTGTTGCAATGCTCTCAAGTGTTCTAAATAGTGAAACCGCAATACAAATAAATATACAAATTATGAATACATTTGTTCAAATGCGGCACTGGGCTATTGAAAACAAAGACCTTGCAAGACGCGTGAGCGAACTGGATCACTATTTTATAGAACACTCTAAAGACTACAAAGAAGATATGAAAGAAATCTATCAAGCTATTGATTTACTAATGGACAGGACTAAGCCGGTAAAAGTAGGTTTCATAAAAACAGAGGATAAAAAGAAATAAAATTTAAAGTAAAATAATAATGGGGTATGATAATACTTCAACCAAACCTGTCTCACAAGACAGGAATGAAGGAAAGATATGGCAGTAAATAATATAGGACACTTGAATATAAAAAACGAAACTCCTGAACAAATTATTCAGGAAGCGGAAGTTGACGGTATAGAAATCCTTGTTAATATGGCAAAACAAGGGAAAATTGACCCGTGGAATGTAGATATTGTCGAAGTGACAGATAAATATCTGGCACACCTTTTCCAATCAAAGGCGCGCAATCTTAAACTCACAGGCAGAACACTCCTTTTTGCAGCTATACTCTTAAAACTTAAATCCAATGTGCTGGAAGGTATCGATATTATGGATTTTGAACCTCAGCATGAAATGGATGAATTAAATTACGATGATGATTCTGAACTTGACTACGGCGAAGATTACATCCCGACTAACAATGTAATCTCTATTGATGAAGTATTGCAGAGAAGAACCAGTGTAAGATTAAATCATAACCGTGTTGTTACATTGAGAGACTTAATCAGGCAGTTAGAATTTTATGAAATGCTTGATAAAAAGCAATCCCTCAAAAATGCCCACGAACGTGCGAAGAGAAGAGTTCAAAACTATGCCAGACTCTCTCCTGAAGATATCGTTAATCTTGCTCATGATGAATATATCGAAAACGGAGTCCAAAGGCTCAGAGCAAACCTTGAAGAAATTCTTAACCGTCAGGATAGAATTGAACTTACAGAACTCACTCTTCTTGGAATGGATAGAATAAGCGCTTATGTTTCGCTTCTTTTCTTAACAGTTGACAGCGACTATGATTTAGTCCAGGATGAATTTTATTCTGACTTGTATGTAGTCAAATCTCCGCATAAAGAACCTAAAGCAGAAGAATTTCAGGATGAGGATAATATTTTTGATGCGGTAAATAATGTACAAAACGTATTAGGAGACAAAGATGACCGAGCTAAAGTCCAGAGTTGAAGCCGTTTTGTTCGTAACCGCAAAGGTGCTTCAAATAAATGACATTGCACAAATTCTTGAAGAGGAGCCTGAAAAAGTAGAGGAAGCTCTTCTTGAACTAATTATGGACTACTCTTCCAGAGAAGGCGCTTTAGAAATAGATGACGAGGACGGCTATATTTTGCAAGTTAAATCCGAACATCTTGATATAGTAGAAAAACTCTGTCCTGTAGAGCTTAAGCCTCCTGTATTAAAGACTTTAACCGTTATAGCACTCAAAGAACCTATAAGACAATCCGTTTTAAAAGATTTAAGAGGATCGAATGCTTATGAACATATTCAGGAGCTGCTTGAAAAAGGATTAATCTCAAGACACAAAGATAAAAACGGACGTTCATTTAATATTAAAACAACCCCAAAATTTGCAGAATATTTCAAACTAAAAGGAGATATCAGAACCCTTGTTAAAACATTAAATATAGATAAAGGGGTTAAAGATGACTAAAAAAGCAATCCTCTTTGTTCTGCTCTTTTTATCATTAGGACTGCTATGGTATAAAAACACCCATCAGGCGGAAATAGCTTCTTATCTGGGGGATTACTATTTTAAAAAAAATGACATGCTCAAAGCCCAGCAATTTTACGAAAAGGCTTTTGAACTCGGCGCTAACGATACAAAACAACGTGATTTGTATGTAAATTCTATTATAAATTCACCTATGAATACTGATTCTCAAGAAAAACTGGTTAAATTCATTCAGCTTCCTTCAAACGACGGTGCAAAATTAAAAGCGGAGTATTTTTTATACGATTTTAAGAGAGAAATCCACAGAAAATATCCGGGCAATTACATAAGTCAAGCACCCTTTAATCAAAAAATCATACGCTGGAGCAAAATTCCTATAACTTATGATTTTATAAAAACAGGCAAAGAACCTGCTTATTTTGAAAGAGAAGTAGAAAATGCTTTTACGGAATGGGAAAAAGCTACTGACCATACACTTTTGTTTTCCAGAGAAAGAAAAAATCCTAATATAGTAATATCATTTAATGAGATTAATCCAGCCGACCAAGCTCAAAAGAAATATGTGGTAGCATATACTATTCCAAATCTGGAAAATGATAAACTTCAGAGTACTGAAATAAAATTTTATCTAAAAGAACCGGACGGAGAATATTTCTCACCGAATCAAATATACAATACCGCTTTGCACGAAATTGTACATGCAATCGGATTTATGGGACACAGCTATGACAGAGAAAATATAATGTACCTTTCAAAAGATTCTGCATCTGTCCTGAATGACACGAGAGAAACTCTTACCAAAGCTGATATTGATACCGTAATACTTCTATATAAAATAAAACCTGATATAACAAATACAGATAAACCTGAAGGTGAATATATTCCGCCTGTTGTACTCGGCGGGAAAGAGGATGTAAACCGCGCTAAAACAAAAGAAGCTAAAAATTACATCAGAAAAGCCCCATCTCTCCCTATAGGTTATATAGATCTGGCAGAAAGTTATGCTGCAAAGCAAGAGTATTCAAATGCAATAAAAGCGCTTGAACAAGCTGAAAGGCTTGCAGATACGGATGATGTGAAATATATCGTCTACTATAATCTCGGTGTTGTCTATTATTACATTGATCATCTGGAATTAGCCAAAGATTACGTAAATAGAGCAATGGAAATCCAAAACACCGAAGAATTAAACTATCTTCTTGCCGAGATTTATACCAAAGAAAAAGATTACGAAAAAGCTTGCGCAAAGTATGAAAGTCTAATTGCTCAAGACCCTAAAAATATTGATTACACTATAAATCTTACTAATATATATATAACTAATCATCAATATTTAAAAGCTCGTCAGGTATTAAAAAACCACATAAAAAACAATCCGCAAGATAAGAATAATCCGAGATTCCAGGCTTACGGAATATTAAGAGCTTTTTTATAAACAGCGCTGCTTGACTATATAAATTTTTTATTATAAACTTCAATCATGCCGAAGTATAGTGCTGTGGTATGCCTTGCTCGGATATGTAGTAAAGCGGGTGTAACTTGATAATTGGCGTTTTACCGTCAAACCAGTCACTTACCACCCCGAAAGGAGAAAGAAAATGCCAAAATTAAAAACTCACCGTGCAGCAGCTAAAAGATATAAAGTTACTGCAACAGGTAAAATCACAAGAAGACATGCAGGTATCGGTCACTTGCTTCAACACAAATCAGAATCCAGAAAACGTAAGATTTTCGGAGATATCACTATTTCCGAAACTCATGAAAAGCTGGTTTCTAAAGAGTTACCTTACAAGAAGTATTCAAGATAGGAGTGTTGAACAATGAGAATTAGACGTGGAAATGTATGTCGTAACAGACACAAAAAAATATTAAAGCTTGCTAAAGGTTTTAAAGGTGCAAGAAGCAGAATCTTCAAAGTAGCTAATATTGCTGTAATGAAGGCTCTCAAATATGCTTACAGAGACAGACGCGCTACAAAACGTAATATGCGCAGACTTTGGATTGTAAGAATTAATGCAGCAGTAAGAGAACAAGGCATGAGCTATTCAAAATTCGTTAATGCTTGCAAAAAAGCTAACATCCAAGTTAACAGAAAAATGCTTGCTGATCTTGCTGTTAATGATAAAGAAGCCTTTGAATTGGTTGTTGAAACCGCTAAAGCTGCTTTATAATTAATATGTCTTATACACAAAAAACACCGGTTTAAACCGGTGTTTTTTGTGTGTGTTGGAGAAAAAGGAGAAGTTACATATCAAACACAAAGTTTTGCCCTGCTGTTCTTGTAACTGCATCTTGCTTCATTGCCTGAGATGCGAAGAACATTTGTTTTGCATAACTTTGAATTTCTGCATTATAAGCTTTCTGGTCAAATATATTTTCATATTTAGCAAGATAGTCTTCAATAGGATTAACTATATCAGTTACCATACCAATAGCAGTATCAGCAACCTGTCTGAGAGTTCTTTCTCCCAAACCGAGTTCAGCCATTTTTTCGGATAATGTCAGAGATAAAAAATTCTTTGGCTCAACAGCTTCTTTTGCCTGCTCCTGGAGTTTAGCTTCCATTTTTTCTTCAGCCAAAGCATGCTGTTTAGTCGGATCGTACGTATTATGTTTGTACGTCTGCAAGAATGTATTTAAATTAAACGCTTCTGCCATATCCTTTAGTCCCTGTTATCTTGTATTAAGGTTATCGGCATTTTTGTCAAAAACTTTAGAGTTTTGAATTCAACTTTTACAATTCTTTACAAACAGGGTAACAAACCGGCATCACTTTCAAGAGTAATAATTAACACTAGTATCCAAGAACATTCACACCGCTTCCTCCGGTTAAAACAGTGTAACGTCCGCTTGTGCACTGTTCACGTAAAACACTTACAGATGAGTTTGTTAAAATAATTTGGTTTTGCACACATTTGAATTTATCCTGAGTGAAATATTCTTCATATTTCTCACCCATATTGGTATATTTCTTGGAGCGGATAAACAACCCAAACTTATTTTTCCGTTTTCTTATTTGAGCTGCCGCAAAATTAATTATTGAATTAATATTTAAATCAATCCAGGAAGTCTGTACAATATCAACAATGTAATTTTCATTATCAGTTGTCTGTATAATGACACATCCGGAAACTTTACCGGAACTTTTGTCCTCTATTATATACTTATACTCACTATAATATGAAAGCCCCTTAAACAAACTCTCTTTAAATTCGGTTTCCCCTTTTCCCAAAAGCGGTCTAAAATGCGGAAGTAATGAATCATTATATATTTCTGCAACAGCATTGGAATCAGAATTTCTGAAAGGACGAAACTCTTTTTTATCAAAAGCTTCTGTTGGGAAATGGTCTATCCTCCAAAGTTTTTCGCAAGAAATCTGGCTAAAGCCGCATTTTGTAACGAACATCGTAAGCAGCTCGGGGAAGTAATCATCTACTTTTACAAGAACCGAAACAGCCCCCATAGCTTTGTATTTTGAAACTGCAAACTGAACCAATTCAGCTGCAACATCATATCTATTTTCTTCAAAAAACAGTTTCTGAATCTCAACCTTTTTTTGTCTGCACCTTGCCGGCGCTACAGTTATCAACCCTTTAATATCCTTTTTATCCTTTAATACATAGGATTCCGGTAAAAATTTTAATTTTAAAGGGAGTAAGTGATGAAGCGGGATAAACGGATTAAACATTATGTGGTTGATATATGTATCACTTGCGCTATTATTCAGAAAAGAAATCATCTCCTGAGTATTCTTTTTATCAAAATAATAAAGCTTTCTTATCTTACTCATAAAAAAATTATAACGTTATATTCTTTTTGTTTCAAGCTTTGCAATCCATAAAAAAATTTGCTAAAATTATTGTATAAAAACTAGGAGGTTATATGTCAATAGATGATGCATTGGTCATGATTCTTGCCGGCGGAGAAGGTAAGAGGCTGTTTCCGCTTACCCAGGATAGAGCAAAACCCGCAGTTCCGTTTGGCGGAAGATATAGAATTATAGACTTCGTTCTCAATAACTTTATAAACTCCGGTTTTTTTAAGATAAAAGTTTTAACACAATATAAGTCAGATTCATTAAATAAGCACATAACACGCGGATGGACACTTTCCCCATTTTTAAACCAATATGTAGATTTGGTTCCGGCTCAGATGAGAACGGGCGGCAGCTGGTACAAAGGAACTGCAGATGCAGTTTACCAGAACATTTTTCATATTCATGATGAAGATCCTGACTATGTTTGTGTTTTTGGTGGCGACCATATCTATAAGATGGATGTATGGCAAATGCTCAAGTATCATAAAAATAACAACGCTGATTTAACAATATCCGCTATTCCTATACCTATAGAACAAGCCGGTGAGTTCGGAATAATTGAAGTAGATGAAGACTGGAGATTAACCGGTTTTGTCGAAAAACCCCAAACCGCTCCTAAGTCAATGCCTAACAATCCTAATATGTGTCTTGCTTCTATGGGAAATTATATTTTTGATAAAGAAGTTCTTGTAAACGCCTTAGAAAAAGACTCTAAAATAGGGGCTTCCAATCATGACTTTGGAAAAAATGTTATACCGATGCTGCTTGAAGAAGGCAAAAAGATTTATATTTATAATTTTTCGGAAAATGAGTTTGAAGGAATGACTCCTAAAGAAAAGGGCTACTGGAGAGACGTAGGCTGTATTGATGCGTACTGGCAGGCAAATATGGATTTGCTGGACTATGAGCCTGAATTAAACCTCTATTCAAAAGATTGGCCTATAAGGACTTTCAACTATAATTATCCTCCGGCTAAATTTATCTGGCAGGAAGGAGACCGCGTAGGTATGGCAACAAATTCTATGGTTTCAGAAGGATGTATCGTATCAGGAGGAACTCTTTCCAGATGCGTACTTTCTCCAAAAGTTAAAATAAACAGCTATTCCCAGGTTACAGACAGTATCCTGATGGAAAATGTTAATATTGGAAGATACTCTGAAATTAGAAAAGCCATCATTGATAAAAATGTTGAAGTCCCACCGTATACTAAAATCGGCGTAAATCGGGAAGATGATTTAAGAAGAGGATTCTATGTCTCGGAAGGCGGAGTTACTGTAGTACCTAAGAATGCCCGATTGTAACAAAATTTAGTAAATAAGGCAATTTTTCTTATTAAATTTCCTTTATAGATATATAGGGGAATTTATAAGAATATTATGTCTGAATTAAGTATCACACAAACTGACATAAAAAAATCTCTTGATATTTTAACACTCCAAGAAAATGGGAATATCGGAAATATCGAGGAAAACATATTTAATCCGATTGCTATAGGCTTTGGAACACTTGGAGCTGCGCATGCCATCAGAAACAATTCCGGAGTGTATCTTTCACGATGTTCAGACAAGGCTGCACAGAGAAGTTTGAGCAAACTAATGGAAATAGATAATGCCTATCTTACTAAAATGTGTACGTCTAAAGATATTGCTATTGCAACAAGAGCTCAACTTTTAAAAGGACAAATTGAACTGGCTAAAAGAAGCGGTATGACAGCAGAAATAGCGGAAAACTGTCTTGATGAATTTAATACACTATCAAAAAGCTACCACAAAGGTCTTAGCGGTAAAGTTGCGGCTAAAGCTCCGGGGGTTCACAGGGCGTGGAAAGCACAAGGCGGCAAAGCAATGCTCGCATTCGGACTTGCTGTAGAATTGTTAAATATAGTACCGGCATTTCAAGAATCTGCTCAAGCCGGTGTAAAACAAACAACAAAATCCATAGCAAAAACCGCTTTAAACACGGGCGGATGGGTCGCAGGAGCTGCTGCGGGAGCAATTATAGGCTCATTCATCCCGGGAGCGGGAACTGTTATCGGAGGTGCAATTGGCGCAATTGCAACCTTCTTAGGAGGTTCACTCGGTATGTTTGGAGCTGATAAATTATCAGAAGTCACAGGACTAACCAAAAGCGAATCTTTAACTATTAACAATAACAAACAATCTAAAGAAAACGAACAAACCGCTGCTGCAATAGCATCCGGGGATAATTCCGCACTGCTGGCTTTTACGGAACAACTTAACAGCTGGGCTGCTGAAAATGTCCTGGATGAAAACGGAAAAGCAAAAAAAGATATTCCTAAAGATGTTCAGAAAAAATATGAACAATTGATGAAAACCGCGGAAGGATTAGGAATTGTAGCTTAGTTTGCTTCATCTTTTTTATTATTACAATTATCTTCAATCCAGATAAGCGTAATAGGCTGAGGTATTGTAAAAGGATTTGAAGTCAGCTTATCATACTTGTTTATTTTTCTATTCAATATTTTAAAAAATTGGTATACTTTCATACCTATATGGTTACATTGAAACTAAAGCGGTAAATCACCATTAATGATAATTTACCGCTATTAATTATTATACTTTTTACTTAAGCACAGCAATATTTACAACACAATATGAAAACCGGCATTGAGAGATTCCGGGTCAAAACCCGGAATGACGAAGCTTGAAGATGCGCGTGTAAATGTGACTGGTGACTGGTGAATAGTGAATAGAAGTTAAGTGACTAAGTGATTAAGTGATTAAGTGACTGAGTGAATAAGTAAATAAGTGAATAAGGATTTTTTCACCTTCCCCAATTTGGGTACTACTGTCCAAGATAAATTCATCATTAATAATCTTCCTCCCTTATGAGGGAGGATTGAGGTGGGTGCCGGTTGAGGTAGTGACTAAGTGACTAAGTGATTAAGGATTTTTTACCCTCTCCGGCGGGGAGGGTAGGATTCCTTTGCGAGCTTCTGTGAGCTTAGGAACCCGGGTGGGGAATAATCCGTTGTTCTAATATAAACCAACCTGCAATAGCCTAAAAATCTGAGTTTACACAATTTGTGCAACA
>CALVEA010000017.1 GCA_944326455.1 Candidatus Gastranaerophilales bacterium | reverse complement strand
ATTCGGAATTGGTAAATAATATTCTATTTGACTAATTCCAAAAATGCAATAGTTGTATCAACAGATTGGAAGAAAAACCGAGGAACTGGGTGATATCGGTATATAAACAAAATAAGTCCGCACGTAAGCGTTTGCTGCCTTCTGCATCCTTATCAAACATTGCCCCTGAAAACGGACGAATTTTATTTAAGGATTTATGGCGAGCAATAATAATACATCAGTGAATTTGAGAAGAAAAATTTAGATAATGAATAAATTAAGCCAATTATCGGGGCGCTCATTCTGAGCGCCCCAATTTTCATGCACGAAAACTAAAAGATTTAATGGGGAAAACCCGGAAAGGAAATTTTTATGGAAGAAACACAAATCGAAACACAAAATTTATCCGAACAAACGCAGGAGCCGGAAGTTTACGAGAACTCCGCAGATGTTTATGATGAAGAACCGGAAGTTCAAGACTTTCAAGAAGGAGAATCTTTAGGTCAAGACCCTTCTGCGGATTTAATTTTAGGTAAGTTTAAATCAGTTGAGGATTTATCAAAGGCTTATCAGGAGCTTGAAAGAAGACAAGGTCTGAGTTCAGCTGAATTGGGAGCTTTAAGGAGAAATGTTTCTGAGCTGCAAGCTGCAAAAAATTTATTTGATACGTTTACAAATTTCAAAAATGGGTTTGTGGATTACTTGGATAAATACCGCGAGAAATACAACACTCCGGAGTACTTGCAGGATCCGTCATTTAAAGAATTATTTTGCGAGGCTTATAAGGCAGTTGGGGATGACCTTGATATGGACAAGCTTGTTACGCTTGTTGAGGAGTATGTTTCAGCAAGAATTTTTGCACATGACAGAAAACAATCTGCCAAAAACGAAACTGAAAATGCTCTTGAATCAATGACCTATGATAAAAATCCAAAAACAGAATTTATACCGCCTAAAAAGCGTTTTGACGAAATGACCCCGAAAGAGGTTGATGAACTACTGGAAAGACTTATTTAGCACAACCAAAGAAAGGAAAAAATCATGACAACAACAAAACAAATGATTGCAGATGCTTTTTCGAAAGCATTTAACAAGTATTTTTACAATGAGCTTGTAATAGGAAAACTTGCTCATTCAGAAATGAAAAATTCAATCAACAAAGGGGATGAAGTTGATGTAACAATGCCGGGAATGGTTCAATTATTTGACTATGACGGCGGAGACCTGCCTGACGCAGAAGAAGCAACCCTTTCTACCTGCAAAGTTAAGATTGACAGAGGAAAGGCGTTCCATTTTGAACTTTCTGAAATGGAAGAAAAAATGCTTCAAAACTCTCAGGACAATCCCGGCAAAATGGTTGATTTGGCAAAAGATTATACAAACGATGCAATTAAACAGTTTGCTGCAGCTGTAGACAGCGCTTATGCTAATCTTTACACAAGAGCCGGGCATTATCTTGATGACGAAGGCGAAGCCATTGTTCTTACTGCGGATACAGCAAAAGACATTTTTGCATATATGCAGGCAAAATTCCAGAGAGGGGACGGAAAAGGACATACAAACTGGACAGACGGTTCAATGCTCTGTGTCATTCCTCCTGAATATCAGTTCTATTTAGGCAAGCTGGATGAGCTTAAATACACTGAATCCGGTAAAACACAAATTGCAAAAGGTTATATCGGAACTCTTTGCGGTTGGGAAATCCTTGTTTCAAACAACATTGCGCAGCCGGAAGCAGGTGTATTTTATCCGCTTTTCGGGGTTAAAGGCAAAACTCTGGCAGGCGGAATTTCATCTGACTTGAACACAACATTCTACACTCCGGAAAAGAACTTTAACACCTGCTACAAAGGATACGGACTCTACGGCGTAGGCGCTCCAAGAGCTGATATGTTAGGTACTGTTAAGGTTTCTGCCAAGTTGTCTGTATAAATAGTTAATTATAGAAAGGAATAATTTATGACAAGAGATATTATTGAAGTTCAGTATCCGAGTCTTGACCATACAGAATCGGTTGCTAATATTGTTATTGAGAAGAAAGCTGTAACTCAGGCTAACGGAATCACAATAAAAGAAGCGTTTTCTAATAAAAATAATTCATTATTTATTATTATAGAAACAACTTCATCAGATTCTCTGTTAACCGTAAAAGCCGGTGATGCTTATCCTAACTCAATGTTAGGTGATATTGTAATAGAACTAACCAAAGGGACTTCTGCTATTCAGCTTCAGGATTTATCACGTTTTGAAAAAGCTGACGGGTCTATTGATTTAGACTTTGCGGAAGGTTTTACGGGAAATATTTTTGCGGTTGCTAAATGGGCTGGTGTAAGACCTGTTGAATAGTATCTTTTCTTCCGGCGGGCGGAGCAAAGCTCCGCCACGCACGGGGGATTTTAAAGCAGGTTATATGTTTTACTCAAAAGATTTAATTACTTCTTTAGGGATAAAACAAAAGTTATATTAAACTCTATCATAGCCAAGCAGGTAGTACTTCAGTACTTAGATGGATTTTTGAAATATGAACTTAATTTCATATTGTGATTGTATCATCAAATGTTAATTAACGAAAGGAAAAATATGGTAAATAGAAAAAATGTTGTTTGGCAAAGAATCTGAAATTTAAAAACTTTAATTAATAAAAAACATAGCGGAACAGAAAAAGACATACCTGGTTCACAATGCGTAGGTTCATATACAGCGAGCGGATATACTCGTTCAGACGGTACAAAAGTCGGTGATTATATTCGTACTTGCGGAGCGAAGCATAGCCGTTAGAAAAAAAGTATATATATTAGCAGAAGGAATTCCAGTATGAATACAATAGTACCATACCAGAAGAAGATATTTACAAAATTGATATAATAACGGTTTGCAATACAGTTAGCCTCTGATAATTGTTTTCTGTTTTTTAAATCCCTATAAAGTAATATAAAAAATATAATAAATGCAATTATTGTAACAGGCAATCCCAATATTGGGACGAATGCTATATATATACCGCTTCCGCTGCTGGAATCAAATAAATTATACCCCGGTATTGTGCATAGAATAGTAATTACTATCATTATAATAAATGCAATATTGTTTTGTAGTTTTGCCTTAGATAAAAACAAATATTGAATAATAATAGGAATAATACCGTGTACACAGGTTAATGGAAACAAAAATGTATGTGCTATTATACAACTTTCAATTAATCTATGGACTTCCTCAAGTGTTTTGGGAAATGAAAAAGGTTCTACGGAATAATAGGATGAAACAGATGCAGCGATAATTGCAAGAACAAAGCTAACAAACCCCAGCATCGCTAAGAAATTAGCACTCCACATGTTAGGAAGATTTTTGAAATATGAACTTAATTTCATATTGTGATTGTATCATCAAATGTTAGTTAACGAAAGGAAAAATATAGTAAATAGAAAAATGTTGTTTGGCAAAGAATCTGAAATTTAAAAACTTTAATTAATAAAAAACATAGCGGAATAGAAAAAGACATACCTGCTTCACAATGCGTAGGTTCATATACAGTGAGCGGATATACTCGCTCAGACGGTACAAAAGTCGGTGATTATATTCGTACTTGCGGAGCAAAACATGCTAATCAATGATGGATACTGTGTATGTTTACGGATAGTAAAATTAACAATTCCAGCATGAAAAGAATATAGACAAGCCAGAAATAACAGAAAAAGGTGTTTATAAAGATTCGATAAACCTTATTTTTTGCTAAATAAGGATTTGTCATTTGGACATTTTGCGTTGAATCGTATATACATAAAAATGGCAGACTAAGAAATACCAGTATAAACAACAAAGGATTCTTAAGATATATTTCAATACTTTCCGCCAAGGCAAAGCCTTGTATTAACCCGGTTATGCCGGTATTATGATAACAGATTGAGGTTATGCAAGTTACTATTGCTAAGGTAATAAAAATTAAAATTATAAATAAGATTATCATGGTTTTTGGCTTTAAACTTTTTAATATTTTATAAAATGGTATAGATAATGTGACTGCTGCCAATATTGAAGTTATGCCAAATATTATGGAACTGTATCCATATAAGTATAGTGTTATAAAAAAGTAATTGTTATTCTGAAAATCTAAAAGCCCGTTTAAAGATGGAAAGATAGCGGTAAATAGAACAAAGATTAGATTAACAAACCCCAGCATCGCCAGGAAATTAGCACTCCACCTGTTAGGAAGATTTTTGAAATAAGAATTAAGTTTCATAAGGTGATTTTATCACATGTTAAACAAGAAAGGAATTAATTATGATGGATAGGAATATTCAAAATGAAAAAGAACTAATTTGGGGAGAAATTTCTCCTCTTGATATTTTAAAGAAAAAGTATAACACAAAACCTCTGAAGGATATGTCGGATAAAGAGGTTTCTCAAATGTTGGAAGATTTAATTTAGGAGAGAAAAACGATGTACAAGATAGAATTTATTCCGACGGGTCATACATTTGTTTTGCCTGATAATATTGCAAAAGAATTGAAGGAAAAGTTTCCGTCGGATTACAAAATCCTTGAAAAGAACGGAAAAAAGTTTCGTGACAGGATAAAAAAACAGGAAATGGTTCAGGACGATAAAAGTATTTTGTCAAAGGTTTTGGATGAGGAGGATTAAAAATGAAAACATTTCAGCAATTTTTAAACGACCTCGGTGCAAGAGAATCTGCCGGGAATTATAAAGCTTTTAATAAATACGGTTATGCCGGTAAATACCAGATGGGAGAAGCAGCTCTTGTTGATGCGGGATATTATAGGAAATACTCCGGAATTTATAATAATGACTGGCGGGGTGAGTTTACGGGAAAAGACGGAGTTTGGTCTATTCAGGATTTTTTAAATAATCCTAAAGCACAGGAGAATGCTCAGATAGTTTTTAAGAAAAAACAGTGGGGATATCTTAAAGCCGTGGGTGCTGATAAATATACAGGTTTGATTATTAACGGATATAAAATTACTCCATCCGGATTACTTGCGGGTGCTCATTTAAAGGGTGCGGGGTCTGTAATAACATATTTAAAAAGCGGGGGTAAAAGTATCAGCAAAGATGCTTTCGGAACAAGCGTCGAAAGCTATATGAAACAGTTTGCGGATTACGATGTGTCAGAAGTTACTGGCTAAATTATTAGTCAATTCCGTAACTTAGATAAATAAGATATATAGTAAGTAATAAGTAAATAATAAGAAAGATAAAAAATAGTGTTAAAGCAGTATTTGTAACTATCTTCTGAAAAAATTTCTTTCTATCTGTAGGATTATCAAAGAACTTTTTGTCACTGTTTGAGATTACATATTCGGATTTGGAAAAAATTAATGTCTGAATAAGTACTATGAAAACCGGAAAAAAGAAAATTAAAGTATTTAAAATCCAGTCAATTACAAGTACGACATGCTCTTTTTCACTATAGTGGTTGAGTCTGTAAATGATAAAAGGGACATATACAAGAATACTCGTATAAAAGAGATAGTTAAAGAAATTTATTGTCTTATATTTACTGGTTTTAGGTAGCTGCATAATTTATATATTAATCAAGATTTTATAGGAGGTCAATAATAATGTTAAACGATAAGTTTATTACACGTAAAGAATTTAATAATAGAATTGTTAATAAAACACATGAATTTCAAAAAAAATTTGGATTTAATATTGGGACTGGGCAACATGCAACATGGAATAATGAAGCAGATGCCTTTAAACATGCACTAATGCAAGCGGAACTATCATTTCGATATAATAAACCAATTTCACATATAATTGGTGATTATCATGAAATGGAAACCTTTCAATCCCCAAATACAGAGAGGAATATGGATTTATGGAATAATGCAATTGGTCGAGAAGTAGCGGAAGATATTAAGAGAAAATATGGCAAGGAATTGTCAGCATATTCAGCAGATGAGTTTGATGAGCTAGTTGCCCCCAAAATTATGGAAAAAATGAAAAAAGGAGAACTTATTACAAATCCTAATGATCCTAGAAAGTATAAAAATATAAGATTTGAATTATTAAATAATAATGATCGCATATTATATGATGGAGAATTCCAAAAATTTGATGAAGAAACAAAAAAGAGGCTAAAAGATAATTTTATAAATCAAATAATTGATAATAATTGGAAATTGCCGTCAAGATTGGAGCTTAACAAGAAAGTTTTGCAAGGAGATTTAATGTATATAAAAGATTATATAAAGACTGATGGAACAAAATTACATGGTTATTACCCAAGAAGAATAAAATAATGTTAGTAATTTTTTGGGGGCGCTATAGTAGGCTTCAATACTGTTCTTCTGAAGAAATGCAAAAACAGTACCAGTAAAAATAAAAAATTATGCTACATAAAAAATTTAAAGGAGGTTTTATGACGTTAACATTACTTGATTTGTACAACACAGCGGCATCTCAAGAGTGGTCTATGTATGACAATGATGCTGCATCGGAAGAAGAATTTGAGGATTCTCTTGTTCTTGCTCTTAATAAAGCAATTACGGATATTTATTCTTCTTATGATTTTCCGTTCAGGGAAAGAACTCACGTTATACTTACCCTGACCGGTGTGGAAGCTTACGAGCTGCCACGAGGACTTATTAAAAAAGATTCAAACGGCAGATATTTGGTTAAACTCAATTCAAAATTTCTGGATTTAATCAAGAATCCGGAAAGCTTAAAGCACAAATGCGGAATGCCGGAGGGGTTTTATATCAAAGGGGATAAAATAGTTCTTTATCCGTCCCCTATAGAGAAGTCTATTGTGACAATTGATTATTCAACTCTTACAATAGGAGAAAATGCAGCGGGTGAAGAAATTTATACCCTAAAAAATCAGGATGATGTTCTCTCTGTTCCGCCACATCTTGAGGTTTTAATGAAAGATGCCATTATTACAAAGGCAATGATAAATTCTATAGCTTCAGAAAGTGACGAAAACTATTCTGCATATAAAAAACAGGCTGATAAAGCCTACAGATTGCTTATTAAATATGCAAAGGTTATTAATGTTGATAAGAGAATTGTTCAGTAGCTATAGGGAATACCATCTTATTCACTTATTAACTCAGTTACCCAGTCCCTATTCACTATATAATCAGCACCCACCTCAATCCTCCCTCACAAGGGAGGAAGATTATCAATGATAAATTTATCTTGGACAGTTGTGCCAAATTGGGGAGGGTGAAAAAATCCTTATTAACTTAATAACTTATTCACTCAGTCACTCAGTCACTTAATCACTTAATCACCAGTCACTAACAAAAAAAATCCCTCCGAGAGAAGGAGGGAAAAAGCTTTTGTAAGATGTAAGATGTGTAAGATGTAAATATAAGAGAGTGGTGGGGGTAAATAATGTAAGAGTAACCCCCGTTGAGTTATTTTTGATTAAGCGATGAAATTGTTACCGAATCTGTTTGCTCCGTAGAAGAAAGATTCTCTCATTACCTGCTGAAGAGATCTTTTTCTGACTACTCTGTTGCCGATTTTGGTGTTTTCTATGTCTTCAACAGATTTTTGGTATTGTGAAGAAACTAGTGAAGAGATGTATTTAGTTACCGGAGTTTCTTCAACTATGTCATTCACGTCAACTACTTCAACTTCTTTGTCATATTCATTGAAGAAATTGTTAATAGAATTAAGTTCTTCTTTATTAACAGTATTTGTAGTGAATAACATCTTTTAAAGCTCCTGTATTTATCTCTTACATATATATAAAGTATATCAATCTGCAAAAATTGCTTTTTTTCCCTTAAATATTAAGATTTGTAACATTTGGTTCAATTTTTGGGGAAAATCGCAATAAATATTAACACTGTAAAAAGGAGGTGGTGGCTTTAGTATAAGTAAAATTTTTTATTGTAGAATTATGGTATGAAAAGATTTTGGTTGTTAGGAATTTTTATTATTTTTATCTTAGATATTGTTGGTTTCTGTATATTTGCATCGAGGACTATAGATCTTGATAAACAAAATAACCTGTCTGCTGCGAAGATTTTGTATAAAACAGCCGTAAATAGCAAACCGGATAAAGAAGTAGTTTCACCGGAAGATGTTCGCGCTGTTTTTGTAGATTTAAACGGCGACGGGGTGGATGAAGTTGTGGGATATATTAAATCAGAATTGTATACGGGAATTGCCGGAACAACTTTATTTGTTCTCCAGCGCGGCGGATATAATTTTGATTATAGAAATATTTGCCGCTATTCTAACTTTTATCCGGATAAAAATTTGGTTATTTTAAGATCTAAAGAAAATGGATATAGAGATATACAGTTTTGGTCTTTGTTTATTCAAAATGATGGGTTATTTGAGGATAGGAAATTTATTCTTAAATATAACGGCAATGTCTACCAGAATGAAATCCAGCTACAACAAAATCTGAAAAAATATTTAGGATAATAAATGTCCCATAATTCTAAATTACATTTAAGTATTAAACTATGGAGGACGTTTTATGCCAAAAACACAAGATGATTTTTTAGAGGCTCTTGCGCAAAGAGAAAGCAGTGGAAGACCTGGTATTGTTAATAAGTATGGTTATGCGGGTTTGTACCAGATGGGGGAGGCGGCATTAGAGGATGCTGGGTATTATGTTAAACCTTCCAAGCGTTATGACAATTCTTGGACTGGGCAATTTACTGGAAAAAATGGGATACATACTTTAAAAGATTTTTTGAATAATCCTAAAGAACAAAAAAATGCTTGTATAAATTATAAACAAAAGCAATGGGGATATATAAAAAATAAGGGATGTGATAAATATATAGGAGATATAAATAATGATGTCGAAGTAACTCCTTCGGGGATTTTAGGTGCTGTTCATTTACTTGGACAAGAAAACTTGAATGAATATTTGTCGAGTCATGGTCAAATAAACCCTGTAGATGGGAACGGTACATCTTTAGAAGAATATATGAAATTGTTTGGAGGATATGATGTATCAGGTATCACAGGAGATATTGAACCTCGCCGCTATACGGAGGAAGACTTAGAGGCATTAGGTTTAGGTCAGTATTTTAATAAAAATAGATCTCTATATAGAGATATTAAATCTGGTTCATATTTTAAATAAAGTATGGTAAATTTTATTATATGAATAAAATTTTCTTACCAATATTTTTAATATTTTTTGTTATTTTAAATTATTTCTTTTTTTATAATTCAAGCATCGATTTTAAGAAAAACAATTTGGATGCGGCTAAAATACTGACAGAATTCCTTATTCAATTTTCAAAAGATATGGATTTTTATATGTATAAAAATATAACACCGGAACGAATCCGCGCTGTTTTTGTAGATTTAAACGGCGACGGAGTGGATGAAGTTGTGGGCTACAGCAGGCAGGCAGATGATTTATGGTTAATGGGAACTCAGCTTTTTATTCTTGAAAAAAGAGATGACGGGAAATATAAAAATGCCGGTGCTGCTGTTAACTTCTTTCTTCGGGGAGGGGTTAAAATTCTGCCGCATAAAACCAACGGGTATCATGATTTAAAAATTAAATCTATCTACCTTGAAGATACTTATTGTTCTGTTGAAGATTTTATTATCAAATATGATGCTGAAAACAGAGCTTATTACAATCCGCAGCAGATAAAACAGCTTGTGGATATTTTAGAATAATATAATCTTTTAGTTTTCTTTTTTTGTTCAGAGCTTTTGCGTATTGCAGGGCTCTTTTTGTGTTGCATTTACTTAAGAAAGGAAAAAATTATGCAAAGATCATCTTTAATCTGCAATAATTTTTCCGGAATCAACAGAAGTTCGTCTATTTTTTCATCTTCTGTAATAACTGCGTCAGATATTCAGAATGTAGAGTTATTTTCTACGGAAATTAACTCCGGAGTAGGGATACGGACGTCAAGCGGAAATATTGCAGTTAGCGCCTTAATCCCGACGGGGGAGAAGGTTATTAATATTTTTGAAAGTGTGCAGAAGGCTGTAACTTATTTTTTTGTACATACAGAGAGTTCTACGGAGGGTAAAATTTACTTATTTTATCCGAATTCCGGAGATTTGGTTCAAAAAGTCGACTCTCTGAGTGTAACCGGAAAATCGGCTGCAACTGATGTTTCTCAAGGCTGGTCAGACTTGTGGGTATTTTCTAATTCGGAAGAAATGTTATCCATTGAGCTTGATAACTATGATGATGACGGAGTTTTGGACGAAGTCAAAATGATGGAGCTTGAGGATATGGACGGAAGAACTGTTAAAGGACTTGGGCTTGTAATTTTTTCAGGCAGACTCTGGGTTTTTGACGGACAGGTTTTGTGGTATTCGGTTCAGGAAAATATTTATGATTTTTCAACTTCTGATGCGGAGATATCAACATCTGCCGGTTATATAGAGTTTGTAAAAACAATTACGGCTATTTACCCGTATTTGGGAATGCTGGCGGTATTTCACAAAAATTCTTCTTGTATGATTGCGATTGATGAGGACGATTACTCTTTTTACAAAACCTTTGATTCACCGGGCGGATGTGCAGGTCCTAATTCTCTGGTTTTTCACGGAACTCAGCTTTATTTTTATGACGATACTAAAAAAGGTGTATTTTCCTTTTTACAGGTGGTTAACGGAGATAAAACTCTCGGAGATAATATCGCGCTTGATATTCAGGATGAACTTTTTTCTATTCCGGTTTCCGAACTTGAGAATATTAAGGCGTTGTCTGTTGTGACCTCAGACAGAAATGAAGTCTGGTTTTTACTTCCGGGGGATGATGAAAATTATTCTACGATAATGATTTATGACTATTTAAGAAAAGCCTGGGTAAAGAGAAAATCTCAAAAAATTAACTGCTGTGCGGTTATTGGCGGGAAATTATATTCTGCCGGTAAAAAAATATATGAGGAATATGTTTCAGCAGAATTTGACGGCGAATTTATAGAATCTTTTTATAAGTGTACTCCGCTTAATCTGGGAGTAGAAAACTCTCGCAAGATTCTTGCATATCCGCCTAAAATCGCTCTTGATATGTATTACAGCAACGATTTCTATATTGAATATACAAAAGATTACAACTCAATGACAACTAAAATCAGAAGAATTATATCAAAAACATTAAGGAATGTTCTTTATTTTGATATCGGTCACTGGGATATAAATATATTCCCTCCGCAAAAAATTAATGCGATAAAAAAATTACCTGCAGCATTTTTTAAAACTTTGCAAATGAGTTTTTATGCAAAAGAAGAGGGTCAGAATTTTTGTATAAACAATATTGAGTTCGGAAAAATCAAAGTTAAATCTTAGCTTGAAAATAAAGGGGAATTTTCAAGCTTGTTTTTATTATTTTCCCCGGAAAGGAATTAATTATGGGAAGCAAATCTAATAAAACAAATACATCAACAACTTATGGTAATACAACTACTACAAATCCGTATGTTACGAGTACGACTAATAATTCCGGGACAACCAGCTCTTTTAAGCCCGGAACGGCTTTTGAGACCGTTTATAATACTGTAAATGCTCAGATGGGTTCGTTATTGAACGAGTATTTGAATCCAACTCTTAATTCAACTACAAACCAAGCAAAATTAAATGCTTTTACGAACACATTGAATACTCAGACAAAAAAGAACTTGGAAAACAATATTATAAATCCGCTCTCAAACCGGAATATGATACGTTCTTCGCAAGCAACAGATTTATACAACAACCTTGCGTATAACAATAATAATGCTATTTCAAATTATGCAAATGAGCTTCTTGCAAATTCACAGGAAAACACTGCAAATATGCTAAACAATCTGCTTTCTTATTATTTGAACGGTTATAATGTAATATCTAATAACCAAGCTCAATCCCTGTCAACGAGTCAGGGTAATGCGTCTACAAACCAAACAAGTAAATCTACCGGTATAAGTACTGCTGAGATACTGGATATGGCAATTAAAGCCGCTATGGTAGGAAGCGGAAACCCGGCGGGGGCGGCATAATTATGGAATTTGAAAAATATATTCTTAAATATTTGCCGATTGTACTGGTTTGTATCGCTCTTTTGCTCCAATATCACTTATTTGTAACCCCCGAAACCCTGGAAGTTAAACATAGAGAAATTCTTAGTGATATAGCTGGAACATACTCTACAAAAGAACAGTACAACGATCTTAAAGGTCAATTGAATATTATGCAGGCGAAAATTGACAAAATTTATGACGTAATTATGGAAGGAGGAATTAAATAATGGCATTAATAAATATAGAATACGGTTCTCTTGCAAGTTCCGAAACAATGAATTCAAATTTTCAGTACTTGGATGATAAAATTTCCGAAGTTTCAAGTTCTTTTACAACAAGTATCTCTTCTGTTTCGTCAAATGTTGCAACAGTTAATGCAAATTTAACAGAACTGTCAGAAACCTTGGACAGTACAAAAGAAGAGTTGGAAGAATCAATTGAAGCAGCCAATAACAGTACGATGACAGCTTTAATGCTGCCGGATTGGTCGGGCTGTATATCAATATCCAAACCAAATTCATATAAGGCTCCTTCTAACGGGTATGTACTTATAAACCCGCAAGCTCAAGGTTCCGGTACTTTAACCATTAATGGGACTACCGTTAATATGAAATACAGGGGGCATGAAAATGATAACTCCGCACAGCTTGTGCCGTATCCGGTTAAGAAAAATGATAAAGTTACATGTGCTGTTAATATTACTGCGGTTTATTTTTTACCTGTAGTCGATGAGATAGCTAGTTAATAGGAGGGAATAATAATGTTGAAATATGCTGTAATTACTGATTCCGAAACCGGACTTTGTGATGTTGGTATCGGAAGCAATGATACTTTTTACGAATCTGTAGGTATGCAAAAATTGGATGTGGCTCAGGGTTTTGATGGGAAATGGTATTTGGCTGAAAAACTGGAGACAGAGCAATATCTCCAAAAATTGGCAAATTACAGACAGGAAGCTTTTGAAAAAGAATTCTTTAATACTTCTCTTGGCTGGATAAGAAGAGAGGTTCGGATGAAAGACGGGAGTACCCGGAATTTTCTTTCGGATTTGCTGCTCCAAATTAAAGCCGGGCTGGAAATGGGAGTAAATGTTGATATTTTAACTTATAAACTTCCGGATTTTACACAGGAATTAAGTGATGAATATATAAAAACTCTTCAGGAAATAAAACCGGCTGATTCTGAATTTATTCAGGAATGTTTAATGCAAACGGTTACTGATTGGGAAGGTTAGGAGGAAATTATGAGTTTAATAATAGAGAATGACGGAACTATCTCTATTTATCAAGGAGATAGCGGCGAAATTGTTGTTTCAGGTTTAGATAAAACAAAAAGTTATACTGTTTATTTTGCAATTCAGGACTCAAAACGAAATATTATCGGAAACGAGCTGCAAGTTTCGGTAAGTAAATCCGATACGGTATCTTTTATTCTTACATCTGATTATACAAATCTATTGACAGTTCCGCAAAATAAACCTTTTGAGGTTTATTATTACGGAATAAAAGCATGTCAGCCCGAAGATTTAACTGAGGATACATTATTTGTTGCAAATTGCGGTTATGGAGATTTAAACAGAATTCTTGTTTATCCGAGAAAAGTAAAGGGGGGAGAATATGTCGAAGAATAAAATTAATGTCGGATTCAAATCATCTCAAAATATAAAAGCACCGGAGAATTGTGCTTGTGTAAACGGTTTAAAAGTTAGTACAAATAAAACTCAAAAAACAATAGACCTTACAAATAACAAGGCGGAGTATTATGCAGGGCTGGCGGAAGAGTACAAAAATGAAGCAAAAAAATTTATGGAACAGTCACAATATTACGCTGAAAATAATGCAGATATTACGGTAGAACAATTTAATGCGTTAGAGGATTCTCTGGAAGATTATGCTCTAAAAAGCGAGTTGCCGGTGAAGGTAAGCGAACTTCAAAATGATTCATTATATGTAAAAGAATCCGAAATGGAATCCGCTTTGAACGAACTTGATGTTTTGCCATCCAGAGAAAATTGTGAAGATATGTATTTAAAGACAGACGGCTCAGATGTTTATTGGGATAAAATAAGTTCCGGCTTGGAAGTGGGAGATATAGGTATTGCACCTTTGGGGATTGACGAAACAAAGGGGCTGAGAAGGTATTTAAACGGCTCTGTTTTAGATGTTAATTCCAATACCCAAGAATTTGTAAATAAGCTGCAATCAGCGGCTTTGCTCTATCCTTCATTAGTATGTACAGAAGAAGAGTGGCAAACTATAGCGGAAAGTTCTGTCGGCGGGCAATGCGGAAAGTTTGCTCAACAATTTGAACAAGAAGCTGCTGTTATAGAAGCTCCGGCAAGCGGTATTGTTATATTTGGTCGAGTGAATTATGCAGGAACGTATGATGAAATGTCCTGTAACGTTTATTGTGTACCCAAGGCGCCTGATGCTATTATGGCAGGTGACCAAGTATATATTTATAATCCTGCAACAGGAGAAATCGGAGATATGTATGCCGGCTGGACTGTCTATAGCTACAGTCAGGAAGGAAATAATATAACGATAACAAATAGGGCTGGAGATAGTTACAATTTCTCCATAACATTTAGTGTGTTTGGCGGAGAAACTTTACCACTCTTTGAAGCTGTTGCTTGTTATGGATTAGGTTATCCCGAAAGTAGTCCGCTGCTTATATATTTTGAGGGGGATGTCCCGATGAAAGGCGGATATTTATACCATTGTGATGCAAATAGTTTGGGGGTTCCGCAAAATACAGAACTTATAACTGACGTTGTGGTTTCTGATACTACATATACTATAACTACAGATAAAACCGCCGCTACAGAGTACAATAAGAATGGAGGCGGCGCAATAGTTAAAAAACAAATGATAGATGTACTTTCCTCTGTTCGTCTTCCTAAAATCGTTATGCCTATTCAAGGTTTGACTGATATGACCAAGCTCGGAGAAATTGTAGAAACCGGGTTGCCTAATATTACAGGGTCTTTTTTCTTAAGTCAGATGTTGGCAAGTGATAACGCATCAGGAGCATTGACTTTACAAAAAACGAAGATTGGTTATGGGGGGCGAAATGGCGGTTCTAATTATTTTGACGATACTTATTCGTTTGATGCTTCCGATTCAAATCCTATCTACGGAAATTCTTCTACTGTTCAACAAGAACAAATTCAATACCCTTACTTCATCCAGATAGCTACAGGTCAGGAAACACAAGCAGATATAACAAACGAAATTGAGCTTAACAATCCGTTCTTTTTAGGAATGTCACAGTATTTTGAAGCGGAACCGAATAATTTAAGCTGGTTAAAATCTGCGGGGCAATGGAACTCTAAGGCTGTTTATCCGGATTACTACAATTGGCTTTTGCAGGAAAAGAATAACCCTGAAACATTACCGGCGGATACTCCGAACGTTGAGTTTGTTGGTAATGTCAGCAATACTAACGGGGTGTTAAGCGGGTTTGGAGATAATATCTATGCTCAAATTAACAGCGTACCAACAAATGTAACCAGCTTTGAGATGGTATTTAAGGTTACAACGGGCGATAGCGTTGCCACTGAAGAAGACCAAATAATAACCGGACAACCGGCTAATTATACAAGTCCGCAGTTGGGAATGAATAGTAGTGCATCTGATACAAGTACAATAGGTTTAAGTTTTTCTGTTGCAAATACTTCAACAAGCTGGGGAACGAGTTTTCATTCTTTATCGCCTGCTCTTCCAAACACAACGTATTGGCTTAAAGGAACGTGGGATGGTACAACAGCCTCATTTTACTTAAAAACTTCCGAAGAGGCAGATTGGGTGTTACAGGAAAGTGAAGCATTGGCTACCATAGATTGGAGCCAGCCTATGATAATTGGTAATGATAATCAAGGCGGCTCGCGAGTTAAGCCTTGGCTCGGCACAATTGACCTCAACGAATGTTACATCAATATCAACGGTTCTCGCTGGTGGAGCGGAATGACAAACGGGGTAAAGTTTTCAACAGAGGATTACTCAGACTACGATTATGTCATAAATACTTCGGATGAAACTTTCAGATTGCCGCTGCTGGATGGTAGTGAAGATTTGCCGAGTGATAATTTGATACATGTTTCCGGCAATTTAACAATTTCTTCACCGGAGCCGGTTTCTGTTTATACAGCCCCTAAAAATTGCTATGTTACATTAAGAACATTTGGTATGACTTTAGTTAATTCGGCTGTAGTTGGATATATAGATGGACGAGTCGCATATACACAAACCTTTGGAAGTTTAACAAACCAAAATAGTGATATACTCTTTATGCAGAGAAATCAAACTTTGACACTGCATATAAATTCTGTAAATTCTACTACTCCTACGGTATCCTATAACTTAAATGTCAGAGCGGCGCAGGGTAACGGCTCTCTTTATTACTACACCGGCGAAACAGTCCAAAATGCTAACCTTATTGACGCCGGAAGGATAGCGGAAACAAAAGCAGATAAGACAGAGATTGACGGTGTTTGGGCAGGTTCTTACTCTGTAATTTTTACCGGCGTTTCTTTTACCGCCGGGCAAAGTAGAACATATAGTTTGAGCGAATATTTACCAAACGATGGAAATATATATGAGGTATTGTTTATAGGTAGGGTTACAACAGGCGCTACTGCCGGAGATACCGCGCGTTTAAATCTAACCACATCCGTAATACCAACAAGTTATCCTTTTGTTGCAGCTCAAACTCCAGCTGCCAGAGCAATGTATGTAATAGGCTCGGTGCTTATGCCAGTGGGAGTAGACAGGAATATCAAAGTAACAAATACAAGCGCAGGTGATACTGCAACCTTTGAACTTGCAGTATCAGCTTATAGGAAGGTGAGATAAATGACTTATTATATTTATATAGAAAACAATAAGATAAATGGTTCAGGGCAAGCTAAAATAATTGATGAAAATATTTATAGTTTTGTAGTTAATGAACTAGAATATAATAATTTTATTGAAAACCCTGAAAAATATGTTTGGGATGAAGAAACAGAAACCGTAATTGATAATCCCAACTATGAAGAAGTGCAGGCGCAAAAAGAAGCGGAAAGAATAAGTAAGCTAACTTTAACAAAAAGAATTTTTGCTCTTGCCCTGCAGGAAATGGGAATAACGTATTCTCAACTTAAAACACTTATTTCTACTAATGAACAGGCTCAGCTAGAGTGGGATTTGTGCGTAGAACTTGAGCGCTCCAATCCTCTTTTAGATATTATGGCAGCTCAGATTGGTGTTACAGCGGAGCAGCTGGATTATATTTTCAGAAAAGGCAACGGTGAAGATGTTGAATTGCCGGATTCTGAAACAGAAGATAGTGCAAATGAAAGCGAGGAATTATGAAAAAACTTTTAAGCTTTTTAATAATTATAAATTTTATGCTGCCGGTAATGGCGGAAGAAGGATTAAATACAATTCAACCTGAACAGAAATTTGATGATAACAGGGCTTCAATCTCTGTGCAAAAACAGCCGGCTTTAGAAAACACACAGCGCCAGAGTGTAAAAAATAACCGGTTTTGCATAATTGTTCAGGTGAACGGTAAAGTTTTAGAACCCTTGCCGCAGCTTCAAGAATAGGAGGTATTTATTAAAATGATTGAGTGGTATTCAAATAAAAACGCGGGGATTTTCTTTGACAGAGTTCCTTATGTTGCAATAAGATACTCTCTTCCTTCTATGACCAAAGAGGAAATAAAATCAATAGAAAAGTACCCTTTTATTAATAAAAAGACATTGAAAGTTCGGCTTGTTGATTACAAAAAGGATAAAACTTACAATTTCATAATACCAAAAGGTTATTGTTATGACGGGGCTTCCATACCCCGTCTTTTTTGGCGTGTAATAGGTTCCAATACGGACAACAGTTTTTTAATCGCAGCACTTGTACACGATATCTTATGTGAGAACCATTCTTATATAGATAATGACAGAATATTTTCTACCGAAGTTTTTAATGCGCTTTTGGAAGCTTCTGATGTTTTTCCTGTAAAACGATTTTTTATGAAATATTCTGTCAACTGTTTTCAGAAGTTGTTTTGCGGCTGGAGAAAAACCGGTCAGAAGGGAGCTGTAGTTAAAAATGGTTAGATATAAATTATTGGATAAACAGAGAGAATTTATAGAAATACCGCATTCCAATCAGCTTGATGTAGCAATTTATCAGGGCGGATACGGAAGCGGCAAAACCTGGTGCGGTTCGCTTTTGGGGATACTTCTTGCAAAAAAGTATCCCGGCTCCAGAGGGCTGGTCGGGGCAAAAGAGTATGAACTTGTGAGAAAGACAACTCTTGTAAGTTACCTTGAGCACCTTGATGAATTAGGATATCAGCCCGATAAGGATTATGTTTACAATAAGATTGATAAAGTTATAAAGTTTTCAAACGGTTCTGAAATCCTCTTTTCTGCACTTGAAGATCCTGAAAAATTTAAATCCCTTAATCTTCACTGGGCGGAAATTGAAGAGGCTTCTCAGATTAGTGATTCTTCGTTTAAGCAGCTTTTAGGAAGGTTAAGGAATACTTACCGGGGTAAAAACTGGGTGGATTTTCGCTACAGACTATTTGGGCATACAAATCCTCAGTCTGATAAAGGCTGGATTTGGCAAAGGTTTGTTGAACATTCTAAAGAGAATTACCGCCTGATTATCGCCCCCACAACAAACAATATATATTTACCCCCGCATTTTATAGAATCTATGAAAGAGAGCTTTGATGAAGAATATTATAAAATCAATGTTCTTGGTGAGTTCGGAGATTATTCGTCCGGGCTTGTAGTAAAAGGGTTTGGAGAAGAAAATAAACTCAAACTTAAATATAATCCAAATTTGCCCCTTCATCTTACATGTGATTTTAACGTTGACCCTATGTGCTGGGCGCTCGCTCACAAAGATGATGAGAATGTTTACTTTTTTGATGAAATAGTTATTGAAAAAACGACAACCCAGCAGTGTATAGATGAATTCTTAAGGCGGTATCCTAACCACAAATCTTCTATAATAATTAACGGAGATGCGTCAGGCGATAACAGAAGCACCCAGAGCGAGTATACAAATTATGCGATTATAAAAAATGCGCTTAAAAATCACGGGTATGAAGATGTTAAATTCAAGCTCCGTGATTATAATCCGCCAATTTTGAGCAGAATTTCCGCTTTTAATGCACGGGTTAAAAACTCAAATAATGAACGTCATCTTTTTGTCGACCCGAGAAGATGTAAATGGATTCTTTATAATATTTACAACCTTTCATTCAAAGAAGGAACGAGTATTGTAGATGTTCCGACTCATACCCAGATTAAAAGCAACAGGGAGTCTAAATTTCTGGAACACCCGTTTGATGCAATAAGCTATCTGGTTGAATACTACTGGAGACTTCGCGGGTAGGGGTATATTTCTAACCCGTTTTTTGTTATTTGGGTGTAGTTATGCTAAGCTGGTTTTATGAAAAAGAAATTTGGCAAATTTTTTGTATTGGCAGCTGTTATTGTTTTTGTATATTCGTACTTTGTTGAACCGGCTTGTTTGGTTACAAAAAATGAAACTATTTACCTGGCAAATTGGGATTGCAGTTTAAACGGGTTAAATGTTGCGGTCGTTTCCGATTTACATATCGGAGCGAAGAAAATTAATCTTGAAAAAGTTAAAAAAATTGTAAAAATGATAAATTCGCAAAATCCGGATTTAATTGTAATACTTGGGGATTTTGATGCTGTACTTATAGAATCTTCCAAAATTCCTCATAAAGATATTTCAGCCGCCTTGAACCAGCTCAAAGCTCCGTGCGGGGTTTATGCAATACTGGGAAATCACGATTACAATCCCCCGGGGGTGGTAAAAAGTATTCTTAAAGATACCAATATTAAACTTTTGGTTAATGAATCCGATTATATATTTTTTAATACTAAAAAAATTAAAATTTGCGGCGTTGGTGACTGGTGGTTTGATAATGTTGATGTTAAAAAGACCGTTGGAAAAATTAATACGCCAACAATCTTACTTTCTCACAATCCCGATGCTTTTGACTCCGCTCCGGATAAAACTTCTTTGACTTTGAGCGGACATACTCATGGCGGAGAAGTTGTTCTTCCGTTATTCGGACCTCCTTTTGTTCCGTCTGTGCATGGGAAAGCTTTTGCAAAAGGATTAATAAAACAAAATAATAAAACTCTTTACATAACTTCCGGAATAGGAACCTTAAGCAGATTTAGGCTTCTTAATCCTCCGGAAATAGTTTTTTTAACTTTAATGCAGGAATAAACAGAGGGGCGGAAATTCTGAAAGAATTTCCGCCCCCTCTGTTATTTTTTGTTTTCGGGATAACTCCGGGGTTAAATATCGTTTCCCTTTATACTTATCCCTTTGCCCCTTAGCCCTTTAATTGGCTCATAACTTCATCAGCAAAGTTATCACTTCTTTTTTCAAGTCCTTCGCCGAGAACGAATCTGTCAAATTTAGTGATATTGAATTTGCCGGAAATAAGCTGTTCAATTGTTTGGTCAGGGTTTTTTACAAACGGCTGCTCAAGAAGGCATCTGTGAGCCATTAACTTGTTAACACGACCTTCAACAATCTTAGCTCTGATTTGTTCAGGTTTGTTAGCAAGGTCTTCTTTACCCATTTCGATTCTTGTTTCTTCATCAATAACTGATTGAGGAATATCTTTTCTTGAAACGAATTCAGGAGCGGAAGATGCTATATGTAAGCAGATATCTTTAGCAAGAGCTGCATCCGGTGCATCTGTTTGAAGAAGAACACCGATTTTACCGTTGTGGATATAAGTTGCAAGGTTGCCTTCATATCTTACAAATCTTCTTACGGTGATTTTTTCACCGATAGAAGCTATTTTTGCTTTAATAACGTCAGCGATTGTTTTTCCGCATTTAGGGCAAATTGTTTCGAGAAGAGCATCGACATCAGCCGGATTAGTTTCTGCAACTAATTCAGCAAGTCCGTTTGTAAGGTCGATAAATTCCTGATTCTTTGCAACGAAGTCTGTTTCGCAGTTAACTTCAATCATAGCGCCCTTTTTATCGTCAACAAAAGAACCGATTCTTCCTTCAGCAGCGATTCTGCCCATTTTCTTGTCAGCAGAAGCCATACCTTTTTGACGAAGAACTTCCATTGCTTTTTCCATATCGCCGTCAACTTCAACAAGAGCTTTTTTTGCGTCCATCATACCTGCACCGGTTTTGTCACGAAGCTCTTTTACCATAGTAGCTGTAATATTCATTTATATTTTCTCCTTCTCTTTAAGTTAATAAGTAATAGGTTAATAAGTTAATAAGGTGATTTTTCGCCGACTTATTCACTTATTTACTTGGTTCTTATTCACTTTATTTATACTGTTGCAGGTTCTTCAACCCCGGCATCAGCAGCTGTAACAGCTTCTACTTTGCCTTTAGTGTTAGCATTGTTTTCTCTGAGTTGTTTTCCTTCAAGAACAGCGTCTGCTAATTTTGAAGTAATTAACTTGATAGAACGAATTGCATCATCATTACCGGGAACGATATAGTTAATACCATCCGGATTAGCATTAGTATCAGCTAAGCAGATAACAGGAATATTTAACTTGTTAGCTTCTGCAATAGCGATATCTTCTTTAGCCTGGTCTACAACAAAGATAATATCAGGTAAACCGCGCATTTCTTTAATACCGCCTAAAGTTTTGCTTAATTTAGCAACTTGTCTGTTTAACTGTGCTTGTTCTTTTTTAGGTAATTTTTCAGCGTGACCTGAAGAGATAAAGTCTTCAAGTTCTCTTAATTTATTAACTCTGCCTCTTATGGTTTCAAAGTTAGTAAGCATACCGCCTAACCATCTTCTGTTGATGTAGTAAGCGCCAGAGCGTTGAGCTTCTTCAGCAACAACTTCTGCAGCTTGTTTTTTAGTACCTACGAAAAGTACATTTCTACCTTTAGCAGCATAATCTCTTACAACATCGTAAGCAGCATCTAATAAGTCTGAAGTTTTTCTTAAATCAAGAATATAGATACCGTTTCTTGCACCGTAGATATACGGTTTCATTTTTGGGTTCCAATGTTGTGTTTGGTGTCCGAAGTGAACGCCTGCTTCTAAAAGTTCAATAAGTGATGCTGTTGACATCTTGTGTCTCCTTTTGTTTTAACTGTGTTTTACTACGGGCTATACCGTTCCATCTATAGTGATAGTAAAATTTAATAATGCTATTTACAGACTAGGGCTGTGCCTATCGAATTGTATAACCAATAAAATCATATTATAAACATGTTTTTCAATCAAGAGCAGGGGGAAGGGAGGTAGTGAATAGTGATTAGGTGACTGAGTGACTAAGTGATTAAGTGAATAAGTTAATAAGTTAATAAGTAAATAAGTAAATAAGTAAATAAGGCTTTCACCCTTCCCAATTTGGGCACAATTGTCCGGGATAAATAATCTTCCTCCCTTGTGAGGGAGTAGTAGGGTAGACTTTAGTCTACCATTTGTGGTGACTGGTGAATAGTGAATAGAAGTTGAGTGACTAAGTGACTGAGTGATTAAGTGATTAAGTAAATAAGTGAATAAGTAAATAAGTAAATAAGGATTTTTTCGCTCTCCCCAATTAGGGCACAACTGTCCATGACAAAGTAATTTATCCTAGGTAGTAGTGCTCTAATCCGGGGAGGGAACAATAAACTAAAATGTCATCCTGAAAGATTAGAAAAACAAACGCAAGTGTAGTTTTTCAATCTATTCAGGATCTTACCAAAACACAAACATAATACCCGATTGGTAAGATTCTGAACAGTGCGAAAAATTAACTGTTTTAAATAAATTAATTTTTCTGCACTTTCAGAATGACAGGAGTACTATTCGGGACAATAATGCCAATCCGGGGAGGATTGAGGTGGGTGCCGGTTGAGGTAGTGACTAGTGAGTAGTGAATAGAAGTTAAGTGACTAAGTGACTGAGTGATTAAGTGATTAAGTAAATAAGGATTTTTTCGCTCTCCCCAATTAGGGCACAACTGTCCATGACAAAGTAATTTATCATAGACAGTAGTGTCCTAACTAGAGAAGTAGTAGTTTAACACAATTCAAAATAAACATTGATAGATTCCGGGTCGGAGCCCGGAATGACACAATGGCTATATTGTACAAATTTGGTATAAAGTTGTATATAAGTTCCACTGGTTGCAAGAGTTATAATTTAATCTTTTTTAATCCTTCTATTAAAAGCTCGGGATATTCTGCCTTCATCTTTTTTAGTTTATACGGGGTAATACGATATTCCAAATCCGGTTGGATGTAGAAATTAAATTTTTTCTTTTTATCTAATGCTGAGAATATATGCTTAAATTCCGTTGTTAATCTTGCAAAATATGTTTGTGCAAATTCTGTTATTCCAAGCCAAGGGTCGAGGATAACGGCATCTTTATTTTTAAATGAATATAATTTTTTGTCTGCGAGTTTTTTATTTGTAATAAAAGCCACTTCATGATTCAACATAGTTTTTCTATTTATAAAAATTTTTCCGGAATAAATATTATTCACTTTATTTATTAATCCGACAAGTTCAGCCGTTTTTGCTTCTTCATAACAATTTCCTATTGCTGAATTTTTTAAAGATTCCGCAATTATTCTATATAGGTTTTTTTCATCATCTTCGATTTTTAATCTTTCTCCGGCAGTCTTAAGCTCCATCTTAAACAGCATATCTCCCCAGAAGAAATCTTTTACCTTATCTGCCGCCAGCTTATATTCTATTCTGCTTGAAGATACATGCGGATATTGAGAATGGGCTTTTCTTGTAATAGAATCTGCATTCTTTAATATTTGATTTCGGCTTTTAAATGTAATCATATTCTATAAATAATCCGGCAAAGAAAAATTTGCTATTAATTAAAAATTAAATAATTACTCAGAGCCGAAATATTCTTTTTTCTTTTCTGAAAATTTATTCCAATAAATGTCATTTTGTTGTTGGTATTGTATCTCTGTACAGGTTTTACTTTTTCTGCAAAGAGAAATTGCTTTTTGGAAATCCTCTTGTGCTAACTTATCTTTTTTTAGCTTTTTGTGAATATAAGCCCTTTGTCCGTACAAGGTTGCCGAACGTTTTTGTTTTAATAAATTCAAGTCTGTATATCCAAGTGCTTTTTTGTAATCTTTTTCACAAATAGCGGCAACGGCTGCGGTATTATATCTGCCGGTATCATTTGCCAGTCTGTAAACTTTTTCATAATCTCCTAAGTAGGTATACAACATAGATGCAAAAATTGCCCAATCATTTTTCAGATAGCTGTTATTTGTATCGTGGCAAGGTTGTTTTATTTTGTAAGCTTTTTCAAAACTCATAAGTGCTTTGTCACCGTTTTTCATTGTCATATAGTCTATGCCGGCTTCACCGTATAAGGTGCTTTTTTGTGACGGGAAAATCGCAATCCTTGCTCCCATTTCCGAAAAATTTGCAGCTTTTTTATAATCTTTTTTTACAAAATTATTTATACTTGAGAAATATAACCCCGTCACTGTTAATTGATTAATTATAAATAATAAAAATAAACTTACTAAAGATGTTACAAAAATTCCGCCGATTCTTTTTTCGCGGTTGTATTTTTTTATTCCGTAAATAAGAACTCCTGCAAAACCAATAATAAACAGATATAAAGCTAAATAAATAATAGCTTCAAGAAAATTAAATCCGCTCATCAGCATCCCTCTTTCTTTATTTAATTATAGCTTAAAAATAGCTGCACATTAATCACTCAATTTCTCTTAACAATTATTTACGAAAGTTTGTAAAAAATATATGAGCATGATATTATCCTTATATACTAAATTTACATTCAACAATCACAATCACAAATCCAAGGAGAAAATAATGTTAGAATTTCTGTTTAAGAAGGAAGTAAGCAGTGCGGAAGTTTTAAATGACTTTTATTCAAAGTTAAAAGAAATATTTTCGTTTGATAGTATTTCTGATGAGAGAAAAGAATACTTAAAATCAACAATGAATAAATTCGGTTATCTTCCGTATCCTCAAATCAAGGCGCTGGAAGAATTATCCGATGCGGAAGTCCTTTTTGCTCTTGAGTCAAAATGGGAAGCTAACGGAGTTTTCAAAGACGGAAAATTTGAGTTTACAAAAGCAAGTGTTCTTGCAAGAAATAATGTTAAAGATTCAAAATGGTTTCAAAAAGAAGGTCATAATATTAAACTTATTAACCTTGCCGGATTAGGTAACGGAAATTCTTCCTCCGATTGCGGTAAGTTTATGGATTGGATGAGAGAACTTCTTATCCTTCCGACCGGAAATCTTGATAACGGAATATTTAATACAACAATGTATTTGATTCCGTTCCACCCGAGAGAATTCGGATGTGCTTATCTTCCGACAGCGAGCTGTGTAAGCCCTAATCTTGAGGATAAAAATATTGCTGAAAAAACAGGATTGAATGCTGATGAGCAGGTTAAAGCATTTATTAAATTAACCCAGCTTGCAGGGCATCCTGTTATTTATGATATACTTCCGCAGACAGGAAGATTTTCTAAAATTGTTTTAACAAATCCTGATTGCGCAAGATGGTTTGATATCAATGCTCTGATTGAAGAATTATCAAAAAATGTTGATTCTTCCGCTGAGAAATTGGCTGATAAATATTCTAAAGATGATCTTGCAATAGTAAGCGGAATTTATAAAAAATATCTAAAAGGTGAATCTTTTGGAGATTTAACCGAACATTACAGAAAAATATTTGATGAAATTGATGAACTTTTATCCGATACTAAGATTTTCTTATCAAATTCTATGCTGGAAAAGTCTATTCAGGATAGACTTCATAAAAAAGCAAAAATGATAATAACTCAGGTATCGCATAACAATTCTAAAAAAATGTCAGAAAATGAAATCACAAACCAGAATGAAATTATTCAGGTTTTAATAAAAGAGGGTATGTGGCCGGCTCCGGGCGGTGCGTGGTGTTCGGCAGGGGTGCCTGTATTTGACAAGATGTCGGAAGGCGCAAGCTACCCGATTTTTAAACATTATAACTTTAAAGGAGAAGATGTAACTGAGTTTGCTAACCTTGATTGCCAGACACCTTACTATTTTGTATGTCTGGAAAACGGTAAATATAATAATGATGTTATAAAATTCTTTATTGATTATATGAAAAATCTTCAGGAAGAATATAACTTTGACGGATTCAGAGTTGACCATATTGACCATATTGTAGACGAAGTTTCCGAAAAAGACGGTGTTCCGATTAGCTACAGAGCGCCAAGAAAAGTTCTTGGAATGCTTAATGCGGCAATGAAGGAAAAAGTTCCTTACTTTGCTTCCTTAGCGGAATATATGCTCTGGGATAATTATTACAAAGAATATCATCAGGATATGGGATTTGACCTTCTCTGGGGAAATGATATTGTTTCACAAAGCTATAAAACACCGGAAGATATTGCGGATGATAATTTGAGACTGGCAAATTATAATTCTGAGGCTAAAAAAGCCACCCCGCTTTCTATCCTCAAAACCTACAACAATCAGGACGGCGAGTTTGAAGCTATTGACAGATATCCGGCTCAGTTAGGAAAAGAAGGAGCTTTGTTTAAGTGGTTTAAATACAAATTCCTCCCGGGCGGCAGAAATGCTGAACGTCCTGTTATGTATATTGACGGAGATGAATCCTTTACAAACGGAGGAATTGAAGCTGCCATCGGAAATGAAGTTTCTATGAAACGGGACAAAGATTATGATTTCTTCTCAAAATTTGATGCAATTGACAGATTTGTCAAGAATAATTCCGTAATTACTGACGGAGAAGCTCATATAATAAGACAGGATGATGACGGATTTGTTGTATGGCAGATTCAAAAAGAAGGTTTGAAAAATTCTATTCTTGTTGTAGCCAACTATAATTCTCCTACTGAAAAATTCCTTGTAGAAGAGAATGGAAACTCCTGGACAGAAGAACGGGAAGGACACGAAGTTTTTGATAAAACAATTGAGCTTTCTTGTGACTATTCAATAGTTTCAGAGTTCAGGTTTGACGGAACTGATTACATTGAAGAAAAATTTGTAGCAGCTACTAATTCATTATCTTTCGGAAAGATAATGCCTGCAGAGTTTAAATTCTTCACTGTAATAAAGTAGAATTAAAGGGGTAAATATTTCCCCCGCTTAGGAGTATATCGTTACTTTAATGATTAAGTAAACTACGATTAAGTAATAATGGGATACGCCGGAACGAAAGTTCCGGCTTTTTATTTTAGTGGTATTTTATAAATTTTTCGGGGCTGATACCGCTCCGTACCCCGCACCAACATTCTTTCTTTTTTGAGAATGAAAAAAGAAAGAATGTTGGATAAGAAAGAAAAAACCCTTGCTGCTTCATTTTTCTACCGAAAAATGCCTGTTTATAATCCTCCCCTGGAAGCGAAAGCGGAAGGCGGGGAGGGCAGGATTCCTTTGCGAACTTTGTGAGCTTAGGAATCCGGGAGGGGATTTCGCAGTTGGAGGTGTAAGGTGTTAGCCGCGAGCGTGTGCCTGTAAGGCACAATAGCGAATATAAGAGATTGTGCGAAGCACAACTCCTACGATGCCCGAAGGGCATAGAAGACAATGCGGGTTTCTTACAATCAAGATTAAACAAAAAATATTTAACTATATTTTTTCTAATCTTTTAAAAAGCTGAATGCGACAATTTTGTCGATATTTATATGTATCCAATCATAGCGATTCTCGGTGAAATCTTCGCATCTGGTTTCGTAAATTTCATTTACTGTACATAATGATGCATTAGTAAGGTTAATAAAACCGTCTTTATTGCATTCTTCACAGTCAAAAACAGTTCCGGTTATCTGATAGTGATTAGTAAGAATAGAGACCAAGTTTGTTTCACTTTTTTCCATTATTTTTTTGAATGTTTTTATTCTGTCCATAGTTTCCTCCTATACAGACAGAATTTCTGAAATAACAAGGTTGTGCAATCTCTAAATCGGTTATACTACCATATCATTAAAATCTTTAGGATCATCATAATTAAACATGTGAACAAAAGTATAGAGCTTTTGCGCAGAAAATCTTCTGGTTCCGGCTTCCAGCATAACCCTTAGAGCTTCTCTGTTACTTGCGATATGGTTAGGTGTTCTGTTGAAAGCGAGGTTATCATAGTAATTTGCCACATTAACTATTTGGCTCAGTTCGGAGATTGAATCGCTTGAAAGCCCTTGCGGATAGCCCGAGCCGTCATTGTTTTCGTGATGTTCAAGAGCTACTTTCGCAATTTCTTCCGGCAGCTTTAACTCTTTTTTTATAAGTTCATATCCGAGGATAGTATGGGTCATAACCTCTTCTTCATTTACGGTGAGGATAGCAGACCTGTCCTCAAGGTTAATTCTTAATTTTCCGATATCATGTATTAGTCCCGCAAGGATTACTGAATCAATTGAAAGGCTTGGAAAATCCAGTTTCTTTGCTATCAATCCGGAAATTAATGCCACATTAATAGGGTGGCAAAGCTCGTACTCTCCTAAAAATCTAATTTGAGAGCCTTTATTTGATTTGTGTACTTGCTTAAATAAATCTGACTTTATGATATTTACTAAAGAATTTATTTTTAAGAGACCTTCTTCATAGTAGCCTTGGATAAATAAATCAAGTATCTTACGATAAAAATACTTGATTTTTATCTGAACTTCCATTCTGATTGTAGAGTCTTTATTAACAACAGTTTCAAAATCATTAGGGTCTAAGGTATCATAAGAAAAGTTTGCCATTTTTTTTGAGCTGCTGCGTGTCGTTGTTTTTTTACTAAACTCTTCTTCAGGATAGACTTCTTCTGTAAAGATTTTTGGATAGTTCTTTAGCATAATAAGTTTTCCCGGAGTTAAAACTTCTCCGGCACCAAAAATCTTGCTGTTGTTTTCCGTAAAGATGTCAAACGGAAGAATTTTGTAACCGCTCAGCTCTTTGTTAGTGACAATTCTCATACATGAATTATAACACTTTGCGGGGAAAATTCATACTGTATTTGTTTTATTTTTCAGACTCTTCTTTACGTTTTTCTTTGTAGCCATACAATGCATATATGAGTAAGCCGATTGCAAGCCAAATAATGAAATAAAGTGCAGATGTTGCTTTTGCACTGAATTTACAATACATAAGTCCAAGACAGGTTAAAATACCCAGAATCGGAAACCAAGGACAAAAAGGTACTTTAAACGGACGTGCTCTGTCCGGTTCCGTTTTTCTTAAAATCAGAACTGCTATACAAATAACAATGAATGAAGCAAAGGTCCCAAAGTTGCATAGCTCTGCTGAAATGGTTAAATCCATAAATAATGCGCAAATTATAACTACAATCCCAGATACCCAAGTTAGAACGTGAGGCGTCTTGAATTTTTTATGGATTGCATTCAAAGACTTTGGCAAAAAGTGGTCTCTGCTCATTGCATAAAGGATTCTTGTTGTACCTAGCTGATAAATTAACAGTACAGAGGTTAAGGCACAAAGTGCACCAACAGAAATAAGTCCTGCATACCAGTTCATACCTATAAATCTCATCGCATGAGCCAGAGGAGCCTGCGTATCAATCCAATTATGCGGGATAACTCCCGTGAGAACAAGGGCGGCTGCCACATAGAGAATCGTACAAATAAGAAGCGTTCCCATTATTGCAATCGGAAGGTCTCTTTGTGGATTCTTAGTCTCTTCTGCTGCCGTAGATACAGCATCAAAACCAATGTAAGCAAAGAAAATTATAAAGGCTCCCGTAAAAATGCCTTCCCAGCCGTTAGGAGCAAAAGGGACCCAATTTTCAGGTTTGATATAAAAAGCTCCTACTACAATAAATGAGAGTATAATAAACATATTAACTCCAACCATAATAGTGGCGACTTTTGTAGATTCCTTAATCCCTTTAATTAATAAGACTGTAAGAATCAGTACAATTGCAATAGCCGGAATATTAATCGCAATTGGAATTTCCCACCCAAAAGGCAGGTGGACAAACGGCATTTTATCATGCACATCCCATCCGAATTTATTACAGATTTCGTACATAGTTCTATAGTCATTTCTGAGCCAAAGCGGACAATTAACAATGAAATCCGGTAATATATGTTTGAACCCTTTCATGAATTGCACGAAATAACCTGTCCATGCGCTTGCAACAGTGATATTTCCGATAGCGTACTCAAGCATAAGAATCCAGCCTACCATCCAAGCCATAAACTCACCCATTGTTGCGTAAGTATATGTATAAGCACTTCCTGCAACCGGAATCATTGATGCAATTTCAGAATACGAAAGTGCTGAAAATAGACTGGCAATTGCAGCCAATATCATTGAAATAATTACTGCCGAACCAGCGCCGGCGCCGTCTGAACTTCCTACAATTGCGCTTCCGATAATTGTGAAAATTCCTGTACCGACAACAGCTCCAATTCCCAGCACAATCAGGTCAAAAACATTTAAAGTCTTTTTTAATTCGGAACTGCTGCCTTCTTCTATTAAGTCTTGAGGTGATCTGCATTTAAGCAGGTTATTTAGTACTTGCTGTAATTGTTTCATCTTTTTCTGCTATTTTCTTACTTTCTTCCAGGGCTAGTGCTTCAACCTTTCGATTCTTTTGATATCCGTATGCAAAGTAGATTAAACATCCCATAACTACCCAGATAATAAACATTTCTGTTGATAGTGCCGCGGTTTCCCCTTTGGCAACAACCATAGAAAATACCATCAATCCTCCGCAGCATAGTATTCCCAGCAGCGGAAATAACGGGCAGAATGGAACTTTGAAAGGTCTTTCTCGGTTCGGCTCAATTTTTCTTAGAATTAATACTGCAACACAAACAATAATAAATGATGTGAAAGTTCCAAAATTACTTAAAGATGCTGCAACATTTAAATCAAGAATAAAGGTTCCTATAATACCTACTAAACCTACAGTAACGGTAAGAATAGCAGGAGTGTTAAATTTAGGGTGAATCTTTTGGAAGATATGAGGCAGAAAATTATCTCTGCTCATCGCAAAAAGAACTCTTGTTGCTGCCATGTGCATAACAATAAGAACAGATGTTAAACCGGCAAGAGAGCCTGCAGAGATGAGTCCTGCAATTCCGTTTCGTCCGACATTTGCCATAACATAAGCCATCGGAGCTTTCAAAATTCCCTCAGGAACTGCGCCGTTAGTCGGCTGCATACCTGTAAGAACCAGTGCTACAAGAACATACACGATGGTTGTGATAACAAGAGAGCCTATAATACTTATCGGCAAATCTTTTTGAGGATTTTTACATTCTTCTGCCGCGGTAGCAATAGCATCAAAACCAATGTAAGCGAAGAATATAATAAATGCACCCATAAATACACCTTCAAATCCATTAGGTGCAAAAGGTGTCCAGTTTTCAGGTTTTACATAGAATGCTCCTGCCAGCACAAAAAGCGCAATAACACCGAGTTTAACTGCAACCATAATACCTGTCATTTTAGCAGAATCTTTTGTTCCTTTTACAAGCAAAGCTGTCGCCAGAATAATCATGATTATTGCCGGAAGATTCAGACATACAGGTATTCCGCAAAAACTTGGGATTACATTATGCCAATCTACACCTTGGTTTGAATAATAATGTACAGCTGATCTAAAATCATTAATAAGCCAAGCCGGAGGGTTAACTATCCATGCAGGAAGAATATTTGAAAAACCTTTAAGAAATTGCATAAAATGGTTTGTCCAAGCGCAAGATACAGCGATAAAACCGACTAAATACTCAAGCATAAGAATCCAGCCGACAAGCCAAGCCATAAATTCACCTAAAGAAGCAAATGTATAGGCATAAGCTCCGCCTGCTACCGGAATCATTGTTGCAATTTCACTGTAACAAAGGGCTGAAAATATACATGCTATTGCTGCAATTACCATTGATACCATTAAAGCCGGTCCGGCACCATTTTCTCCGGCTGCTGCTGTACCAACAATTGCAAAAATTCCGGAACCTATGATTGCTCCTACTCCGAGGATAATTAAGTCCATAACTCCGAGAGTTTTCTCAAGACCGCCTTCTTTTGCACCTTGGAGTGCATCATCAGGGTTTTTTCTGATAAACATTTTCTTTACAACATTTGTAAATTGAGATAGTTTTTCTGCGTTTGCCATTTTCCGCCTTTCGTAAATTTCAGCCGGCATTTTTGCTGGAAAAATCCATAATTTCGGCTTTTAGTGTCTGCTATTTCCCTTAATATAATTTTACTTCTTTAACAGAGGGAAGCCTAATTTCTCACGTTGTTTGACATACAATTCCGCTACTGCGGATGCCATTGTTCGAACTCTGTTAATAAAATTAATACGTTCATCTTTACTTATAACCCCTCTTGCATCAAGAAGGTTGAATGTGTGAGAACACTTTAATACATAATCATAAGCCGGAAGTACCAGCTCAGCATTCAGGCAGTTGTCAACTTCTTTCTGATACGCATCAAAAAGAGCAAATAATCTTTCCGCATCAGAATATTCAAAGTTATATTTCGATTGTTCAATTTCGTTTTGGAGGTAAATATCACCATACTTGAGCTCATTATTCCACATAATATCAAAAACGGATTCTTTGTTTTGGATATACATTGCAATTCTTTCAAGCCCGTAAGTGATTTCTAATGCAACCGGCTTAACTTCAAGCCCGCCGACTTGCTGGAAATATGTAAATTGAGTAATTTCCATTCCGTCAAGCCAAACTTCCCAGCCTACACCAGCTGCGCCGAGGGTCGGAGATTCCCAGTTATCTTCCACAAACCTTACATCATGTTTTGAAAGGTCGATTCCCATTGCTTCAAGACTTTTTAAATAAAGTTCTTGAGCGTTATCGGGAGAAGGTTTGAGTATAACTTGATACTGGAAATAATGTCCAAGTCTGTTAGGGTTTTCGCCATACCTTGCATCTGTAGGACGTCTGCAAGGCTCAACCATTGCTGTAGAAAAAGGTTCCGGACCCAATGCCCTTAAAAAAGTAGCAGGGTTCATTGTAGAAGCCCCTTTTTCAATATCATACGGCTGTTGAATTATACATCCGTAATTAGACCAAAATCCCGATAAATTTAATATTAAGTCTTGAAAATTAAGTGTCATCCGATTTCCCAATATTGTAAAATTTACACTTATTAAATTATAATCATAAAATTTTTATTACGCAAATTTAGAGAGTTTTTTTGTTAACTTTTGTAAAAATAATGAGAAATATATAAATTTGAGGGTGTTATATAAACTTTATATAAATAAGGCACCAGATGTTAATATAAAATTAAATATTGGAACCGGAGACGGAATTTCACAAGCTATAGACAGACAGCTTGATAATGAACTTGGCGTTGATGTTAAGCTGGGATTAAAAGAATGGAACTGTGTTTTCGATATTGTTAAAGCAGATAAGGCAACTCAGCAAAAGCAATATTCCGGTGCTGATAATGATATAACAAAAAATAATAACTATATTGTTCAACAAGGTGTCTACGAAATTACTAAAAATGCGTGGACTCAGATTGTACAAATTGCAAAACAGAAAATGGGTATAACAGATTCTGCGCCAGACTCAGAAGAAGTGCCAGTTGCTGAAGGCACTACTCCTGTGGCGGAAGAAAAACCGGAAGCAAAAGATGTTGTAGTAAAGATGCTGCAAGAAGAAGGTATTGAACTTTCAGAATCTGATATAGACGATATTGCCGCTAAATATAATGCTATTTCTAAATACTATTCAGATAATAATTTAGAAAAAGATGCCAGAGGTTTAACGGTAGATGACAGAATTTTAAACTATGCAAAAGGAGTTGCTGCTCACAAACTGGAGGCACAATTTGCAGAGCAGTATCAGAATGATGTAGAATCAAGCGATTTAAAATTCGTGAATAGTGATGTTGAGCAAGCAATTGCTGATGGCGATATGGATGCTTTCAAAGCAGCTTTTCATCAGTCGGCAAGAGAATATGTAGAGCTATATGACAGTGCCGAAGGTGACGGTGCAATAGATGTTAACGAATTAGTTGAAATGGAAGAAAAAGAACTCGGACGAGCTCTTACTGCTGAAGAGAAAGAGCTTGTTAATTCCTTGGCTATTAACAGAATAGCTGTTTTGGATATCAATGAAAACAATAAGATTGATGAGTCAGAAGTTGCAGCATATCTTTGGGCAATGTCAAGAATAAATGACGAGAGCGGCAAATCTACCGGCGCAGATATAACATATTCTGAATGGGTAACAGCTCAGGAAAGTATGGGTATTTTAGGCTTGGAAAATCCTACCCAGGAAGAGATTGATAAATACGCAAAATTTAACCAAGCTTTGAGAAACGGATATGAAGGTTTAAAATAATAATCCTGTTTTCCGGGATGGGAGAATTGAGCATTCCTAATTTATCCAGCGGAAGCTGGTGACGTAATCATCACCATTAATATTGCCCTGAATAATGGCTATAAACTTACGGTATTGTTTGTCAGACAGTTCAATACCCGGAATCTTGTTGATTTTTTCAATAAGCTTATTATCCTCGGATAAATTTACTCCCGGAATCACACTGAACAGGGTATTTATAGAAATATTTCCTATTGGACCGAACATTGTAGATATTTTTTTAGAGAGGAGTCCTAAAACTTCCATATCTGCTATGTATGTAGAAAAATCAAACTTTCCTCCAATATATATATTTAAATCTTCGCCTTTTGTCAGAATTTCGAGGTTGTTTGTTTTGCCGTCTTTTATGTCCATTCTGCCTTTTATACTTGAAAAATCTCCTGTTTTTAAAGGTGTTATTATATCAATAACACTGTTTATTGAAAGTCCGGTTATTCCGCCTTTAACAAGATTCCCGGCTTTTAACAAATATTCAAGAGACCCTAATTTTGGCATTCTGCCGTCTTTTACGTTGAATTCCATCTGACCGTTGAGAGTTTCCATACAGTGCTGGAAGTTTGTTCCGCTGCAGGACATATTTACAGTGCCTGTCATATCACCGTAGATTTGATTGCCTAAATCAAATAAAGCTATCGAAAGTTCGTTTGCATTGATGTCGTCAGCGGTTAAATCCACCATCATGTTATTGTTCTTAAAATTAAATTTGTATTTGCCGCTCAAAGAGCCTTTTGCGATGTTGAATTTAAATCGGTCAATATTAAAGTCTCCTTTTGTGTTGAGGTTTGTAACTGCTTCAAAGTCTGTTGCATTGATATTTCTGAGTTGAATTTTATCTGCTTTTAGGATGAGATTTTCAAATATTATTGAACTCATATCAAAGCCTTCCAATGATTCAAATGTCGGAACGGTATCCACTTGAGAAGCTTTAAGTTTTTCAGTAACATAGTTTAAATTTAAATCGCTTGTGTATAATTCCATTTTTTCAAGTTGATATGGAGGTCTAAGCTTGTTTTTTGCTGTGCCTTGAAGCCTAATATCATTTCCGAGGATATCTCCTTTAGAGCTTATTTCAATTATTTTTTCTTTAAATACAAGTTCAATATTTTTCATTGTTGTATCAAGGAAAGGTATGTTTGTTTCAAATATGTGGAAATCTCCTAAAATATACGGATTGGAAAGTCTGCCGTTAATTTTTAAATCGGAGGTGAATTGCCCCTGTTTAATATTAGGTTTTCTGAAGATGATATTGAAAATTCTTGCGTCTGTAGGATGCTGGGTTTTTATGTACAAGTCGCTAAAACCTAAGTCATCTTTGTAAATATCGACTCCGCCCTTAACTTTGAGCATATTTAGACGGGTTTGTTTCCCGCCTTGTGAGTCTATGAGTTTATCATAAGAAAAATCTTTAATTTTAAGTGTTTTACCATTCAGAACTCTTGTGTCCAAATCAAGTATAATTGCATTCTCAATATCTCCGATGGTTGCGCCGAGGTGGTAAAAACTGGAGTCTTTACTCATATTAATATTGGACTTGACTTCAAAATTATCGTAAACGCCCTTGAATCTTGCCCAGTAAACGATATCGCCCTTTATTTTGATAGGGTAGATTTGTTTTTTATTTATGTATTTATCAATAAATTCTTGCTGAGGTTTTGAGCTAAGGTAAATATTGAATATTTGTTTGTCGAATATATCCCTAATTTCTCCGTCAGCAAGGATTGGCATTTTATCTGCAAGAATATTTATTTTGTTAAGTTTTAAGACATTATTTTTTATGCTGACGCTTCCGTTAATTATATTTATCGGAAGGTCAAGCGGCAGATAAATAAGGGAAATTCCGCTCAAATCCGTGTCAGTAAGCAGCTTGCTGTTTATTATTTTAAGCTTGCAGTCAACAGAACCGTTTTGGAATTTTATATCTTTTGTATAATTACGTATTTGTTTTGGCAGGATTGCACTTGTGAATATATCGTTGAACTGGCTTAAATCGGAGGCTTTCAAAAAGATTGTCCCGTTAGAGTTAGGTTTTTGAGTAAAGGCATCTGTAACAGAGAGATTTGTTTCAAAAGCATTGTTTGTACTGTTGATATATCCTTTGAAGTTTTTAATATTAAGATTTCCGTTAGAAAGTGTAATTTCTCCGGATTGCGGTTTAAGCTTGCTTTTAGGATTAGGAGAAAGAATTTTGGAATACAGATTTATTTTGTCATATTCAATATTATCAATTTTGCCTTTATATTTAGCTTTTACAGAAACGAATGGAAGAACTTGTTTCTCTTGGAGTTCTTGATTCTGAATAAGTATATTAGGATTGAAAGTCGGGATATCAAGCACTAAATCCGCAATGTTATTTTTTAATTTAGCATCAATATTCATTACGGAATTTCCCATAAGAGCCTTTAATATTGCGGCAATATTTGTTCCGTCAAAAGTAATTTTTCCATTTGTTTTTTCAACAGTCATACCTTCCATTGAAAAGCTGTTATCTTTTAGTTTAACTTCACCCTTAGCAAATGTATTTTTGTTGAATTTAAGTTCCGAAATATCCTTGATTTCGCCGTAAACCTTCATTACAAAGTCTGCGGTTCCTGATGCTTTATCTAATTTTGGCAATAACTGTTTAATTTCCGGTATCATAGTGGATGTTTTCAGTGCATTATAAAGGTATCCTGTGTTTTGACCGTTAGACTTAACATCAAAGTCGAATTTTCCGGAAAGAGAACAGGTTCCTTTCACGTCAAAAGCCTTTCCGTCAACTTTTCCATTTTTGGAAATAAATACGGCATTTTCATCGTTAAAGGTAAGAATTGAATCGGCATCCGTAAGTTCCAAATCCGGGATTTCAATGAATTTCACGGAAGCATTTTGAGTTCGGAAAACTCCCCATACATGCGGATTTTTGCGGTTGCCTTTTACGGCTATATTTATATTGCCTTTTCCTGTAATATCCATAATAGGAACAGGTCCTATAATAAAATTAAGTATTTCATGAAGAGGATTAACAACAATTTCAGCAGTGTGTAAATCAACCGAAGGTGTACTTTTTATTGTCATATCGGCATATTTGATATTATAAAGTTCGACATTTCCCTTAACCCAAACTTTTTCGGTGCCTCCTGCGGGGACAGAAACATCAAAATCAACATCTCTGCCGTTGAATCGGAGTTTTATAGTGGCACCTTTGGAGGTGTTTGGGATTGGTTTCATAAGTATACCGTCATCTATATAGATGTCGCCGTTTATTTCAGGCTCCGGCAGTCGTCCTTTAACAGTGAAGTTTCCTATTGTTTCTCCATAGAATTTATAATTTTTAAGTCTTTCTGTGTTAATTTCTTCTATGTTAAAGGCGGGAGTAAGGTTTATTATATCTTCAACACGGGATTTATTAAGCAGGATTTCCAAGTCAAGAGTAGGCTTTGTTTTCCCCAGATAATTATAAATATTACCATGTATTGCTGCATTTATGTTTTGCGAAGATATTTCAAGATTATCCAGGCTGATGATGTTCCGTTTTATATGGAAATTTGATTTAATACTCATAGAATCCGGTAAAATTATTGATTCGGAAGGCTTTTTCATTATTGCAGAGCATTTATCCAGCCTGGTTATAAGCTCCCCTTTACTTGCTTCCATATTTATTATTCCGTTTAAGGAAACTAAGTCTTTTGGAAGATAGTTCCTAAAATAAATTCTAAGCGGTTCTAAATCAAGATTTGTGAGGTCAACCTTGAAGATCGTTTTTTTTATGTCGTTATTTTTAGGAAGATAGAGGTTGATGTTTGCTTTTGATATTTTGTTCTGAATCTCAAGTTCGCTGTGGGTCTCAAACTTTAAATATCTGTTTTTTTTCTGATAAATAAAGTTGCTGCCGCTGTATGAAATTGGTTTTTTAATATTTTTCTGATAGATAAGAATTTCAAAACATTCTATTTTAGCTGAATCAAGTTTGAGTTTTGAGGTTTCAAGTTTGCTGAAAAAATCTTTATCTAACTCAACATTATCTTTAATAGAAGAGATGATATTTAGGTTTGAAGCTTCTGTGTGGTTGATATGCAGACGCCCCGATAACAGTGGAAAAAGTCTTATTGCTATTTTAAAATTTGATATTTTGGCACAGTCAATGCTATTTTTTTGTTTAAGAGAAATTTCTTTGGCGGAGAAAGAGACTGTTGGAATAACAGAGAGTCTGAAAACAGGCTTTTCTATCGTCAACGTATAATTTGATTCCGCCGTTACTGTTTTACAAATCTTTTTCACTGCCCCCGTGAGAATAAATGGCAGAATCCCAAGATAAAATATATAAAATGTTATGATTATAACTATGTATTTATTAAACTTTTTAAGCATTCTAACTAATTATATTATATATAATAAAATAAATACAGTAAGTTACATGATGTAAATTTTTGGTACTTTTAGATATGTATGCTATAATTCCAATTGTGAGAGATTTTTTTAGATTATTATTAGCAGGGATAGTTATTTTCTTTTCTCCTTTGGTTTTTGCCGAGGAATATAAGGTTGTAGTTATACCGGATAATATTGTAACTGAAAATGCTTCTCTGGATGCATATATTTATGATGCTGCCTCTGAATTTTTTGCGGATGAAGTTGTTAATATTCTGAATAAAACAGATTATATAAAAGCCCCTCGGGTGAGTGAAATCCGCCATACCCTAAAAGGCAGACCGAATGCTATGCTGGCGGCAAAAACCCTGACCGACAGGTTCAGAACGACGTACAATGTAGACTATCTTTTGGTAAGGAAGCTGGCTGTAAATTTAAATGCCAGATATGTACTTCTAATGACATCTTATATTGATTCGGAGAACTATATTTTAAGAAGAACTTTATGGGATTTTTTAAATATTGCCGGCGCGACTGTTGTGGATCCTGCATATAAAATATCTACTTATGCTGTTCTTGTGGATGCCAACAATAATCAAACTTTATGGTCGGATACTTTTTATAAGACAATAAGTGTTTGTGAAAACAGGATTATAACGCGAGGACCGTCTCCTCAAACAGAGCAGCTGCAGAAAATTAAAGATTATTCAAGACTTTTGTGCCCGGAAATAGCCCAAAATGTCCAGTCCAATGTCCTTCCGCCTGATGTATTCGCAAAAGAATCTAACCAAATTTACTATGACATTGGCAATATTGATAATGTGTTTACTAAGAAATACAGACGCTTAGGCAAGGAAACAGATAAAGTTTATAATGTCGTAAAAACAGATATTAATGAAAAAAATGAAGCGGCTAAAGCCAGAAGAGAAGAGCGCCGTGCTCAAAAAGCTGCAGAAAAGGAACAAAAACAGCTTGAAATGCAAACTAAACTTGAAGTAGAAGCAAAGCCGGTTTCTTCCGGAAATGTTACGGCTCAGCCTGTTATACAGCCGGCTGATTCAGCTCAAAATTCCGGTGTAAATAAGATTAATCAGAGAGTTAAAGATGAAACAGAAAATGTTAAAAATGCTGTTTTCAAAAAAACTCCGCCGGTCGAAACTTCTAAAGAGGACAGTTTTATTATAGATATTGACCTTAAAAAAGGTAAAAAATACAGTCTGTATGGTGATACAACAACCTCAAGACCGGAACTCAGAGATTATTCAAATTAATTCCTTTACTTTACCCTGTCTTTGGATTATCCTTGTCTAACAAGGAGAGTATTATGGCAGATTGTATTTTTTGTAAAATTATTAACGGAGATTTCGGCACGGAATTCGTTTATGAAAACGAAGATGCTGTCGTGTTTAAGGATATTAATCCCAAAGCAGATACACATCTTCTTGTTGTGCCGAGAATCCATGTAGAATCTTTAAATGAACTAAATGATGAAGCTTTGCTGGGCAGACTCATGATGACCGTAAAAGAAGCGGCGAAGAAAGCAGGCTTGAAATCATACAGAACAGTTATTAATACAGGTAAAGAGGCAGGGCAAGAAGTTTTTCACCTGCATATACACATTTTATCAGGAGATATAAAACTATGACAATGACTCAGGAAAAATTCTATAAGGAAATTACACCATCAGGTTTTGGTATTGCTATCAAGCAAAAAGAAGTTTTATTTTCTAAGCAATCAGATTTTCAGAAAGTTGAAATTATTGACACAGATAGCACATTAGGCAAAATATTAACTCTTGATGACTTGATGATGACAACAGAGGGAGATGAGTTTCATTATCATGAAATGATTGCCCATATTCCTATGATGCATCACAAAAATCCTAAAACCGTTCTTGTTATCGGTGGCGGTGATGGCGGAACTGTCAGAGAAGTTCTTAAGCATGATACAGTTGAAAAAGTTGTGCTTTGTGAAATTGACGGAATGGTTATTGAAGCTTGTAAAAAATACTTGCCGACAATTTCTTGCGAACTGGATAATCCGAAATGCGAAATTCTTGTTCAAGATGCTATAGAGTACATCAAAGATAAAGAAAATATGTTTGATATAGTTCTTATTGATTCGACCGACCCTATGGGACCCGGAGAAGGATTGTTTACAGAAGAATTTTATACAAACGTTAAACGTTCGCTTAAACCCGGCGGAATAATGTCTGCTCAATCTGAATCACCTTTTGTGAATAAGGAAGAAATTAGAAAAATGTATGCTTTATTGAAAAAAGTATTTCCAATTTGTTCAACATATACATCTAATATTCCTACATATCCTGGCGGATATTGGGCTTGGGCTTTCTGTTCAGAATCAGTTGAGCCGCTTTCATACTGGGATGAAAGACGCGGCAGCATGATTACTAAAACTTGCAAGATTTATAATAAAGAATACCATGATGCCAGATTCGCTCTGCCGAACTATTTGAAGGAATTATTAGTTTAGAAGATAAAAATAATGGAGGGGCGGAGCATTTTCAATGCTCCACCCCTTTGTTGTATCTTAATTCTTATAGACCTATCTTAATTTTAATATTTCTTCGGCTTCTTCGTTTGTTAAAATTTTAGCTCCGCCAAGAGCTGTAGTGTTTAAAACTATTTGCGCGTATGATTCTGCAAGTTCAAGCTTTAGGTAGGCATCTTCAATTGTTTTTGCGCCTACGATAAAGCCATGATTTTCCATTAAAACAGCATCATAATTATCAAAATATGCAGCGGTATTCTCAACCAATTTCATTGTTGACGGCAGTGCGTATGCAGCAAGAGGAATCCCTCCAAAATAAAAAACATTTTCAGCTAAAACCGGCTCCATTAAGTCCTTTCCTGCAGCAGCAAAACTGCTGAGATATGGTGCATGAACATGAATAATATAATTAAATTCAGGACGCTTTTTATAAATTTCTATGTGCAAGAATTTTTCACTGGAAGGTTTTTTGCCTTTTTCTAAGGAATTACCATCAAAATCTGTATAAACAATATTCTCTCTTTCCAAATATCCGTTAGAAGAGCCGGATGTTGTAATCAGCATTCCTTTTTTGTATCTGGCTGAAATATTTCCGGAGTAACCGGGTGTAAAATTTTTCACTCCGCATAATTTTCCGTAGTCAATAATTTCATTTTCTATAAAAAATCTAGAGAACATCTTCCATAACCTTTATATCTTCTACAACAGCTCTTTGAAGCACTTTCTTTTGCGGAGCAGCTTGGAAAGCAGTTTCTTCTTCTAAGTCAGAATCATCGTTCTTTTTCGCTTTTTTATCCTGTTTGATTTCAAAAGTATCGTATTCAAGTTTTGTACCTTTAGCATCCATCATTACCTGAACAGTGAAATATGTGTTTTCACGGATAAAGTCATACCCAACATTGAATTTCAAATCATCAGGTCCGATTGAAAGATAAAAAGAATTTTCTTGGAAGGTTTTATCATTAGGAGAATCTCCGGTGAGGTTGATAGAGCCGAACCAGGATACTGTTAAGTATCTGCAAATCCTAAAGTATTCTCTGATGTACAGGTTCTGTTTTCCGTATCTATAAGCATCAAATACCGGCATTGGAGTGTTGTCATCATATACAGAAAAGAAATAACCAATGTCTTGCATCCACCTTTTATATTGAGTATGCAAATGCGGTCCCAATCTTCCGATAACCTGTGAATCTCCGGTTCCGTATAAAGCTGCTGATAATTGTGATACAACATTAAAACTCAGAGCTGTTTGATTTTCTTTATTTTCATACTTATATAAATTCTGATCAGCTTGAGCCATATATCTGAAACGTGTTGTTCCAATCTGTTCCCCGGACAGCTTTCTAAAATTATGGTCTTTATCTATGTCTTGATAATAACCGGCATCAAACCTGTGTGAAAATCTTGAAGCGTGCCCTTTGAGCAGAAAATCATTGCTGGAATAACCATTGGTATAAACAAGAGAAACTCCGTATTCAGGACGTCGTCTGCCTAAGAACCATTCGTTCATATAATCATTCATACCATATTGCAAGTATAAATGGTCGTCCAAATCTTGTTTACCGCGGATGATGAAATCTCCGACTGCCGTTCCATAGGCTGCTTGAGTAAAGTTTGTGCTGTTTTGGAATCTGACTAAACCGCCGACACCAAAACCGCTTTTATAATTTAATATTGGCGCAGCTTTTAAGACTGAGCCTCTCGGCAGTTCAAATACCCAGCCCGGACCTACAAACATACCTAATCCTCTGTAAGAACCAAGTTCCCAAGAGTTAGTTTCTGCAAAGTCATGGTTTTTATTTGTATATAGTTTAACAGCAGGCATCTTAAAGATGGTTCGTTTGCCCTTGAAAACTTTAGGATGCTTCATGGAAATTATTTCTAAATCGCCTTTTTGAGTTATTTTTAAATCTTGAACAGTGACTTTGATTAAGCCGTTTTCCATATCCTCTGATAGAGTTTCTTTTGGCGGAACCAGCATTCGCTGCATTTGAGGTCCGCGGGTTGCGGATCTAAAGTTGATAGGAAAAGACTTGTCTACGGATATTTCACCATTTTCCTGAACAACACGGTCGCCGTATACATAGCCTTTTTTTGACTTAATCTCAATTACTTCTGTCCTGGTTAGAGGGTTCTCTATAAGGGCATTTTCTTCATTCATATCTACAAAGATATAATCTCCGGTAATTGTTTGACCGCCTTTTAAAATCTTTACATTACCTTCGGCTTTTATTGTGTTGTTCATTCTGTCAAAGGTAATTAAATCAGCTTTAAGCTTTGTGCCTTGTTTAACAAAGTCCACGATAGCGTCGCCTTTAGCCGTAATTAAATAGTTTTCTGTATCATAGTCTACGTTATTGCAGTCCAGAATAATATCTTCTGTCTCGTCTTTCGGTTCTTCTTTAGCTTTTTTACGGAAGAAGTGCCGTTTGGGTTTTTCGATTTCAGAAATAGTTTCTTCGTCAGCCTCAAATCCATCCGGGGTCATTTCATCAAAATTATCAGTGACTTCTTTTGATGCGTACTCTGAGGTTGTTGTACCTGCGGAATAAACATCGCTCTGTTCCTCAAGAGTCGGAGCAAGTTCATATTTTTTCATATTTCGTTCTTTGATTTTTTTCTTAATCATTAAACGAAGTTTTTTCACTGGCGGCATTGTGTGTTTCATACCGCTGCTTTTCTTTTCAGCGTTTGCTTGCTCTTGAAATACCGGCGGGGTGAAGAATGCTTCTCCGGTAAAATCTGACGGTTCTGCAAACGAATAATCCGCAGCTTTTGCAGAACCTGCAAATAATATTGATAATGTTGTAAATAATATCGCTAACTCTTTTTTCAAAATACGTTACCTGCTATATATAATTTAACGGATTATTAGGCTGTCCGTTCACTCTGACTTCAAAATGGCAATGAGGTCCTGTACTGTATCCGGTAGTTCCCTCATAGCCTAAGACTTGACCTTTATTTACTCTTTGACCGTTTGAAACGGCAATTGAATTCATGTGTGCGTAAAGTGTTGTAATCGGTTTTCCATTAACAATTCCGTGTTCAAGAATTACAACCTTTCCATATCCGCCATACCAGCCGGAGTAAATAACTTTTCCGGAATTAGAAGCTCTAATAGCTCCAAGGTTAGGACCGCCTATATCAACTCCCGAATGGAAAGAACGGCTGTTAAATATCGGATGGGTTCTCCAGCCGAAAGGAGATGTTATCCTGCCTTGAATTGGCTTTATAAAGCCGGATGCAACCTGAACACCTTTGTCCTTTGCGGTTTTATTTATATAAGACCCGATACTTGCGGATTGTTTTGCAAGTTCTCTTTCAGCTTTCTGGTATGCTACACGGTCAGTCCGCAGTTTGTTAATCATATCTTCATTACGTGCAATAGCACGCTGTATGTATGACTGTTGGGTATTGATAGATGCGACAGACCTTTCGAGGTTTCGTTTTTTAGTCTCAATATTATACTTTAGCATTGCAATTTCTTGAGCTTTGGCTTTAGCTGCTGCCATTCTGTTGTAATCATCTTGCAGTATTATTTTCTGGTAGTAGAGTCTATCAACAAGAATATTAATATCTTCTGAGCTTAAAAGGATTTCAAAAAATGCTTTTCTTTGAAGTTTAAATACACTTCTTATATGGTTAGCCAGAATCGTGTTAAGATTGTTGTATTCGGCAGAAGCCTTGCTTAACTTGACTTGCAGTCCGTCCAACTCTTTTTGAACTGTTCGTATTTGACTTTTAGATGCAGCAAGATCATTTGTAGCGTTTTCCAGCTTCTGCTGGTTTTTATAGAGTTTGTTGGTTTCCAAGCTTTCAAGCCATTTCAAACGGTTGATTTTTTCCCTGGTTTGCCGCTGCTTTGTAGCGATATCCGTTGCATAAGAAACCGAACACCCCAATGTGTTCAGTAGAATTGCTAAAAATATTAAAATATTTAATATTTTTTTTAAGCTCACTCTTATCCCCCGAGATTTGGAAGCATTATAAGCACCCCCATACCTATGGTCCATAGGATAAAAGACACTGCAATGATACCAACTATCAGTTTTTTATGTTCTCTAAAAAAATCCATCTCAACCTCTTATATTATAATAATACAAATACGGCTAAAGAGCAAATTTTAATAAAAGTATGGCTATTTTTTCATCCATTTATATGGGAGTATGTTAAATGCAACAGGTTGGAATTTCTATCCCGCTTAAATCTGATATAACCGCCGAGTCAACAGCAGGCACGAGCATTTACACAGAACATATCAGTATTATGAAAGAGTAAACAACGGAATATTATAGCATGAGACTTGCTTTGGGGCTGGAATGTGTGTAAATTCAGCTGTATTTTTGTGTTAACATTATTACACAACAAAGGAGTTTATTTAGTGGAAAACTTGAATAAAGGTGAAATTATAATCTATGCAAGCGCAGACGGGTCTGTTTCTCTTGATGTTAAACTGGAACAGGACACAGTCTGGCTGACACAAAAAGCTATGGCGGAACTTTTTGGTGTTAAAATTCCTGCAATAAATAAGCATATAAATAATATTTACAGAGAAGAAGAACTTCAAAAGAGTTCAACTATTTCCATTTTGGAAATAGTTCAAAAAGAAGGAAACAGAGATATTTTAAGAGAAACTGCTTATTACAATCTCGACATGATTATTGCAGTAGGCTACAGGGTCAATTCTAAAAAAGCTACACAATTCAGAATCTGGGCAACAAATGTTTTGAGAGATTATCTGACTAAAGGCTATGCTGTTAATGAAAAACTTTTGCAATCACAAAAAAGCAAGCTGCTTTTTATATTTTCTTGATAAAAATAATATGTTATACAAAAATGATAAACCGGCTATTGATAACGGTACACTGTTTGCATTGACTTTGCTGATAGCAGAAAGCAATCCTAAAGAAATGGAAACAATGAAACAGATTGTTGTAAGTGTTTTAAACAGAGAAATAAAGTAAAAAGCGCGGTTTTAAACCTCGCTTTTATGGTGCCGATGGCGGGACTTGTCTTGGATTTACTCCACGCTCACAGAGTTTCGCTTTTGAGCCTTACGGCTCAGTCAGCTCACTCTGTTCGCTATCCGGACTTGTTTCACGCCGTCCGTCCGCAAATCCGCTGAACCCGGGAAATGCTTCGCATTGGGGTTCTGCATCCTCTTATCACCAATAAAAAAGAGCCCCAATGGACTCTTTTTTATTGTCGATGGCGGGACTTGAACCCGCAAGGATCTCTCCACACGCCCCTCAAACGTGCGCGTATACCGATTCCGCCACATCGACACAAATAATATATTCAATTTTCATATCCTATCCACACAAGTGGCGGAATCGGATATCTTGTATACGGCTCGTCTCGCTTATGCTCGAACTCGCCTGCTCCATCTTCAAAAGCAACATTTAGTTGCTTTTTCAGCGGAGTCCTACATCGACACAAATA
>CALVEA010000016.1 GCA_944326455.1 Candidatus Gastranaerophilales bacterium | reverse complement strand
CCGATGGGAATTGAATACCTGAAATCTAAAACAAACTGGAGAAAATCAGAGCTTACGCCCGATGGTGCGCTCTTGACATCCGTGCCTGATGAGTGGAAGGTTATGCCGGAACTGCTATCCACAGTGACTGCTACAGATAATAATGATGAAAATTCAAGTAGTAATTCCGGCATCGGTTCAAATAGGATGTTGGTAGATGAAGGCACAATGTATGGTCTTGAGCCTTACAATAGAAATTGCATCAAATATCAAGTTTATCTAGAGTGTCCAAGCAATACAGAATTAAGTCTTACTCCTCATCATACATTAGACAGTGCTTATACTTGTCTTGACGATCATGGTTCATACTCTGTACCTAGGCTTGATTTCTACCGTTACTTTGCCAAATATAATAAGATAATGTATAATGGCACATTACTAAACATAGTCAAGGATAATGATAGTATTTCAAAAATAATAGAAGAGTTCAAGAAAGGCGCTAATCATAACTTAGAAAATGATTATAAACGTGGATTCATAGATTTTAACAGCTGTGAAACTAATTAATTATTACTATTGTGTAGTCGGAAGGTTATACCTTCCGACTTTTTCTTTTTCAAATTTATGTCCTAAAGCTATTTTTATAAGATAATGTTGTCTCCAAAATATCTAATATAAATTTTATTTCCGAATCAGCAGCAGTCTTTATATACCTTATTATCTCTGTTCTGCGTTCATCTTTGTACAACTGGATATCCGGATTGATTAAATTTAAGTCAATATTAAGTACCTGCATAAGTTTCAAAAAAGTTTCCAAAGAAGGAATTGAATGCCCGTTTTCTATTTTAGAAAGGTGCTGAGTACTCAAATCAATTTTTTCGGCAAGTTCTTCTTGTGTCAAACTAAGTTTTTTACGCTGCCGCTTTATTAACTCTGCAAGAATTTTCTTTTCATACAAATCAGCCATACAGCTTAGGATAAACTACTTATATCAAAATTGGAATGGGACAAAGAGCTGGTTTTTAAAAAAATTGTTATATACATTAAGTTTATTTGAAACTGTCCCAAAAATGTTTCTTTTTTATCTTATTTTTTAAACACTCTTTAGCAAAATCTATGGCTGCGATTTCCGTAAAGAACACTTTATCTTCACCTATTTGGCTTATTATTTTATGTTCGCTTAACTGTTTTTTTACTTCTTCATTTTTGACTACAAGAATAATTTTTACTTTTTGAGACTGAAGCCTGATGATAATATCTTCCAGCGCAAAGATTGCTGAAATATCAAGCAAGTCTCCTGCCGAATAATCAAGAATCAAGTACTTTGTTCCCCAAACATCTTCAAACTGTGAAATAAGCTGAGTTGCAGAACCAAAAAAGAACTGCCCGTCAATATGCACAACCCTGATTTTATGTTTATAATCTTTCTCCAGAAGTTTTTCGAGTTTAATTATATCTTTATCGTAAACAGTCTTATGAACAAGTTTAGTTTTATCAGCTGTTCTTTTAGCATAAAGAAGAGCTGCACAAGTTATACCGGCTCCAACCGCAACAATGAGATTATAGAATACCGTTAATACAAAAACAAGAAGGAGTACATATAAATCATCTTTTGGTGCAAATTTTATTACCTTAAGAAGTTTGACATCAATAATATCATACCCGATTTTTATCAAAATCCCGGCAAGCACTGCAAGCGGAATTTGTGCAGCAAAGCCTGAAAATACCGAAATAAGCAAAAGCAGAATAAGCGAACTTACTACTGCTGTTACTTTTGTTGTTGAGCCGGAATTAATTGCCGCAACCGTCCTCATAGTTGCCGCCGAACCGGGCAGTGTCCCCGTAAAAGCACAAAACATATTCCCGATACCCTGACCTATAAGCATCTTCTTTGTCGGTGTTTTTGTTTTCATAAGAGAATCCGCAACCAGGACTGTCAAAAGGCTTTCAGAAGATAAAACTATAGCGAGCATTACCGCATAATGAAAATATGTTATTACCGAATGCAAACTCGCTTTAGGCAAAGTTAATGCCGGCAAATTGACAGAAATCTCTGATATTCTCTCCAGATTAAGCCCCATTTTTATTGATATTAAAGTACAAATTACCAGCGCAATTGCCTGCCCCGGAATAACTTTATTAAATCTTTTAGGGATAGCAAATACGATAATAAGAGTCAAAATCCCAATGAACAAAGCATCAGGGTTAATGGAATGTATATTTTTAAAGAAAGCTTCAACACTTGTTATTGTATTGGACATAACAGGACATCCCATCAGAGGATTAATCTGCATAATTATAATAATAGTACCTATGCCATTCATGAATCCGGAAATTACGGGATAAGGCACATATTTAACAATACTGCCCAAAGATGTAAGCCCAAGAATTGTCTGTAAAATTCCTGCCATTAATATAACTAAAATAACCGATGGAATATCGGCATTAAGCGCATGCATAATTGATGCAATAACAATGGTTACCGGACCCGTTATTCCTGAAACAAGCGGAACCTTACTCCCAAAAAGACCTGCAATAAAGCATAAAATTATCGCACCCCAAACTCCGGCACTCGCTCCGAAACCTGTTGCAACACCAAATGCCAACGCTTGCGGCAATGCTACTATTGCAGAATTAAGCCCCCCTAATATATCACCTGCAAAAATTTTTAATCTGGCTTTTATCATAGAACAATACTAACATAAAAAATATTAAAAGGAGGGAATAACTCCCTCCTTTTATTCTTATTTTAAATAAGTTCTAAAGAATGTCTCAATTTTATCAAACGGGATTTTTTCCAAGTTGTCATACAAATCAACATGGTTTGCTCCAGGAACTATATATAATTCTTTGTTTTCACCTTTCAGTTTTTTAAAAGCATCTTCCGAGAAATAACGGCTGTGAGCGTTTTCCCCATGTATTACAAGAACAGCATTTTGAATTTCTTCACTGTATTGCAAGATAGGCATATTAATTAAAGAAAGAGAAGAGGTCATAGTCCAATTCCCGTTAGAATTGATTGAACGTTTATGAAATCCCCTATTTGTTTTGTAATAACCATAATAATCTTTTACAAATTGGGGTTCCTCACCTGTTAGTTTTTCAGGTAATCCCGGCGCCGGAGCATAAGTCCCATTCTTAAAATCCTCCGTTCTTTGTTTGTTGAGCTGTTCTTTCATCTGATAACGAGCATCGGAGTCAATTGTATCATTGTAACCTTTTGCTGTAACTCTTGTCATATCGTACATTGTAACAGCAACGGTGCCTTTAATTCTTGTATCTATAGCCGCAGCGTTCAATCCGAATCCGCCGAAACCGCAAATGCCTATAATACCGATTCTATCCGGGTCAACATCTTCTCTGGTGCTCAAATAATCAACGGCAGCAGAAAAATCTTCCGTATTAATATCCGGAGAAGCTACATTCCGAGGTTCGCCTCCGCTTTCTCCCGTATAAGACGGATCAAATGCGAGTGCGGCAAATCCTCTTTCCGCCATTGTCTGGGCATACAATCCCGATGCTTGTTCTTTTACGGCACCAAAAGGTCCTGATACTGCAATCGCCGCCATTTTTGCTTCCGGTTTTTCTTTTGGCAGATATAAATCACCGACAAGTGTAATTCCGTATCTGTTTTTAAAATTTACTTTTTGAACATCAACTTTATCGCTCTTTTTAAAAGTCTTGTCCCAATCGTTTTGTTTTGCATTACTCATCGTTATTCCTCCCAGAATTAAGATAATTGCGCTTAAACTCACTAATATTTTTTTAAACATTCATACCTCGCTTTTTTATATAACCTTTACCCTCTCGGGCTTCTCTTCCGGATTTGGAAATGGAGTTATTTCTTATTCCCTTATTCAACTATACATCATAGCCTCGCTCCTTCAGAGTCTCTTCTTAAAAAAGGAAGCTATTTCTTATTCACTTATTCACTTAATTACCTATTCACTTAATTACTTCTATTTACCGCTCCGGACAGATATGCCCGCTCCAAGTTCTGCATAACACACTCCAAAACAGTCTCTGCATATTCTCTGTGTTTTCCGTAGAAAATATGGGATGCATCCGGTACAACTATTACTCTGTTGTTTTCCGGATGCTTGCAGTACGAATTAATTTTTTCCATAAACCCTTTAGGGTCGCCGTTTGTAAGGCTGTCTTTTTCTCCAATAATGAATGCCCCGCTTACCTTGATGGAGTTGAGCGAGTTTGTTTCACCTTCCCCGCTTATAACTGGGCAGTTTTTGAGATTAAAAGCATTATAGAATCCTAAAACAGTATTAGCGCACATTGGAGAAAACCCGCCGAAAAGCTTTGGTAAAATATCATTCCCTCTGCCTTCCTGAACATATTGTTCCGCAAGCTCAATACATTCTTTAACATTGGGCATAACCTCAAACCAATATGCCAAATCAACAGGAGCTGATACTATAAAATAATCAACATAGTTATCAGAAGTATTTCCGAGGTAGTTAATAATTTTATTTGAGCCTAAAGAATGTCCCGCAAGAACAATATTTTTAAACCCTAGCTCTTTTGCATATTTAACATAAGCTTCCGTATCTTCATACGCAAAAGAAAAATCATCATCTACAACCCCGGTATATCTTTGCTTCCCGGCAGAAAAATCGGAATACGCAATACAGGAAAACGCATCCATTGCATGTCCTGCAATACAGGCAATATTATTTGCACTCAAAAGTTCTCCTGTTGATACAAGCAGGTCGTTTTGAAACACGTTAGAACATATACCGCTCATTATAATAACAACGGTATCCATCGTATTATCACCCCAGATTGCGCCTTTTAGTTCTAATCCTCGCGGGGTATTAACTCTTATTATTTCCATGATTTTTGCCTTTCTTTATACACATTTTTCTAATAATTCAGTGCAATTTGCAAAACCTCTTAATACAACTTTTCCGTTGCACTTCATTACGGCATCTTCCGATATAATTTTATCTACACTATCAGCTGTAATAACACCGGATTTGGGATTTTTGACCGAAAGAATTTTCCCTTTAATATCAGCTTCCACATCTGAATATTCAAAAGCTAAATCAGTATCTTCCATTGTGCAGTTAATAAGTTTAAGATTTTTACAATAGCAAAGCGGCTGAGTGCCGATAATTTTACAGTTAATAAAAGTTAGATTTTCACTAAACCAGCCCAAATACTCCCCTTTAACAATAGAATTTTCTACCGTAATATTTTTGCTGTGCCAGAAAGCATCTTTTGTATCAAGGCTGGAATTTTTTATGGTTAAATTCTTCATATACTGAAAAGAATACTTGCCGGTCATATTAAGGTTATCAATTTCAACATCTTTAGATTCAAATAAAAAGTACATTGAATCAATTGTTGAATTTGAGATTTTTACACCCTTGCATCTCCAGCCAAATTCAGGAGATATGATTTTGCAGCCGTCAACAGAAATATTTTTACATTCTCGTAAACATTTTATCCCGTTAATTTCGCTGTCTGATATCTTACCGTTATCTGAGTACCACAAAGGAGCGCGGGCTTTATCATCCATAAAAATATGTTTAAGAGAGAATTTTTTAGCATGCCAGAGCGGATACCTTAAAGAAAAAGAACAATCGTTTACATCTATTCTTCTACATTCTTTCAAAACAGATTCTCCGTCTGCTTTGCCTGCAAATATGCAATTAAAAACTTCTGTATCTTTTATATTGTATAAAGAGCGTTCCATATCAAATGTCTGGTTTTCAATTCTGTTTTTCATAAAATACCTCGCTTCTTTAAATATTTTTTTCCTGTTCAAGATTAAAAATAAGGTAATCCAGACAGTCCAATTTTTTCTGGCAAACATGTAAATTTTCCAAAAGACTCTTTCTGTAACGATTAAGCAAACATAGACGCTCCTTACCGCTTGCATTAAGGAATTTATCTATAAAGCAGGAATCGCAGTCCGCATCTTTTAAATTTTGAATAATTTTTTCATACATTATTAATTGCCTTTTATATTTATATTATTTATCCTTTTTTTAAAATAGCAAATACTTATATTACATATCTAAATATGCTTGACAAGCATATTTAAAACCCGTATCATATTTTTATGGAAATCAGAGTACTAAAATACTTTTTAACGGTTGCAAGAGAAGGAAGTATAACAGGTGCCGCTAACTCTCTTCATCTCACCCAGCCGACACTCTCACGCCAATTGCAGGATTTGGAAAAAGAACTCGGACAAAAACTTCTTATAAGAGGAAAATACAGAGTCTCACTGACCCCTGAAGGAATGATACTCAGAAAAAGAGCACAAGAAATTGTTGACATGGTTGAAAAAACAGAAGAAGAATTCAACTCGCTAAAAAATATTCTTGCAGGTGATATTTATATAGGCTGCGGTGAGACTGATTCTATGAAATACATTGCACAAATTATAAAAGAGATTCAAAGCAGTTATCCTGAGATAAAATTCCATCTCCACAGCGGAAATGCAGAAGATGTAACCGAGAAATTGGATAGAGGGCTGTTGGATTTTGGAGTATTAATTCAGCCGATTGATTTATCTAAATATGATAATATAGAACTCCCGCAAAAAGATACCTGGGGGGTCATTATGAGAAAAGACAGCCCATTAGCCAAGAAAAAGGAAATTGAACTCAAAGATTTAAAAAATTTGCCCCTAATAGCCTCACGGCAAATGACCCCTAAATATTCCGCAAACAGCGGATTTTTGGACTGGTTCGGAAGTGAGTTTGAGAACTTAAATATTACAGCTACATATAATCTGATTTTTAATGCAGGAATTATGGTAGAAGCAGGAATCGGATACGCGATTACCTTGGATAAGCTTGTTAACACTTCCGGAAATCTTTGTTTTCGTCCTCTCAAACCAAAACTGGAATCAGGATTGAATATTGTCTGGAAAAAATATCAGGTTTTTTCTCCGGCAGCCAAACTTTTTCTGGATAAACTTTCCTCAAGTCTTAAAAAATAAAGCCGTGTTAATTTCCGGGAATAAAGTTATACATTGGTACTATACCTATTGAAGATTTCTTCCAGTTCTTGATAGTAATCGTCCGCATATTCAGATTTACGTTTCCCTTTTGACATCTTCCACTCGGTGATATATATTTCTAAAGAATTTAATATATCGTTGTCCGCAGAAATAAAATCCAAACTGCCATTATTATGCTTGAGATTTATAATTACTTTGGAAATTAACTCAGGATTATACTTAATAGTATTTATTTCATTGCCTAAAGCCCCTTTGAGCAAATTTTTTAATAATACCAGCCGATTAATGATTTGGTAAATAAAATCTTGATATAAAAAATATTGTCCTGTCAAATATATTTCCATAAGTGCTTTCCAGACTTCTTGAATAAGCAGCAAAGCGGATGTTTTATTTTTTTCTGAAATAAAATATTCTATAGCTCCGATACCTACAAGTATCAAGTACTGAGAATGAGAGATGTCATGTCGGCTTTCGCTATAAGGTACAAGCATCGCAAACCTTCGCTCTTTATATAATTTGTTCCACAAAATCCTCCAAGCACTCAGCGGATTGTCAATAGATACAAATAATTGCCCTAAAACATAATGTTCATTTTTCAGATAAGATTTATCCGGAAATATGTTTATCTTATTTTTAAGATTCAATATGTATTCCTCAAACAATTGGTTATATTCTTGAGGGAATACTGTTGACTCTGCCGTATAAACCAGAGCTGTAAGAAGTTCTCTATCATACCCTTTTGCGGATTCTTTTTTAAAAAAGTTTATGCCGAATTGAGTATCTGTTGATACTATTTTTTCTCCTATAATCTGAAGTATTAAAGATGTAACATCTTGCTTACTTTTATTACCGGAATCAATTTGACCGCCAAGATATAGCAGCCATTTTCTTATAATAAACTCAAAATCTTTTCGTTTTTGCAGACTATTCAAAAATATGATAATATCTTGTGAAAGCTCCTTAATATTTGAATTTTTGCTGCTTAAAATGTTACTCATTTTAAACAGGTAGTTATAAAAAATACTGACAAGCAGAGGAAGCAGAAATTTTTTAGAATTCCATTCTCCATTTTTATTCGTAATTTCAGGTATATATTTCAGCATATTGCAAATAATTTCTAAATCATTTTGAATTTGATTTGTAAAAAGAAATTCTTCAACTTGATATATGTTGTTAATTTCGGATAAAATCTGAACAACTTTTTTTAAATTTTTATTTAATATCGGAATTAAAGCAAAATATAAAATGCCATTAGAATAATAGTTATAAAATCCTCGATTTTTGCTGTTGAAAATTTCTAAAATATCAGATACACCGGCACTTTCTTCTAATTTTTTTTCAAAAACAGCACGCTCATCTTTACGGAGAGAATCCAGTGTAGTTTTGTTAGCATAGTCAGCTATTCCCTCCAATTTTTTAAGATATCGCTCTTGTTTGGACGGTTCCTTTAATTCCTCTTTTATAATATAATTGTAAAACAGTCCCAGTTCCGTATGGTCATAACTTCTAAACCATTTAAACATATTTATCAAAGAAGTTCTTGTTGACAGAACTTTACTTACACAAATTTGAGCTAAAATATAAAGTTTTATATAATTATCGGCACAAAACTTTTGAGATTCCTGTTCAAAATCGATATATGAGATTTTGGTTTCAAAAGCTGATTTACAAAACTTTTCTAGAGAATTTTTAACCACACCATCAAGGTGAGCGTATTTATTTAACGTTTCTAGATAGATTTTTTCCTGATATTTCATAAATTCCGGTATTAATTCTTCTCTAATCATAAATTTATCCTTTTTGATTTTGACCCCGAGCGTTCTAACTCACTTATCAATGTATCTATTCTGGATGCGTTCCAGCCGCAGCTAAAAGCACTAAAACCTTCCGAAGTTTTTCCACCTACTGTACACCCAAAATGAAAAAGCTGTTTATCTAAAATAGCAAATCTATCATGAATAAAGTCCTTTTGAATATCATATACTTCAAAAATAATTTCATCTCTAAGAAGCCTGCTTAACTCCAGCAGCCTATCTTTTTTACTGTTTGCATTTGCTGTAAATATCTTAAAAGATTTGAAAGTTTTTAATCTGACTTTATTTTCACGAAAAATCGAAATTACTTTTTCTAAATCCTCATTCATAAAAAATTTATCAATAATAACAACACGTTCAGCCGTTCTAAAATCGTTCCAAAATGTACTGCTGTCAATATCATAACAACCAAAGCAACTGCTGGTCACTTCCTCAATATCTTTTGAGACTTTGCATCCGCTTTCATAACAGGCGGAAAAGAAATAAAGTTTACCTTCTTCAATTTCCTGTTTCTCTTCCGGGATGGAAATTTCTTTTATATTAGTTTTTGGCAGCTTCATGATTTTTTATCCATTCCTCAAGTGTTACAACTTTTTCTTTATCATTTAGTATCTTAAAATACAAATCAGTAACTTCAGAAGGGGAGTATAATTTAATTAAGATACTTGCTCTATTGCCGATATCTGCAAGTGAATTCCCGGAAAGCCAAACTTCATCGTCTATAATAATAAACCTATCATGGAAAACCGGCTGATCACCTTTCATAACCATAGCTTTAATTTTATATTTTGCTGCCGCATTGTTAATATTATTTTGTAATAACTGTGCCTGCCCCTTATATTTTTTCCCTTTTAAAACCAGAGAAGATGTCATTATAACAGTATCTACATAAGGCTGAACCATAAGCACAAATTTAAATAACTCTCTTGTCTGAATGTACGGATCAATTATTATTACGCGGCTTTGTGCCTTAGAAATCAAGTTCCGTACATAAACTGCTGCTTCTCGAGGGTTGTCATAGAAAAAAGCTTGCGAATTTTTTGCTCTGTTGATTTGACATCTGGCGGACTCCGCCTTACTTAATTTTTCACAAGAAGATTTTGTATCAGAGTTATTATCCGCTACTTCTGTTCTTTCGTTATGATATATTTCAGCCTCGTAGCTTTCTTCTGTTCCGGTGTAATCTTTTGTCGGAACATTTACCTTTGTTTTTCCGGACAAAATTCTCATATTTAAAGATATTGATTTTAAAAATCCGTAAAAACCCTCTATGGTAAGTATTCCCCTTTCCGGGCACACTACGGCATAGCCAATATTTTCAATATCTCCGGAATTTTTTAACAAAAAGCCGGAATCTTCCAGCGGAATTTCTTTAAAATTGTTATACCCAAGATTCCGTTTTTCTATATACATTAGTTTCAATTTAGAAATATCGACATCCGTTCGTTTTTCAATTTGAAAAAGAATAGATTCACCTTTGCCGTCATCATTTGTTATTAGTCTCGGTCGAATACTTCTGATGAGCGGATTATATGCCGCAAGACAGATTGTTCCGATGTATTCAGGATAAAGAGATATGTCAAATAAAAGCTGTTCCTTAATCCACTCTAAAGTATCCTCTTCCAAACACATCTTTTTAATCTCTTCTGATAGATTTGTTTCAAACAAGAAATGACAGCGCACGCTGCCGGATGTTTTCAACAAAAACGGTATCTTCTGAACTAACAGCAATTCCGGGAAAATCGGTTCTTGCTCATAAGTAATTAATTCAAACTTCTCGTTTTTCTGCCAGAACATTTCGGCACAATTACCCAATCGCAAGTTATTATACCAGTCTATAAGCCTGTCGGCTTTATCTGCAATCCTGATAAAATAAAGCCTTTGATTCGTTTTTTTAACTTTAAAACTTTGTTCCTCTAAAGACTGAGGCTCAGGGAATTCTTTTGGAAAAAGTTCAATAAAAGAAAAAATTATTGTTCTTTTGCCATGATTACATGACCATAAAATGTTTAATGCAGCGTAACCATAATCCTTTTTCAGCAGATTCGGCGAAACTAATTCAATAGTTTTCATCATAGTTGGATACTTACCCCCTTATCAATTTCATACTATATTATGCAGAATATGAATTCATGGTACATTAAGGAAGCTTTTTTGTCCATCCAACCTTTATCCGACTTCTTCAAAAAATTCCGTGAACAGATTTGAGTACTGAATTAAACCTTTTGTACCACAGATTTGATTTGCAAGAATTGCAACATTGTCTTTAGCTTTATCTGTATTTTTTTTACGGTATTCTTCCAAAATAAATTTTAAACTCTCCGGAATACTCCCCTTGTACTCGTAATATGTTATAGCTGGAATAAGTGCACTAAGTATATTAAAGATTTTCGCCAAATCTTTTTCATCATTAGTTTTTTTGAGCAAACTCAAAAGATTATTCAAAAATTTCTCAAGATAAAAAGGAAGCAAATCTTTTACATTAGAATTAGCTGCCAGCTTAAACATCTTAATCAAATATTTATCAAAACCTAACAAATCTTCTTTAAGCATATAGCGATTAGGAATCTCAACAAGCGAATCTGAAAATCCAATTTTTCTGTCTATCTGTTCTTTCCAAAAGCTAAGAACCCTTGCCTTATCATATTTTGCGGGCTTTGTCTCAAGAGCTAAGATATCAAGCATTGTACTATATTCTTCGGCTTTAAATACAGTTTCAAGGTTTTTAATCAAATCAGATTCATTAAAAGTATTTTTGAATTTAATATCACAAAACAGACCGATAAACCTTCTATATACGTCCGACGGTAAGCTAATTTTAGAGTAATTCTCCAGGATAAATTTCTCAAAACTTTTAAACGCTTCTATATATGTTACGTAGCTGAAAAAACCCTGTAAAAACGCTGCGCAGCCCGGGATATTATCTTGCAGGCTTTCAGTAATATTTTGTACCCAAGGATATTCTTTTAACCTAAAAATCATAGCATTCATGTGTACTCCCAGATGGAATAGCATCATTTTTTCTGAATAATTATAATTTTTTCTTTTGAACAAAGATTTTTCTAAAAAGGCTTTCTCATCATCCGTCATTGATTTTTTATAATCAAGAAGCGTTATAAAACACTCCCAATACCTCCCGGCAGCTGTATTTATCGAATAAAAAGAAATATCATCACCGCCATTATCTTTTTCATCATAATTCCGGGTTATCAGAGTTTGTAAAATAGTACTAATTTTGCTATGAAGTTCGAAATTCCCTTCCCCGGATTTTATAATCATACTTTTTAATAGTTCAGATAATTCAAAGTCAAAATCATAGTTATCATCTATTTCATAGTTTTGCAAATAGTATTCAATAAGATTTATAATCTTATTAAAAGATATTTTAGTAATAACTTTTTCTTGTATCTTTTTACTAAAAATTTCCCAAAATGCGCTTATTACTCTAATATCTCTTAAGTCATACAACTTTTTAATTTGCTTTAAATAATCTTTTACATTCTCACCAATTAGCTTACGAGTATCTTCTATTAACCCGTCAAAGTTTTCTTCATAGACGGCGCCCTTTTCCCTTTTTATTTCTCTACACGGCAATTTTGAAGCACCATTCCAATACTCGACTTGTTCTTCAATAGATTTTTCCCCGAGTTTCTGTATGGAGATAAATGAAACATTGTAAACCGAACAAACCTCTATTTCTGAAATAAATAATTTTGGGTTATAAATCTCTCTATTCCCAAACTCTTTTTTCATTTCATTAAACATTTTTGAAAACTCAGGATGTGTTTTTAATCCATGTAAGAATAGGTATTTTTCTCTAGCGTTTGCTTGGGGGATGCTATCAAAAAATGATGTTATTGTTGCTTCCAATTCTTTATAAGGAGATAATCCGCTATCATTACATTCTATTGCGGAATCGTAAAATTTCTGGAGTTCTTCAAAAATTGTTAAAATTTCATACTTATATTGATAAAGCCCATTAACATCCTTATGGTTAGTTAAAAACTCATTAAAAAGATTTTTATAACGCGCAAGGTTCGTCCCTATAACATATAAACCGAGCTTTACAAACATTGAAATGTCGCTTTTTAATAATTTCTCAACTTCATTTTTATCAGCATGAGCTTTTAAATAAATTGCCATAAAAGTAAGTATAATATCTCGAACATCTTTTGATTTGTATTCATTTATGATAACTTCCTCTGGATCTATATACTGTTTTGAATAAACACTAAGGTCTCCGAATTCCCCGTGAAGTTTCCGATACTCTTCCTTTAATAATTCATAACAATCGTGTTTTTTTAGAATTTCTTTTAACTGATTCGGAGCCAAAAACACTTTTTGAAAAAAATATTGCTTGTGAAAAAGTTCCGGAAATTTTTTAGAAGTTACAACTTTTTCTTCAACAGTTTTGTATTTTATAAGATTTTTAATACACGCCAAATATATTTTCGGAAAATTCGCTAAATCGTTTCTGTTCAAGAACGATGCACAAATATAAATAGAATCCTGAAAATCAAAAAGTCTTTCATATTCAAGATATTTCTCAACCTCCGAAAGCGTAAATTTTTTAAGCAAGTCTCTGAATACAAATCCGCCGTTTGACGGCATTGTATTTTCTTTGATATTTTTATTTATAACCTGAGAGACCAATTTGATATTCGTATCAAAAACTGTTATTAAATATTGTATGGCAGGATAAAAGCAGGAATCATTAAACCGTAATACATCGTATTTGTAAAATGATTCTAGAAACTGAGGATTTGTAAGTCCATTGAGAAATGCCCATTTTTCTTCCTCATTGCTATTGAGTCGCTTACATAATTCTTCGATTTTGATTTTCCTAGCCAAAAATTACTCCTTTACCATCTTGAAATCCCTGAAGATTAGTTAATTTAGGTTCGCTTAATATCGTTTCTTTTAAATTTTTCATAACATTTTCAAAATTTTTTTCAATTCCGTATTCTTCAGTATCGTAATAATACAATTCAAGTTTGCCATTACTAAAGTCTGATAGATATTTAGCAGTTATTTCATTCTGAATTTCTTTAGCTCCACAACTATCAACAATCACACTGGTTCTAAGATAACCTTCTACTTCACCGCTATTAGCTATTAATTGGATAATTTCATTATCCTGCAGTGAATATCCCAAAAATATTACATGATAGTTAGACAGCAAGAGCTTGATAAAATTTTGCTGCTTTTCATAACGTGAATCGTTTTTATTTACGTACACATTATTGTAATCAGAACGTGTAAGTATTAAATCGCCGCTCAACGTGGAGCCTCTTAAAGGAGCCTCATCTATTTTCCCATGCAAGTATACTAACAAACTGTTATCCAGCCCGTTTTTCGGTTCATCCAGATATGGTACATAAGTTTGCAAGGTCTGAATACCGCATTTATGAGCTATTGTATTGTCATAATTAGTTTGAACAATAAGGATTTTTCCTGATTTATATAATTCCACAAAATCTTTGTAAATACTAGTTTCTTCGTAATTATTTTCTGGGATTTCACTAAAGTTGTGTTTAAGAATATCGTCTAAATATTTATCATTTTTGCTTTCTTTTATTTTAGATACGCAATATGAAATTATCTTTAACGGATCATTTAATAAATTTAAGATATGGATTGAGGAATATTTAAGTATATTTTTTTCTAAACAACAGTTAGCTATTTTTGATGCCAGCTCCTGCCAAGATGGCATCCCTAAATTTTTTGCGACACCTGCACCTAGAAACAAACAAACACGTTTGCGTCTTATCGCATCTTGAAATTCGTTTGAACTAAGTAAATCTTTATACTCTTGTAACTCTGCTTTAGTCATTCCTTAATCAACTTACGACATATTAACATACAAATTTTATCATATTGCAGGAAAAGAGTAAATGTCATATATGCGTGCATCCCAAGGCTAAAGCCCATACAGATTTTCCAATCTGAGACCAAAGGTAACAGCAGAATACCGCCTTATTCGGATAATTTACTTCTAACAATTGAGACAGACGTAAAATTTGAAAATAAGCAATATGGTTAGACTTTGTCTGCCAACAAGATATTCGCAATATATTATTTTCTTTTTGGTAGTTTTTCTTTACTAAAAAGAAAATAATTGAAGATGGCGGGAGTGTCTTGGATTTGCTCCTCGCTCACGAAGTTTCGCCTTCAAGGCATTGCCTTTGCCGGCTCAATTCGTTCGCTATCCGGACTAACTCACAAATACTCGTGTCGTCCGTCCGCAAATCCGCTCGAACCCGTTGACAAGGCTCTGCCTTGTGCGGGTTCTCCTCCCGCATATTCGCTATAAAAAAAGACCGCTCTGCGGTCTTACTTGTAAACTGGAGATGGCGGGAGTCGAACCCGCGTCCATCGTGGATAAAAACGAACTTCTACGAGTGTAGTAACTTATTATCTCGATTTAATACGGAAAGCCACCTAACCTGAATTAAATCAAAGCTTTTTTCCAGAAAGCTAACTTCCAATGGTTAATCTTGATACGCATACCATCATTTGTGCACTGCAGCTTGCATAATCCTCATTCAGCTATGCGGCAAGCTGGCATAACTGAAGGGCTGAACTGCTATAATTAAGCAGCGAGTCTTTGTGCTCTGTAATCAGCAAGTGAAACAACTTTGTTGTCATTTCTTTTGTTCGCTCGTTGATAAGCGGGAACAGCGCCCGCACTCGCAATCCGGATCTACCAATCACGGCGTCAAAACCATTACATCCCCATGGATTTTGTATTCAGGATGCAGACGGCTCCGCTCGAAAAACCTGCTCGCATTGCTCTCGCAACGCGACACCGTTTTTCTCGACTCCACCTCCCGCACTTCCGTGCGCTCGGCTTGCCCATTGCTCTCGCAAGATATAAATCTACGGCTGCATCCTGTGTTTTTCAATGTTCGCAGATACAGTATAAGCGATTTTTTCTTCATTTTCAAGTCTTTATAATAAGCTGGCTTTTGCTGCCTTCCAGAGTCAAATTTTACTATCTGCTCTTGAAAATTTCTAAAAATAAGTTAAAATGAGAATACAGGCATGGGTGACACTAACACCCATACCCGCATCCCTAAAATAGGGACTTGAGTTCCAGAACTATTACTAATATTAGTAATAGTTCTTCTTTGTTGATTTTAACTATCATTTTAACCTCCTTTCTAAGATAGTTAAAATGCTCATTAAAATCTTCTGCCTGTATTCTGTTTTAGATGTATAAAATATTATACATTTTACAGGCAGCATTTAAATCATTTTTTTAATGTATTATCCAATTGGCTCGAAATCGACGGCTCCGTGTTTACATATAGGGCAAATGTAATCAGGCGGCAGAGTCTCACCTTCATAAATATAGCCGCAAATTTTGCAGCGCCATCCCTTTTTAGCTGTCGGCTGCGGTTTCGGTTTGACATTATTTTGATAATAATCATAAGTCATTGTTGGTTTATTATTCAAACATTGTGCTTCAACAAGCTGGGCAATAAAAAGAGTATGCGTGCCTAAATCAATTTCATTTTTAACATAAGCAGATATAAAAGAATTAACCCCTTCTGTTATATACAAAACCCCGTTAGGACTTCTTTTTGCACCTTCATAGGATTCAAACTTATTAACATCTTTTCCGCTTTGGTAGCCAAAGTGTTTAAATGTTTCAAATTTTGCATCCAAAGATAATATAGAGAGATTAAACTTTTTAGTTCTCTGAATCATTCCGTTTGTATAATTTTTCTTATTAACGGCGATTGCAATTTGTACAGGGTCTGATGTAACCTGCATGACAGTATTAATAATACATCCGTTATCTTTTTCGCCCTCATTGGCGGTAAGAACATACAACCCGTAACCTATTTTAAACAAAACACTTGTATCCATAACTAACTCCCTTGAATTATTTCAACATTTCTGAAATTCTGCCGAAATCTTCTATTGATAGTTTTTCCCCTCTTATATTTTCATCAAAACCTAATGCAGAAATCACAGCAGAGACTTTTTCTTTATCAAATCCTGCTCCTACAAGACAATTTTTAAGGGTCTTACGTCTCTGAGAAAACGCAGCCTTGATTGTTCTTCTAAAATGTGAATAATCGCTAAGTTCGAGAAGAGGTTTTTTCCTGACATCCATTGAAACCAGGGCAGAATTAACCTTCGGTGCCGGATAAAATGAGCGCCTTCCTACGGTTCTCAAAATTGAACATTCCGCCCAAAACTGCGACAATATCGTTAAAAGCCCGTATTGCTTTGAAGGGCTTTTTTCTGTTGCAACAATTCTTCTGGCAACTTCTTCCTGAACCATCAGGATAATATCAGTAATTTTTTCTCTGTTTTTGTTGTGCAAATCATCAATTTCACCGAGAAGATGGGCAATAATTGGAGAAGTAATATAATAAGGAATATTTGCAACAACTTTAACTTTTTCATCCGAAAGAGCAGAAATATCCGTTTTTAAAATATCCTGGTGAATAATTTCCAGATTATCACAATTGAGTTTTTCCAATTCTTTTACGGCTTCTTCATCAAGTTCAACTGCTATAACTTTTTTTGCCCGTTTAACCAGCTGCTCCGTCACGAATCCGACACCCGGTCCTATTTCAAGCACGATATCCTCTTTTGTAATCCCTGAAAACTCAATAATATCAAAGATTACTTCCGGGTTTATCAAAAAATTCTGCCCAAGGCGTTTTTTTGTTCTAAAATATTTTGCTCTTTGTAAATAGTCCGTCATGGTATTTATAATAATACAAATAGCTAAATGTTAAAACTCTTTTTCTCATTTATATTTATAAAGTGATGCTTGAAGCATGCATTAACAAAGAGTGCAAGAATGCAGGCTGGGGATTTCTACCCCAACGCATAGTATTTAACATGTTTAAGCTATAATCAAATAAGGAGAATGTCGTGAGTCAATGCGGAGTTAAAACAGAAGAACGTTTAGAGTACAGCCAGCTGTTGGATGAATATCTTTTGGGATGTAAAACAGAGCAAAGAATCGGGATAGAATATGAACGGATTCCGGTTACTAAATACGGAAATAATGTTGTGTCTTATGAAGGTGAATTTGGGATTCGGGAACTTTTAAGAGAGTTTGCTAAATCTGATAACTGGGACTATATTCTGGACGGAGAAGAAATTATCGGGTTAAAAAAACTCCACGACACAATTACACTTGAGCCGGGCTGTCAGTTTGAACTCAGTCTTGAACCTAAAGAATCTGTATTTGAGCTCAAAAAACGTATTGAAGAAATTGACAGAGCATTAAAGCCTATATTAGAAGAATTTGAAATAAAACTTTTAAATATTGGTGTTTCACCAAAAACAACCTACAAAAATATAAAACTTATACCTAAAAAGCGGTATCATGTTATGGCTAACTATCTCTGGGGGATACTTTCGGATGTAATGATGCGCGAAACTGCAGGGATACAGATTGGGATAGATTATAAAACAGAAGAAGATGCGATGAGAAAGTTCAGGCTCGCCAATCTCATGATGCCGTTCGGAACTGCAATGTACGCAAATTCCAGAATAAGAGGCGGGGTAGATACCGGATATAAATCATTTAGAGCGCTGGCGTGGCTTAATACGGATAATGAAAGATGCGGATTTGCCACTAAATTTGACCGCAACATGTGTTTTAAAGATTATGTTAACCTCCTTCTTGAAACACCAATGATTTTTATAAACAGGGAAGATAAGGTTGTCAGCCTAAATGGCAGAATGACATTTAAGCAGTTTATGGAATCCGGATATGAAGGATTTGTACCGACTCTTGATGACTGGAAACTTCACGCCAATCTTTATTTTCCGGAAGTCAGATTGAGAAATTTTATAGAAATCAGAAACCATGATTGCGTTGGAGGCGGGTTAGAATATTCCATTCCGGCTTTGTATAAAGGTATTATGTACTCAAGACCTGCGCAGGAAGAGGTTGAAGAGCTGTTAAACAGATATACTGCAAACGAAATAAAAGAGCTGCGCTACAATGTGGCAAGAAGCGCAATTCATGCTAAAATCGGCAAGTTTCCTATCTTGAGTATATGTAAAGAGCTTGCAGAAATAGCTTTTTATACCCTAAAAACAGCAGGAGAGGGTGAAGAAGAATTTCTGATTCCGCTTATAAATATGCTCAAACGCGGCAAATGCCCGTGCGAAGAGTGAATAAATCCGTCACCCAACCCCTATTCACTATTCACTATCCATTAAGTCTACCGCTACTAAAATAATACAAATGGTAGACTAAAGTCTACCCTACTTAGTCACTTAGTCACCTATTCACTATTCACTAAGCCCTACAAAAAAATATTGAAAAAGTCTTGTGTCTATAGTATAATCAACTCGGAGAAGAGAGGGGCGGAATTTTAAAGAGATTCAAATACAATACTCAAGAAATCTGCTCCGCTTATTAAAGAAGAGGAAAATAGTTTATGGAGACTTTGAATAAAAACGAAGGCTTAATCACCCAGATTATCGGACCGGTTATTGACGTAGAATTTCAACAGGGAGAACTTCCTGAAATCTATACTGCACTAAGAATTTATAACGAAGACGGTTCTTTTGTTGTAGCGGAAGTTCAGCAAATGTTAGGTTCAAACAGAGTAAGAACAGTAGCTATGTCATCAACTGACGGTTTAAAAAGAGGAATGAAAGTCGTTAACACCGGCGAGCCTATTAAGATTCCTGTAGGCACACCTATTTTAGGCAGAATCCTTAATGTTATCGGCGAACCTGTTGATAAAATGGGACCTGTCGAAACAAATGAATACTTACCGATTCATAGAGAGTCTCCAAGCTTTGTTGACCAAAATACAAACATTGAAATCTTAGAAACCGGTATTAAAGCTATCGACCTTATTCAACCATATCAAAAGGGCGGTAAAATCGGTCTGTTTGGCGGTGCCGGTGTCGGTAAAACAGTTTTGATTATGGAACTTATCCACAATATCGCATCTGAACACTCAGGTGTATCAGTATTCGGCGGTGTTGGTGAAAGAACCCGTGAAGGTAACGATTTGTGGAACGAAATGAAAGAATCAGGCGTACTTGATAAAGTTGCCCTGATTTACGGTCAGATGAACGAGCCGCCTGGAGCCAGAATGAGAGTAGGACTTTCAGCTCTTACAGCGGCTGAATATTTTAGAGATTTTTCTAAACAGGATGTGCTTTTGTTTATTGATAATATATTCAGATTTACACAAGCAGGTTCAGAAGTATCTGCACTTCTTGGTCGTATGCCTTCAGCAGTAGGTTATCAGCCTACACTTGCAACTGAGATGGGTGAATTACAGGAAAGAATCACTTCAACAAAAGACGGTTCCATCACTTCTGTTCAAGCGATTTATGTACCGGCAGATGACTTGACAGACCCGGCTCCTGCTACAACGTTCTCTCACTTAGATGCTTCAACAGTACTTTCAAGACAGATTGCATCTTTGGGTATTTATCCGGCAGTTGATCCGTTAGCTTCAAGCTCAAGAGTTCTCGATCCAAATATTATCGGGGAAGAACATTATGAAGTTACAAGAAAAGTTCTTGAAATTCTGCAAAAATATAAAGAATTACAAGATATTATTGCAATTCTCGGTATGGATGAATTATCTGATGAGGACAAAGAAACCGTTAACAGAGCAAGAAAAATTCAAAGATTCTTGTCTCAACCGTTCTTTGTAGCTGAACAATTCTCCGGTATTCCGGGTAAATATGTAAAACTTGAAGATACAATCAGAGGATTCAAGGAAATTATTGAAGGTAAGCATGATGACTTGCCGGAACAAGCTTTCTATATGGTTGGTACAATTGAAGAGGCTGTAGAAAAAGCAAAAACGTTACAATAATATCGGAACACCTCTGCCTGGAGTTTGTTCCAGAGGTGCGCGAAGAATGAGTTAAAGGAAATGCGCACCGACCAAAGGGTATAAAAAATGATACTTAAAATAATAACACATGAAAGAGTTGTTTTTGACGACGAAGTTGATGAAATTGTAGTTCAGACAAAAAGCGGTCAGATAGGTATATTAAAGGACCACATACCGATAACTACCGTGCTTGAGATTGGAGTTACAAAGGCAAAAATCGGAACTTCAGTTAAATATTTTGCAACAATGGGCGGAGTGTTACAGTTCAAGGATAATATCGCAACCATTTTGACTGATGTTTGTGAAGATGGCTGTGATATAGACGTGACAAGAGCAAATGCTGCAAAAAATCGCGCTGAAGCTCGCTTGGCAGATAGTGCAGCGCAGGTTGACATACAGAGAGCACAAGCAGCGCTTGCAAGATCGCTCGCACGTCTCAAAGCTGCAATGAATAAATAATTTGACTTCTTTCTCCTTGACCTTGCTCGGTTTTTGTTCTAAGATTCAACTGTAAAGAGAGTTCTTTAAAATAAAGGAGAAGAATTATGTCAAGAAAACCAATTATTGCAGGAAACTGGAAAATGAACTTACTTCAAGATGAAGCAAAAGCTTTGTTTGAAGGAATAAAAGATTTCACAAAAGATTTTACAGCACCTCAATTACCTACAATCGTTATTGCACCTGTATTTACTTCATTACATGTTGTTAATACAGTAAAATGTGATTGCGGATGCGGCGGAAACAAAATCTCTATAGCAGCTCAAAACTGCCACTGGGAAAAATCAGGTGCTTATACCGGGGAAGTTTCTGTTGAAATGCTTGCTGATGCAGGATGTTCTTATGTAATCATCGGTCACTCTGAAAGAAGACAATATTTCTCAGAAACAGATGAAATGATTAATAAAAAAGCTAAAGCTATTTTAGCAGGCGGCTTAATTCCTATTATCTGCTGCGGCGAAACTCTTGAACAAAGAGAAGCAGGGGTTACTGACCAGCATATTGCAACTCAAATCAGAGCTGCTTTAAACGGTTTATCAGAAGAAGATATCGCAAAATCAGTTATCGCTTATGAACCAATCTGGGCTATCGGAACCGGTAAAACTTGTGACAGCGCAGAAGCTAACAGAGTTATTGCTATGATTAGAAACGTTGTTAAAGAAGTTTCATCAGAAAAAGCCGGAGATTCAATCAGAATCCTTTACGGCGGCTCTGTAAAACCTTCAACTATTGAAGAACAAATGTCACAATCTGATATCGACGGCGCTTTAGTCGGCGGCGCAAGCCTGAAAGCTGAAAGCTTTAACGAAATTATCGCTAATACTATGAAAGTAAGCGTATAAATTCAGAAATCTTTTTAAACGAGGGGCGAGCGGTAAAACCGCTCGCCCCTCGTTTTATTTGCTAAACACCTTTAAACACAGGAGGCGGCTGAATATACAGGGGTTTTAGGCTGCCCCAATTTGTATCAATACCTCTTTGTATTTTTTCTAAAGCCACTCTTGCAAGAATTTCACCCAACGGAAAGTTTCCTTCTTGATATGAAATAATATCTTCCGTATATTGGCGAAATCTTTCAATAAGGGCATTATCTGTTATCACTCTTCTTCCTTTAACAAGTTTATCAGCCTCTTCAAGCTCGATTGCTCCGAGAATTTTTCCATCATAGACATAGGCTTTGTTTTTGCGTGCATCCAGCGCTACCAAATCCTCTCCGCCATGGATTTTTGACAAAATCTCAAGTGAAGAGACTCCAACTGCTTTTATATTAAGCTGCTGCGCAAGCATTCTTGCAACTGTAACACATGCTCTTATACCGGTAAAGCTGCCCGGACCGATATCTGTTGCGATGCATTCCAAATCACCGGGAGTTATTCCGGAATTTTTTAGCAGTTTAACTATTGTAGAAATCAAATATGCAGAATGATAATTCTCTTTATTTGATAAAATTATCTCATTTTTAAAAATTTCACCATCTGATAATGTTATATAAGTTTTATCCAGACAGGTGTCAAAAGCCAGCATTCTCACTTTTTTAATCCTTCTATTACATAATTGTTTTTCTTACCTATGGAAGAAAATTCATAAACTCTTGAATCATCGTCATCATAAGTAACATTAATCTCAATACGTTCAAATGGGAGTTCACCCTGTGAAAACTCTGCCCATTCAACAAAAGTTATTTTCTTACCTTCCGAATATTCTCTGAGTTCATCAGCAATTGTACTTATACCCACATTTTCAAGCCTGTATAAATCGAAATGATAAACCGGAATGGACGCACTGTGATATTCATTTAAAATTACAAAACTTGGGCTTGTAACTTTTTCCTTCACTCCTAATGCTTCAGCGGTAAGTCTTACAAAAGCCGTCTTTCCGGCTCCGATTTCTCCGAAAAGATTAACAAAACAACCGCTTTCCTTAACTAACTGCGCAAATTTGCAGGCAAGTTTTTTAGTATCTTCTAATGTATTGCATTTTTGTATAAATTTATTTTCCACTTATTGTTATTACCCTATTTCTTCCGCTTTCTTTAGCCCGATAAAGAGCCTTGTCCGCTCTTTCAAAAAGTTCTTCACCGGTTTCATCGGGGTTAAATTCTGCTATACCCATACTTATTGTGACATTGATATCTTTTTTGTCAACTTCTTCTTCTCCTATCGTAACCGGATTTTGTTCAACAGCTTTCCGTAATCTCTCACCGACAACTTTTGCTTCTTCGAGTCCCGTAAAAGGTAAAAGCACGGCAAATTCTTCTCCGCCATATCTTGCAGGAATATCGGATTCTCTCAAAAGTTCTTTCACTTTTTCCGCTGTTCTTTTTAAGACCTCATCACCTGCCGCGTGACCGTACGTGTCATTAACTTTTTTAAAGAAATCTATATCAATCATCATTCCGCAAAGCGGATTCTTCTGACGTTTAGCTGCTGCAACCTCTTGTTTAAGCCGAATCTCAAACTGACGCCTGTTATTAAGTGAAGTTAACGCATCAAGAGTTGCATATTGCAGGATTTTTGAATAATTATTAGCCCGGCTGATAGTAACCGCTGCCTGTCTTGTCAACTGCTCGAGATAATCAATATCCCTCTTTGAAAGTTTTTCCAAGGTGCTTCTTGCAACAATGCAGCCGGTAATCTCGCCTTCAGTAAGCAGAGGGAACGCGCCAATTTTATCATCGTTAGTAAGAATAAATCCATAACTCGAATCCAAACGCTTTAAAATATCAAAAATTCTCTCGTCATTGCAAGCCTTTGGCCAAATAAGTTTGAATTCTCCTTCCTGTTTTAAAAACACATAAATAAGATGATCTGAAATAAACCTATCAAGCATTTCTCCAATAAGCGGCACAATATAATTAAGCTCATATTGGGTTTCTATAATCTTGGCAATATTCTTCATTGCATCATGAAACTCAACATTCACTTGAGATTGCTCATTTAATACAATGTTTTGTAGTTTTAACGAAATTTGCGAGCCAAAAATTTTCATCAGGAATAAAAATCCCATATCTATTGATGTATCGTTTTCAAATATTATTTCAATAATCCCGAAAACCATACCATTTTTTACAATAGGCATATACAAAGAGCCTATTTTAAAACTTATATCACTGATTGTCTGAGGGAGTTTATATGCTTTATTGTTAATAACAAAATCATACCCGTGAATACTGTTGTATGCGCTATAAGCGTTTTCTTTGCCTTCAACATCTAAACTGTCGTCAATAATACCCCAATTCTTTGCATAATTTCTTAATGTGGAAGAATTTGGGTCAAATACATATATATTTAAATTTTTTAATGCGATATAAGACTCTAAAACTGTTTTAAGCTCACGTACAAGCTCTGAAGAATCAAGTTCTTTGGTCAAAACATCTGCAATTTTAGAAAGAAATTGTAATTTACCGTTATCCATTAATATTCTTCTTCCTCATTAAAATAGGCAAATCCTGCACAGGTTTTAAAGTTTTTATACATAACTTTATCAAACTCTTCGTCCGGAACAATCCTTCCGTTAACATAGGTATAACTTATACTTCCTGCCGGCTCGTCCGTTAATTTTTGAGTAAAATACTCGTCACTTGTAATAAATCTTCTCGTTACTTCATTTAAAAGATTAAATATATAAGCCGTCTGAAGCTCAGAAGAATTAGGAGTTTCCGTAATCAAAAGCGCTGCTTTTTGGAGTTCTGAAATTGATTCTCTGTGACGATTAAGGCTTCTTAAAAGTATCGCAAGATTATAATGGCTCTCAAACCTCATCGGTGCAAGGTCAATAGCCTTACAATAATCAAGCCCGGCTTCCCTAAATTCCCCCCTCAAGTGATGGGCTACAGCCCTGTTATAAAATACATCTGGATTTTTCTTAAGGATTTTTGCAGACCTGCTGTAAGCTTTTACCGCTTCACCAAGGTATTTATATGCAAGATACTGCTTTTCATAAGGCAGATAAAGCGCTTTGCGCCTATATGCCACACCTTTATTAAAATAAGCTAAACCTCTGTTTGTATTTACACTTTTAACATTACTGTAAACAAACGGAATCCAAAGTTTGAAAAGTCTTATCTTAGGAATTTCATCAAACTGTGCAATCGCTTCATCAAAAAAACCTAAGTCCTCAGAATAAACAATTCCAAGATTCATCCTTGCAAGCACAAATCTCGGGTTTGCCTCAATCGCATGCTCATAAGCATCTACTGCGGAATAATAGTCTTCATGAACAGTGTAAATATTACCAAGGTTAAACCATGCTTCATAATGCCCCGGATATAATTCAAGCCCTTCAAGATAATAGTCAAGAGTCTTTCCCATATTATCAGCGGCATAAGCCTTATCACCCTTGTAAATATAGTACATTCCTTTGGCGTGCCTATACTGTTCTTTAAACCATTCCGGATAAAAATATCCTGCCAAAATAAGTACTATAAGAAAGATTAAAAATGTAACTTTCGAAAACAATTTTCTTAAAAAGCGCTTCATAAATAAAATTATACCCTAAATTTGAAATCTGCGCTATGTTTGATATAAAAGAACAACCGGTTCAGAAATTTTGGGACAACTAAAAAACAAAGTTAATATTATATTTTGTATACCAAGGATTTTTATGATACTTTTTAATTGGATACATTATTTTTAGAACCAAAGTATGAAAATTTCTAATCTTAACCTGTTAAATTTTAATAATATATATAAACAAGTTTCATTTAATGGGATTAACAGAAAAAAAGATTCTTGCATCTTTGTTTATGATTTAGATGGCACTCTTGCTAATGGGACAAATGAACAAATTTACAAAGTTTTAGAAATTTCTAAAGCAAGAAATGCAAAAGTAACATACGCAACAGGAAGAGGACTTCAAGAATTTTATATACTTCAAAATGAATTATTGTCAAAAGGTTGTAAACTGGATTCTCCTGATTTCTTAATTGCTAATAACGGTGAGAATATATACTAATTCAGCTGGAAAGCTTTTAAAAAATTATGAGTATTCTCAGTTTTTAAAAGAAAGTACTAATTTTAATAAGATATATATATCTAAGAAGGTTTCTTCCGTAAATAATGGTCTTGATGAAATAGAGAGTAACTCTATGATGTTAAAATATAATGTTCCTGAACATATCAATATTAAAGCGTTAAGAAAAAATATTTTAGATACTTTTTCTAAAGAAAAAATAAAAGTTTTATGCGGGTATAAAGGAGAGGGAACAAATAATCAAACTTTATATATAGCTCCATTCAATAAAGCTATGGCTATTAATTATCTTAAACAATATATAAATATTCCATATAATGAAATTCTAATAGCAGGTAATGATAATAATGATATATCAATGGCAAAATTATCTCAAAAAGGTTCTAAATTTATATGTTTGAATAATTCTAAGCCTAATCTTATGAAAGTTTGTGAAAAATTAAGTAAAGAAAATAAAAATATATTCTTTTCACTATCACCGGGTGCAAAAGGTATTATAGAAGGATTATTAAAATTTTTAAGTTAAATTTAATAGCAATAAGTTTCGGTAATCTTAGATTACCGAAACATTTTCTGTTGCGGTAAATTAAAATTTACCATGTAAAAGAACACAAGGTTTGATTATATTGAACAGATAGTGTGATTATTTTCGTTAATTTGAACTAATAATTGTAACATTTTAAGCAATTTTTGAAAAAGAAAATACTTTATACAAATATCAGGAGATGTTTTATGGGGAAATACGATTTAGCGACAAATTTGTTTGAATATACCGCAAAATACGTTAAGGCTTGTGGTAAAAGGAGTATTTTAGAAACTAACGTAATTACAAGGGCTGATACTTGCGGATTAAAATATGTGCCCAAGCTGGGAAGTGATATTGCAAGTTTTTCACAAGGTCCTCTTGCTAAATTATTTACAAAATTAGATAAAGCAACGAATTATGATGATTTTACAGTTTTAGCTCACGAAATTGATTTTTTTCAAGGCTCAGATGCCGTTAAAAAAAATCTAATAGCAAAATACATCGAAAGGTACAATAAGATTAATTATGAGTACTGTTTAAAAAACTCTCACAAACCCGAAGAAATAATTAAGAATATTTTTGCTAAAGATTTGACCCCCAACGAGGCAAAAGAATTATGTGCTAAATATAAATTAATTTTAGAAGAAGTTGATTTTGAAACGTATGTAAAAAAACTTATTGAGCAAGTGAAGAAAGATTACGGGCTGGAGTTTTTAAATATAGAGGCAAGATTTAGAGCTAAGTTGAGTTCCGGACTTGGGGGAAGTGCCGGCATGTCTACGAACTTGGATTTTATGAATATCATTTATCAAAACAGCCCTTTAAACAGAGTAAAATTCTTTAATCTTGTAATGCATGAATTAAAACATGCAGAACAAGCTGCATTGGCATTAGCAGTAAATAAAGACGCTTACATCAATGCTCTTGCTCAACGAGCTAGAAGAATACCTCAGAATGCAAAATATTCAATAACACAACTGGAAAAATATTATGACAAATATTTTGGTGAAGAGTTAATAGCTAACATAAAAGCTAAGTATGGGACAATAAGCGAAGATTCTCCTTTGTATAAACGAGGTATGGATTATATTGCATGTACTAAAAATTATGAAAATGTAGGGGAAAATTTTACAGAAACTGCATTTAAGCAATACAAACAACAAGTTAACGAAAAAGAAGCTTATTATGTATCAGAACAGGCAGTAGAATTGTATTATTTGTTAAAACATATTATTTAGTTTCTCCAACAGCCCAACAAATTTAAAATACTCAAAATATTTTGTAGGTTGGGCTTATATCCCAACAATCAATATGACTTTTACAGGACTACCAAAAATCTTTGATTTTAGTAATTCACAGGCTAATTTGAGGCTATTCTTTGTATATTAAAGTCCTAATAAAGTCCGATTGGGTGTATTTATGAATACTTTATTAAGGAACTTCCGACCTCTATAATTTAGTATTGTTGGGCAGGTATGCCCAACTGACAGTTAATAGCTTATATCCATGTAAAATAACACATGGTTTGATTTCTTGTTCCACATGATTTGATTTTTTTCGGCAACTTTACCTTAAAAATTTATAAAAATGAGTTGATTTTTCTCAATTTACTCTGTCGCTTTTTCTCAGGCTCGGAGTCAATTTATATAATTTTTGCATCTTTTGAAGAGGGTCGGTCGGTTGGGCATACTTGCCCAACCATACTTGTTGTCTGTTTGCGTCTTGGGTGCAGCTGTTTATGAAGGTCAGATTTACTAACTCGACAATTCTAAACTACTCAAACTACTCTTTAATCACTCAGGGACAACATTGGCTTGTAAGGTAAGTATAAAGCAAATTTTTAGAGAAATAAAATTTCTATGTGACCATTAAAAGAGTAAAAAGAGTAATTTCAAACTCAAATAATCAATCAACTTCCGACCAGTTAAAAGCTGGATTGCTTCGGGCTATTCGCCCTCGCAATGACAAAAATTCTTCCGACCAAATGTAAAAGAACACATGGTTTGGCTACTTGTTACAGATGGTTTGATTATTTGGGGACACTTTTTGTTGGGGTAGAAACCCCAACCTACAAACTTGTTATGCTCCAAGCTCAACCTACAAGCTAAAATAATTCTCCTTTAAAACATTTTTAATGTTTTTTCTAGCAATTCTTTTTCTGCAATTTTTAATTTAGGTAAAAAGTTCGCATCAAAATCTTTTGTCCAGTTCATCAGTTTTTTATCATTCTCTGTTAATTTATCATATAAATTTCTCAGGCAATCTGCCTTATAACAATCAAAAAACTCCAATTCCCTTCCATCTTGCGGATTAAAGGCTCTATTTATATAACATAATGCATCTCTTGTAGTATTTGTTCCAAATTCGCAGCCTACATAACAATAGCCTTCCTGCATGCGTTTGACAAACCCGACCAGCTCATCTATCGGACCTCTGCAATCTCTATCATAAGCCTCCAGGCGAATTTTTATAGTATTTTTATCATCACCAAAAATTTCCTTTATCAGATTTTCGTACGTCTGCTTTGACCTGCAAACATCACAAGACCAAAGACCTTCAATGCCTGCTGCATTTCCGCGTTTCATATCGAAGCAGTGATAATCTAAACCGGTCTGCTTTACAGCCTTTTCGTATTCAGGTGAATAATACAAACTGATGACGTGCTTTATTCCGGCATCTTTTAATACTTGTAAACATTCAGGTTTATCAACCATGGAGGCCCCGCGATAGGAGTTATTTCCGATATATCTTATATTTGGAACGGGTAAACTGATAATTGAGCTATAATCTACTTTGCGAGGTTTGTTAGTTAAAGTATTAATTAAATTATTTAACCTGTATTCACTCAATCGGCCTTCTGATTCATATATGCTCTGATACGGCATTCTATAAGAGTCATAATGCTCACGAATAAAGTTACGTCTTGATTGAGAGATTTCATCATCATATCCAATAATATTATCATCTTCACTGAAATTCTTCACAGTGCCTCTAAATGCGAAGTTACTTTTAATTGGATTTATTTTCATTATTACATCCTACATTATAGTATAAACCTGTTTCAGAAAATTCAGGGTGTATTTAATCCGACAAAATGCACACCCTTTACTTCAGTAGCATAAACATATTTGTAAAGCAAGTAGGTTGGGCATACTTGCCCAACAAGTTTAAAATACTCAAATTACTCAAACTACTCTTTAATTACTCGGGGGAAAAATCGGCTTGTGAAGTAAAGAAAAAGCTAATTTTGCAAAAATTAAAAATTCTGAGTGAGTAGAAAAAGAGTAAAGTGGGTAATTTGAAATTGAGATAATCAAACCACTTCCGACCGCCTAAAAGCTAGATTGTTTCGGACTTTTGCCCTCGCAATGACAAAAAATACTTCCGACCAAATTACTCTGTAAAAGAACATACCACAACCTACAGACTATAATTTATAAAATCCCCAAAGCCCCTGCTATTAATAACAAAAAAATATGCCGCAACTCGGAATTGAACCAAGGACACAGGGATTTTCAGTCCCTTGCTCTACCAACTGAGCTATTGCGGCATATTTTCTTGTCTTTTATTATTCTACGCGCTGAAAAAAATTAATCAAGAGGAAGGTGCAAACCATACGGTTACGTTTCTACCTTCAATCATAGGCTTTTTCTCAACTACAACAGGGTCAGAAGCCAAATCTGCTATAAATTTTTCAGCAAGTTCTATTGCAAGATTTGAATGCTGCATTTCTCTTCCTCTGAGCATTACAACAACCTTAACCTTATTCCCCTGTGAAATAAATTTTCTTATATTTTTCAGTCTTACTTCGTAATCATGTGTATCAATCTTATAGCGGACTTTTATTTCCTTAATATCAACAACATGCTGTTTTTTCTTGGCTTCCTTAGCTTTTTTCTCAAGCTCGTACTTATATTTTCCGTAATTTAAAATCTTAGCTACCGGAGGCGCTTGATTCGGGCTGATTACAACCAAATCTAAATCAGCTTCTTCTGCCATTTTCATTGCCTGGGATGTTGGTACTATACCATGATTATTACCATTCTCATCAATTAATCTTACTTCTCTTACTCTAATTCTTTCGTTTATAAGAGGTTTGTCCTTACCCGCCTTACCCGGGATTCTGTCTTCGTTAGCTATGATTTTTCTCCTTTTTATTTATTTTACATGATTTATAATACCATGCTCCTGACATATTTCAAGTAGTGCTACGTATTTGAATACAAATTACTCCTCAAACAGACTGAAATTAATTTTCTATATTGGTAATGTAATCAGAATTAATTGCCAGCCATTTATAAGCATCCGCTCCTTCTTGCGGAATATCTGTTACAAAGGTTCCGCCGTATCTTCCCCTTGAAAAAGTCAAATACCCTTCATCGGCAATATTATCCAAAGCCCTTTTTATAGTTTTAGGACTCAAACCGAGTTTCTCAGCAAATTGCTTTATAGAAGGCAGTTTATCACCAATCTCGCAATTTTGAGTAATATAATGTCTGATTTTTTGTTCCGCTTTTTCGTATGAATACGCCTCCGTGCGATTTTGTTCTGTCTGCCCGAGGACAATTGTTCCGTACCTGCCTCTTCTTGATATAATAACGCCTTGCTTTGCCAAGAGTTTGGACGCATCATGTATTGTTTTCAGACTCACATTTAATTTGGATGCCAGTTCTGAATTCGACGGAAGTTTATCACCGGGTTTTAAATTATTTGAGATAAAATCTTTAATACTATCCGCAATTTTCTCGGCAAGAGTTTTTGTTACAATCCCGTCTGATCCAAAAGAAGAAGTTAAAACAATAAAGGAATTATATTTTTTCCCCACAATCCCCAGAGAAATAAGGCTCCCTAAGGCGGTTCTTATTGTCGCATTTGACATCCCGGTTAGTTGAGCGATTTTACGTGTTGGTATAAGCAAATCCCCTTCTCCATAACCATATTCTGTTATGTGCTGTTTTATTGCCTCAACGGCAAGTTCACGCTTGGAAGTCAGTTTTTTCAGCTTATAACCGCTAATCATATCTTTAATATAAGTGCCGATTTTCTGCTTTGATTCAATATATCCGCAATCCTCAACGTACCTAAAAACACTCTGCATTGTACTTTTGCTTACCCCGATATGAAAAGCCAAATCAGATTTTGAAGGCAGCATGTCATAAGGCTTAATCTTGCCTGATTCAAGCGAAGAAGAAATCCATTTAATAAGCCATTTGGAAATTTTAATTACTTTGTTTTCACCTGCCGCAAAACTATGGACATGCGGCGCCATCTCCGGCACTGTAATTTGCCGCGGCGGTTCTTTTTGTGACATACTTCATTCCCTTTGGGTTAGTATTCTAATCATATCTTATTAATACTGTAAGGGACAAGATTGTTAACAAAAGTTTATCTAGAAATGTAACAAAAGAGCGGGCGAAACATAAAATGTTTCGCCCGCTCCAAATCCTCTAAAAAAGTATTAACTATTTGCCGTTAACAACTTCTTTGAATTTTTTACCAGCTGAGAAAACAGGAACTGTTTTAGCAGGAATTTTAATTTCTTTACCAGTTTGAGGGTTTCTGCCGTTTCTAGCAGCTCTCTTACGTGGTTCGAAAGTACCAAAACCAACTAAAGTTACTTTTTTGCCTTTAGAAACTGTTTTTTGAACTGTTTCAATTAAAGCAGATAATACTTCGTTAGCTTCTTTTTGAGTAACTTTAGATTTTTTTGAAATTTCTTGTACTAATTCTTCTTTGTTCATGATAAAACTCCTTTCTTCTATTAACAAACTCTATTATACAAATAAAAATCAATAATGCAAGCACTTTTTTTCTGAAAAGAGTTACAATTTCTGGATTATAGCCATATTACCCAAACAACGAAAAATAACCCTTGCTCCAAAAGCAGGGCAGCGTGCGGATTTTAGGGAAATATCTACTCTATAAGATTTATTATTCTGCCTTTATAATCCTCGTCAAAATCGTATGCTTGTTGTATTTTTTGATTCTTACTTATATTTTTCAGTTCTGCTTTAACCTGAGCCATGCTCTTTTTTAAGGACTCAATATTGGCAGTTTCAAGCTCTCGCAATTCGTTGAGAACACTGTTAAGCTCATTCTCCTGCGCAGAAGTAAGTTCAAGATACCTGCGTATGCATTTACAGTTTAAAAAAACAGGCTCTCGGGATTTTATCAGATTAATTGCCGAATTATAATCCTTCTTCTCAATTACTTTACGGATTTCTTCCGCGCTGTTTTTCAACTGATTATATTGAAGCATCAGCTGGTTAAACTGTTGTTCATCCTGCATTATCTTCACCCTTATTATCCGGCACGTCATTTTTCTCAGACTGCTCTTTCATAGCTTCTTCAACTGTTGTTACACCGCTCTGAATTTCTATTGCTTTTTGAAATCCCCACCTTATATTCATAAAGTCTTCAAGAACTTCATCTATAAGCCCGGCACTTCTTTGAACATTTGCCTTAATAAGCTTCATTGCCATTCTGTTATAGAGACGGAAAAGACGTTTTGAAACATCGTTCCCATTCTCTAAATCAATCGTACGCATAAGCTCGCGAAGGATTTTTCTTGCAGATTCAATATTAGCGGAACGTTCTTTTAAATCCTTTTCTGCAATAGCAACTTTGGCTTTCTGCAAAAACTGAATAGCACCATCGAACAACAAAATCATTAATTTTTCCGGCGTTGCTGTTGTGATGTTGCTTGTTTGATATTGTTTTATGTATTTATTATATGGATTTACCGGCATTTACACCTTCTTATTTATAAAGATTCCCGATGCCATATTCAGCTTGCAAACCAACTGCCTGAGTTCATTTCCGGATATGGTTTCAATAAGTCTGTCGGTGGCACTGTCATATAATTCTATTATATCATCTTTTGCGTTTAATTTGACATAAAAATCTTTATTAGGATTTTCAATATCCTCAATTGTATATGTATCTTCGTTTTCCTCTAAAAAATCCTGCTCATCATCTTCTTCTACAAGACCGTCTTCAAAAACATCGGAATCTTCCTGTTTTTCAGCATGACTCTGATTACGTCCTCCGCTTTGCTCTTCCTCATCTTTTTCACGGACAGGTCTGTTAGTGGCGGTAGTCTGTACCTGACGGCTGTTATTTACCGACTCCGCCTGAGCTATCTGCTCGCTGCGGCTTGCAAAGTCGGCAGAGGTCGACTCTTTCAATGCTCCCGTATTCGCCATTGATAATCCGTCCATGCCCATATTATGAAGCTTCCTTTACATATATTAACTTATACTATCTTATGATATAATAAAAATACGTTCATCATATAAAAGAAGGGTTATGATATGAGTAAAAGCTTATTTTTGGGTTTTATGGAAAGAATGCTGGCTTTCCCTTTATGGATTAAACAGATTATTTTTCTGAATTTATCAAAAGACTTGGTTAACTACCTTAGTAACGAATTTTTGGACGTCCAAGAAGGTGAGTTGTTTCATATTTACAAACCGGTTCTTTCAGAACAAGGACAAAATGAGCTTTTAACCAAAGAATCCAAGTTTGATGACAGTATTTATTCTTTTCTTAATTGCTGTTCAAAAGGCATGTCGCTAATTGAAATAGCAATTGAAAATAATTTTACTATGGAAGAAGTTTCAAAGGCTTTTACATTCTGCAAGACTTCCGGATTTTTCTCAAGTTCGGTACCAAACCTTGTTAGCGCTGTAGCAGGTTTTATTGCAGGAAAATATCGTACCGGTGAATACTTCATCCGCGCCGGAAAAATGACAATAGAACAGCTCGACGAAGTTTTAACTAAACAGCAGGAAATGAACCAGTCCGGAAAACACGTCTTTATTGCAGAGTTAATGGTGCAAATGGGCTTTATTCGGGAACTTGATTTTAAGAGCATTATCTTTATGAAAGAAGAAGCCGGAAAAAGATTTTCACTCAATCCGGACGATGTCCCGACTATAGCAATGGAAAAAGAAAATTATGACATAAGGGTTGAAAATACGCGTCTTAAAGAAGAAAACGAAATTTTGAGACAAAAAATGGACGCTCTTCTTACCTTTATCAAAGACCATAAAGAACCTAAAAAGGAAATACAGGAAAGTCCGGAACCTTCACTAGCCACTAATCCAATTGCTCAGGAAGACCGCCAAACTCAGCCTGCTGAGCCAAAAGCACAGGCAGAGGAAGAACCTGAATTCACCGTTCAGTTAAAACCTTTTGCGGATGAATCATAGGTTATGAAAATAGACTATATAAGAGACGGGCTTTCAGAAGAAGTACATACCGGTTCTTTTATTCTGTATTCCGACCAGAAAGAGGATGAAGATAGCACTGCCTATTATCTGCGCTCATGCGCTAAGCCTTTGCAGGCAAGCTTGTTAATTGATTACGGAGCCAACCTTTCTACTGAGGAATTAGCGTTGATTTGCGGTTCGCATGCCGGGGAGGACTGCCATATCAAAATAGCCCAAAGACTGCTGGAAAAATTCGAACTTGATGAAAGCTATTTGAAATGCGGAATTCATGAACCTCTCTCAAGAAGTATGCAGGATAAAATGCTGATTAAGGGCGAAAAAGCCGGGGCTGTTCATAACAATTGTTCCGGAAAACACATCGGATTTCTCATTGCCTGTACCCTTAAACATTGGGATTTAGAAACATATTATAAGCCGGCTCATCCTTTGCAAATTGCAGTAAAAGAAAAAATTAGCAGCTTGTGTAATACAGACCTCCATACTTACCCCGTCACTACAGACGGATGCGGCGTGCCTATTCTTTCCATGCCTTTAAGAAACATGCTTACGGGCTACATTAACTTATTTAAGAATCCAAAATATGAAAAAATTAAAGAAGCTTTTCTTAATTATCCTTATATAATAGGAGGCGAAAACCGGCTTGACACAGAGGTTATCCAAAATACGGATAATATAATCGCAAAAGTCGGTGCAGGCGGACTTTGTGTAGTTGTTAATACAAAAATTAATGACGGATTTATTATAAAAATCCACGATGCGGGTATGGATGCCAGAAGGATTGCAGTATTAGAAATGATTAACCGCCTTGGCTGGGGTAATATAGATTATGATAATAAAATCAAAACTATAAGCGGAAAAATTGTTGGAGAAATAAAAGTTATATCGTAATATTTAACTCCGGATTCCGCCTGAACCATGTCAGCTGACGTTTGGCATAACGTCTAGTATTTTGTTTTAAAAGATTTACCGCTTCATCAAGAGTCATCTCGCCGTCAAGATATGCAAGCATTTCTTTGTATCCTATTGTGCATACGAAATTCTTTATTCTGCCATGTTTTTTCAAAAGGAACTTTGTTTCATCAAGCAACCCCTGTTCAAGCATCAAGTCTACTCTTTTATTAATTCTATCGTAAAGTTCTTCTCTGGATTTCATCTCAGGGCAAAGCCATTCTACATCAAATTCCGGTTCTTTTTGTACACTGACTTCCGAAAAAGGTTTATTCAACATTTTTGTAACTTCCAAAGCACGAACAATTCTTCTTTTATTTTGAGTTTTAAGTTTTTCATAGGAAGGATAATCAACAATTTTAAGCTCTTCAAGCAAATCTTCTTTTTCTCTGGAATCTAACTCGGCTCGCAATTCCGGATTGGCTTCGACCCTCGGCAAAGAGTACGTCTCAAGCAAAACTCTAAAATACAAGCCGGTTCCGCCTGCAACTATAGGTGTCTTTCCTCTGCTGAGAATTTCATACAAAACCTTTTTGGCATCGTCATAGAAATCAGCCACCGAATAATCAAATTCCGGTTCGACAATATCAATAATATAATGCGGAATCCCCCTCCGCTCTTCCATAGACGGTTTAGCAGAAGCTATATCGAAACCTTTGTAAACGAGCCTTGAATCAGCCGAGATTATTTCTCCGCCGATTTTCTCTGCCATATTAATTGCCATGCCTGTTTTACCGCTTGCTGTCGGACCTGCTATTGCTATAACTTTCGGTTTCATATATATATTCTACAATAAAAGTTTATTTTCGCCGGAATTTATGTTATAATCAGCCTATGTTTAAGAAAATTTTGACTTTATTTTTATTGTCGCTATCACTCTCCGCTTATGCTGCTGAGATTCCTGTGGATGCAAAACTGGACTATAATCAGGGTATCGATTTCTATAAACTCGGTATGTATGAACGTGCAATTGAATCGTTCAGAAGTGCAATCCGTACTTATCCTGACTATATTGATGCATATTACAATTTAGGCACAGTGCTTGAATACCTTAAACAATATTCAGAAGCTCTGTCTGTATTTAAACAGATTTATTTAAGAGATCCTAATGATTATGAAGTCTTATATAGATTAGCATCTCTTTCAGCTAAACTGGAAGATTATACAAAAGCTGCAGAATACATAAGTCTTATTCCGCAAACAAGTGATTACTACAGAAACGGACAAGAACTTGCAGAATCAATTAAAGTTCAAACAATAACTCCTCCTGTTCAGTCCAACCCGCCATCTAAAATAGCTAATCAAACCGGAATTTATGAAAACATCCTCAGCCCTACCGGTATAACAACTGATAACAACGGAAATATTTATGTTTCAACATTCTCAGACAATTCTATTATAAAAATTACACCTGATAATAAAAGAATTGTATTTCTAAAAAGTTCCCAAATAAACGGTCCTATAAGTCTTGCAAGCGACAATGTGGGTAATATCTATGTCTCTAATTATAATGCAAATAATGTCTTAAAAGTCACCCCGCAAGGAGTTGTATCTGTTCTGGTAGACAAACTGGACAAACCTTATGGTCTGCATGTTGACGGAAATATGTTATTTATAAGCTGCCAAGGCTCTAACTCAATCTACAGACAAAAAATTTCCAGATAAATTACTGCTCAAGTATCTTGATTTTTTTCCATGATTTGATTTAATCAAATATTATGGACGTAAAGGTTAGATTTATAGGAGCTTTAAATGGTGCGATAGCAGCAGCATGCTATGGCATGAATCCTTTATTTGCGCTTCCTCTTTATTCTGCCGGAGCTGATGTAAACTCTGTATTATTCTACAGATATATTATCGCAACTTTTGTGCTCTGGCTTTACCTGAAATTTGTTAAAAAATATTGTTTTAAACTCACCAGAGAAGAAATTCTCCCGCTCATAATTATGGGGCTTATTTTTTCATTTTCATCCATAACTCTTTTTAAGAGCTACACTTATATGGACGCAGGGATTGCCTCAACAATTCTGTTTATATATCCAATCTTGGTCGCTGTTATAATGGCTGTTTTTTTCAAAGAAAAGCTATTATACTCAACAGTCATTTCGCTTCTTCTCACTACAGCAGGTGTTGTTCTTCTTTACCACGGAAACCCGGCACAAAGTCTCAGTCCTGTCGGCGTTTTGCTTGTTTTCCTGTCTGCACTCAGTTATGCAATTTATATTGTCGGAGTTAAAAATATTCATGCTTTAAGAACACTTAATTCTAAAAAATTAATCTTTTATGTAATGCTCTTTGGCTCAAGTATTTACATTTATAACGTAATCTTTAATACCAAACTTTATATAATTACAGAACCTCATCTGTGGATAAATGTGCTTGCCTTGTCTATACTTCCGACCATAGTATCCCTAATTGCCATGACAATATCAATCAAAATAATCGGCTCAACTGCCGCTGCCGTACTTGGCGCATTAGAACCTATTACTGCAATATTTGTCGGAGTAGTGGTATTCCACGAACAGCTCACCCCAAGAATAATCGTAGGCATTATTACCATACTCTTTGCTGTATTAATGGTTATAATGAAGAAAAAGTAAACTAAAAATATCCTGACACGACAAATCCGCGAGAAGCAGACAACATAAAAAAACCTTATTAACTTCTAGCTTCCTTGTACACCTTGTGCGCCGGATACGATTTCGACAAGTTCCTGAGTAATAGCTGCCTGACGGGCTTTGTTATAATCAATAGTTAAAGTATTTATCATCTCTTCTGCGTTATTGGATGCAGCAGACATTGCTGTCATACGAGATGCTAATTCACTTGCATTCGCTTCAAGAAGCGCCTGATAAATTGAATTTGTAATATACATAGGAACAAGCTGCTGTAAAACGCCATGAGCACCGGGTTCAAATATCATAACAGGGTCAATTTCATGAGTTTCAGCTTTTTCAACCTCTACCGGAAGAATCTCCATGTCCAAAACTTTATAAGACATCATATTATTAAATCTTGTAGTTATAATATCTATTCTATCAATTTTCCCGGAGACAAAATCTTCCGCAATATCCTCTGCAATAATATTTGCACCTGTTGCAGTCGGATTATTGGCAACGCTTAGATAACTTTTTGCAAGTTCAAAATTTCCTGTCTTATGTCTCAAGCCCGAAACAGCTTTTTGTCCAACCGCATATATAACGGTATTTATGCCTTTTTCGGAATTCTCTTTAACCCTGCGCAAAGCTGCCTTAAGAATATTCGCATTATATGCACCTGCAAGACCTTTATTGGAAGTAATGACCAGAAGCCCTTCAGCTTTAACCTCTCTTCTTGTAAGAAGAGCAGGGTAATTATCAAGTGCACGCTCGACTTTCAAGCCTGAAACAGAAAACTCATCCACAGTACCAAGCATTTTTCTGAAAAGGTGAGTCAACTCTTCCGCAAATGGTCTTGCAGCTTTAACCGTACTTTCCGCACGCTTAACTTTAGCCGCAGCAACCATTTTCATTGCTTTGGTTATCTTCTTTGTGTTCTGAACACTGTTTATTCTGCTTTTTATATCCTTTAAATTTGGCATAAGGCACCTTTACTACAGAGTTTTAACATAAGATTCAAGACTTGATTTTAAAGCCTGCTGATCTTCATCAGACAACTTATCTCCCTGATTCAATCTCTGGCTTAACTCCGGCATATTTGCTTCAAAGTATTCAAACCATCCGGATTTAAATTCAAGAATCTTTTTGTTATCAATTTCATCAAGGAAACCTTCGTTTGCAGCAAACAGAATTGTAACCTGCTGCGCAACAGTCAAAGGTTTATATTGTGGCTGTTTAAGAACTTCTGTTAATTTTTGTCCTCTTAGAAGCTGTTTCTTAGTTGCAGCATCCAGGTCTGATGCAAACTGCGCAAATGCTTCCAGTTCTCTGAATTGAGCCAAATCAAGACGAAGTTTACCTGCAACCTGCTTAATACCTTTAGTTTGCGCAGCACCGCCTACACGGGATACTGAAATACCGGCATTAATAGCAGGTCTTACACCTGAGTTAAATAAAGCTGACTCCAGGAATATTTGACCGTCCGTAATAGAAATTACGTTAGTCGGAATATACGCAGAAACGTCACCGGCTTGGGTTTCAATAATCGGAAGAGCTGTAATACTTCCGCCGCCCAACTCATCAGACAATTTAACCGCTCTTTCAAGAAGTCTTGAGTGAAGGTAGAATACATCACCCGGATAAGCTTCACGTCCCGGTGGTCTTCTCAAAAGCAAACTCATCGCACGATATGCCTGAGCGTGCTTCGTTAAATCATCATATACAATTAAAACGTGTTTTCCTTGTTCAAGGAACTCTTCCGCCATAGCAACACCGGCAAAAGGTGCTATATATTGAAGCGGAGCAGGCTCGTTTGCCGTTGCTGATACAATAATTGAATAATCCATTGCACCGTGTTTTTCAAGAGTCTTAGCCAGCTGAGCTACAGTAGAAGCTTTCTGACCGATTGCGACATAAATACAAATTACATCTCCGCCTTTTTGGTTAATAATTGTATCAATCGCAATAGCAGTTTTACCTGTTTGTCTGTCACCGATAATCAACTCACGCTGTCCTCTTCCTATCGGAGTTAAAGCATCAATAGCTGTTAAACCTGTTTGAAGAGGCTGGTGAACAGATCTTCTTGCAACAATACCCGGAGCAACTTTTTCAATAGGTCTTGTTTTATCGGTAATAATTTCGCCTTTGCCGTCAATAGGTCTTCCGGTCGGGCTTACAATACGTCCGATAAGAGCATCCCCTACAGGAACTGATGCGATTCTGCCGGTTGTCTTAACGGTCATACCTTCTTTAATATGAGTATATTCGCCTAAGATAACAACACCAACATTATCTTCTTCAAGGTTGAGTGTTATACCTAAAGTTCCTCTGCCGTCTTCAAATTCAACAAGCTCATTTGACATTACGTTTCTTAAGCCGTAAATTCTCGCAATACCGTCCCCAACTTCAAGAACACTTCCGATATTAGAAACTTCTGCTTTTGCTTCATAATTTCGGATATTCTCTTTTAATATGGAACTGATTTCATCCGGGTTTATTACTGCCATATTTTCACCTCGTTTATTCCTTAATTATATGTTTACTCAAATCCTCTAACTTATGACGAACACTGTTATCAATTATTACTTCGTCAATATCAAATACTAACCCGCCGATTATACTATTGTCGACTTTCCAATCAGGAACAACATTCTTGCTAATCTTTTGGGCAATTTTATTCTTAATATCTTCTTTTCTGTTGTCATCCAACTCTATTGCGGAAGTTATGGAAACATGCGCAATATTATTCAAATTATCCAGCTCTTTTGAATACTCTTCTGCAATCTGCGGAATAATATTAACTCTCTTTTTGAGATTTAAAGCTATCAGAAAATTATAGACAACAGGCATTAATCTGTTCTGGAAAAGTTTGCATAAAACAATTTGTTTTTCTTCAACAGAAACAGAAGGATTGTTAATAGCTTCCGAAAGTTCAGAAGAAGAATTTATAGCCTCAACAACCTGCCTCAGATTTGAAAGAACTTCTTCTTTTGATATTCCTCCATCTTCCTGAACAAGTTCAAGAAGAGCTTTCGCCCATCTTTTCGCTATAAGTTCACAGTTATTACCTTTAACAGAAGCCGTCATTTCAGTTCAACCCCTTCTATAGCTTCAATGCTTTCATCTATTAATCTCTGGTGTAAATCATAGTTATTATTTAATTCATTAACTATATGATTCTTAGCAACCTCAATAGATGCCAGAGAAGCCCTTCTTATCAAATCATTACGCAAACCTGTTTTTTTATTCTCAACAGTTTTCTCGGTATTTTCTTTAATCCCGGAAATAGTTTTTTCCGCATCTTCAAGAATCTTACCGCCGACAAGTTTTGCGTTTTCTTCCGACTTTTTGATTATACCGTCAATCTCTTCTTCAATATGGGAAAGAGATTCTTCTATTTTCTTTAAAGCATCTTCTGATTCTGCTTTTGCAGTTTTTGAATCTTCAATAGAAGTTACAACACCTTCTTTTGCCTTATCAATTTTATCAGTAACTTTGATTTTTTGATAAAGATAAATAATTATTGAAGCAAAAATTATAAAGTTAAAAAGGTTTGTTCTTCCTATATAATTCAGTATTTCAGTAAAATCCATGCTTTAACCTTTCAGACTAATGATACAATACTCTGTTAACCGTATCATCATCAAAACCGTTAATATCGCTTCTGTAACCCAGAATCTTTTCCGCAATATCACCGGCAAGCTCGTTCATTCTGCCTTTCAAACCTTCTTTAACTTCGTTTGAAAGATTATCCAGTTCACCTTGAGCCTTATTAAGTTCATCTTGTGCGGAATTTTGCGCCTCGCGAATAACGTCAGATTTTCTATTCTTAAAATCATCCAGAATAGAAACGTATTTCCCGCGCGCATCATCTTTAGCCCCGGCAAGTCGTTCTTCTTTTTCCCTGCCGAGTTCTTCGGTCTTAGAATTATTTTCCTGAGCGTTTTTGTAGTTTTCATCTACAAAATTCTTTCTCTTCTCCATAATATCCAAAACCGGAACATACAAAATCTTGTTCATCAAAAAGACAAACATAATAAATGTAATAATTGTAGCTAAAAATGTTCCGTTAAATTCCATTTTTTATTAACCCATCATACCGCAAAGTTTCATAGCAATAACTAAAGCATAAATAGCACAAGCTTCTGCAAGAGCTGCACCTACGAGGAAGAAACCAACTGCTTTACCTGCGATTTCCGGCTGTCTTGAAATTGCATCCATCAAACCTTTTGTAGCAAAACCGATACCTAACCCTGCACCGATTGCACCAAAACCCATTGCAATACCTGCACCTAATTGTGCTAAATCAGAAATTGTTTTTACTTCTTCCATTTTTCTCTCCTTTTTTATTAATCAACTAATGCTCTTCATTAACCGCTGTTGCAATATAAACAGTCGTCAACATTGTAAATACAAGTGCCTGAACACATGCAACCAATACTTCAAAAAACATAATCGGCAGAGGAAGCCCCCAGGCACATAAGCCTAAAAGTGCCGTAATAAGGATTTCTCCAGCCAATATATTACCGAAAAGTCGCAAAGCCAACGTTAGCGGTCTGGTAAACAATTCCAAAATTTCAACCAGCATTGAAATTATTCCGACAAAAGAAAATTCATGCAGTAAAAAGCGCCCTTTTTTCTTTATCAAACCTGCCGTTACATAATAAATCAAAACTATTATCGCAAGCCCTGCTGTTAAGTTTATATCATTTGTAGGAGATGCAAACTCCCCGGTCTTAAGCTCCAGCATTTTTAAAGGGAGCTGCCCCATGAGGTTTGCCGTAACTATAAATAAAAATAATGATGCTATAAGAGGAAAGTGTTTTCTGCCCTCTTTTGGCATCATATTCCCAACTAAATCACTGAAATATCCCAGAATCCCCTCAAAGACTAACTGCAACCGGGTCGGGAAAATAGAGAGTTTCCTTGTTGCTATAAACGAAACGATGAGCAGAAACGCCATTGCAGCCCACATTGTAATGAGTGTGTCCATGTTAAAAGCCATGCTGTGACCCATTATAACTTTATTAACAACCCAATGCCCTTCACTCATTGAACATCCTCTTCTCTTCTAAAGGTTAAATCTCCGGCTAAATATTAACATAAAGAAGAAGGTTTTGCAACGGGTTAAAAGTTTTTCTTTGTGTTAAGATTTTAGTAAGCTAAGAGAAAATGAAAGGAATTATTATGCTGAGAGCCGGAATTGTAGGACTGCCTAATGTAGGAAAATCAACTTTATTCAATGCACTAACCGCGACAAAAAATGCACAAAGCGCAAACTATCCGTTTTGTACAATAGAACCAAATGTCGGTGTTGTAACAGTTCCGGATGAAAGACTAAAGATTCTTGCTGATTTGTGTAAATCAAAAGAAATTATTCCGACAGTAATAGAATTTGTTGATATTGCCGGACTCGTAAAAGGAGCCAGCCAAGGTGAAGGTTTAGGCAACCAGTTTTTACACAACATTAGAGAAGTCGATGCAATAATTCAGGTCGTAAGATGCTTTGATGATGAAAACACAATCCACGTGGCAGGAAAAGTTGACCCAATAAGCGACATTGAAATAATTAATACCGAACTTGCACTTGCAGATTTAGCCTCTGTTGAAAGACGCGCAGTTAGAATTTCAAAACAAGCAAAAGGCGGGGACAAAGAAGCTCTAATTGAGGACGGCGCATTAAAAAAATTGACCGAACTCCTCTCTGCCGGTACTTTCATTAATCTCAAAGAACATTTTACAGAAGAAGAAATCCTTGCAATAAAACCGCTTAACTTAATGTCAGTAAAACCTGTTATATATTGCGCAAATGTTTCGGAATTTGACCTCAAAGACGGAAATAATTACACCAAACAGGTTGAAGAATATGCCAAAAAACACGGCGCGCAAACAGTTATTATCTGCGCCCGTATTGAAGAAGAACTGGTTGAACTTGGAGAAGAAGGCGCAAAAGAATATCTTGAAGAACTCGGGGTTACAGACAGCGGTATTGATAAAATGATTAAATCTGTCTACAGTCTTTTAAACCTGATAACATTCATCACAGCCGGTGAAAAAGAAACCCGCGCCTGGACCATTATCAACGGAACAAAAGCTCCTCAGGCAGCCGGCGTAATCCATACCGATTTTGAAAAAGGTTTTATTAGAGCAGAAGTCACTGCATACAAAGACTTTGTTGAGTGCGGCTCATATACCGCCTGCAAAGACAAAGGAGTCACACGGCTTGAAGGCAAAGATTATGTGGTGCAAGACGGAGATATTGTACACTTCCGCTTTGCAACCTAGGTGGGTAGTGATTAGTGAATGGTGAATAGAAATTAAGTGACTGAGTGATTAAGTGAATAAGTGAATAAGTGAATAAGAATTTTTCTCCTTCCCTAATTTGGGCACAACTGTCCATGATAAATCATCTTCCTCCCTCATAAGGGAGGATTGAGGTGGGTGCCGGTTGTAGATAGTGAATAGTGACTAAGTAAATAAGTGATTAAGTTAATAAGAGAATATTCCCTCTCCAGCGGGGAGGGTTAGGGTGGGAGATAGTTGTAGATAGTTAATAAGTTAATAGGTAAATAAGTGAATAAGCCTTTAGAATAACTCGTCACTATGAACTCTTTACCCCAAGCGGACTATCTTGTTGGGCAAGCCTGCTAACTTATATTTACCCCTTTCAGGGTATATCCGTTTAACGAAAACCGGCATTGATAGATTCCGGGTCAAAGCCCGGAATGACGAAGATTGAAGATTTACGTGTAATCGTGACTAGTGACTAAGTGACTAAGTGATTAAGTAAATAAGTAAATAAGTTAATAAGTGAATAAGGATTTTTTCACCCTCCCCGGGAAGCGTAAGCGGAAGGCGGGAAGGTGCTACACACGTAGATTAACGGTCGGCAGACATCGGATGAACTACAAGTCTAAAAAAACCCTCCCTGTCTGCCTCAAATGTTTGAATACTAAAAAAAGCCGGGAGGAAGAACCATAGCAACTACTCCATCCCGGCATAAAGTCTACTTAATTGAAAACTTTTGATTCTAATTTAGAAAGACGTTCTTCTAACCGCTTGTTCTCTTTCTCAAGTTCCGTAACTTGTTTCTTGAGTTCCGTGTTTTCGGCAGTTATTCTTAAATCCAACTCTTTCACTGCATTAATGAGCGCATAGAACATATCTTCCCATCTGATTCTTAAGAACCCGTTTTCTCCCTTGGTTACTGCATCAGGAAAAACCTTCTGTAAATCCTGAGCCATTACACCAACACGAGGAGTTTTGTTCTCATCATCTTTGAATGTATAGTTATAAACTTTTAACTGCTTAATCTTATTCAATCCGCCCGTAAATACTTCTCCCACATTCTTTAACCTGCGGTCTGAGCTTTTACCATATATAGCGCTTACAGTACCATCACCAAAAACATTTTGGTCATTATTTTTCCCGCTTAGATCTCCACGCATAGAAATCTTCCTCATTTTTATACCTGAATCGTCATTATGACGCATCCCTAAATACAGACACTGAGCATTTTGAAGCCTATCACCTATATAGGCATTTCCTCCAACTACTAAACGTCCGGGGATGTAAACAGTATCAGAACTGGTGCCGAGAACAATTTGGTTGCTTGTAGTAGTTCTGGCACTGTATCCGATAGCTGTGGAATAGCTGTGTTGGGCAACTGATGATGCACCTAATGCGGTTGCATAACTTTGGGTTGCATTACTGTTGTAACCCAAGGCTGTAGAGTAACTGCCGCTTGCATTACTTTTATAACCTAAGGCTATAGAATAATTTCCAGAAGCTTTGGCGCTTCCTACTAATGCTGTTGAGTAATATCCCGACGCATTAGCCCCCCATCCTAATGCTGACGAATAAGAAGCAGATGCAATTGATGATGCTCCTAATGATGTAGAATAACCACCCGATGCATTAGCAAAATCGCCAAATGCAGTAGAAATAGCCCCAGAAGCCTTTGCAAAACTTCCAATAGCTGTAGAATTATATCCGCCGGCATTTGATGAACAACCCAATGCTGTTGCATAAGATCCGCTTGCAATAGATTGTCGACCTATTGCAATAGAATTGCTTCTGCCTGCAGTGGTATTGTGACCTAATGCTACTGCAGAATCTCCGCCTCCAGTGGTATTGTAACCTAATGCGATTGCATAATTTTCACTTGCATTGGCAAAAGATCCTAACGCAGTTGCACCCACTCCTGCATTGGCAAATCGTCCTAATGCAGCACCCGCTCCGTCTGCCTTGGCAAAGAGACCCAACGCGATTGCATGGTTATTGATAGCATTGGAATAGGAACCCAACGCAATTGCAGAAATTCCGCTTGCCTTGGTTAAAGTCCCTAACGCAATTGCACCCTCTCCACTTGCATTAGCAGAGTTACCCACTGCGGTTGCAGAAGTTCCACTTGCTTCTGATTTATATCCAATACCCACACTGTGAGATGATACATCCCCGGATTTACTTTCTGATATCCTTATACCGTAATTCTTTGATGTTACATTCATTACATTAGAACTGCCGCTTGTTCCTAATGCTATCTGCGGCTCTGTACTTGAGGATTCTATATAAAATTTAGACTTGCCTGCGTTTGATGGAAGAGTACCTGTTCCGACCATTGCGGTTTTATTCTGGTTTCCGTCCGGATTGTATGTAATAGAGCCGCCGAGACCTGCGTACATCCAAGGGCTTCCGCCTTCGGCGTCTCTCATCATCTTTTTGCTCACCATTGGTGCTGATGCTGCCGCTATTATTGCCACTATCAACAGCACTATCATCATTTCCATCAAGGAAAATCCGCGTTGTTTCATAAGTCCTCGCTTTCACATACTAAGTAGATATTTTGCTATAATCCGCCAGCCATCAGGCTTAACGGCTTTTGTGCAACACAATTACCATTGTGTTACA
>CALVEA010000015.1 GCA_944326455.1 Candidatus Gastranaerophilales bacterium | reverse complement strand
AATATGGAAAAAGCAGTTATTTACGCAAGAGTATCATCAGAAGAACAGGCTAAACATGGGTTCAGTATTGAAAATCAGAAAAAAGTCTGTATAGAATTTGCTGAAAAGAGCGGTTATTTTGTTGATAAAGTCTTTGTAGATGAGGGTAAATCTGCTAAAAATCTTGAAAGACCTGAAATTCAGGAACTTATGGATTATTGCAGTAAAAAGAAACATCATATAAGTGCTGTTGTTATCTGGCGTTTAGACCGTATTTCAAGAAATAATACCGATTATCATGGAGTATTAAGACCTCTTTTTGAAAGTAAAGGTATTAAACTGTTATCTGCAACTGAACCTAATTCTGATAGCATAGAGGGTGATTTAATGCGAACTATAGGCATGGGTTTTGCTGAATATGAAAGAAAAATTATAGGTTTTAGAACTGTTGCAGGACTTAGACAAAAGGCATGTCAAGGTGAATACCCTCATCAGGCACCGATAGGCTATAAAAATGTTACCCACATAGACGGTTCAAAAGCTATTATTATTGATGATAAGAACGCATTTTATATCAAAAGAGCTTTTGAAATGTATGATAGCGGTATGTACTCGCTTAGAAGTCTTACTGAAAAACTCTATGAGGAAGGCTTTAGGAGCAAAACAGGCAAAAAAGTTGCTAAGACAACAATTGAGTACATTTTGAAAAATATTTTCTATACAGGTGTATTCAAGTTTGAAGATAAAATCTATGAAAAGGCAAAACATAAAGCAATAATTAGCAAAGAACTGTTTTACAGAGTTCAAGACAGGCTTATAAGTCCTGATAAAGCAAAGAAACAAAATTATGAATTTGCTTATACTGGTTTAATCAGATGTGAGCACTGCGGTTGTCTTTTGACAGCTGAACTCAAAAAAGGCAAATACATCTATTATCACTGCACAGGCAACAAAGGCGGTAATTGCAAGCGTGATTATATCAATGAAACAAAGATTAATAAAGCCATTGCGGAAGTTTTAAAACTCATAATCATTCCAACAGAAGTAAGACAGAAGATTGCAAATGAATTAAAAGTTTTGCATGACAAGAAAAACGGCTATTCAAAAGAAATTAAGGCAAATCTTCAAAAACAGATAACAACATTGGAAAATCGAATTGAACATGCGTTTGAACTCAAACTGGACGGAACTATAACTCATGAATTTTGGAAAAAACAAAATGATAAGTGGCAGGCTGAAAAGGATAAAATGTACATTCAGCTTGAAGAAATCAACAAACTAGACAAACGGTTTTATGAGCAGGCAGACGCACTGCTAAGGTTTACAGACAATGCGTATGAATACTATTTAAAAGGCAGTATTGCTCAACGCAAAAAAGTTTTAGAGATAATCAGTGAAAAAATTACATACAAAGATAAAGTATTTAATATACATTTAAAACCAGTATTTCAAACAGTAGCAGAAAATCAATACAATTTAAGCGGTAGAAACTGCAATAATCGAACTTGCGAAAACTGCATATATAAAGGGCTAGAAACCAATATTTGCCCTAATGTACGAAAAAACTCCCCAGGTTGGACTCGAACCAACAACCTACCGGTTAACAGCCGGTTGCTCCGCCATTGAGCTACTGAGGATTATTTCAGTTTTATTCAATTGTCTTATCCTCAATGTCGGAACAACCTTGCTCCGATTTCTTTATCCCGCTCCGCTTTCGCTTCGCTGTGGGAACTACTGAGGATTATTTCAGTCTTATTCAATTGTCCTATCCTCGCCGGTACAATTCCAGACCAACGATTCAATTCACTTAAACATCTTATCAAATAAATTTTTTTTGTAAAGAGGTAAAGTACAAATCTCTTAATTATATTTATGCTACAATACCCCTATGCCAGAAGAATTGTTTAATTTAAGAAACTATGCACATATTGGTGACGCTGTTTGGGAACTTTTTGTCCGAAATTATACGGTGTTTAAAACCTCAAATGTCAAATTGCTTCATAAGATAACAACCCAAAGAGTCAATGCCTCATTTCAAAAGGACATGCTTGAGCTTATTGCTCCAAATCTTACGAATGAAGAACTTGAAATTGCACGGCGTGCCAGAAATTTGCCAATTCCGGTAGGGAGAAAGAAAATCCAAACAGAATATCGGCAAGCTACAGCTTTTGAAGCTCTTATCGGATTTTGGTATTTGCACAATAAAACCCGGCTTGAAGAAATTTACTCTTTGCTTAAAAAAAACGAAAATTTTTCTTAAATCCGGAGTTCTTCTTCTATTCTGTTTTTGTAGTCAAGAACTATCGGGTTGTCGGGTGATTCTGCCGCTAATTTGTCAAGCTCTCTTTTTGCTATTGCTAAATAGCCTGTATCATATAATATAATTGATTTCAAAAGTTTTGCTTCAAAAAAATTGTCGCTCAATTCTTCAAGTGCACGCTTGTAGTGTTTTTCCGAATAATAGAGATTTGCCAATGCAAAGTGGTAATTTTGGTTTTCCGGATTATTTGATATAGCCAGGTTATAGAATTTTTTAGCGAGCTGTATATCTCCGATTTTAAAATATGTACTTGCTATATTGTAGTAGTATTTGTCTTCTTTTGGAGAAAGTCTGGAAGCTGCCTTAAAAAACTCAAGCGCCTTTTTATACTCGTCTCTGTATTGCATTATTAGACCCGCAAAATTCAAAACTTCAGGGCTTGTTTCATCAATTTGGAGTTGGTTGAGAATTTCGCATGCAGCGTCTTTTTGCCCTGATTTAAGCAAAATATCTCCTTTGAGTAAAAGGAAATTATTATCTTTACGTAATTCGAGGGCTTTGTTAATTAGGCTTTCTGCTGCGCTGTAATCATTTTGCTTTGTTTTTGCAAAAGCCTGTTCGTACAAAACCTCAGCGCTTGTACTTTCTGTAGAATATTCAAAGATTTCATCATATTTGCCTTGAGCATTGAGCAGTTTAAATATGTCTGCAAGGTTTTCATCTGTTCTTGAAATGCAATAAATATTTTTTGCGGTTTGTTCAGCTTGCTGCCAAGCGCATTTATCTTTGAATATTTTCTCCAGAAGCTTTAAACTTTCAATATGTGTCGGATTTTTTTCCAGAATCATATCAATATAATTCAAGGAACGCTCTTCATTTCCCATAAGATAGTATAAATCGGCAATCTCAAGCAGAAGTTCTGAGCTTGAATTATCAATTTCCAAAGCTTTATAGAAAGCTTCAATTGCGTGTTTATAATATCCTTTTGATTTTAATAAAAAACCTTCTTGCAGTAACTCTTTAATCATATTTTATAAAACCTATTTTCTTTGGTTTTTCAGTTTTTTCTTCTTCTTTATTTGTGTTAATAATAACAAGTACTTCGTCTTCTGACGACATCTTAAGGTTATTTCTTGCGATTGCCTCAAGCCCTGTTACATTTGAGAAATTATTTATATTATCTTTGAGCTGATCATTGAGAGCTAATGCTGCATCTCGTGTTTTGGTAATTTGAATAATTTTTGCTTTGTATGAAATTATCTTTGAAACATTTAAAACAGCACTTACAGTTATTTGAATCAGGCAGAGCAGGAGTATAATTGTAAGAAAAGAGTAGTAAAACCCGCTTGATGTGTTTTTTTCTGCTCGTTTTGCAGCTGCGGATTTTTCTTTCTTCCCTTCTTTGTTAACAACTTTTTTAGGCTTTTTTTCTGTTTGTCTGAATCGTACCATACAACAATTATATAGAATTTTTGAATTTATTACAACTTAAAACCTGTTGTAAAACTAACTGATGAACTCTGTCTTCCGCTTTGATAGTATGACTGTGCAACGCCCAGTTCAAACTTTAAGGAGTCGGCATACTTTTTTAATTCAGGTGTATAGACCAGAGTTATTTCATTTTTGTTCTTAGGCAGATTCATATATGTTGAAAATGAATCTTTAAGAGTGAGTTTGTCGGTGATATGCCATTCAGGAGTAACTCTAAGAGTGTTATACTGTGTTCCTATATCCTGATTTGCAGATTGTTTTATATCTGTCATAAATGAAAAGAACTTGGGAGCATCATATCTTATGAAAAAAGATGTAGATGATTCAATTTGTGCATAAGATAATTCTTCCCCCCAGGTTGAACCGTAGGAGAAGCCTCCGGATTGTTCAGTTATACTTCCGCTCAGAGGCAGGATATCCTGAACCCCGCGTCTATTCACCATTGCTCTTGCCAGGGCGCTCCTTGGAGTATCGGTATTGGATGTTATGTTCAGGACCCCTACCGGAAGGGTCAATGTCCGCTTTGGGATGTTCACCTGGGGTCTTTCTATTGTATCATCCAGATATATTGTCTCGACGGGATTGTCATCATATTCTACTTGACCTTGAAGTTTGTAGGTTTCTTTGATGACTTCTTCCGCAGACACCGGTACAACGGTTAAAACTATTAACATTATTATAAAAAATATTTTTTTCTCCATATACACATTTTAGTTTAAACTCAAGCGGATTTCAATGCAGGAAAATTATCCTTGTATATAATTTAGCAGGGCAATTGTTTTTCATAACCGCGGAATTTATAACATGATGGAGAAAAGTGAGGTTTAACTATGAAAAAAAGTTTTGTATTTATGTTTGTGATGGTTTTAGTTTCTTCTTCTGCTGTAATAGCGGAGGATAAGATTGCGGTTGTAGATTTGCAGAAAATTGTAAGTAATTCTTCTCAAGTCAAACAACTTAAGCAGGATCATTCTAAAAAAATGGATGAGCTTAATAAGATTATTGTAAATGCTCGAGGCGAGATTTCCACACAGACAGATCCTGCGAAGATTTTGGAGCTGGAAGAAAAGTACACAAAGGAGTTTAATGCTAAAAAAGAGGCACTGGAAAAGGATTACAATTCTAAGCTTGCAGCTATTGAGAAAAATATTAAAACCGAGGTCGAGAAGAAGGCTCAAAAAGATTCATACAACTACGTGTTTGCTAAAAGTGTTGTGCTTTATGGCGGTAAAGATATTACAAATGAACTTCTCAATAGTGTAAAGTAAATTAACAAAAATTTTTATTTTCCGAGGTTATGTATTATAATTATAATTGTTAGTATATAACCCAGGGAGATAAGAATTATGACAAAAAAATCTTTTATAACATTAGGTCTTTTGGCACTGATGTCTTGTTCGGTTTCTTCGGTTTTTGCCGATGATGTGATTTATACTGATGATTTAGGCAGAATGCACTTTTTAGGCAGAGGCGGTTATTCGAGTGTTCGTAAGATTCAAATGGATGAGGCTCAGGCTGGTGTTGTAAATGATGCAGTAAACAAATATTCTGCTCCTGAAGAAAATGTTTTCAGACCTCTTGATGCGGAATCTTCAAATGAGGTGCCGGCATCTGTTCAAAAAGAATCAATTCCTCCGGCAGATTTAGATACTCAGCCGGCTGAAGTAATCCAAAAAGAAGCTTTACCGCCTGCAGGTGCCCAAGTTCAGCCTCCGGCAGATGATGTTGCAGCTCCGGCATTAAGAGATGTTATAAAAGAAAAACCGACTGTTAACAATGCAAAGCATAAATCTTCATTTACTTTCAAAAAGGGAACAATGGATGCATCAAACCCATACAGTTACGGCAGCACAAATATCCCTGATAAAACCAGATATGAAAAGGATAAAGAAGATTTTGAAGCCCAGAAAGCTAGATTTTTTGGTGCAGGCGCAAACCCGGAAGTTAAACAGGGACCACGTACAGTAAATCCTGCTATTACTCCGGATAGAAGATTTTAATTGATAAATAAATTTATACCAGTTCAAATAAGTCGTGTCGAATGAAATTGTTCGATGCGGCTTATATTTTGTTGATGCCGCGGGGTGGGGACTAGTGAATAGTGAGTAGAAATTAAGTGACTGAGTGATTAAGTTAATAAGGATTTTCCCCCCTCCCCAATTTGGGGAGGGCAGGGGTGGGGGATAGTTGTAGATAGTTAATAAGTTAATAGGTAAATAAGTGAATAAGACTTTAGAATAACTTGTCACCCTGAACTTTTTGCCCCAGGCGGACTATCTTGTTGGTCAAGCCTGCTAACTTATATTTACCCCTTTCAGGGTCTATCCATTTGATAAATAAACATAGATAGATTCCGGGTCGGAGCCCGGAATGACAAATATATACTCTTGGCGGTTCCTGCCCCAATGCAGTGAAGCTAAGGAACTTTTCTTATCCGTGAGTGTGGAGCAGGGCGGATGACTACTGCTTGTTATGTAATCTTCTTCTCAACCTTCAAATAGCTCTCAAAACTCTTATCTTCTATTTTAAATCCGCATCCCGGGTGAAGTTTTCCCGGATATCCTATTTTAGAAGCCGGATACCGTCTGCACATTTTGAGCCTTTTATCATAAACCGAACACAAACCATCCTCTGTAACGTATTTGCAGGCAAAAATCAGGTTCCCTTCTTCATCTTTTCCTCTTATATAAAACCGTCTGTATGCCGGAAAAAGAAACTGCATAATTTTAAAATCAGTTGTTGTATAAGTATCAAAACTATACATGTATCTACAGCATTGACCGCATTTTAAACATTTTCCCGTTATTTTGTATTCCATTCTTTCAGGAACAAAATATGACAAAATTTCATTTTTTAATGTCGTCAAAAAACTTAACATATTTTTCTCAAAAATCCCTACATGAATATTTATTTGATAAAATATTGTAAACTGTACTTAATATAGTACTAAGTTTGATATAAAAAAACAACATAAAAAGGGGTATAAATGAAACAATATAATGTCCCGCGTGGAAGAAAAAAAGGCTCTTCAAGGAGGGTTACGTTTGATAATCCGCTGTTAAAGTTTTTAACTTATCTATTTGTGTTTTTTATCGGTGTAGCATTAGCGGGCATGCTCGCTCTCAAATTATATCTGATGTCTTTGCCTCCGATTAAAAATTTAAATACTTTAAAGCCTAATATTGTAACTACGTTTTGTTCCAGCGATGGGCAGGTGATAAAAACCTTTGCAGCATACACTTTTTCTAATGTGGAGCTGAAAGAAGTACCAAAAGAGCTTATACAGGCTCTTATCGCTACTGAAGATAAGAATTTTTATAAACATCCGGGATACGATATTGTTGGACTTGCGCGCTCTATGGTGGCTAATATCCTTGCCGGCAGGGTTGTACAAGGTGCGAGTACTTTGACTCAGCAGCTGTCCAGAATTCTTTTCTTGTCTAATGAGAAAACATTTACAAGAAAAATAAAAGAACTACAGGTAGCGGCGCAGATAGAAAAAACTATTTCAAAAGATAAAATCCTGGAAATGTATTTGAATAATGTTTATTTAGGCTCAGGTGCCTATGGCGTAAAAGGGGCTGCAAAGATATATTTCAACAAAAATCTTAACCAGTTGACGCTTTCTGAAATGGCTTTAATTGCAGGACTTCCGCAAGCGCCTTCTGTATATTCGCCTTATCATGATATTGAAAAAGCCAAAAAACGCAGAAATCAAGTGCTTTTAAGAATGTATAAAATGAAATACATTGATAAAGCAACCATGGAAAAAGCTAAAGCAGAACCAATCAAACTCTCAACTATGCCTATGCTTTATGCCACAAATAAGGCTCCGTATTTCTGTGATTATGTAATTAAGGAACTCCATAAACTCGGATTCACGGAAGAAGAGATTGTTAATGGCGGATATAAAGTTATTACAACTCTGAATTATGAGGCGCAAGTTGCGGCTAATGAGGCAATTATTAAAAACCTGAATGCTTGGGGACTAAGAGGGAATAAAAACCAAGCTGCTGTATTTTCTTTCAGTCCTATTGATGGACGAATCCTTGTATATGCAGGCGGAAAAGATTATTCAAAAAGCCAATATGACAGGGTTACTCAATCTGTAAGACCGTCCGGCTCTGCTTTTAAACCGTTTATATATACTGCGGCAATTGAAAAAGGTTATTCTCCTAACGATATGATTGATGATTTGCCGTTCAAAGCCGGAAGTTGGACGCCAAAGAATTATGGTAATAAATATAGGGGTCCGATACCTCTGTATACAGCTTTTATGATTTCTTCAAATGTTTGTGCGGCAAGATTGATGGATGCGATAGGGGTTCGCCCGGTTATTCAACTTGCAAGGGTTATGGGGATAACAACTCCAATACCTTATGATTATACAATATCATTAGGCTCAAACAGCGTTAAGCTTTTTGAAATGACTCGTGCTTACGGAATTTTTGCTAATGGCGGGTTCAAAGTTGAACCATACGCAATTGAAAGAGTGGAATCTTCAAGAGGAACTGTGCTTTTTGAAGCTAAGAAGGCTAAAACCAATAAAGTTCTAAATATTAATACTGCTGCAACTATGACTGCAATAATGAAAACAGTTATTACCAACGGTACCGGGCGTGCTGCAAATATAGGAAAACCGGCTGCCGGAAAAACCGGAACGACGGATGATTGCAAAGACGCTTATTTTATAGGATTTACGCCTGATGTTGTAACCGGAGTCTGGGTAGGTAATGATGATAATTCAAGAATGGGCGAGCTTACGGGCGGAACTGTTCCTGCAAAAATATGGCGCGATGTAATGCTTGTTGCAACAAAACCTTATGGAAATTCAGATTTTGAATACCCGGAAGTTGTTTTGAATCCGTTTAAAGCGTCCAGTATTTCAATAATCCCGCAAAGCGAAGCAAAAAAAATATGGGAAGAAAAAGAAGCCGCTGAACGCGAAGCAGCCGAAAAAGAAGCTGCAGCACAGTCTGCTCCGCCGCCTCCGCCAGTGGTTAAACCTGATTCGGTAAAACCTTCTGCGCTTTTGCCGCAGGCATTCAAATCTATGCAAAAAAAGGAACAAACGGAGCAGAAAACAATAGAAGTAAAAGATGAACCTTCGACCCCGGATTTGGCTCCGGTTCCGGTCGGAGCTGCCCCTATAGGACAATAGGATTGGAGAAAAAATGTTTTTAGAGGATTTAAAATTTGTTTGCGGTGAAAACTCGTTCCAAACCGCTGATATTGAAAGAAACGACAAAACAATTGATTATGAAACAAGTATTCAACTTTCTTATATAAATGTTTTATCTTTAGTAAAAGGATTAAACGTTATAAGTGAGTTTTACGATGTTAAAGCTGCTGCCGCTGTAAAAGGAACCGGTATTATAGCGGTTGCTCTCGGAAAAACTTTAGCAGATGCCGTTACGAAAATTATGGATTCTAATCCGGTAGATTTCCTGAATTCAACCATAGTTCTTTCTGCGGAAGTTGACAGTGAAACTGCAAGATTTTTCAGAGATACAAATTTGATTGCGGCACCTAAATATACTAAAAATGCCCTGGAAATTATTAAGACGCATAATGTCGGGTATGTCACAATTCATACTCCTTTAAAAGATTACAAACAATATCTTTCTAACGAAGTAAGGATTACTCCTCTGGGAACTTTGACTCAAACTCCTAATTTAAGCGAGTTGGATAAAGATACTTTTAAGATTGTTACAACGAACAAGCCGACCGTGGAGCAAATAGAGGACGCTGTTTTTGCGTGGAAAGTTGCTAAACACAATAATTCCCAATCAATTGTTATTGCAAAAGATTTAAAAACATCCGCTGTCTCACAGGGACTGCAATCTGCGTCAATAGAATTTGCGCTTGATTATTCCTGTGATATGTCGAAAGACGCTGTTTTAGCTTCTGATATGACATTAACCGTCCATGATATAAATGTAGCGGCTCAAGGCAGAATAGGAACAATAATTATACCTTTTGCTCAGAAAGATGTTATTGCTGCTGCTGATAAGTATGCAATGGCGCTTATTACAACAGGTTTTAGTAACATTTTATATTAAAGCAAATTTTAATATATTTTCCAAAATGTATTGACATTAGTCTTGAAATCATGTATTATATAAGCATGATGATTATTAATGATGACGACAATATTTTAAAATTAGAACAAAAGATTACATTTGGAATTGGCTTGCTGGAGGTTGCGAAAACCTACTGTGATTTTAACTATGAAAAATCGCAAGAGTTTACAGCCCTCAGTTCAGTCTTGGAAGTTCTCTTAAACAACCAGAAGGAATTGGCAGCTAACCTCGATGGTATGCTTACCAATTAAAAAGGGAGGATTTTCTCCTCCCTTTTTTTTCAAAATCTTACGTTGAAGATTAGTATCTGTAATGAGCAAATGCCTTGTTGGCTTCTGCCATTCTGTGGGTATCTTCACGTTTTTTGCAAGCTGCACCATTTCCGTTAGATGCATCAATCAATTCGTTTGTCAATTTTTCTACAAATGATTTTCCGCCTCTGTTTTTAGCAGCAGAGATTAACCAAGATGAAGAAAGTGCAAAACCTCTGTCCGGTTTAACATCAATCGGTACCTGGTAAGTAGAACCGCCGATACGTCTTGCTTTAACTTCTAATAACGGAGTAGCATTAGTAACAGCTTTTTGGAAAATTTCCAATCCTTTTTCATTTGTTCTTTCTTCAATTTTCTTTATTGTTGAATAGAATATTCTTTCAGCAAGAGATTTCTTACCGCGTCTCATAATTCTGTTAATAAATTTAGAAACATCTACGCTGTTGTAAATAGGGTCAGCTGAAGGAACTCTTCTTTCAGGTTTAGATCTTCTAGACATTATTTCTTACCTCCTTTAGCTTTCTTAGCACCGTATTTAGAACGGCTTTGTTCTCTATTTGCAACACCTGCTGTATCTAGAGTACCGCGAACGATGTGATATCTTACACCAGGAAGGTCTTTAACCCTTCCGCCTCTTATAAGAACAACACTGTGTTCTTGGAGGTTGTGTCCGATACCAGGGATATAAGAAGTAACTTCAAATCCGTTAGTAAGTCTGACTCTGGCAACCTTTCTCAAAGCTGAGTTTGGCTTTTTAGGGGTTGTTGTGTAAACCCTTGTGCAAACGCCTCGTCTTTGTGGACATTCCATAAGAGCCGGCGATTTGGTTTTGTCTGTTAGCTTTTTACGTTCTGAACGTACAAGCTGGTTAATTGTAGGCATAACTTTTTCTCCTTTTACCTTTCTTGTAATATTTTCGGGAAATAAATCTTCCTGCTTGAAATAATAATACGTGACCAAAATAATTTCGGCTGGTAGTTACAAATCAAACCGGGAACATTTTTCCCGCCCCCTGAGCCGTCAAATCCGGCAAGAAAATTTCGACTAGGGTAACTTCATCCTAGAATGAACATGGTTCTATGTCAATAAAAATAAGTATTTTTATTAATACTGTTACGTTTTGTTAAAAATTTATAAGTTGTGATGAAGATTAAATATTTTAATCTTTATTACTTGATTAGTGTGCAGCTTCCCGGTCGCTCGGTTAAACAATTCGCCGGTTACGATTTTTCTTCCATGTATTGTCTTAAGTTTTTTTAGTGTATAATCTACTCTTGTAAGGAGCTGATTGTTCCGTTTTGTACAAACACAAGGAAAATCATATTTGAAACAGTCGAGATTAACAATAGCAATATTTATTTCACTGGCTCTCGGGATAATTGTCGGATGGGCATTCCCGGCTTTTGCAGTCAGAACTCATGTCTTGGCGGAAGTTTTTTTAAGAATGGTCAAGATGATTATTGCACCGCTTTTGTTTGCAACACTTGTTGTCGGAATAGCGGGGCACGGTGATGTTAAGAGTCTTGGAAGATTAGGTATCAAGACGGTTGCTTATTTTGAAGTTGTTACAACTTTTGCCTTGATTATAGGTCTTGGATTCGCTAATTTATTTAAACCCGGAGAAGGGATGGTCAGTCTTGCTTCGCAGCATATAGGACTTGGCGAAATTACCAGAATGGCATCTTCTACTCATCACAATTCTTTTGGGGAAATGTTTTTGAGTCTTTTCCCAACGAGTATTTTTCAGGCAATGTCAGACGGTAACCTGCTTCAAATAGTTGTATTCTGTATATTCTTTGCTTTGGCAATATGTGCAGCCGGAAAAAAAGCCCAGCCGGTTGTGGATATCCTTAACTCTGTCTCTACTATAATGTTTAAATTTACAGAATATGTTATGGTTTTTGCTCCGGTTGGTATTTTTGGTGCGATTGCATACACTGTCGGCTCAAACGGTATTGAAATTTTGTTCAATTACGGAAAAATAATTTTATCATTATATGTAGCACTTGCGGTATTTGTACTCATTGTACTTTTTATAGTGTGCAGGATAGTAAAAATATCATTCAGAAGTTTAATCAAGGCTATTCAAGAGCCGGCTCTTTTGACGTTTACTACAGCAAGTTCGGAGGCTGCTTTGCCTAAGGCTATGTCTATAATGGAAAAGTTTGGGGTGCCAAAATCAATTGTAAGTTTTGTTATGCCGACAGGCTATACGTTTAATCTTGACGGCTCAACTTTGTACCTTGCAATGGCAGTTCTTTTTTCCACCCAGCTTGTGGGCATTAATTTATCTCTGGAACAGCAGCTTGTAATTATGTTTGCGCTTATGCTGACATCCAAAGGGGTTGCCGGGGTGCCCAGAGCCTCGTTAATTGTTCTTGCCGGAACTTTGACAAGTTTCAATATACCTATTTTAGGGGTGGCTATTCTTCTCGGGATTGATCAGATTCTTGATATGGGAAGAACGACCGTTAACCTTATAGGGAACTGTGTTGCAACAGTTGTAATTGCAAGATGGGAAAATGTTTTTGATTATAATAAAATGCACGAATTTATTAAGAACAAAAGCGCCAAAACTAATACATTGGGTAAAACAGAAAGCAATGTAAGTTTCCAAAAAGATTTTACAGCATAAATTTTTGATTAAGGATTAAGAAAGGGTGATTAAGATGGAATATAAAGAGACCTTGAATTTACCGCAAACGACTCTTGAGATGAGAGCTAATGCTACTAAAAAAGAGCCGCAAACCCAAGAATTCTGGGAAGAGGTAAATGTATATCAAAAGAACTTGGAACAGCGTGATAAAGCGAATTCCTTTGTACTCCATGACGGTCCTCCGTATTTGAGTTCCGAAAAAATTCATGTCGGAACAGCTTTGAACAAAATCCTTAAGGATATCTTAATCAGATATAAATCTATGAGAGGATATTACGCTCCTTACGTTCCGGGTTATGACGGACACGGACTTCCTATCGAAAATGCTGTAGTAAAAAATATTAAAGGCGGAAGAGCAGCTCTCACTCCGGCAGAACTCAGAGCAAAATGCAGAGAATTTGCACACAAAAACCTTAAAGGTCAGGAGGCTGAATTTAAGCGCCTCGGAGTTTGGGGAGACTGGGAGCATCCTTATTTAACTATTAATCCTGAATTTGAAGCAGAACAGGTCAGAGTTTTCGGAGAAATGTACAAAAAAGGGTATGTAGAAAAAGGGTTAAAACCTGTTTACTGGTGTGCATCATGCGAAACAGCCCTGGCGGAAGCTGAGGTTGAATATGCTGACCATACTTCAACATCTATTTATGTAAGATTCAAATTTACACCGGAATCAGTTGAAAAGATTAATAAGCTGGTTGATACAAAAGGAAAGGATGTTTATGCGGTCATCTGGACAACTACTCCTTGGACAATTCCTTCAAATATGGCAATCAGTATGCACCCTAAATTTGAATACACATTCTTTACATACGGGAATGATGTATATGTAGCTGCTCAGGGACTTTTAGGAAGTTTCCTTGAAGGTGTCGGCTGGGAAGAAAAAGATATTGTTGTCATAGGTTCTTGTACCGGTGCGGATTTAGAACTCTTGGAAACGAAGCATCCTTTATATGACAGAAAATCACCAATTATTTTAGGCGAACACGTTACTCTGGATGCAGGTACCGGTTCTGTTCATACGGCTCCGGGACATGGTCTTGAGGACTATGAAGTCGGGTGCAGATATAATATTGAAGTATTTTCACCTCTGGACAGCAAAGGTGTTTGGACAGAGATTGTCAATGATAAAGATTTAGAAGGTGTTCCGTATTATAAAGGAAACAAAATTGTTATAGATAAGCTTGAAGCTTGCGGTGCTTTACTTGCTGCTGCTGATATAAACCACTCTTATCCGCACTGCTGGAGATGTAAAAATCCTGTAATCTACAGAGCAACTCCGCAATGGTTTGTAAAAGTAGACAGATTCCGTGATGAAACACTTGAGGCAATTAAAGGGGTAAAATGGATACCTGCAAGCGGCGAAGCCAGAATTTCTAACATGGTTGCAGGACGTACAGACTGGTGTATTTCCCGTCAAAGAGCCTGGGGAGTTCCGATACCGGTATTCTATTGCGAAGACTGCGGTGAAACTATTGTTACTGATGAAACTATAGAAAATGTTGCAAAAACATTTGAAAAAGAAAGTTCTGACGCCTGGGTAAAACACACTTCGGAAGAGCTTTTACCGGCTGGTTTTGTATGCCCTAAATGCGGGGGAAAACATATTAGAAAAGAGCAAGACATTATGGATGTCTGGTTCGATTCCGGTGTTACCTGGAGAGCTGTTGTAGAAAGACGCTCTGATGAATTAGGACATACGCCTGTTGATATGTATCTGGAGGGTTCTGACCAGCATAGAGGCTGGTTCCAGTCATCTTTGCTTACTTCAATTGCTACTCAGGGTAAAGCACCTTATAAAACAGTTTTAACCCACGGTTTCGTATTTGGAGAAGACGGCAGAAAGATGTCCAAGTCACTTGGAAACTATATAAGACCGGATGATATTATTAAAAACTACGGAGCTGATATTTTAAGACTCTGGGCAGCTTCCGTGGATTACAGAAATGATACCAAAATAGGTGACAATATTATTAAACAGCTTGCGGAAATCTTTAAGAAAACAAGAAACACGGCAAGATTCCTGCTTGGTAATATATTTGATTTTGACCCTGCTGTTGATTATGTAAAATATGATGATTTAAAACCGATTGATAAGTTTGCGCTTCACAAATTGAACAAACTTGTGGAAGAAGTAACAGTTGCATTTGAAAACTATGAATTTTATAAATACTTCCAATGCTTGCAGAACTTTGCAGCAGTGGATTTAAGTTCGTTCTATCTTGATATTGTAAAAGACAGACTCTATACGGCAGGTAAAAAATCTTTATCAAGAAGAGCATGTCAGACTGTTCTTTACGAAACCCTGCAAGCTCTTGTAAGAGTTCTTACTCCTGTAATGCCGCACCAGGCAGAAGATATCTGGCAGAATACTCCTGAATGTCAGAGAGGCGGATTGGAAAGTATTCTGCTTGCCGATTGGGCAGAAGCAAATAAAGAATGGAACAACCCTGAGCTTGAAAAAGATTTTGAAAAAATCTTAAAGACAAGAGAAGTCGTAACAAGAGCAATTGAACCTCTGAGAGCGGATAAAAAGGTTGGAAGTTCGCTTGAAGTTGCTGTTTATGTTATGTCGGATGATGCTGAGATATTAAAACAGAACGAAAAAGACCTTGCGGATATCTTTATTACATCTCAAGCTTACGTAACTGACAAAGCTCCTGACGGAGTTCTGAATGAATACACTGAAGAAGGAATCTCTGTCTGGGTAACAAAAGCAGAAGGAGAAAAATGCGAACGCTGCTGGAAATACCGTAAACTTGGCGAACATGCAGGATTTGAGACAATTTGTTCAGATTGCTATGAGGCTGTTAACTAAAGTCTTTGTGAACAAAGATTATTTTATTTTTAGAAAAAGGAATGTTCGAATATTTCGGGCATTCTTTTTCTTTGAGAACGAATTTTATTGGTGATAAAATGTAATTTTTTATTACAGGATTTTTCTTTTGCATGATAATATATTACAATAGTGGTTAGGGAATTCCCTTGCCCTGGTGGATACAAAAACCGGAAAAGATTTAAATGAGAAGACGAAGAAAAAAGTATGATTTATATATAGTAGTAGCTCTTGCTATTTTTTGTATCGGATATTTTACTTATAATCACATATCTTCTGAAAGCCGCGGAATAAAAGCGTATACTACGGCGCTGGAGAGCTATAAAAATGCCGATTATGAGACAGCATATCAAGAGTTTGGGAGGGTTCCTTCAGGCTCCAGTCTTAAAGCGTCAGCTCTTTTTCGCCAGGCAAGATGTGCTACAAATATGGGGAAAAAAGAACTTGCTATAAAGAAGTATAAACGCATTGTTCGTTCAAGTTCAAAGTCAAGCATTGTTCCGATAAGTGAATATAATATGGCGACGCTTATGCTTGATACAGGTGATAAAGGAGCCAAACGCCATTTTAAACGTATTATAAAAAAACATCCTACGAGTGATTATGCAATAGCTTCCGAGTATTATTTGGGGCTTATAGGGTTAAAAAATTTGCCGGAAAATGAAAAACGGCAGGCAAAAGCAAAAGAAAAAGCCGTTATTAATTTTAAAACATATTTAGAAAAAGCTCCGGATGGACGCTTTGCAATTAGTTCCATAGAAGAGATAGAAAAATTACATCCAAAATTAACCAACTATGATAATCTCCTTATTGCCAAATCTTATTATGCAAACGGTGATTATGAGAAAACAAAAGCTTTTCTAAATAAAACAACTCTTGCAGAAAGCTGGGCGGATTTTGCAAAAAATGAATTTAAACTGGGTAACAAAGATAAGGTAAAATATTATACAGAATTAGGGCTGAAAGATTACGCGGCAGGTGTTTCGCAAGATGATGTCATAGAAGTTATTGATAACTATGTTTCTGTTTTTCCTTCCCGGAAAGAAGGTATATCTTTTCTCTCTTCAAAAAATTATAATTCAACAGGTGCGGATTATATAGCTTACCTTAATTGTAACGAGGTTACTCCGGACAATTTGCAGGAAGCCTGCTACAGAACACTATATGAAAAATATCCTAACGGACAATTTTCAGGAGAAGTTCTGTATAACATTTTTATGGCGAAATATCTTCATAAGAAATATCAAGATGCGCAGCGGCTTGGATTTTTGCATTTGAAAAAATTCCCTAATATAAAATCCAGCCCGGCAGTAATGTATTATATGGGAAGAATTTCCAACAAGCTTAAACATTATGAAAGCGCTAATAGTTATTACAAGCAGGTTCTTTCAAAATATCCGGATACTTATTATGCATACCGAGCAAATTATAATCTGTTTAAGGATGATGGGACGCTGCCATTTTTTGATTTGAATAACAAACCGGTTGTTTTTCCATATAAAAAATCTTTGGAGAAAAATCTGGTTATAAAGTTAGCGTTGTTAAAAGATTATGATCTTGTAGCGGAACTTTGCAGACAGGATAAATTTATACAAAGCTGGATAGCTTATCAAAAAGGGGATTATACAATTTCAGCAGTGCTCGCGAGAAATGCGATGGAAGAACTTACGGTTAAGCCGCCGTTTACGGATTTAAGATGGCGCTTGATTTATCCTTTGCATTACTACGAAATTGCAGATAAGTACAAAGGCAATAATAATCCTATAATTATTGAATCAATTATAAAAGAAGAAAGCCACTTTAATCCTTACGCTAAAAGCCCAACCGGCGCCGGCGGATTAATGCAGTTGATGCCGGCTACTTATGCTGAAATAGTTAAAAACAATAAATTGCCGAATGATATTTTTAACCCTGAAAATAATATTAGAGCAGGAAGTGTTTATTATGAAAGTTTGAAAAAAGTTTTAGGGAATAAGGACTTATATGCGATTTCTGCATATAATGGCGGTATAGGTTCTGTAACGGGCTGGTTTTCAAAACTTATTTATAATGATACTGATGAATTTGTGGAACAGATTCCATATCCTGAAACCAAGAATTATGTAAAAAAAGTTTTGCGCTCGTATTGGGTTTATGGAAATATATACTCCTTGTAGTTGATTCTATTGTGAATAATATTTAGTAAAATTATTTGGGTTATAAGATAAGAAAGGAAGAGTTATGGATACAAGCTTGATTTTGATTATTGCAGTAGTTGTTATTGCATTAGGTTTTTACAGTGTATATGTTGGAGTAATCAAAAAGAAAAACAAAGTGCTGGAGGCTTTTTCAAGTATTAGTGTCCAGCTTAAAAAGCGATATGACCTTATTCCTAATATTTTGACTCTGGCAGGTAAATTCATGGAGCATGAAAGAGGGTTAATGGAAAAGGTTACAGAACTCAGAACCCAGGCTATGGCTCTTCCAAATGACATGAACAGTATCGGTAAGAAACTTGAACTTGATAATCAGATTAAAAATGCAATGGGTCAAATTATGGTAGCTGTAGAAAATTATCCTCAGTTAAAATCGGACCAAACAATGATGACCGCAATGCAGACTTATAATGAAGTAGAAGAACATATTGCGGCAGCAAGAAGATTCTATAACTCAGCTGTTCTTGAACTTAATAATGCAGTGGAAATATTCCCTTCTTCACTTGTTGCTTCAATGGCCGGGGTAAAACGCCAAGAATTCTTCCAGGTAGCAGAAGCTGAAACAAAACCGGTTAATGCAGCAGATTTCTTAAAATAAATCCCGGAGTAAGTAATGGAAGAACAAAATAATAATTACCGTGATGAATTTTACAAAAAATTCAAAACAGTTTGTGTACCTGCACTTGAAGGATTTGAGAAAGAAAGAAAAACTTGGCTTAATATATCAATTGCTTTATTTGTAGTGCCTGTTTTGGTATTGATAGCATGCTGTTATGTTGAATTCACTTCCATAGCAGTAAACGGCGGTTCTATTGATTTACAAAAAATATTTGTTCCTGCGGTAATTTCCGGAGCGTTGGTTTTTGGTATATATGCTTTTATTGCAAAAACTTTTGAAAACAAAGTAAAAGGCAAAGTTATGCCGATTTTGTGCGGATGTTTCGGTAATTTGCAATGGAGTCAGGGAGTTTATCCTTCTCACAGAATCTTAAAAGACGCTGAATTAATAAATAATTACGATAAATGTACTGTTGATGATGTATTTACCGGCTCGGTTAAAGATGTTCCTCTAGAGATTGCCGAGTTAAAATATGTAAAAATAGAACGGTATACCGATAGCGACGGCAGAACAAGAACACGTGAACATACAGTTTGGAAAGGTGTTCTTGTCCAATTTAAAATGAATAAAAACTTTTCCGGACACACTATAGTTAAACCGGACGCTCTTATAAAAAATTCAGGGTTGAGCAAATTGAAACATACAACTCTGGAGGATGTTATATTTGAAAAGAAATTTGATGTTTTTACTGATGATGAAGTTGAAGCCAGATATCTTTTGACAACTGCATTTATGGAAAGATTAACAAATATTGTAACGGCTTTTAAAGCAAAAAATATATCCTGTGCCTTTTATCAAGATAAGTTAATTTTAGCTATTGGGGTTAATCAGGATTTGTTTTCAGTAGCTTCGTTATTCAAACCTGTCAACGATGAAAAACAATTTTTTACAATGTTTGAAGAGATTAATTCACTGGTTCATCTGATTGAACACTTTAAACTAAACCAGAAAATAGGTCTTTAAATATGGACAAAGCAAAAACCTATGTTCAAATGCGCAATGAATTTTATGAGAACTATAATAAAAAAATAGTTCCAGTTGTCAGACAGTATGAAAACCAAAGGAAATTACGTCTTGCCTTGGCGATTGTTTCATCAACGCTGTTATCTATTCCGGGACTATTTTTATTATGGACAGGCTTCTTTTTGCAAGGACTGGATTCAGATGCAAGAGAGGGAGCGCTAAAAGGCGGAACTCTTTTCTTAGGGGCTGCATGGTTTGCCTGGTATTCAATAAAAAAGAGCTTTGAAAATAGGATAAAATCAAAAATAATGCCTACCGTTTGCAGCTGCTTTGGAGCGATGAGATGGTATGAAGGGCACTATACAGATAATGAATATTTATTTTCTGATTCCAATGTAGTTCCTGATTTTACATCATCTTCTTATGATGATGTTTTTGAAGGGATTTATAAAGATGTCGGAATTGAAATTATTGAAGCTGAATATGACCGAGGTTCCGGGAAAAACAGAACAACTGTTTTTAATGGTGTTATAGTAAAGCTTGATATGAATAAAAATTTTGAAGGACATACGGTTATTAAACCGGACGGAATATTTCATTCCTCTCCTAATGCAGCACTCAAACATACAACATTAGAAGATGTGGTATTTGAAAAGAAGTTTGATGTATTTACGGATGATGAAGTAGAAGCAAGATACCTTATTACAACTGCTTTTATGAATAGATTAAATAATATGCAGACAGCTTTTAAGGCACAAAAAGTAAGTTGTTCCTTCTATAACAAATATCTTCTGATAGCTCTTTCAACGGGCAAGGATTTATTTTCCCTATGCTCTCTTACAAAACCTATTGATGATGCTCAGCAGTATTTCCAGATGTATGAGGAAATTGTTTCTATAGTTAAATTAATTGATCACTTTAAACTGAATCAAAGAATTGGGTTGTAAACTTCCTTTTTATTTACTACAATAAAGCCAGGAGGAAGTTATGTTTATAACATTTGAAGGAGCGGATGGCTGCGGAAAAACTACCCAGATAAAACTGATTGATGAATATCTACGCTCAAAAGGATACAAAACTCTTTTAACCAGAGAGCCGGGTTCTAAAGGTTTGGGTGAAAAAATAAGAGAAATTTTGCTTAACTATGACGGAGAGGTTTCTTCAAGGTGTGAGTCTTTCTTATTTTTGGCTGATAGAGCGCAGCATGTTGATTGTATTATTAAACCGGCACTTCAAGAAGGTACAATTGTTCTCTGTGACAGACATACGGATTCAACTGTCGCATATCAGGGTTATGGAAGAGGACTTGATATAGAAGAAATTAAGAAGCTTAATGCCCTTGCAACCGGCGGACTCAAACCGGATTTAACAATTGTTTTTGATGTCGATATAGAAACTTCTCAAGCTCGTGTAGGCAAGAATAAAGACAGAATGGAATCAGCAGGAATTGAGTTCTTTAAAAAGGTTCGTGAAGGCTTTTTAGAGATTGCAAAAGAAGAGCCTCAAAGGGTTAAAGTTATAAATTCTTCTGATACAATAGAGAATATTCATAAAAAAGTAGTTGAGTTAATAGGAAAATGAATTTAGAAGAACTGAAGCAAAGAGTAAATAAAAATAAGGAGTGTCTTTGACCTTGCCGGTCTGGAGAAGGAATTAAAAGAACTTGAAACCAAACTCCAGAGTCCTGAAGTTTGGACTGACCAGAAGCTTGCAACAGAATTGGGACAGAAATCAAGAGAAATAAAGGACACTTTAGAGCAGGTTAAAAAATGGGATTCTATAATTGACGATGCCCAGACTGCTTACGAAATTGGGGATGAAGAGCTTATTAAAGAAACAGAGCCTTCTCTTAGCGAACTTGAAAAGGAACTCGATAGATACGATATCCAAAAAATGCTATCAGGAGAATACGACGAAGCAGACGCTTTTTTAACGATTAATGCCGGAGCGGGCGGAACGGATGCTCAGGACTGGGCGGAAATGCTTCTTAGAATGTATACCCGCTGGGCAGAATCAAGAGGATGGAAAGTTGAACTTATTGACCGTTCTGACGGAGAAGAAGCGGGGATTAAGTCTGCAACAATCAAGATTACCGGAAAATATGCGTACGGTTATGCTAAGGCAGAAAAAGGCGTGCATAGGCTTGTAAGAATTTCTCCTTTCAATGCTAACGGCAAACGCCAGACAAGTTTTGCTTCCTGCGAGGTTTCTCCGATTATTCCGGATTATGAAAAAACAATAACAATTCCGCCTGAGGATTTGGAGATTGATACAATGCGCTCAGGAGGCGCCGGCGGGCAGAATGTTAATAAGGTAGAAACGGCAGTAAGAATTCTGCATAAACCAACAGGTATTGTGGTTAAATGCCAGCAGGAAAGGTCGCAGCTTCAAAACAAAGAAAATGCCATGCAGATGCTGGCTTCCAAACTCCTTGAAATCAGGCAAAGAGAGCATGAAAAAAAATTAGCTGAACTAAAAGGCGAAAACGTTGATATTAATTTTGGCTCCCAGATTCGTTCTTATGTTTTCCATCCGTATAAAATGGTTAAAGACCACAGAACCGGCTACGAGGTCGGGAATGTGGATTCAGTCATGGACGGGAACCTTGACGGATTTATTGAAGAGTATCTGAAAACCGGCGGAAAGAGAGATGCTTAAAAACAGCGGTTTGGGTTTTGATTCATGCAGTTTTTTTTATCAAAGATTTGACAATAAAATTTGTTTAGGTTAATATAAGTCTTGCCGCAAGGTGTAGGAGAGTTTAGCTCAGTTGCCCAGCGAGGCGACAGGGTTAGATAATCCGCAAAGAGTTCAGAAAGGCAGAGCCGAGCGAATAAAGAAATTGACGCTCTACCAACTGAACAAAGTGAAAATTAAATATGGTGTGCGGGCGTTTAGCTCAGTTGGTAGAGCGTCTCCCTTACAAGGAGAGGGTCAGAAGTTCGAGTCTTCTAACGCCCACCATTTATAAAAAAAGAGCCGAAAAGGCTCTTTTTATGTATGTTTACACTGTTTGCGACAAAAAAAGAATAAAACTGTTCTGTGTCAGGGATTTTGACATATAGTATCGCAAGTTTGACATATTTAGTCGGAAGTTTTTTGATAATTTGTTTGATTATTTCAAATGATAGCAATTACCTTTTTCATTATAAAGAAAAATGTCATCAAATTTTGAAATAAATTTATGTGAATTAATTTCGAAATTAAAGGAACAAAAATTTCCAAGTTTACCATCTGGTACAAAAATTAATAAGCATAATTTATCCATATTTTTACAATATTTTTTTATTTTTTCATTCTTTCGATTTATACAAGCTTGCAATTCTTCAAACGGATTAAATTTAACTTCACCAGCATTATTTACATGGCAATCAAATTTTCCAGAAGATATAGATGGAAAGGGTTGCATAGATATTTTATAATATTCTTCTTTAATTTTTATCCATTTTTGAACCAATTTATATCTGGTTAAAGTTTCAATTCCTTCTAATAGTACTTTCTCAAGTTCTTTTCTAAATTCTTTTAAAGGCGGTAATTCTGTAAATCCTGGATTATAAGCATAGTCTAAAATCTCCTCAAACTTAGGACTTAATTCTCTTTTATCATATTGGTTGATTAATATTGATATTTCAATATTATATTTTTCTTTTGCCATCTTGCAAATTTTGTTTCCAATGGTAGTCAAAACTTGAGAATATTCTTTATTCTTATGCTCACAAAAGAATTGCGTAATTTCAAATCCAATAGTTTGGTTATTAGACGTTTTAAATATATAATCAGGAGCTTCTGATTCTTTAATTTCTATAATAGAATTTTCCTCATACCATTTTTTACCTAAATTTGAATTCAAAAATTTAGTGAGATATTCTTCTTCTAATTTTTTAGTTTCTATTTTTGTCATAATTGTTTTTATTGTAATTAAAAATATATTAAATTTAAACAGCGTTTAAAAGCCGTTTAAAAAGTGTTTAAATGGTGTTCAAAAATAAATCTGCTTTTTATAAAATAAGGCTTGTAAAGTATATACAAGCTTATCCAACTATTATACAGGAGGTTAGAATGGTTTCATCACTTAGACACACTGTTTTTAAGAATTTTGGTAAAATTGATTATCTGCATTATTTTAGGAGAATGATTAAAGATTACGAATCTAGAAAATGGGATTTTGATATTAGAACAATTGTAAAAAATATCAAAGTTGAAATTCCTTGCCCTAAATATATCTGCAAGCGCGGTTTTTCAAAACGCTTATGCCTAACTATATTAGACGATAATCTTTTCCTAAAAGAATTTGATAGATATTTAAATGGATATATTAGACCAATGCAAGAATTAAGAAATAACAGGATTCTTGCACGCAGGATTTTTGTATCAAAATTTGGATATTTTACAAAATATAATCAGGATTGCTCGTTGGTAAACTATGATTGCTCCATATGCGCTAGTCGCTATGAATGTGATTTATCCAAAAAGTTGAGTAAAAAAGATGACCATGTCTATAAATTAACAAGACTAGCTGAAATTTTATATGGGAACTTAAATAAAGGACATTGGGCTAATTTGGTAGAAAATTAACTTACATTTTCTCAATATACCAAACCGAATTTCCAAAATTATTAAAATTCCATTGGAGCTGAAAGTAAAAATTAAACTCCATTGAGTTATCATCTTTGTAGTTATAAAAAGGCTTGTTTAGCTCTGTTTTGCGAAAGCTTTCAAAGGCTACTTGAATTTCTCTTGCAAAATTTTTTCTAAATTCGGAATATTCAATTTCTAAAGTTTCTCTTGTTCTTCTATTTTTCAAAATCATCTTCAAAACCTCTAATATTATCAAGTTCAATGTTGTATCTTTTGCCTTGCCTATCAACACAAGTGGCAAAATCTATTTCTGCATCAGCAAATTTGTTTTTCCAAGTACAAATTAATAACCCAATTTCTTGTGTCTTTAGGTTTAAAACTTTTGTCCCATAAAGCATATAATCTTTTTCTGTCATATCTTGCTCCTTTCAAGCTATGACATTAATCACTCTTTCAATCAAAAATATCAAGTGAATAGAATTATTCGTATCATTTCAACACATTTAAAAACTGTTTGCAAGTAAAAGAAAGTCAAGATTTTATGTAACATAATGAAGTGGCTAGTTGGGGGAAGTTAATCAAACTCTAGTTTACCATTCGCTATTTTCTTTAGTCGGTTTCATCAAAATAATTGGTAAATTATGAGTTTTAGCAAAGTTTAAGAACTCTGGAGGACAATCTTCTAGCTTTTCAACTTTAGCAATTAAACCTTTCACTCTAGGGTTTATTGGAACTATTTCACTATGTATATCGCCACCTTCAAAAAGGGCGTCTCTTGAAGTTTCTAATGCTTTGACCAAAACTTCAGCTTTTATAACTTGTTCGCCAATTTTTATATCTTTTGTAATTTGTGTAGTATATTTCTTTGTTATTAAATATTTTACAAGTTGAGCATATTCTTTATCATTCAATTTAATACCTTTTTTAGACAATTCTTTTATTAAACGATCTCTTACAAATGTTCTAGCACTACCATTTGCATCAAAAAGTATGGTTTTAAACGTTTCTAAACCTTTACCATAGCCAGAGCCTGTATTAGAAAAATTTGCTTCTGAGATATTGGCTTGGTCAACATCCAGTACAAATCCAAATTTTCTATTTTCGTATGTTCTATTATTTGATGCTTTTATTAAACTAGTAGACCAAGCTGATTGGTTTAATGAGTTTTGAGTTAAAACTAATACTGATTCCATTGCTCCGGTACTAGGCGAAGTCATATGTACTGTAAATCTAGCATTATCTTTGGTTACACCTGTACTAAAGCCGTATTTTTGTAAACTTTCATTGCTTTTCAAGTTATTCAAGTCTAAAACTTTTAATTCTATTAATTCGCCATCTATTTCAACAGCTTGTCTTGGGAACATATCCCCATTTTGAACAAATTGAGTATCAAAAACTAAATTAGATCTTGCATACATCGTTGTTAAAGCATCATCAATAGCTTGCATTCTTTCTTGCATAAATCTATCAAATTCAGCTTGAGTTTTTGCTCCATTAGATTTTCCTCCTAAATGGAAATCATTGTTAACATTTTCAAAATCTGCTTTTGCAAGAATTTCGTAAATCAAAAAGTCTTCTGGTCTACGACATCTTACAGCTACATCGTTTGCAGTTGCTTTACCTGTGTTATAAGCTTCAAACCAATGGTGGTTATCAACAATATCTATGATGCGATCTTTCATCCCTTGAGGGAAAGAGAATTTATCTAATATAGCAGTACAAAACTCAGCACTAGAGCTAGCATGTCCTACATCTACTACATCTCCTCGTTTACCTAAATCGTGACATAATGCTGCAAATTTTAAAATGGTCTTATCACGATCAGTTAAATTTTTATATAAAGGGTTATTCATTGCACTTTGTAAAACTTTTAAGGTATGAATATCTACGGAGTATGCGTGAGTACCATGTTGCTTTTTCCCAACGATCGAAGTAAATTCAGGTAGTCCCTGAATTAAAGAATTTAAAACACTATCAACAGTAGCATCACCTGTACAAATTTGATTTTTTGTTGTAAATAACTCAATTTCACTTTGAATTTTTTGAGCAGTTTCTTTTAATTGTGCAGTTGCATCCTCGTTATTAAAAGGTTTATTTGTTGGCATACCATCAAATCCGGCTGCTCCTTCAATTAAGCCAAAGTGTTCTAAAACTATAATTTGTTCTTCAGGGGTTAAATCCTTTATTAAGTTTTTAATATTTGCAGTAAATTGTTCTCTTGTATATTTTAATGGTAAGCCCTCTTTTCCGAATTGAGCAAAGTTAAGGTTTTTCAAGATATTTTCTGCATTACTGTTATTATTTGCTAATATATCTTTAACAAATAGTTTTTGTTGTTCTTGTGAAATAGTTATAATATCTTTTTTCTTCCCTAGAGCTAAAGTTAATTCTGCCATTTTAGCATCTATATCAACTTCAGAATATTTACGACATAAGTTTAATATATCTTTTGAAAGACTTGTTATTGCTCCAAAAGTATTAATTTTGTCACTTAAACTTAAACTTTTAATATCGGTATTAATCATTGCAACAGCTTTTAAAATATCAGGAATTCTATCTTTTGGGCAGTTTAAACTTTTATCCATACATAGTTTTGTTGCAAGTTCTAGGTTTGAATCGTTTAATTGAACAGCTAAGTTACTTATGTGTTGAGGTGGGAAATTTATACTTTTATCTGTACAAAGCTTAGTAATTAATTCAACATTTGAATATTTTAAGGTTTCTGCAATACCAACAATATATTCAGCAGGGAAATTTAATTCTTTATCGCCATATAATTTAATAATTAGATCTTTGTTTAGATCGTTTACCCTATTAGCAATACTGCTTAACTGATTTTCAGGTATTATATCTAAATTTTCTTTAACAAAATCTGCATTAAATTTTTTATGTTGAGTAATAGTCATGAATTGTATTAATTCATTATAATTGTTTGTTTTATTATTTTTTATAATATGCTCTACTGCTTCTGCATTTTCTTTAGTTATATACCATAAATTATCAAGAACTCTTTTATATTTTTTATCAGACATCAATAAATTAGCAACATTTTGATTATCTTTGTTAATGCTATGAACCATATCAAGAGCTTCTAATAATGCATTATTACGTTTAAACAAATCTACTGTTTTATCTAATAAAGATTTATGCTCTAGTGATTTTTTTAATTTTTCCCAAGTTTCAATTTTTACATTGATATCTTCAACACTTTTTGCACTATCTAATATAAGTGTAAATGTATGTTGTAAATATTCTTTTTTACCAGAGAGTTCTCCTGTATAGTCAAATAGATTATCTAATAATTCCAATTGTTTATTTAAAATCTCTGGATTAGTAGAAAGTTTTCTAATAAAACTTAAGTCCCAACCATCATGAAAACCTTTATCAAACATTAAGGACTCTACTCTAGTAATATTTTCAGGACAATTTCTATATATTTCCATTAAATGCTCATAACAACTAATATTGATGTTTTTTGAGGTAATGTTAGGATCTGCAAAATCCATTTCTAAATAATATCTTAATTTATTTAAAGCCTCATCAGACATTTCTTCACTAGAATTAAACATTCTAAAAGTAAAATTATCAAGAACTTGTGGGTCTTCTTTAGATCGTTTAATCATTAATTTTTGAATATCAAGTAGAAATTCTAATTCTTTTGCTGATATATCAGATTCCAAGAATTTTGAATGAGCATAATTATTATGATATGTGCTTAATTTATTAAAAATTAATTTGATTTCCTCTGAATATTTTTCTAAATCAACTTTATCAGTAAAGGCCTTTAATTTAGTAGCATGTCCATTACCAATAACACCTAATAGAGTATAAGGCTCTAATCCTGTTTTGGAAACGATATCAACTATTGCTTGGAAATCATCTAAATTTAATTTATTTTCTGTTAGAACGTAGTTATCTTTATAGACTCTAAAAAAGTCTAGAATATCTGCCTTAACTTGACCATCACTCTTAAGTTCCTTACTAGTGAGAATATCTTTATTTTTTATATAAAATTCGAGAATTTCTTTATAATTTTCGTGAATTTCTGCAACACCTGATGAGTTGTTTTTTTGAGGGTTAACACATAAATTATAAATAAAATAACTTGCATTTCCGTCATTAAGTTCAGCTAATAAATTATCATCTTTTAAACGAATTATTTCATTGAGTAATTCGATAGTGTGATCTACTTTAGGAATATATTTTATTAGTTCTAATATTGTACTATCAAGTTTATTACTATTATGTAATTCAACTATTTTATTAATAACTTCAGTTGGATAAGTCTCATTCTGACGGAATGTGTTTTTACAAATAATATCAGTATATTTTAGGACATCATCAATTGGAATTCCTGCATCATCTAATTTTATTATTAGATCATTTGCTAAAGTTGATGGATAGCCTGAGCGATTATTTTGATAATCTAATGGATAGCGAGAATTTAAAATTTCATTATATTTATCTGGGTGCTTTAAACATAAATCAAGTAGAGATAAATTTCTATCTATAATACACTTTCCTACCCTATCATATATGTCAAATATTTGTTGAGCTTTTTCAGGGTTATTTTTCAATGAATCTAATATTTTTGTTTTAATTTCAGCAATAACTTTTGGAGCATCATTTCCCACTACGTTTTGTAATACATTATAATCATAAATATCACTTTCTAATAATCGCATTACATCATCTTCTTTTATTCCGACTTTTAGTGCTTCAAAAGTTGATGTTATTAAATCTTTATTGCCATTCAAATGAGCATTTGTAATTACCTGTGTTAGTTGTATAAAAGAATTACGATCATAATCTTCTCGAACTAATTTGCTTAATTCTAAGAGAGTATCTATTAGTTCTTTGTTTTCGGGATGATTAAATTCTATATAACTAATTTCCCCTAATCTAGTTGCAGGAACACCGTCTTTTATTCGTTGATATAATACTTCTAATCTATCTTGGTTAATAACATAATTATCTTTGGACATATTAAAAATCCAATTAGGATTTTCAACACCACTCTGAACTAAATCTTTTAATATAAATAAATTACGTTTAGTTATCTTAAAATTAGGATTTCCCCACCCATTTGGTAAGCCTATTGAATGCAATGCTGTTATAATTTTATCATTATCTAGACCAAGTTTTTTAAGTTCAAAAACAGCATCTTTAAATTCAGACAATGAGATATCATCTAAATTTGAGTTTGCGTATATTAAATTTGTAATTTGGCCGTCCTTAAATCCTGATTGATAATATTCAATAACTAAATCGTATGCTTTTGCGTCTAAGTTTTGACTATTTAATGAATATGCATAATTGCTAACCCAATCTTCCGATATACCTTTTTTATGCCATTCTTTTGCTTTTTGTAATAAATCATAATTAACAATAGAAGAATCTCCTTCTTTTGAAGGTTTGGTTGTTATAGAATCAATTAACCTATTAATATTAGAAAAACCTGTTTCATGTAAATTTATTACTTCTTTATACAATCTTGAATCTAGAACTCCATCTATTTTAGAAGCACTTAATAATGATGCAACTTCTTTAGGCTTTATACCAAATGAAGAAATCATTTCATTTGCTTTTTCAAAACAAGTTTGAGAAGATATTGATTTGCCATCAACAGTCTCAACGCACTGACGTATTATGTAGCTTAAATCTAATTCTTTGATATCGTATTTATTTTTTAGATCAAGTATTGAAACAAGTGCGTCATCAGGATATCGCATAAAATCATGAATGTGATATTCTTCAATTTTGTTATGTAAATTTAAAGCACGATCAAAATGTTCCTGAGAGAATTTACCATCAACAGTACATTTTTCTATAATTAAATATATATTTTTAGGTTCAAACTTATGTTCTTCAAATAATAATTTTGCTTTTGAATATAATTCGTCACTAAAATCAACAACTTTGGCTCTACGTTCTTGACTTTCTTTAACTTGACAAGCTTCTAATATTTTACAAATTTCTTCATTTTTAAAACCAAGAGATTCTAATTCTAAAGCTTTTTGCCAAGTTGTTTCTACAACTTCACCGTTAATTTTACAAGCATTTAAAACTTCATGTGCATAATAATCTTGTTCTCTAAGGCTTGTAAGTTTATTATATAAATTTTCGCTAAAAAGACCATTTTTATCTTTACAGTAAGATAGGGTCATTCTTACATCATCCATGTTAGTATTACTATCAACTAATTCATGGAATTTCCCAATTATTGCAGTATCAATTTTACCATCTTTAGTTTTAAAGGATTCAATTACATATGAAGAACTTGCAATATCTTTATTATTTTTCAATAGAAAAAGAGCCTCTTCTAATAAAACTTGACTTACTTCATTATTTATTTTACAAGCATTAAGAATATTTTCTAAGTAATAGGCATTACTGTCAGGACAAAGTTCTAAAATTTTTGCTTTTGCAGTTTCTAAACTAGTAGCTTTTATATCTGCTTTTATAGTGCTTAAATTTTCAGAACTTTCAGGTTTATATTCCATTCTGATATCAAATTGCTCATTGTATTTACGAGAGAATTCATTCCATTTTCTTAGATATTCTTGTTGTAAAGCTGTTTTTTCTGCTCCAGCTGGCATAGCTTTTATTTCATCACGAATTGCAACAAATTCTTCTCTTGAACTTGCAGTTTCTAACCTTTGTCCTAATGAAATCTCTACTTTAGGAGTTTCGACCTCTACCTTAACTTCCCCTTTAACCTCTGCGACATCATTAGTAGAATATCTTTGTCCATTGACTTCGATTTCAACTTGTCCGTTTTGGCTATATAATCCTGTTACAGTTCCTTCAACAGTTGCCCCTGTTTTTGGATCAGCCACAGTTACATCATTACCCAATAATCTTTGTCCATAATCCATTTCAGTCATTGGTCTTACACCATCAGAAACTCCAAAGTTACGAGGTCTGCCAACCCCTGATACGTCTTTAATATCGCCGGACATACCGACCAAAATACCTGTTAAGTTAGCTTTTAATAGAGATTGCCAATCGTCTTGTGTATCTAAAATACCCATCATTGCCAAATCCCCTGCATAAGAGATTACAAAGTCAGCACTTAATTTTGCTCCTGCTGCCGTCATAAAATTCTTTAAATATTCAGGGTTTGTAAACACAGTTTTTAATGCTTGCATTTTATTTCCTGCTGCAATTTGTTGTCCGAAAACAGCAACAAGCTTTTTATCAATAAGTTTACTAAATGCTTTCAAGCCAGCTTTGCCTGCTCCCATACCTATGATAAAACCACCTGCATCCATAATAAAGTCTTTAGTCAATTGCTCAGCTTCTTCAGCAGTTTGAACATCTTTAGTTGCATAATCAGTAACACCTAAGCCTGTTTTTGCAACCATACCACCAATTGCAAGAGTATTACCAACTGTAATCATTCCTGCTCCTAAAGGTGCAAGTGGAGTAAAGCAAAGAATACCACCGACAATTGTCATACCCATACCTGCCATTGAGGTATTGCCTGTCCATCTTTGGATACAAGTTAGGTTATCATTCTTCATAGCTTCAGCCATCATTTTCCCATTCTCATCCCCGATAGCTTCATCGTGAGCTTGTGCTAAAACTATTTGATAATCTTCTATTGTTTTACCATTTAAAAATTCTTCAAATTCTTTTTCTTTTGATTGTTGAGCTAGTTTTAATAATGAATTTAATGCTCTATTTTTAGCATTGTCATCTAATGTACCAAAATTAAATCCGTTTTCATCAATGCTAATAGGTAATTTAGATTTAGCGATTAATTCTTTTAATTGAGTTAATCCACCATCTTCAGCTAACGCATAGTATGTTGCAAAGCCTTCTAAAACTTTTTGTGTTTTTTCGTCTATATTTAAAGTTTCATCTTTTCTTAGACCTTCTGCAAATTCGATAAATTGTTGTTTTTTGTTATATGCATTAGCAACAACTTCCATTTCTTTTTTAGCTAGTGCATATTGTTCAATTTTGTATTGTGAATATTCAGTTCCTCTTTCTATTTTATATACTTCTTCAAAAGATATTGGCTCATCAGAATTCCAATATTCAGGAACTATACCTTTTGAGTTGTCAAATTTTGGTAAAGGAACTTCGCTATAAGGCATAGGCTTGTTTTTATCAGCATTAAATTTGATAGCATTATCTACAACATTTTCTAATGCTTGAATTTCCTCTACACCACTATATGAAACAAATTGTTTCTGAATATCTTTTAAATCTTCCATTGATGCATTTGAGCATAATTGTTCAACATAATCCCCAATAATTTGAGCAAGTTTTTCTTCAGAATATTTGTTCTTTAATTCTTTGAATTTGGTATTAGTATCTAGCACTAAAACACGAGTAAGAATCATATCTTTGATTCTTTGTTTATTGCCTTCATAGTATTCTTTTTTAGTAAGTCCGTTTGGAGGAGCTATTTTTGCTTTGTTCATCCATTCAATACCAGCGTTTTGATAATCCAAAACTTTTGATACATTAGATGTTTTTAAAATATCATTTTTGTCTTTTTTTTCATCGTGCCAACCTGAAATTGAACCTAAATACTGACTATTCAATATTTCATAAGCTTCTGAAAGATTTTCATCAATAATATCAATAACAATTTCTTTACAAGCTGCTTCTTCTAAGAATGTTTGTTGTTTTTGTGCAGTATAACCCTTTGCGACTTGCACAGCTTGGGTTTGTGGTTTTTCCTTAGTTCCAAAAATGTTATTAACAAAAGTCATTAAAGCATTTGTATCAACTTCTTCGCCGATATGTTCTTTTGCGAATGCTTTAATTTCGTTGTCTTCTAATACTTGATTATCGCCGGCAGCAGTTTTTAAAACATTAAACAAGCTCTTTGCTTCAACTTCTTGCAAGATTTTATCTTCGCCTGCAAAAATATTAAAGAGTTTTTTTGTTTTTTCATCAGCACCTTTTAGGTCTTCTTCCTTTATTTCTCTAAAGTTTGAAAACCTAAACTCATTGCCTTTATTAAATTTGAAAAAATCTTCGCCTGCCATCACTTTACCTTTTTCTAAACAAGAGCTTCCTTTTGGGCTTGAATGTAACAAAATGCTAATTTTGTTACATAGTAAGACACGTTTCGTGACTTCAGAGGTAATATGAACAACAGTAAAGGAGTATATTGATATGACAGCAGTAGAGCCAATTAGAGATAAAAGTTTAATAGATATGGTTAAACGAATTTTAAAAAGACAAGGTTCAAGAAATCATTTATTATTTGTTATGGGAATAAATATCGGATTAAGGATTTCGGACACTTTAAAATTAAAAGTCAAAGATGTCAGAAACAAGGATTATATCGAACTTTACGAACAAAAAACAAAGAAATTCAAACGATTTCCTATCGTTGATGCATATAAGCCAGATTTGGAAGATTTTATTATTGGAAAAGATGATGAAGAGTGGCTTTTTGCAAGTCGTAGAGGTGGTAAACCAATAACAAGAATACAAGCATATAGAATATTACAAGATGCTTGTTTTGAGGCTGGAATAACTGCAAGAATTGGTACGCATACATTAAGAAAGACATTTGGCTATCATTTCTATCAAGAGCATAAAGATATTGGTTTGTTACAATACCTTTTTAATCATTCTTCGCAACGGGTAACCCTTTTATACATAGGTATTACACAGGAACTTATTGATAGTAAACTTCGTAGTTTCGCTTTATAAATTGTAACAATTTTGTAACAAATACCCCAAAATATTAAAGTTTTTCAAAAATATACCGATAACCATTATAGAGGTAAAGTGTTTTTATTCAAAATACATTTACCCATATGTAACAAAATTAGCAAAGTGTTACCAATTATGTAACGTTTTGTGGGGAGCATATTAAAAAACATTTTATCTAGAATATGTATTTTACGTTTACATAATTTTTGTTGATTCGTATTTTAAAGAATTAATTTGGCGTATCTCAATATTTGTAGCTTTAAATAAAGTTGGGTCAAATATGGCAATATTATAACCATTCGAACTTAAAGTACTATCATATTCTACTCCAGCAAATCTTACTACTTCGTTTGTAGAGCCATCTCTCTCAAGAGTTTTAATAAAATCACATATGTATTGAGTTGGAACATAATCTAATTTTGTATCGCTTAAACGAACGACCTTTGACATTTCTTCATTAATTTTAGAAAGATGCTCCTTATTTATAGCATAATTAACTAGAAAATTAGCATCAGGAATTGAAAAAGGACTAATTTTATTTATATTTTTCAAATCCGCAATAATAATATCTTTCTGAAGTTCAAAGGTCGCAATTGTAACATAGTCAGCCACACCTGCTCTAACTTCATTTATTGTTGTTTCAATGTTATTTGCAAGATAAAGACACTCAACTCCCTCTGCATTTACTCTTCCTGCTTTAGAATTTTTTAAAGGAGGACACCCCATATCCTCTAAAGAATATCCATTCTTGTCAGAAATTCTGCCACGATAAAATTTTGTACCAGCAGAATAAAATTTAGGGGCTGCCCAACAATATTGTTCAAATAATTTTTTATTAAATATATTTGTATGGTATCTGTTATTTTTTATCAAGCTAGTTTTAAAATCATCCCAAGAATAAGTTTTAAGTAAAGAATATTCTTTTTTATATTCCAAGTCAAATAACTCCTCAATAACAATATCATTATCAAAGAGACTTGGACTTTCTTCATATTTTTCCTTGCATATACTTTTTACAATGTTATGGACATTTTCAGGTTTACAAACATCATTAAAAATCTTCCAATTATAAAGTAAATCATATTTCAAACGGACGTATTTTGCTTTATCAATTTCAATCTGAGATTCTGACGCTACAGTGTATACATCAACTAATGCTTCAAAATAAGGAACTAAATTGTCATGTTTATCAGTATCATATATATGTTCAGATTTAACATTATGAATGTCACAAACATCCGTATTATTTATACTATTTATAATATTTTTAATCTCAGTATCGTTAAAACAATTACTACAAAATTTCATGTACTAGTGATCCTGTTCATCAAGAAATTTGCTTACAAGCTCTATATGATGCATAATAGAGAGTTTTTTTACAGTTCCTAAACCTGGATATGATTCCTCGTCATATAGCTTTTGAAACGTTCTCATAGCATATGTATCTAATTTCATTTCTTGATTCCAAGCAATTAATTTTTCTAATGCTTCATAGAATTTTCCAGTTGTATCTGTATAATCATCATTGGTATCTGATACAAAATGTCTCACTCTTAAATCGTTATTTTCATCAAAATAAACAATATGTATCGCTACTGCATATGGTGCAAAACCTGACTCTGAATATTCATCACCAACAATAGAAAAATCTGAAAAACCAACGTAACCATCATCTTTATAGTATAAATGATCATTTGTATAAAACTCATCAGTGTTTTCATAGTTTGCATTTTTTTCTTGTTTATTGAAATTATCATTTAAAAGAACTCGATGTCTATTTCGAATAATTCTTCTAGCTTCATCTAGCATTAATGTAAACTCAGGTTCTATCTCTCTTGAATAGATTTCATTATATGATTTTATAGTGTCACGATTTTTAACAATTAAGACAATGTTTTGAATATTATCAGTATATTCTGGAATAAATTTACTAAGGTGAAAGCCTTTTTTTATATTAGAAATATTAATGATTTCATTCATTGTTTTACAAACTTTATCTTCTGAATCATTAAGTTTTTTGAAATCAAGATTCCCAACGCATGGGTTCATGATAATAGCCAAATTTCTATTATTTTCTTTGAAAACATTTAAAGTTTTTGTCAAAGTACTAGATAATTTAACAGGTTCAATAACAGGATATATATGATTTCCAATTAGATTATTTTCAATTAATTCTCTTAATGCTATTAGTTCAAATTGGCGTCCTCTTAAATATGGGAAGTACATATATTTAACCTCCAAACTTTCTTTCTAAAAAGGTCTCTAGGGTTTTATACTCAGTTTCTTTTAATTTAGAAAAATATACTACACTTTTTATTTCTTTCGGAACATTTTGTATTAATTCTAAATTTATTTTAGTTCGTTGTTTTAATTGCACTTTAAAATCACTATACACCTTATCTAATGGAATTGTTTTAAAGAGTTCTTTACAAGCTTGATAGTATTTAAATTGTGAAACATCTGGTAGTACATAATATTTTGAGATAATATTTTCATATTCATATTTCCGTAAAATTTTAAAGATTGTATCATAATCTAATTCAGCAATATATGAAATAGGTTCTCTATATTTTTTTAATGCACCACGTTTTGATATGTAATATATTCCAACATTATGATTCTTTAATTTATTTTTAATTGTCTCTAGTTTTATTTCAGGGACAACAACACATACATTATCAAATGCTTTATAGTAATTAATTAATTGAGAATTCAATCTATCAAAAGTATCTAATTCAGTTTTAATTTCATAGACAGTAGCTTTTCCGTTTAACAAAATAAAGTCTGCAATAGATTTAGAAACGGGAATCTCTGTCAAAGCAGTAGTTTTTAATGGATTGTGAAATTTAAATAACAAATTATTTAGTAAGGTATTTTTATAATAATATTCGTTACGATAAGTATGTTTTAATGTTTTGTAGATTTCACTAATTAAATCTTTATTTTTTTTATTTAACGATGATATTAAATATCTTTTGATTACAGCATAATATGCATTACCCGCATTTTTATCACCATCAAGTAACGCTTTTAAAGTATTTTTAGAGAAAACTCTATTTAATATTAAATTTGAACTTGTCATTTTTATAAATTATTATTTATTATCCCACTACAATTGTGTTTTTGTCAATATTTTAAGCTTAAAAAGTTTGTATATTTAAAAGCCAATTTAAATAAAACAATAATCAAACTGTAGAAATTTTCTTAAGAAAATTTCGAAATCTTGGTTATAGCGTTCGCCTGTTATGAGTTTTGAGATATAGCTTTCAGTTAGGTTTAAATGTTTTGCAAGTTTTTTCTGGCTGATACCAGCTTGCATAAGTTTAAATCTTATCATCTGCTCACGATGATATAGAAAATGACTACCACCGTTATTCATATTATTCGGACTCTTTGCCATCTTTTGTTCAAGTTGTTGGATTTGTTTCTTTAATTCTTTCTTCATTAACTTACTCCTTGGGGATAAATATTTTGTCACACACATTTTAACTCTCTTTCTATGGAAAGCAAGTGTGTCTGAATGATACGAATTAAGTCGGAAATACTTCCATTCTTCCAACTTCAGAGTAATAGATGTTAGTGTTATGAACGAAGAAAAATACATTACAATCAAAGAATTAGCAGAACTCAAAGGTGTTAGTACTCGTGCTATTAGGCTTTCAAGGGGTAAATACCAAACTCGTGAAATAACAGTAAAGGGTGGAAGGAGTTTTGAGATTTTCTTATCAAGTATTGAGCCAGAATTGCAGGAAAAATATTATTCAAAATTTGTCCCAAGTTGTACTGAAAAACAGCTTCCTGCACCACTCGATTTTCATAAGCCAGATAAGGCTAAAACAATTGCGCTTGCAAGATTGGATTTATTAAATCTTTGGAAAAATCAGCGTAAAAATCAACAAAATAAAACACAATTTGATACTGATTTTTTGAGCGCATACAATGCGCAAGTTTTGTATCCTGAAATTTATGCAAAACTTGGTAAAGTATCAATTGGTACGCTTCAAAGATGGAAACGTGTTTTAGGCAATAGTAATAATTACGAGCTTTTAATTCCAAATTATCATTATGAAGATTATTCAAGAACTTGCCTTACGGAATACGAAAAACAAATATTTTTGAAACTGCTTTTACATCCGAATAAATTCAGCATCGGGAAAGCCATTTCTTTAACTCAATATGTTCTTAAAACTCAGGGGGCTGAATATATACCTGCTCCGCCTACGTTTAGAAAGTTTGCAAATTGGTATAAGGCGAATTATTTTGATAAATGGACACTTTTGCGTGATGGCGAAAAAACTTTAAAAGAAGAGGTTATCCCACATATTAAAAGATATCTTTCTAAGATTGAAGTCGGCGAAGTTCTTGTAGCTGACGGAAAACGATTAAACTTCCAAGTAATAAATCCTTTCACAGGCAAACCTTGTAGAGCAACATTGATTGGCTTTTTAGATTGGAAATCAACAGCATTGGTTGGCTACGAAATAATGCTTGAAGAAAATACGCAAAATATAGCATCGGCTTTAAGAAATGCGATTTTGAATTTAGGCAAAATCCCAAAGTTTGTTTATCTTGATAATGGCAAGGCTTTCAAGGGTAAATACTTTATGGGTAGCGCTGACTTCAATGAAGTTGGATTAAAAGGAATTTATGAAAAACTTGGTATATCAACAGTTTTTGCTAATCCATATAATGCCAGAGCAAAAGTTATTGAGCGATTCTTTTTAGAAATGCAGGAAAGTTTTGAAAAGCTACTACCAAGCTACATCGGAACCAGTATAGAAAATAAACCTGCTAGACTAAGAAGAAATGAAAAGTTCCATAGTGAAATCCATCAAGAATTTGTTCCGACTATCCAACAAACAATTCAGATGATAAACAGTTGGCTTGAGTATAAAATTTCTTTACCTTGTCCGAATGATAAAACAAGAAGTATTAAAGAAATGGTAGATAGTATTGAGAGACAAGAAATAAACCCTAGAGAGTTAGATGATTTGATGATGGCTCAAGAAATCAAAACCATTACAAGTCAGGGAATAAGGTTTTTGAAAGCTGATTATTACAACGACACACTTTATGGCTTGAGACAAAAGGTGATAATAAAGTATAGTTTATTCGATTTAAACTATATCAATGTTTATACAACCAGTGGCAAGTTTTTATGTAAAGCTGATAGAATAACGCTCACTCATCCTCTTGCACATTATACGGGCGAAATTAAGGATGTTGAAGATTATAAGCAAAAGATTCAGAAACAAAAACAACTTAAAAATAGGACAATAAAAGCTTGTAAGGAGTTTTTGAATATTGAGGATTTAGAGATTTTGAAGTGTGAGATAGATGAGGCTGAAGAGATATATTTACCCCCAAAAATAGAAGTCAAAAAAGAAAAGTCTGAAAAATATAATCCTGCTGTCAAGCCATTATTCAAGACAAGTCGAGATCGATATGAATACTTAATGAAATATGGTTGCACTTGTAATGACGATAGGGTTTGGCTAACTAATTACAAAGAAACAAAGGAGTTCGAAGAATATGAAACCGATATTTGTTAAAACGAAAAATGTCAAAGGATTTATCAATTTAATACATAACTTAAAAAACAAGCCTGATAATATTTCTAAGATTGGTCTTGTATATGGAAATGCTGGACTCGGAAAAACAAAAACGGCGCTTTATCTATCGATTCAATATGATGCAATATATGTTAGGGCGACAAATTCTATGAGTCCAAAGTGGATGTTGGAAGAAATTGCAAAAGAGCTTGATGAAATTCCAAGATTTTATACTGCTGATATTTTTAGACAATGCGTTAACGCTTTAAAAATAAATCCACAGATGGTTATCGTTGATGAAATTGATTACTTGCTTGCTGATTTCAGAACGATTGAAACTTTAAGAGATTTGCACGACGAAACAGGCGTGCCGATAGTTTTGGTTGGAATGCAACTTGCAAAGCATAAACTCAAAAAACATACACATCTATTTGATAGAATCTCTGAAATCTATAATTTTACTGAGTTTGAATACGTGGATATTAAACAAATCGTAGAAGAAATTTCAGAAGTCGAAATTACAAAAGAGGTAATATATCTGATTCATAACAAGACAAAAAGTTTCAGACAAATCGTGAATAGTATCGATGTTTTAGAAAAAGTAGCACAAGCAAATGGATTTACTCAGATTGATGAAAATATAGCAAAGGAGGTGCTTTGTGGATAAAATTCTTAAAGTCGCAAAAAGATTAAAAACATTCACTCTCGAAGATATTACTATGTTCTGTGAAATTGATTCCGATGTTGCTAGAGGATTTTTGCAAGAGTCTGAAAATATAAAGCTTAGCGGAAATAAATTTGAATACGTAGAATTAGTAAAAACGGAAGAAAAATTCAAAATTGTTGATAAAAATATTGAATGCAAAAACTCTGATATCACAGTTGTTCAAGCTTGTGAAATGTTTTTAGATTTAAAACAACAAACACTTACAGAGCAATCTTTTCAAGCATATAAAACATTTATCTATTCAAAAATAATTCCATATTTTAAGGTCGATTTACTTAAAAATATAATGATTAAGGACGCACAAAGTTTTAAAAGATATTTACAAGAAAATAAAGTTTCAGAGCCAAGAATTAAAAATATTTTGGCACTCTTAAATCAGATAATAAAATATTTTCAAAACGAAGGTTATATTGAAAAAACTTGTATTTTTGAAGTAAAAAGAATCGCAAAAATACCCAAAAGAGAAAAGCCGGTTTTAACACCTGAGCAACTTGCGCTACTTTTTAAGATAACAAAAAGAAAGTATCCTTATCTTGTTCCAATTGTTCAAAAAATGATTACATTAAAACAGCCTTTGAACACCATTTTAACAGGCAATGAACAGCAGAAAAAATCTCTTAAGCGCAAAATCAGAAAAGATTTTTATAAAATAAAACAAGAAATGGGATTAGAGGATTATAAGCTCGACGATTTGAGGTTTTGTAACAAATAATTTAAAAACTTGATTTTAATTGGCTTTATACGGTAAACTGATGCTTGTTAGCATCAGTTTACCGTAAGATGCTTTTTTGTGTTACATAAAAATAATGCAAATATAACTTATATATTATAAATAGTATTGACAATTATAACAAATATATTATAATAAAAACAAGAGATTATAATATATAGGTAATATATGAATAATAAAAAAATCTTAAGACGCTCTTATCAAAAGAAGTTTGAAGCTTTAAAAAAAGCTATTATTTCTAGGCCTCAACAAGGCTGGTTAAAAACTATTCGTGAATTTCTTGGTATGACAACAACACAATTAGCCAAAAGACTTGAAATTTCCCAGCCAAGAATTGTTGCAATGGAAAAAAATGAGAGAAATGTAAAAATTTCTACTATGGAAAGAATCGCAGACGTGTTAAACTGCGACTTTACTTATGCATTTATTCCAAGAGAACATATTGATGATATTATTTATAATCAAGCAAAAAAGAAAGCTCAAAAAATATTAGACAAAGTTAATAAAAATATGGAATTAGAAAATCAATTAGTAAAAACTGATGACCTATTAAAAGATATAATTGAAGAATTGTTAGATGGTAACATTGCAAGAATTTGGGACGAAGATGAGTAAGGGGGTAAATTAACTATGAATATTTTTGAAACTGATGATAATTCAACTCCTCTTACTGAAGAAGAGAAGCAACAACTAAAAGCAAAGTGGATTACAACCAGAGCTGAACTTAATGAGCTAGAAACAAAAGGTATTGCTGATACTGAAATTTGGCTTCTAAAAAATAAGAAAGATATTTTAAATGAAACATTTATAAAAAACTTGCACAAAAAGATGTTTGGTAATATATGGAAATGGGCAGGTTCCTTTAGAACAAGTGAAAGGAATATTGGTGTTGCTCCATATGAAATACAACCAAAATTAAGAATTTTATTAGATGATGTTAAATTTTGGATTGATAATCAGACTTTTTCTCCAAAGGAGATTGCAATAAGGTTTCATCACCGATTAGTCCAAATTCATCCTTTCCCGAATGGCAATGGTAGAATTTCTCGATTGATGGCAGATTTATTAATGAAGCATTTTGGATTACCGGCTTTAAATTGGGGTTCTGGTAATTTAACAGAAATTTCTGAGTTAAGAAAGGAATACATTTCTGCGTTACGTGAAGCAGATAGTGGTAGTTATTCATTATTGCTTACTTTTATTGAAAATAAGTAACGAATTTCCCCCAAAATATATATGTTTATATTTTATACAGTAGCATATGCTCGTTTAAAACTTTCTAATTTAAGTTTTATTGTTTTATCTAATAGTATATTATAATATTGATTATTTGGAAATTTTTTGAGTGCTTCAATAAGGTCTTTTCCTATTGGATTTGTTATTTTAGGGCTAATAATGTTAAGAAAGTATTTAAATTTTCTAACACAATTTTCTCGCAATAATTTTCTTGCTATATCTTTATTGTCTAGTAATGTTAATCCGATAATTGCCTGCGATTCTGATAAACTTGAGAGCATTTCCTCATAATAGCTATTTGCATTCCAAGCTTCACCATTACCATTTGTCAAATATACATATAAAATTTTTATTACAAAATCTGTTGCTATAGCAGAAGGAATTTTTGTAGATTTAATTAATGTAATAATTTCCTTTGCTATTGATGGTTCTGTATAAAAGTTATTAACATTTTCATGTGCATTAATTAAATCTTCTAATAACGGTAATAACTTTGCAGATTTTAAATCATCTGGAATATATTTAAGACCATCAACTTTTCTTAAAAATGCATCTGCAAGTTGGGATTTTTCATTTTCGCCATTAATTGACAAATTACCATATTTCATTCCAATTTTTATTCTAGTTTCTTCTGTTGTAAATTCCCAAAGAGATTCTAATAATTCATTAATATTATCTCTAGAGATTTGTGAAGTATTTATATCTGTATATATGCCAAAAAATCCTTGGCATAAAGCATTAATTTGGCTTGGTTTAAATTTGGAAAATGATAAAGCAATGTGTTGTATTCTTTCTCTATCTAAAGAGTAATCTTGACGTATATTTCGTAATAATGTCTGTATTTCAATAGCTGTACTATCTATTGGAAGAGCAATGATACTTTTAACACAAATTTCCAAATAATTAACTAATTTGACACCTGTCAATTCTTGTTCGTTTGGATGTGCAGCACTAGCCCAATTACGCATATATGAAATATGCTTTAGCTCTTGATAACAAACTTCATCAATCAAGTCTATTTTCAAAGCTCCCAATAACAAATCTCCATCACTTAATTTTTCAATATCAGAAATATCTTTAAAATCTTTGCGTTTATTAGAATCACTAAGAACAACATCATAGAAATATGCAATATCATATTGCGCCACTTTATTGCGAAGAGATTTTATTGTTTCATCCCATAAATAATTTAGCGCCGCATCAAATAATCCAGCAAAGACGGCAGCTAAGAATTTTGATATATAGAATGATGAACCAATTTTGTCACTAGGTATATTCTCTAAAAAAACATCAAAATTTTTAAAAACGCGTAGTCTTTCTTTAGGCTCTGCAAAAATTTTACTACTTGGCAAACCGACGTTATCTAATGTTTCTTTAATTATATTAAAGGTTTCTTCAATGTTAATAAGATTAATATTGTTTTCATTATTATTTATAACTAAATTTTCCACTAATATCCTCCACCAAATATTAATATTATTATACTCATATTACCGAAACTATTTTTAAATATTAATGAAAATTTAATGATTCTTGACTGAAAGTGATAGATTTTGGGAATGTTTTTAATTGTTTTCTAATGTGTTTTTAGTGCAAAATTTACTGCTATTTAGATGTAGTAAACACTTCCGCCTTGCTTCCAAGTTGAAAAGTTGTAATTTAAAAGGGACTTTTGAGTCCAAAACCTGTTGTTGCTATATTATAGACAGTGTTTGAGTTTTGGCGATGATTAAATTTTTGTATCGGAAATTTGAGGAAAGAAAACGGTAATTTCGGACAATTTTGGAATTTTCAGTCAATCTCTAATCAATCGCTAATATTCAAACACGTTAGGTAACACAGCCTAATTTTTACAATTTAAAAGTCCTAAATAAACCCCAAAAACCCAAAATTTTAAAAAATAGGTTAAAGCCTTTAATCATTTGGGTTTATAGGTGTGCGAGTCTTTTAACGTATTCTGTCATGCTGAACTTGTTTCAGCATCTTACCAGAATATAAATGTGATGCCCAATTGGTAAGACCCTGAAATAAATTCAGGGTGACAAAATAATTTATTCGGGACAGTAGTGGAAATAAATTTAGAATGACGAATAACTTTAATATTCTGTCCACTATTCACTAACTACTAATCCGATTAACGTATTTAAAAATAGCTCCAAATAATATACAATACTTGAAGAAGAAAGGAGTTTTAGTATGGAAATTAAAGTTGTTGAAAACAGCAAATCAATCAACTGCGACCTGCTTGTAGTGAGTATGTTTGAAGGCGAAAAAACTTCTTGCGAACTTGCTAACAAGTATGCAGTTGACGAAGATAAATTTGAAGGAAAATTCGGCGAAACCTATCTTTTGCCGACATACGGACAGGAAGTTTACAGAAAAGTTCTTGTTTTGGGACTTGGCAAAAAAGAAGAATTCAATCCAAACAAAATGAGAGAAGCTTCTGCAAAAGCTATAAAAAAAGCAATGCAGATAGAAGCTAAAACCGTTGCTTTTTCTCTTGACGGAATTGAATTTGATTACTCAGAACAATTCACAATGGGAGCTTTAATCGCTGATTATTCTTTTGATAAATATAAGAGCGAAAAGAAAGACAAAAAGGTTAAAGAAGTCTATGTTCAGGCAAACGAAGCTATGGTAAGAAAAGCTGAAAAGATTGCAGCAGCAATGAGTTTTGCAAGAAATCTTGCAAACGAACCTGCTCAATTTGCAACACCATCTGAACTTGCAGCGATTGCCTGTGATTTGGGGCTTGAAACAAAAATCTATGACAGAGAAGAATGTGAACACATGGGAATGGGCGCATTTTTAGCAGTAGCAAAAGGAAGCGCTCAAGAGCCAAAATTTATCCACATGAAATACTCTGTTGAAAACCCGAAAAAGAGAATTGCAATTATCGGAAAAGGTATAACTTTTGATAGTGGCGGATTGGATATTAAACCGCCTTCATCCATGCTTACCATGAAAGACGATATGTCAGCAGCAGCATGTGTACTTGGTGTAATGAGTGTTATAAAAGAATTTAACCCTCAGGTGGAAGTCCACGGAATAATTGCAGCTTGTGAAAACATGCCGGGCTGCAGCGCATATAAGCCGGGTGATATTTTAACCGCTAAAAACGGCAAGACGATTGAAATAGATAATACGGATGCAGAAGGCAGACTAACTCTTGCAGATGCTTTGTGCTACGCCTGCGAACTCGGTGTTGATGAAGTTGTTGACCTTGCAACTCTGACAGGTGCCTGCATGGTGGCTCTCGGTACTGCTGCAGCCGGTATTATGGGTAATGATGATGAGTTTGTTTCAAAACTCATTGATACAGCTCAAAGAAGCGGCGAAAGGTATTGGAAGCTTCCTTTGTGGGATGACTATTTTGAAAGCCTTAAGAGCGATATAGCTGATATGAAAAATACCGGCTCTCGCTGGGGCGGGGCTTCTACAGCAGGATGTTTCCTCCAAAAGTTTGTTAAAGATGTAAAATGGGCTCATATTGATATAGCCGGAACTGCTTTCTTAGAAAAACCACAGAAAGAGTTTATCAAGGGTGCAACCGGCGCCGGTGTCAGAACACTTTTAAACTATATTCTTGAACAGTAAGTTTCTGAAATCAATTTAATAAAATGAACAATAACACCTTCGTTTTCGTTATAATCATGAATCGGAGGTGTTATTGTATGAAAAGAATATTACCAATACTTGCGATAATAGCTATGATTGCATCACTTCCGGTTTTTGCGGAATCAAAGGTTGAGAGTATTCAGACAAACACGGTGTCGACTGTCGAGGATGATGTTTTTTCCTCAGGAGAATCTCCCGATATAAAAACAGGTATAAGAAGAGTCCATCACAGTCCAAGAACGGTAATATTTTACGGCTCTCCGCCACCTCCTAGAACATACAGAAAGTTCCCATACAGAGATTACAGATTCAACTGGATTGACTGCAGATATAATCCGCATTACGGATGCTACGGTCCAACCTTTAACAGCGGAATCTTTTTCAGATTTTAACAAAAACCTTTCTTCACTTTTCCACTAACACTATAACATCCGGCTCCCGTTTTTTCGGGGGCTTTTTATTTTATCTGACATTATTATTGGAAGTTTTTTCTCTCATAAACGATGATGTTGGCAAAAGAAATATCTATAAACAAAAATGCATAATCAATATTTATTCAGAATAACCCGTCTTAGGGGAAAAGAGAGAAAAGTTAAATTTCGTACCACAGATATAAAATCAGCCTTGAGGTTTTTAAAATGGTATGCTAAAAAATATAGAGAAGGACTTTTGTTAGAAATCCTTCCTCTGAAAAAAGTTTACAATCCAAAATCAAGGACAATAAGTTATATCTACGAATGAATATGCAGGAACAAAAATATATAGCATTAATAGATTGTGACAGCTTTTTTGTATCGTGTGAAAGAAAGCTTAATCCGGAATTGAACGGGCTTCCCGTCTGTGTGGTTTCGGGAGACAGGGGCTGCGTAATTGCACGCTCCAGAGAAGCAAAACAAATGGGTATTCCGATGGGACAGCCTCTGTTTATGGCATCAGAGCAATTTCCGGATTGTATTTATATAAATGCTAATCATTATAATTATTCAACAATTTCATCGGAAGTTATGTCTTTGTTAAAAGAATTCAGCCCTTATGTTGAAGTTTATTCCATAGATGAAGCTTTCGTTGACTTAACAGGGCTTTCAAAACTGTACAAAATGAATTATTACAAGCTTGCAAAACATATACGGGAATTTATCCTGAAAGAAACCTCTATTCCGGTTTCAATAGGAGTAAGCAGGACAAAGTCATTAGCAAAACTCGCATCTGACAAAGCCAAGAATATGCCTGACCATATTTGTGTAACCGGAAGATGCGGAATAACAAGGCTTCTCAAACATACTGACATAGAAGAAGTCTGGGGTATCGGAAGAAAACTTGCTCCAAAACTTAGAGGTCACGGGATAAGAACTGCTTATGATTACGTACAGAAAAATGATGTCTGGTTAAAGAGCCGGTTCGGGAAAAACGGGCTTGAGGTTAAATATGAACTCCTTGGAAATATGATTAATAAAGTTTCGACAGAGATTTCGGCTCCAAAATCCATAAGTGATACAAAATCGTTTCCTGAATTTACATCGGATTTAACCTATCTGAAAAATGAACTCATGGTTCATATACACGCTGCTTGCAGAAAGCTAAGGAAATCAGGCTGCAAATGTTCAACTATCGGGGTAATTCTTAAAACAAAGGATTTTAGGGTTTTATATCAAAAAGTTAATCTTGAACACCCGACAGATTTTGAGTTTGAGATTTCAAACGCTGCAATACCTGAATTAGAAAAAATGTTTGATAAAAAGATTCTTTATAGAAGTGTAGGAATAGTATTAGATAATTTTAATCCTAATACAAACGAGCAGCTTGCTTTATTTGATGATAATACCAAGCGGGAAAAAAATGAAAACCTCGGAAAGAGTTTGGATAAACTGGAAGCAAAATTTGGCAGGAATATTGTAAGAACGGGGTTTACTAATAAAGAAGTTCCGTATAAACAGGATTTTTTGACCAAGGGGTAATCGCATCCGATAAAAAATCCTCCATTTAGTCGTTATTTTCATGCTTCCGGTTCTGTAGAATAGAATCGGGAGAGGTTTATGCAAATAGATTCCAATACAGAAAAAAATCTTGCAAAAGCAGTAACTACGGTTACATTGCCTAAAAGAACACGCGCTTATGAACTTTGCATAAAAGCGGATGCTTTAAGGTTTGCAAAGTCTTATCAGGAATCCGTTAAAACCTACCTTGAATCTATTATGATGGATAGGTTTCATAAAGAAGCATATCTCGGTTTGGCGCTTTCTTATAAATATTTAAAAGAGTATAAAAAAGCAATTAAAAACCTTTCCAAACTTATAAAAATTGATGATCAGAACGACGAATACTTTTATGAACTCGGAGTGTGTTACCTTTCGGACGGCAGACCGGAATGTGCCATTCCTCAGCTTGTAAGAGCAATTGTTTTAAATAAAGAGAATGTAGAAGCGCAAATACAACTCGCTATAGCACATGAACTTGTTGATGAAGCGGATTTGTCATTAATGATTTATAACAAACTTATTGAAACAAATCCGGAGTTTTTAAAAGCTTATTATAACAAAGCCGCAATGCTTATGGGAATGGGTGATTTTGAAGAAGCATCCAAGACTTTCTTCCAGATTATTAAAAGAAACCCTGATTATTATAAAGCTTACCTAGGTATTGCTATGAGCTTTGACAAACTGGGCCGTTATTCTGATGCAATCAGGTATTATAAGAAGTTTTTGGAATTAAAACAGTTCTCAGAAGATGCTGTGTTTGCAAGTAAGAGAATCAGTGAACTTAAGGATTTGCGTCCGATAAAATCCCACAATTTAAAATTGGTTTAATATTTCCCCCTCCTGTATGTAAGATATACACAGAAGCTGAATATACATAGCTGCTATTTTATTACAATTTGTAAAAAACCTCTTTCCAGAAAAAAATTTTTTATGTATGCTTTGAGTGTATGGAAAAAGGAGGAATAGCATGCCAAAGTTTAATTTAATGTCTTACATTCTCCCTCCGGAAGACAAGCTGTTTTTTGCATATTTTCAGGAAATCGCGGAAATATGTCAGAAATCGGCGAGGTTGTATGATGAGATTGTGAAAAATAATCTTACGGAAGAGTATAAAGAGATTGCTTTGAAGTACAAGAAAAAGGGTAAGATTTTCTATAGAGCTATATTAAAGCAGTTAAATAAGAGTTTTATTACCCCTATTGAACGAGAAGATATTCAAACTATAGCAGTACAGCTGCATAAGATTAATAAGAAAACAATTAAAGCCTGTTTAAATTTCGCGGTATACAATTTGAAATATACTACCAAAGAAATGGAAGAACAGGCTTTAACATTGATTGAAGCCACTGATAAAATGTGTGAAATGGTTAAGAAATTTAAAAAAGTTTCTAATGTTGAAGAAATGACCACTTTCAATATTGAAATGAAAGATATTGAAACACATGGTGACGAGATTTTAAGAAGAGCTACCGCTAACCTATATTCAGGTAAGTATGAAGCTCTTGAAGTATTAAAATTCAAAGACATTTATAAAGAAGTTGAGAATGCGCTTGATAAATGCTATCTCGTAACAGATACGATTTTAAACGTTGTATTAAAACAATCATAGGAACAATATGTCAATAACAATTTTACTTTTAATAGCCGTAATTATCGTAGCTCTGATATTTGAGTTTATAAACGGTTTTCATGACTGCGCAAATGCCATTGCTACAGTTGTATCCACAAAGGTTCTCTCTCCCAAGCAAGCCGTACTTTTTGGCGCAACTTTTGAATTCTTGGGAGCTTTAACGGGAACTCACGTTGCAAAGACAATCGGGGCAGGTATAGTTAATTCTGAGATGATAACTTTAACGGTTATATTCTGTGCTTTGCTCGCAGCGGTTTTGTGGAATCTTTTAACCTGGTGGCTCGGGCTCCCGTCAAGTTCATCTCATGCGCTTATCGGGGGACTTTTGGGAGCTACAATTGTTAAAGCAGGTGTAAGTGCGGTACATATTCATACTTTTGTTGATAAAGTTTTAATTCCGATGTTTACATCTCCTCTTCTTGGATTTATAGCCGGATTTACTTTAACACTTATTCTTTTCTGGATTATATTGCTGTTAAAGGCTCACCCATATACTGTCAATAAAAGATTCAGAAAATTTCAGCTTTTATCTTCGGGGCTTATGGCATTGAGCCACGGCTCGAATGATGCGCAGAAAACAATGGGTGTTATTACCCTTGCGCTTCTTGCTTGCGGTGTTCTGCAAAAAGGTCCTTCCGGAGATTTTGAGATTCCGATATATGTAATTCTTGTCTGCGCATTTATGATGGCAGCCGGAACCATGAACGGCGGATGGAAGATTATTAAGACAATGGGGCATAAGATTATTAAACTTAAACCGATTCATGGGTTTGCTGCAGAAACATCTTCTGCAATTCTAATCTTTACAGCTTCACATTTTGGAATACCATTGAGTACAACTCACGTTATTTCCACAGCTATTATGGGTGTAGGTTCAACCATGCATGCCCATGCCGTTAAATGGAAAATTGTAGGAAATATCGTTACTGCTTGGGTTCTCACAATTCCGGCATGCATGATTTTATCTTCTGCAATTTATTACCTTATTTATAAGATTATAGGATAATATATTGTTATGACTGATAAAGATTTTAATACTGTTCATTACTTGACAGCTATGCTGAAAGCATACGGAATCAGGTATGTTGTTTCAAGTCCGGGAACTCAAAACTCATTATTCAATTCTATTATTCAGAATGATGAGTTTTTTAAATATTTTTCTGTAGTTGATGAAAGAAGTGCGGCTTATGTAGCAACCGGTATAGCGTTTGAGACAAATGAGCCGGTTGTGATAACTTGTACAGGTGCAACTGCAAGCAGAAATTATATGCCGGCTTTGACCGAAGCCTTTTATCGGAAACTTCCGATTATTGCTCTTACGTTTTTCAATTATAACAGTAATGAATACAATATGTCGCCCCAATTTGTTGACAGAAGTGTTTCTCCAAATGATATAAAAGCATTGTCTGTAACACTGCCGAGGTTGAATGATAGCAGTGATAAAAATCGGCTAATGGGTTATGTTAATGCGGCACTTGTCAGTGCAAAATATAAACACGAAGCCGTACACATTAACTGTCCGTCATTTTTTAATTATAATCTTGAATCTCAAGAATTACCTCAAGATATTTGGACGACGCAATACTATGATGCCGATATTGAAAAGTTGCTTCCGGAATTGGAAAATAAGAAAATAGGAATCTATATCGGTTCACATTTAAAATTTGATAAGGAGACTGAAAATGCAATTTCAGAATTTGCATTATCTTATGATGCACCGGTATTTTGTGATCATATATCAAATTATCACGGTAAAAATAAAGTTTTGATATCTCTTGTATCCCTTTCTGCAGCCCGAGATTTGCCTGCGGATATTATTATTGATATAGGTCAGGTTTCCGGGGATTACAACTCTTTTAGGCTGTATAACAGGACAAAGAACTGGCGGATTTCGGAGAATGGTGAATTCAGGCACCGGATTCAGTATCGTCTTGCGAAATTGTTTCATTGCAAAGAAAAAGTCTTTTTCAAAACAATGAGAAATCCCGGATTTGGTAAAGTAAGTTATTATGAAAAAATTAAACGTATAGTTGAAGATTTTAAATTTCCTCAACTGGGATTATCTAACCTTTATGTTTGCAGAGAACTTTCAAAAAGAATCCCTCCAAATTCATCGTTGCATCTGGCTATACTAAATTCATTAAGAAGTATGGATTTGTGCACTCTGAATGAAAGCATTGACGTTAATTCCAATGTAGGCGGATTTGGCATAGATGGTGCGCTGTCATCTTTGACAGGACAATCTCTTGTTGATAAAGACAAGCTATGTTTTGGTGTGGTTGGCGACCTCGCATTTTTCTATGATATGAATGCCTTGGGTCAAAGAGATTTGGGTAAGAATATCAGGTTAATAGTTATCAATAATAATAAAGGAGTCGAATTTAAATTGAGCCTACAAATGAATAAAATGCTTGGCGATGCCGTAGAACCGATAATTGCTGCGGCAGGACATTTTAAAGGCGGATTGAAGGGCTGGACAGAGGCTTGCGGATTCAAATATATATGTGTCAAGACTAAAGAAGAATTCCTTAATCAGCTTGATTATTTTTGTTCAGATAAGTCTGATAAATCCATTGTTATGGAAGTAATTACTGAGGATAATGATGAAATAGACAGTTACAAAAATATGCTGTCTTTTAATGTTTCTGTGTAAAAAATGGTGATTACCATAGGAAAAGATAACATTTTCATCAAAATGT
>CALVEA010000014.1 GCA_944326455.1 Candidatus Gastranaerophilales bacterium | reverse complement strand
GTAATTACCACTATACTGTACAAATCAGTTTTAATGTGATATTATGCCTAAAGATAACATTTTGATGAAAATGTTATTAAAATTCTCGGATGTTCAGTATAAGAAGGAAATATGAACAAGATACCAATCGTATTTACTATTGATTCCAGTGTGATTTTTAGTGCCGCAGTGGCAATAAAAAGCCTTGTTAGTAATGCATTAGAAGAAACATTTTATGATATCCATATCTTTCATAATGGTATTTCTCATAAGATTAAAACAGGTTTTGACAAGCTTTCAACACAAAATCATTTAATCCATTTTCATTATATTAATGAAGATATTTTTTCAGATTTTAAATATTATAAAAATTCCATAAGATTTGAATGGTATAAGCTGTTAATACCGGATATTTTGAAAGAATATGATAAGGTTATATCTGCCGGACCCGGAATATATTTTAAAAAGGATTTAGTAAATCTGTATAATATGGATATTTCTGAGTGCGAGTGTTGTGTTGCGGAAGCGTTCAGTTCTGATAAATCAATAAACAATTTACAGAATCCTCAAGTAGAAGTAATGATAATAAATTGCAAAAAATTGAGAGAGGAAGATTTTTTACAGACATTATTAAAGTCTGAGCAAGAATATAAAAGTGTTCAAGAAATCTTTAACAACCAATGTGACAAAATTTTACGGATTTCTGCGGATAGATATGTTTATAAACAAATACAAAATTCAGCAGAGTTTAAGAATATTGCGGAATCTTTGCCTAAAGAATTTTTGTGCCGCGGGTTTACTGATTTTTTGCAGGAATATTTAGCGGGCTTCAAAAGATAACACTTCCAGGCAATGTAATATAACTAAAAAGTTTTTATATTATTTGTATGACTAATTTTGTTACTGAATTTTTAGAAGCTGACTGCGGCAGCAGCATTTTGCATTATGATAAGTGGGCGGAAGAGCATTCCTACAGTGGAATCGGCGAATCTCGGAACAAAAAATGGATATCAAATATTTTACCGTCGGAACTTTTGACAAGAAGTCTTAAAAGAGCGGTTGATTCAATCTCAACTTTAAGTGAAAGCGGAAATTTTTTTAGAGAGATTCCTGATAATATTGTGACTCCTAATTATGGTGATAATTGGGGCAGGTTTGCTAATTATATAGAAATTAATAATCGTGCAATTGCCAAAATGCAGAATAGCAGATGTTCTGACGGGATAATAAGTTCAATAAAACTTCTCCCGGCAATTCCTCCTTCTGCTAAAAGCTGGGCAAACTGTATTATTCTATCCCAGATTTTTCCGAATATTTACGGTGACGGTTATAACAAAGCACCCTGGGAAGAAAATTCTATTTACGGATTAAAATTAAATGCCGGTTATAGTGAAAATATTATTTCACATAATCTTAAAGTCAGCCCCGAAATACAATTTAGAGTTTTTAACGATTTGGCTCATTTTAGGGGAATAAAAACAGGTTTCAGAATTGTAATATCGGAAGATCAGCTTAAAATTGCCCGCCCGTATAAAGAGGACGAAAATTTCAGATGGCATAATAAAGAACACGAAGAAATTTTTATAACCGAATGCGTAAAACTTATAAATTTAGGGTTTGAGGCAATCTTTTTTGATTCAGCAAAGCATATAGGCGGATACGATTGTGCAAATTATACAGGGGTCGGCGCTCTGCCTGAATATCCGCAGATGCAGTATATTTTAAACGAAATTCGTTCCCGCACGGGCAAAACAACACTTAGTTTTGTCGGGGAAAAAAGTTCGGAAGATTTTGAGCGTTACAGGATGATGGGATTAACGGCAGGAACGGCATTTGTTCCTGTAGATGATTTTAATACGGTTAAAGAATGGTCAGACAAGCTTAAGTATTCAAGAGATTATGCTCCGGGGGTGGAGGTTTCAAACGATAATGATTCGGGCGGGAGAAGTTATGAAGAACGGCTTGCACGTTTGCGCTCCTGCTTTTTTGCTTATACTTATCCGTCCGATAAGCTTCCGAGTTTTATGCAGATGGAAGACTTGTTCCCTTTAAGATATGACACAAATACCCATCATTTGATGATGTGTAATCCGTCATATTCCATAGACGGTACTCCTGAAAGTCATTGGGAAAATCTGTTTACGAAAGAGGACGGCAGACGCTATAACAGTCAGGTCGGAGAAATTTTTGCCTATGCATTAAGTTTTTAGGGCTTTTGTATTCTCTTTATTTGCCCTGTTCCTCAGCCATGGAGCGGAGTTTTTTAAGCTGGTCACGGATTTGAGCCGCACGCTCAAAATCAAGAATTTTGGCAGCTTTGTGCATATCTTTTTCAAGCTTGGTAATGAGTTTTGGTAAATCTTTCTTCTCAATTCCGAGTTCAACCATTTCTTCTGCAACAATGTCTTCCAGGTCTCTGTAGCTTTCAACAAGGGAAAGGAGGTTATTTTCGATAGGTTTTTTGATAGTTTGAGGAATTATTCCGTATTTTTTATTGTGTTCAAGCTGAATTTCACGTCTGCGGTTTGTTTCATCAATCGCACGCTGCATGGAATCGGTAATTTTATCTGCATACATAATAACTTCGCCGCAAGAATTACGGGCGGCACGTCCGATGGTCTGAATCAAACTTGTGTCTGACCTCAAGAATCCTTCCTTATCAGCATCCATTATTGCAACAAGAGAAACTTCCGGAATATCAAGTCCTTCTCTTAAGAGGTTTACGCCAATCAGCACGTCAAATTCTCCGAGTCTGAGGTCACGCAGGATTTCGACTCTTTCAATAGACTTAATTCCGCTATGCAGATACCGTACTCTTATGCCGTCTTGTAGGAAGTAGTCTGTCAAATCTTCCGCCATACGTTTTGTAAGTGTTGTAATAAGGACTCTTTCATTTTTCTCTGCCCGTTTTTGGATTTCTTTTTTTAAATCCGGTATTTGTGTTTCTATAGGACGTACGGATATTTTCGGGTCAACAAGCCCCGTAGGTCGGATAATTTGTTCAACAAGCTGCTGGGAGGTTTGTTTTTCAAAATCTCCCGGGGTTGCTGAAATATAAATCTTCTGATGGACTTTGGAAAAGAATTCTTTGCTCTTAAGCGGTCTGTTATCTTTAGCGCAAGGGAGTCTGAATCCGTAGTCAATAAGAGTTTTCTTTCTGGAAGCATCTCCGTGGTACATTCCATTTAGCTGTGGAATGGTTACATGAGATTCATCAATAACAGTCAAAAAATCTCCCCTAAAATAATCTAAAAGGGTTGCCGGAGGAGAACCCGGCGGACGGCGTTCAATAATCCTTGAATAGTTTTCAATACCGGAACAATAACCCATTTCTTTTATCATTTCAATATCATATTTAACCCGCTGCTGAAGTCTTTGTGATTCAAGAATCTTGTTTTCGCTTTCAAGTTCCGCAACTCTGTTTTTGAGCTCTTGTCTTATCATAGAAATTGTTTCATCTTCGTTCTCATCGTATGCTATATAATGTACAGCAGGGTAAATAACTGTCTTTTGAGGAGCTTCAAGAATTTCTCCCGTAAGCGGGTCTATTTTTACTATTTTTTCAATTTCATCATCAAAGAAATAGACTCTTGTAATAATTTTTTCGTAAGCCGGCATGATTTCTACAATATCTCCCCGTGCACGGAAGGTTGAGCGCTCAAGCTCAAGGTCGTTTCTGGAATACTGTGTGCTGACAAGATGTTTTATTAGTTCCGACCTGTCCATTTGGGCGCCGACTTCCAGAGTGATTGCACCTTTAAAATAGTTTTCCGGCAGCCCTAAGCCGTAAATACAGCTTACTGAAGCAACAATTATAACGTCGTTTCTTTCATAAAGACTTCTTGTTGTGTTGTGTCTGAGCCGGTCAATTTCTTCATTTATGCTTGCAGATTTTTCTATATAAGTATCTGTTCTCGGGATATAAGCTTCCGGCTGGTAATAATCATAGTAACTAATAAAATATTCAACCGCATTATTGGGAAAAAGCTCTTTAAACTCATTATATAGTTGTGCTGCCAGAGTTTTATTATGCGCAATTATAAGAGTCGGTTTTTGGATTTGCTGGATGACATTTGCAATAGTAAAAGTTTTGCCGGAGCCGGTTATACCCAAAAGCGTTTGGGTATCGTCTCCTGCATTTAAACCTTCAACCAGTTGTTCAATCGCTTTAGGCTGGTCTCCGGCGGGTTTATATTTTGAAACTAATTCAAACTTTTTCTCCATAATATAAATTATACACTTCCAAAAAATTTAAATACAACTGCATGGGTATTTTTTCTTAACTAAAAAATATAATTAAATTTATTGAATAGGATGGGGTTGTTTTTATAAACTAAGGAAATTTTAACTTTATAATTTAGATTTGGAAAAACTCTTAATTCCAAAGGAATTTAACATGTTTTTCTCATGCTTAGTAAAAACAATAAAAATACCTAATATTATAAAAACAATCAGTTACAAAAGTTTACAATTATGCCTCAACTCTAATAAAATTGCTTGCATTCAGAATTTTAGCAAGTATGATAATTTAAGATGCCGGATTGCGGTATCAATTTTGATAGCCGAAAATAGAGGACAATATGGCAAAAGACGTTATAGAAATAGAAGGTACAATCCTGGAGTCTATGCCGAATGCAATGTTCAGAGTAAAACTGGAAAATGGGCATGAAATTCTGGCACATATTTCGGGAAAAATCAGAAAGAATTTTATAAGAATTCTTCCCGGTGATAAAGTAAAAGTCGAAATGACGCCTTATGATTTAACTAAAGGAAGAATCACATTCAGATTGAAGTAATAAATTAAATATAAAGGAATAAAGACAATGAAAACAAGATCTTCAGTAAAACCTATGTGCGACAAATGCAAAGTTATTAAAAGAAAAGGCAGAGTTGCTGTAATTTGTGAAAACCCTAAGCATAAACAAAGACAGGGTTAATATAAGTGACTGAGTGATCAGTGACTAAGTGAACAGGAGCAAGTCAGTATATGTTAATTTCTTAATCACTTAATCACTAAATTCTTAATCACTTTGAAACACTTAAAAATGTATAGTAGAAAATTAGAAATAAAGGAAACAAAACATGGCAAGATTAGTTGGGGTAGACTTACCTCGTAACAAAAGACTAGAAGTAGCTCTTACATACATATATGGTATCGGACCTGCTAGAGCTAAAAAGATTCTTGAAGTTACCGGAATTTCACCGGACTTGAGAACAGATGATTTAACAGAAAATGATATTAAAGAATTGCGTAATGCTTTATCTGAATATCATATTGAAGGTGACTTGAGACGTGAAGTTGCTATGAACATCAAGCGTCTTCAAGAAATCAACTCTTACAGAGGAATGAGACACAAAAGAGGACTTCCTTGCAGAGGACAGAGAACTAAAACTAATGCAAGAACAAGACGCGGTAAGAAAACCGGTCCTATTGCAGGTAAGAAGAAATAAAAATAGCGAATAGTGAAAAATTTAGAACCTAATCGCTAATTACTCAAATGATTGAAAAAGTAAAAGATAAAGGATAACGAAAAATGGCAAGACCAAAAACTACAAAGAAAAAAGAAAAGAAAAATGTATTGCAAGGTATTGTTCACATACAATCAACCTTTAACAATACAATAGTAACTTCTACAGATACTCAAGGTAATGCTATTGCTTGGGCTACTGCAGGTGCTACAGGTTTTAAAGGTGCCAGAAAAGGTACTCCGTTTGCAGCACAGTCAGCAGCTGAATTGGTAGCTAAAAAATCTATCGATCAGGGTATGAAAAAAGTTGAAGTTTATATCAAAGGACCTGGTTCAGGACGTGAAACAGCTATCAGAGCTATTCAGGCTGCAGGACTTGAGATTACATTAATTAAGGACGTAACACCTATTCCTCACAACGGCTGCCGTCCGCCTAAAAAACGTAGAGTATAGTATATGGAGTGACTAGTGAATAGTGATTAGGTAATTGATATAAGATTCTATTCACCGCTCACTGTTCACCAAATAAAAGCGGGGGCTTGCTTTAAGCCAAAAAGTAAACCATAGATGCCCCGCAAGAGAAAAGGAGAAAAAAATGGCAAGATATACAGGACCAACTAATAAATTATTTAGAAATAAGAAAGTTAAAGATTTGTCAAACAGAAAATTAACTTCTTCTATGAGACAAACAGCTTCAGGTCAGCACGGTGCTGTAAGAAAGAAACTTTCTGAATATGCTATTCACTTAGCAGAAAAACAAAAAATCAGATTTACATATTTGGTAAGCGAAAAACAATTTGCTAAATATTATAAAGAAGCTGCAAGAAGAAAAGGTGTAACAGGTACTATTTTGTTACAACTTTTGGAATCAAGACTTGATAACATTTTGTTCAGAGCAGGTTTTGGTGTAACTCGTAAGCAGTCAAGACAAATCGTTAACCACGGTCACGTTTTAGTTAACGGTAAGAAAGTAGATATTCCATCATATTTGGTTAACCCGGGTGATGTAATTACAATCAAGGCAAACAGCAGCGAATACTTAAAAGTTGTTATGAGTGCAATCGATTTATCTTGTGCTCCTTCTTGGATTACAGTTGACAGCGACGCTTTGAAAATTACATTTGAAAGAATTCCTCAAAGAGAAGAACTCGATCCGGAAATTAAAGAACAACTAGTTATAGAGTACTATTCAAAATAGGCTGATAGGAGAGAATAATATGGAATTAAAAATTAAAACTGTTAATACGATGGCCGGTTCAGACGGTTCACAGTATGGAAAATTTACTATTGAACCGCTTGAAAGAGGTTTCGGAACTACTATCGGTAATGCGCTTAGACGTGTATTGCTTTCAAGCTTGGAAGGTACTGCTGTAACTTCTTGCAGAATTGAAGGTATTACTCACGAATACACTGCAATTCCTGGTGTTCTTGAAGATGTTATTGACGTCATGCTTAACCTTAAAGGTTTGGCTATAAAAACAGATTCTAAAGAACCTCAGCACTTAAGAATTGATGTTGACAAACCGGGTGCTGTATTAGCAAGTGATATTCAGCTTCCTGCAGGTGTTAAGGTTGTAAATCCGGACTGGTTAATTTGTACAATAGCTGAAGGCGGATCATTCCATGCTGATATTATTGTAGAAACCGGAAAAGGTTATGTTGCTAATGATGTTCCAAGAAACTCAAAAGCAGGTACACCAATCGATATGCTTCCTATTGATGCTACTTTCATGCCTATTAAGAGAGTAAGCTATGAGGTTGAGAACACTCGTGTAGGTGACAGTATTGATTTTGATAAATTAACTCTTGAAATTTGGTCAAACGGTACAGTTGATGTAGCAACGGCACTTTCACAAGCTGCTGATTTGCTTATTGACCACTTTGTACAAATTTCTGCAATTTCAGGTAAGACTTCTGTTAAAGAAGTTGAAGAAAAAGTTGCTGCAAAAGAACAGCCTGTTGTTGAAGAAAACGAACAAGAACCTTCAATCACAATTGATGAGTTAGAACTTTCTGTTCGTGCATACAACTGCTTAAAAAGAGCAAGCATCAATTCAATGGCTGAATTATTAAAGAAATCAGAACATGATTTATTGAATATTAAGAACTTTGGTAAAAAATCTTCTGACGAAGTTATCGAAAGATTACATCACTTCGGCTTAGATTTGGCTCCAAATCCTGAAACTGATGAAGAAGGACTTGTTTCACAAGGTTCTGAAGAATAATTAAAAACGAAATAGAAATAGTAAAGATAATAAAAGGATAAAACAATGAGACACCAAACAAAAAAACATACGCTTGGTAAAGCACAAGACCAGAGAAAGGCTTTGTTGCGTTCATTGGCTACCGAACTTTTTACTCATGGTGAAATAAAAACAACTATGGCAAGAGCAAAAGCTCTTCAACCGTATGCTGAAAATGTTATCACCCTGGCTAAAAAAGGTGACCTGAACTCAAGAAGACTTGCCGGTAAGTATATTTACGATAAAGAAATCGGTAAACTTATTGATACAGCAACAGGCGAAATCTTTGATGCACCGCAAGAAGGTAAAAAATTGGCTAAGCAAACTGTTTTGAGAAAATTATTCAGCGTAATCGGCGTTAAATATTCTTCAAGACAGGGTGGTTATACAAGAATTTACAGATTGCCGCCAAGAAGAGGCGACGCATCAGAAATGGCATTGATTCAGTTGGTATAATCAATGCGCTATGCTCTTGACGTTCAGTATAAGGGTAAAAACTATGCCGGAAGCCAGATTCAATTCAGAGACGGCAAACCCATAGAAGAACCTACTATACAGGGCGAAATAGAGAAAGTTATTTGCACATTACTAGAGTCAAAGACTCAAATTAATAACAGACCGATAAAGACAATCTTCTCCGGCAGGACGGATAAAGGTGTTAATGCTTTAGGACAGGTTCTTCATTTTGATTACGGCAGAGATATTGTTGCTTCAAAATTTGTCTATCAGATGAATGAAATTCTTCCCGCCGACATATCTGTCAGTAATTTGAGAATTGTTCCGGATTCGTTTCATGCTCAAAAATCGGCTAAAAGCAGGTACTACGTTTATGAATTAATAAACAGACGATATAAACAGGCTTTTGACGGTGATATTTTGAGAATAAAGTACGAATTGGATTTAGAGAGGATGCAAACTTCTTTAAATTACCTTTTAGGTGAACATGATTTTTCAAGTTTTAAAAGCTCCGGAACGCTTAACCCGAGCAAAGTTTGTCTTTTAACGAGAGCCGAAGTTGAAAAACGAGGCGACCGTATCTTTATCCATCTTGAAGGAAACAGATTTCTCTACAATATGGTAAGGACAATAGTCGGTACCCTTCTTGAAATAGAAGGACATCATCTGCCTGTAGAGCACATGAAAAATGTTCTTGAGGCGCATGACCGCCGTAAGGCAGGACAAACAGTGAGTCCTTATGGGCTTACGCTAATGAAAGTAGAATATTAGTGGTGAATCTTACGGGCAAGACCGGATGGGTTTACCGTGAAAAATGGAGAATAAGCATGAAAACATATTCAGCAAAACCTCTTGAAGTTGAAAGAAAATGGTATGTAATCGATGCTGAAGGCGAAATCTTAGGACGTCTTGCAGTACGTGTTGCAAACATTTTAAGAGGCAAAAATAAACCTGAATATACACCTAACGTTGATACCGGTGACTTTGTTATCGTTGTTAACGCTGAAAAGGTTCTTGTTTCAGGTAATAAAGAAACTGATAAGATTTATTATCACCATACCGGTTATCCGGGTGGTTTAAAAGCTGCTTCTGTTAAAGAAGTAAGAGAAAAAGATGCAACAAAATTGATTGAAAAAGCTGTTAAAGGTATGCTTCAGCACAATACTCTAGGTGCTGAACAGTTTAACAAACTTAAAGTATACTGCGGACCTGAACATCCGCATGCAGCACAAAAGCCAATCGTTTTGGGAAAGGAGTCTAAATAATGGCTGAGAATAAAGAAATTATAATGGCTACCGGACGCAGAAAATGTGCTGTTGCTGTTGTTAAGCTTGTTAAAGGTAAAGGCAGAATTTTCGTTAACGGAAAAACTTTACAAGCATACATCGGCAATATGCCGGCTGTTGAAATGATGGTTTACAGACCTCTTGTTTTGACAGAAAATCAAGACAAATACGATGTAAGAGTTAAGGCTGTAGGCGGCGGTATCGTTGCACAAGCAGCTGCAATCAGACATGGTATTTCAAGAGCTTTGTTAAAATCTAACGAAGATTACAAAAACGTATTAAGATCTGAAGGTCTTTTAACTCGTGATGCACGTGTTAAAGAACGTAAGAAATACGGTAGAAAAAGAGCAAGAAAACGTTTCCAATTCAGCAAACGTTAATATCTTGGATATACAAAAAAGGCCGGAATTTTCCGGTCTTTTTTTGTTGTACTAACATTTCTTATATTTCCAATACAGAAACATATCCAGCAGAAGAAAGGTTGTATTTAGTAAATAGAGCCAAATTACCCAGTCGTTGTAAAAGAATAATTTATGAATGATGCCGCAAATATATCCGGTTAAAATTAAAAGGTCAAATGTGAAACTTTTCCCCTTAACGCATTTAGCTTTATAGGTCTTGTATGTCGCAATAGGCCAGCTTATTCCAAAACAAATCATCATCCCGGCTTCAAATACACTCATATTTTCTCCTATTCAACAGATTTAAAATCTATTTTTACGTTTTATCAGTTGCACCGTAATTTTGCTTTTTTCATCATAAGAATCTATTATGTTCTTTTTCCCATTCTACTGTCGTACGGCTGCCATGTCCCGGATATATAATGGTTTTGGGAGGAAGTGTGAAAATTTTATTTTCTATACTTTCAACTATTTGGTCAAAATCTCCGCCTTCAAGGTCGCAGCGCCCTACACATTCTCTAAATATTGTATCTCCGGAAAATAAGCTTCCATCTGTGTAATAGCAAACTCCGCCCTGTGTATGCCCAGGCGTATGAATAACTTTTATTTCTGTTTCTCCGAGTTTGATTATATCGCCATCTTCTACAAATACATCTATTTGGGGTATACTCATTTCCGGCATTCCAAACATTGGCATAAAATTGTTTACTTTATTAAGCCAGCCAAGATCGGCTTTATGCATGAAAATTTTCACATCCGGGCTTGGACGTATTCCTGCAATATGGTCAAAGTGTCCATGAGTTAGTAGAATATACTTAAGTTTTGCTCCTTCCGCATCTAATTCTTCCAGAATAGAGTTATCTACCGCAGAACAGTCGACTAAAGCTGCGTCTTTTGTTTGTTCATCTATTAAAAGATAATTATTATTATCAATGGGTGGTTCAATAAATGTTTTTATAATCATAATCTAATTGTAAACAAAAAACCCGAAGATTCAACTTCGGGTTTTGTTATTCTAACCTATTGCAGAAAGGTGTTTTTCTTCATTCTTTTTGTTTTTGTTTTTAGAATGATGAACTTTGTCACCTGATGGTTTAAATAAGGCGTAGCCGATGGCTAAACCGGCTGCTGCAGCTGCTGCAATACCCAGTACTTTTTTAGTTGCAGAGCCACCGCCTCGATATGTTATTGAGCTGCCGGTTCTTTCTGCATGGAGACCTGATAGATTAAGTCCTAAAGCACTGTCTTTTTGCAGGTTTTTGGCTTTACCGGCATCAAAATGATATTCTTTATACAACTGGCTGGTTGATTTACCGCCCGGGCTGAGCCATCCGTTTTCACGCCATGTCGTTTTCATATCTACATGGTTTTTCCAGATTTTTTCTGCGGTGGCTGTATTTCTGTCATTTACAGCTCTTTCCATACATTCTGCTATATCATCAGAGATGACTGAATCACGAAGTTTTTGTAATGCTTTGTGATATTTTTCATTATCTTTTAGTTGTTTTTCAAGCAATTCATCCGGAATTTCTTCGCCGATTTTTGCTTTGTAATCTTTCTTAAGTTCATTTATAACAGCTGTTTTTACCTTGTTAAAACTTTCTTGTTCTTTTTGTGAAGCAGCTTTGAGCGCATCAGCTTCTGTCATATAATATTCGTGCTTGCCTTTGTATCCGTTAACATCTTTAGCATGTTCTGCATCTGCAGGGTCAAAGACTTTCTGATCCATACCTTGAACTTTTGGAACAATTGGGACACAACCTTTTTTCATTGCCTCAAGGTCAGTAAGCTCGCAAGGCGCGAAACGTGAGCAGAGGCTTGCGTAATCTCCGGCAGCAGCAAAACTTCCGCCGGGTGTCCAGCCGTCAAGAAGAAGAATTCTGCCTTTAAACAGTGGGTCTTGTGTTAATTCTTTTGTAAGTTTTACTACTTCCGGCAGGTTTTTCATATCACCGCCAAAAATATAGATTGAATTTGTATTTTTAGTTTTTCTGACGAATTTTTCAAATGCTTCAAGTCCGGTATCCATACCCTTTTGGAAATCACCGCGTCCCCAGCTTACAAACATTGGAACATCTTCGCCTTTTTCAAGCATTTGGATGTATTTTGGGTCTATTCCTCCGATAAGTTTAAACTGTCTGCCGGTGTTGCCGGTTACAGCTGCTGAAAATCCGGTTCTTTCTTCAAGCCACTTTCCGTCGCTGAATAATTGAGAACCCATAAAGTCATTGTTCAATCTTTTGAGCAAACTCAGTTTATTTTGGCGTTTTACTTCTCTAACATGTTTTAAATCGTCTGCTTTAGTTTTATCGAACGCTAAGAATTTTGGCAGAGTTACTTCTGTTCCGTCTTTTAATTTAATTTTGCAATCATTTTTGTAGAAGTCTTGTAAACCCTCAGTTGTAAAACCGCTGGTATTTGGATCCATCAAGACATTGATGATACCGTCAAAAATCCTTTTTTCGCTTAATTCTTTTAATCTGCTGTATAAAGCAGGTGAGATTTGTTCATTTTCAATAATACCTTTGAAATATCCGTAGGAAACTGTAGTAAATTTTGGAACAAACCCTTTTTCTCCATAAGCAATAGGGAACATAACCGCATTAACCTGCCCTCTTCCGTCTTTAATTTCCTTAGGCAGAAGTGTTTTAAGGAATTCATCTTCTTTATTTAATTTCAAAGCATCAACATATTCTTTGCTGTTTACTATTTTCTGAACTTCTCCCGGCTTTGCGAGTGCAACTATCGCATCTTTTGTGGATAGCCCATACATATAACCATCGTTCAAGTTATGACCAATAGCAGTTACAATTTTGTCCTGCCAGTAAGGTTTGCCTGCAGCGTTATTTGCAGCGGCATATTGTATAAGAGGCATTGCCTGTCCGTCATGGCACATTATAAATTTCGGATCAAATCCCATTTTTTCTTTTAAAGCGGGAAGCAGTTCTGCAGTAGCTTTTGCTTCTTTCACGTAAGGTTTGCCTTGCCAATTAACGGATAAAGATTTTGCTATTTCGTCTCCGGTAGCAGTTGCATAACTGCCGTCTGCGTATGGTTTTGGCATACTGGCTGTTGAATCTACATAGGTGAAGGTTATATCAATTTTGTTAATCATTTCCTCAGACCAGCCTTTGTTTCTGAGGAAAGCTTTTAATCTGTCATCTTTACGTGCTTTATAAATTCCGACAGGAACTTTTTTCTCCAAGCCCCAGTCAATGTTTGATGTTGCTACATCATCAAGTATAAATACTGTTTTAGCGTTATCCGGAACTTCCAGAAATTTGTCGATTGCAACATTTTTTCCAATAGTTCTATTTGTTACAAATGCAGCACCTTCATATTGTTTAAAGGGATGATTGTCCGGCAGATTATTCGGAATTCTGCGCAATTTAACTCCATCTTCCTTTATTCCCCTTAGTTTGCCTGTATCCGGGTCAATATCTTTAACCCACTCTATATCTTGGTTATATAAAGGTATATTTTCAACTACTCGGTCAAAGTCATCAATATTATAAAATAAATCGTTACCAACAGTTCCTACACCGCCGCTGCCAAGTCCAAATAAGGTTAGTTCTGAAATTTGGTGGAACAAATGTTTTGGATTTCCGCCTTTAAATGATATTACGGAATTTCCTGTTTTCGGTGTTTCGGCGGGTTCCGGATTGTTATTGATTTTTAATCCTGGCTTAGAAATTCCTACATAATAACTAGGACTGACGGCATTAACCTTCATAAGATTTACTCCTTAAAATACACACTTCTATATACATAAAAAACTCAAGACAATAAAAATTTCTCATCCCACATTAAACTATTAAGAAATGTTAAGTAAATTTTTATTAAGAGAATTCTTAATGATTCTAACAAAAAAGGCAATTTTTTTCAAGGGGATTACTTTATATATTTAAGGTTAGAATTTAGGTTAGGTTTATTATGATTAACAACATCACAAATGTTGACAGTCAGATTAATTTGGCTGTAGCAAAGACGAAAGCGTCTACGGTTAGTGTTTCCATGCCTCCGATTATCGGGTTCAAAACTCCGAATTTGAAGCAGAAGGCTCAGATACGTATTAAAAAGATTAAGAGGTCGGATAATATTGTTATTGTCGGAGATATTGATGATGATTATGTTGATATTGTGGAAGATAATCTGATAGAAAATGCGCCGGAAGGTGAGTTTAATTTCTTCCAACTGCAGCCGCAAAAGCGAAAAACAGCATTTTTGAAGAATTGTTATATAATTGATTATATTCAATCTCCCAAACAGCGATGCGGACTGGGGACAGAGGCTGTAAAGTCCCTGGCGGAAAAAGCAATGTTTGATTCGCGGGCGGAAGGGCGTATTGTGACCTTTTCGGCTCCGGTGTGGAAGGAGTCTTCTCCTGCACTATTCTTCTATAAGCTTGGTTTCCGGTTTGTTGAAAAAGGTGCAAATGAGTATATGGAGGAATGTTTAATCAAAAAGGTGCCGGACATACCTCCGCAAATCGGGATGATGTATCTCCCAAAATCGAATTTGCACAGGCTCTTAAGATATGGAGAATTATTTTGATAGAAACTAACTCTTACTATACTTCTAACTCAAAAACTGAACGTCCGCGCAAGCAGGTCGTTCATGCTCCTGATAAAATTCCTGTTACTCATGTTTTTAACGACAAAGATGCTCAGGCTAAAATGGATAAAATTAATCAGGATATTTATGTAAAAGGGGAGAAGGAGAAGAAGAAAGAAAAAGTTTCAATGCTGACTTTTATCGGCGGATTTACAGCTCTTGTTCTTGCGTTTATCGGGATTAAAAGAATCTTTAGGAAATCTTAATAAGGAAAAAAATATTTCGTGCTAGAATAATTATATAAAATTTTAAGAGAGGTAAATATGTGCGGAATAGTCGGATATATAGGGAGTAAACCAGCTGTTGATATTCTTTTGGAAGGATTAACAAATCTTGAATACAGAGGATATGATTCAGCCGGAATTGCCGTTGAAGTTGATAACAAAGTAGAATTATATAAAGCCGAAGGTAAGCTCCAAAATCTTAAAGATATAGTTAATAAAAATTATACTCATATAGCAAAATCTACTATAGGTATCGGTCATATACGCTGGGCAACTCACGGAGTTCCTAATACAGTGAACGCCCACCCGCATTCATGCAATTGCGGAAGAGTTGCGGTTGTTCATAACGGAATTATTGAAAATTATAAAGAACTTAAAGCAAAACTTGAAAAACAGGGTTGCACATTCCGCTCGCAAACTGATACTGAAACTGTGGCGCACCTCGTCGCATCCGAATATGCCAAGTGCGGAGATTTAACAGAAGCCGTAAGACTTGCGACAAAACAAATTGAAGGTGCGTATGCTCTCTGTGTAATTCATCAGGATGTTAAAGATACAATTGTTGCAACCAGAAGAAATGCTCCGCTTCTTGTCGGAATCGGAGAAAAAGAATACTACGTAGCTTCTGATGTTCCGGCAATTATTCAATATACAAAAAAAGCTATGTATCTTGATGATAATCAAATAGTTACGCTCACACCTGATTCCATGAAGCTTATTGATATTGAGAATAATTCTCTTGAACAAAAAATCGAACATCTTCCTTGGGAACCGATTGCATTAAGTAAAATGGGTTACAAACATTTTATGTTAAAAGAAATTCATGAGCAGCCGGATGTTGTAAGGAACGTGCTTTCCGGAAAACTAAGGGCAATTGATGAGCCGGTATGTTTGAAAGAAGTTACCTTAGATAGAGAAAAATTGAAAAAACTAAACAGGATTCAGATTGTAGCCTGCGGAACATCTCTGCATGCGGCACTTGTAGGTAAATATATTATTGAGGATTTCTGCGGGATTGCTGTTGATGTTGAACCTTCAAGTGAATATATATACAGAAGAACTATTACGGATGAAAATACTCTTGTAATAGGTGTTTCACAATCCGGAGAAACTGCTGATACAATCACGGCGGTCAGATTGGCAAAGAAAAAAGGTTCTCATATCCTTATTGTAACTAATCGTCCGGATTCTACTATGGCAAGAGAAGCGGATAGTCTTGTGCCTGTTAATGCCGGTATTGAAGTTTCTGTTGCGGCTACAAAATCTTATATGGCACAGTTAATTTCTTTCTACCTGCTTGCAATTTATATGGCGGAGGTTAAGGAATCCATTGCTAAGGAAAAGTTGGAAGAATTAAAACATGAACTTATTATTCTTCCTCAAAAGATAGAAAAAGTTTTATCTCATAAAGAAAATATTCAAGCTTGTGCAAAAAAATTCTCCGGCTCCAAGGACTTTGTTTTTATTGCAAGAGGAATAAATTATCCTACAGCACTCGAAGGAGCGTTAAAATTAAAAGAAATCAGCTATATTAATGCAACGGGTTATCCTGCAGGAGAATTAAAACACGGACCTATTGCTATGCTTGATGAATCAATGCCGGTGCTTTCAATTCTTATGTCCGGAAAAGTTTATGAAAAAATACTTTCCAATTCCGAAGAGGCAAAAGCACGTAATGCAAGAATGATTGCGCTAACAGATTCTACTGACCCGAAATTAAATGAGCTTTTTGATTCAACAATCAGGGTGCCGGAAATTTGTGAGCTTCTTTCTCCGGCGCTTGCAGTGGTTCCTTTGCAGCTGCTTGCATATTATATTGCAGAATTTTTGGGTAAAGATGTTGACCAGCCGAGAAACCTTGCAAAATCTGTTACTGTTGAATAGGTCAAAATTTATGCAAATAATTTCCGAAACAGTTGAAATAGAAAATAATCACAATCCTTCAGTAGAATATATTGAAGGCGAGTTAACAAAACTCAACATTAATCCTTTAAGATGGGCTGTTGTGCATGTTAGTGATAAAATATATACGTTAAGTGTTGCTAAAATAGAGGAATAAAAGATATGGAAGCTACTATGATAAGACCTGATATTAAAGATATAAACCTTGCAGAGCAAGGAAAAAATAATATCGAATGGGCTTTAAAAGATATGCCCGTTTTAAGAAAAATTGAAGAAAGATTTATTAAAGAACAGCCGTTTGCAGGGCTGCGACTTTCTGCCTGCGTTCACGTTACAAAAGAAACTGCTGCTCTTTGCACAGTTATGAAAGCCGGCGGCGCAGATGCCGTTTTAATTGCATCTAATCCATTATCTACTCAGGATGATGTTGCAGCTGCTCTTGTTAAATATTGGAATATTCCTGTTCTCGGTTATGCAGGCGAATCTGTAGAAACATACAAACAGCATGTAATAGATGCTCTTAATCATAACCCGGATATTATTATTGATGACGGTTGTGATTTGGTTGCAACACTACACGCACAGAAACCAGAAATGGCATCTCGCATTATTGGTTCAACAGAAGAAACTACAACCGGTATTATAAGACTTCAGGCTCTTGAAAAGCAGGGTGAATTGAGATTCCCGGCGCTCGGTGTCAATACAAGTCTTACAAAACATTTATATGATAACCGTTATGGAACAGGTCAGAGTGCAATGGACGGTATTATGAGAGCCGCAAATATACTTATTGCGGGAAAAACTGTTGTAATTTCAGGTTACGGCTGGTGCGGAAAAGGCTGCGCCTTAAGAGCTAAAGCTTTAGGCGGAAACGTTATCGTGTGCGAGGTTGACCCGCTTAAAGCCCTTGAAGCTGCAATGGAAGGCTATAGAGTTATGCCTATAGCTGAAGCTGCTAAAATTGGTGATATTTTCTTAACAGTGACAGGTGATAAACACGTTGTTGACGTTCATCATATTATGACAATGAAAGATGGAGCATTCCTTTGCAATGCAGGTCACTTTGATCACGAAGTTAATGTCCCGGATCTCAAGGCTCATACAGTTGAAATTAAGAGAATTCGTCCGTTCCTGGATGAATATAAGCTCACTAACGGAAAATCTGTTTATGTACTTGCAGAAGGTCGTCTTGTTAACCTTGTTGCTGCAGAAGGTCATCCGGCTTCTGTTATGGATATGAGTTTTGCAAACCAGGCTCTGGGAATGGAATTCTTAGTTAAAAATAAAGGTAAATTAGAAAATAAACTTTATACGTTGCCGGAATCTGTTGATAATGAAATTGCTTCTCTTAAGCTTGAAGCTATGGGGATTCAGATTGATACACTGACTCCGGAACAAGAAGAATATTTAAACAGCTGGAAGTTGTAAAATGAAAAGGGGCTAAACAAAGCCCCTTTTTTATTATTTATTTATTTTTTCTCTTTCAGATTTAAGTGCCTCTATTATAATATTTCTGGCTTTTTTTGCTTCGTCATGGGTAAGAGGCGGAACTCCTTTTAGCGGATAATCTATACCTAAATTTTCGTATTTAGGTATTGCCATATCATGGTATGGAAGAACATCCAAAGCCTTAATATTATGTAATCCTGCTAAAAATTGACCTAATCGGGTCAAATATTCTTCTTTAAAAGTTATTCCCGGTACAACAACATGGCGTATCCAAACGGGTTTATTTATCTCAGATAGATATTTTGCAAAATCAAGAATATTTTTGTTTGAATGTTTTGTAAGTTTAATATGTTCTTCGTTATCAATATGTTTAATATCAAGAAGCACAAGGTCTGTATATTTTAAAAGTTCGTCAACTTTTTCGGTATTTTCTCTATTAAAGTACAGACCGGAGGTATCAAGAGCTGTATGAATGCCCTTTTCTTTGAATGTTTTAAATAGTTCGGTCACAAAATCCATTTGTGCCATTGGTTCGCCGCCTGTTACAGTAACGCCGCCAGTACAGAATTCTTTGACTCCTTCATATTGTTCAAGAATCTCTTCAACACTCATTTTTTGATTTTCTTTAAAATCCCAGCTGTCAGGATTGTGGCAGTACTGGCATCTGAGCGGGCAGCCTTGAGTAAATATAACAAAACGTATTCCCGGTCCGTCAACAGTACCGCAGCTCTCTATTGAATGTATATTGCCATATATTTCGGTCATAAATGTTTACTCCTCTTTTAATTATATTTTACTATAAAGATATATTAATATTTGCACCTTTTTACATAAAATGAGGGAAATAATTTCATCTTCTCCAGCAGATTAGACTTTATATTTCTACTAGTTTAATTATTCTTGTACTTTTCTTTTTCTTTATTTACGAAGCAAAGAAAAAGAAAAGTACGAAAAGAAAAAGAAAACACGTATTGTTTTCAATGCCCTTCGGGCATATTGGGGGTTGTGCTTCGCACAATCTCTTACGCTCGCTATTGTGTCCTTCGGACACACGCTCGCGGTAATACCTCGTCCTATCCCTGCCTCCGGCTTGAATTATTCCGGGTATCAAAAATACCCCTCCCGGATTCCTAAGCTCACTGGAGTTCGCAAAGGAATCCTACGCTGCGCTCCCCGGAGAGGGTTGTAAACAGGCATTTTTCGTCAGAAAAATGCAACAGCGCGGGTTTCTCTTTCTTTGTGTGTATTTCTTTCTCTTTGCTTCGCAACAAAGAGAAAGAAATACACAATAATAAACCAAACTAAATTAATACTCCCTTATATGTACAAAGGTGTAATATAAATCAGAATAAGTATAAAAATAAAATCAGGGCGGGTACTTTGTACCCGCCCTGATTTACAATTCTGATTCTAGCAGCCGCAGCCGAGAGAAGAATGGAATGTTCTTGAGATAACATCATCTTGTTGTTCTTTTGTTAACTTAATGAAGTTAACTGCATAACCTGAAACTCTAACTGTAAGTTGAGGATATTTTTCAGGGTGAGCTTGAGCATCAAGCAAAGTTTCTCTGTTAAAAACGTTAACATTTAAATGATGTCCGCCTTTTTCAACATAACCATCTAAAAGATTTATTAAATTTTCTTCTTGTTGAGTAGTCATTTTTATCGCCTTTCTATGTTTTATATTCTCTTAAATCTTAAAAGGTGACTGAGTGACCGGGTGACTAAGTGACTGAGTTTTAAACTTCTTAGTCACTTAATCACTTATTCACCTATTCACTTTTTATTGGCATGTTCCTTCGCAGCATCCGCAATCAAGCTGGATGTCCAAGTCGCCCATAAATACATCATCTTTACCTAAAGCGTTAGGAATAATAGAGAATGTATTTGAGATACCGTCTTGAGCATCATTGAACGGAAGTTTTGCTACTGAAGCTAATGAAGCAACTGCACCGTGAGAATCACGACCGTGCATAGGGTTAGCACCAGGAGCTAAAGGAACACCTTGTTTTCTTCCGTCAGGTGTGTTACCTGTTTTCTTACCGTAAACAACGTTTGAAGTAATTGTTAAGATTGACATTGTAGGAATAGAATTTCTGTAAGTGAAATGTTTTCTAATCATAGCCATGAATTTCTTAACAACATGAACAGCGATTTCGTCAACTCTGTCATCGTTGTTACCGTATTTAGGATAATCACCTTCGATTTCATAGTCAACTACAACACCGTCTTCGTCTCTGATTGCTTTAACTTTTGCATATTTAATAGCAGAAAGTGAGTCAGCAACAACTGAAAGCCCTGCAATACCTGTTGCGAAATATCTCTTAACATCTCTGTCATGGAGAGCCATTTGAGATCTTTCATAGCAGTATTTGTCGTGCATGTAGTGGATGCAGTTCAATGTGTTAACATAAAGACCTGCTAACCATTCCATCATATCTTCATATCTTTCAATAACTTCATCGTAGTTGAGGTATTCAGAAGTAATAGGTCTGAATTTAGGACCAACTTGAGTTTTTAATCTTTCGTCAACACCGCCGTTGATTGCATAAAGCAAGCATTTAGCAAGGTTAGCACGAGCACCGAAGAACTGCATTTCTTTACCTACAACCATTGAAGATACGCAGCATGCGATTGCATAATCGTCGCCGTGAGTTACTCTCATCAAGTCATCGTTTTCGTATTGGATAGATGAAGTTTTGATAGAGATATGAGCAGCATACTGTTTGAAGTTGTGCGGTAATCTCTTAGACCAAAGTACTGTCATGTTAGGTTCAGGAGCTGTACCGAGGTTTTCAAGAGTGTGAAGGTATCTGAAAGAGTTCTTAGTAACCATGTGACGTCCGTCAACACCAACACCGCCGATTGATTCAGTAACCCAGGTAGGGTCGCCTGAGAACAATGAATTGTATTCAGGAGTTCTTGCAAACTTAACCAATCTTAACTTCATAATAAAGTGGTCGATTAATTCTTGAGCTTCTGATTCTGTTAAAGTACCATTCTTCAAATCTCTTTCAATAAAGATATCGAGGAATGTAGAAGTTCTGCCAAGGCTCATTGCTGCACCGTTTTGTTCTTTTACAGCTGATAAGTAGCCAAAGTATAACCATTGAACAGCTTCTTTAGCGTTTTTAGCCGGTTTAGAAATATCGTAACCATAGATTTGACCAAGTTCTTTCATTTCTTCAAGAGCTCTGATTTGTTCAGCAAGCTCTTCTTTTAATTGAATTTTATCCGGAGTCATTTCACCGTCAACAGAAGCATGCTGTTCTTTTTTATCTTCAATTAATCTGTCGATACCATAAAGAGCAATTCTTCTGTAATCGCCTATGATACGTCCTCTTCCGTATGCATCAGGCAACCCTGTAAGGATAGCAGCATGTCTTGCAGCTCTCATTTCCGGAGTGTAAACATCAAATACACCCTGGTTATGGGTTTTTCTGTATTTAGTAAAGATTTCTGTTATTTCAGGATCTACTTCATAACCGTATGATTTGCAAGAAGTTTCAGCCATTCTGATACCGCCGAACGGTTGTAAAGATCTTTTAAGAGGTTTATCTGTCTGCAAACCTACAATCTTTTCTAAGTCTTTATCAATATAGCCGGCACCGTGAGATACTATTGTAGAAACAATTTTTGTATCCATATCAAGAACACCGCCGTTTTCGCGTTCTTTTTTGAAAAGTTCGCAGCATTCCTGCCACAATTTTGTTGTAGCTTCGGTTGGACCTGCCAAAAAGCTTGAGTCACCATCATAAGGTGTGTAGTTCTTTTGAATAAAATCTCTAACGTTGATTTCTGTCTGCCATTTTCCGCCTACGAAATCAGTTGTTGAAGATTCTCTTTCTAATGTTAATTCTGACATTTGTAATCTCCTTATTTTTCACTCATACGTAGTTGTCAAGTTTACACTAATTATATTATACCCCCTAAATAAAATAATAGTACATTGTTTTTACAACATTATATTAAGATTTTATAAAGTTGGTCAGTTATTGGGAGTGACTAGTGACTAGTGAATAGTGAATAGTGAATAGTGATTAAGGGAATAAAATGGTTCTTATACAAAGTTCCTAATCCCCCCTTGCAAAATTTTTAAAATTGTGTATAATGATAAAACAAGTGTAAAGGGGTATATTAATTTTAAATGGACTGTTTAACTATATCGACCTTCAGAAGCTTAGAACAACAGGCATTGGCGCAGAGGAATTACTCGGAAATATATAGGCATGAGCTGGCACACAAACAAACAGCAGGTTCTCTTGCCGGTCCGATTGTGATAGAAAAAAATGCTCAAGGTATCCCTGTCAGCGGTCATGTTGATATTAAAATGCCTGCCCTTAACCCTGAAAATCCGGAAGAAACCATTAAACATGCAGATAAAGTGGTAAAATCCGCATTGGCGCCTTCTGACCCATCAGGACAGGATTTTAAAGTGGCTTCTAAGGCAAGAGCCGTAAAAAATCAAGCTCAAAGTTTACTCAACAACAAGAGGTTAGATTATTATGCTTAAAATGATTATTTCTTTATATAACTTTTTGACTAAAAAACCTTGTTACGTCAAGGTTGAATGCTTTAAATAACCAACGAACAAATTAAGATTCTTTTCTTATAGCTTTGCTTCTCAAATCACGATGGAAGGTTATAGCAAACCTGTGTGCTTCATCTCTTATGCGCTGAATCAGATATAGTGCATTTGAGTCTCTGGGGAGGAGTATTGATTTTGACTTGTGCGGAAGAAACACTTCCTCTTCTCTTTTAGCAAGCGAAATAAAATCTATATCTTTTATCCCCAATTCTTCAACTATTTGCATAACACTGGAAAGTTGACCCTTGCCGCCGTCTATTATTATTAAATCCGGTTTCTCCCAATTTTTTGTGCCTAATCGCGCGAGTCTGCGGGTCAAAACTTCTTTCATTGACAGAAAATCATCCGGTTTTCCTTCTGTTGAACGGATTTTAAACTTGCGATATGCGGATTTTTTAGGGAGACCGTTTTGAAATACTACCATTGAAGCTACGGTATTCGTACCCTGAATATGTGAAATGTCATAGCATTCCATTCTGTTTGGGAAATTTTTCAGATGCAATTTCTCTGCTAAATACGAGCCAACCTCATTAAAATCATCTCTTATTTGGGACATTTTTTTGATTCTGGCATTATCGAGAAGGTTTCTTGCATTTTTTAGCGCAAGTTCATATAATTCTCCGTATTTTCCGCGTCCTTTACCGTAATTAATTGTTATTTTTTTACCGGAAATAATTTTGAGCCAATCTTGATAAAGTTCCTTATCTCCGATTTCTTCCAAATCCTTAGAGATAATTTTATCCGGATATTCAAGCTTTAGCCCTGTGTAATAATCTCTGAAAAATGTTTCAAAATACTCTGTTTTATCAATATTATCCGCAAAATAAGTAAAGTCTTTTTTATCAATCAATCGCCCTTCTCTAATCATCATTATGACTATTGCAAGGATTCCGTCTTCATACAAAACAGCAAGAATATCTTCATTAAGCTTAGTATTTTCATAAACAACTTTCTGTCTCTCAAGTGTTTTTTGAAGGTCAAGATAGCTGTCTCTCATTTTTGCAGCTTTTTCAAACTGCTCTTCCTCTGCATACTTTTGCATTTGAGCTTGGATTTGTTTTAAAAGTTCCGACTGTTTTCCGCTTAAGAATAGTTCCACCTGTCGGATTAATTTCTGATACTCTTCGGGTGTAACCTTTCCCTGACACGGAGCAAGGCATTTACCTATATGATAATAAAGGCATGGGCGGTTTGAAAATTTAGGGGTTTTACACTGTTTTAGCGGGAATAATCTCTTTAAAAAATCCAGAGTGGCATACATTGCACCGACATCCGTATAAGGACCGTAAAACCTTCCTTTATCCGGATTTAGATTTTTTTTGCGTACAATTTGAATCCTCGGAAAATCTTCGTCTGTAATTAAAAAATACGGATATTTTTTGTCGTCTTTGAGTAAAATATTATACTTTGGTTTATGTTTTTTTATTAAATGGGATTCTAAAATAAGAGCTTCAACTTCGGAATCGGTTATAATATATTCCAGTTTTTCAATCTGAGATACAAGTACACTGGTCTTAACACTATCATGCTGCTTATGGAAATAGCTGTAAACTCTGCGCTTAAGGTTTTTCGCTTTGCCTACATAAATAATTTCTCCGTCTTTATCATAATAAAGATAGCATCCGGGCTGCTCGGGTACAAGCTTGATTGTTTCTTTCAGCAATTCATTCATAAAGATATTATACAACATTTTCAAAAAGTGTTGTGACTTAACGGATAATTCCTATTGGCTTCCGCTTTGGAGATATATGTCGTACTGCTCATACTGGTTTATACTGACAGCAGTAATAATATGGTTATTGATATTATATGATTTAGAAGATTTTGGCATATCTCTAAGCTTATATTCAGCCTCAAAACCTGTCCATTCATAATAAAAATCATCCAAAGTATTAGCTTGAAATCCCATTCTTTCCGAAATATTTTCAAAATCTCTGTCTTTAATTTTTTCTATGTCAATTCCACAATTATTATCCGAAAATGCCAGTGCAATGTATTTTCCCGAATGGCTGATAGAAAAGTGCTTTTGACCGGATTTCATAATCGGTTTTTTCCCATCAAAGATAATTTCCCTGTCTTCAATTTTATAAAATTCTTTTAAGATTCTATCTACCATTAAATAAGAAAGGCAATGTTCATTCCATTTCTTTGGGTCAGAAATTTCCTTTTTTTGGAATTCCTTTAATAGTTCCTTATGAACACTGTCTGCATCAACTATTTCTATAATAAAAATATCCATTAATTATTCCTCTTATTAAAAGAGGGCGGCGCTAATGCGCCGCCCTCTTTATTTCATTATTATTACTTGCTAACGTTTGATTTTTCAATAATTTCTTTTTCAATATTAGCAGGTACTTGTTCGTATTTTTGGAATTCCATAGAGAATGTACCACGTCCTTGAGTGTTAGATCTCAAGTCAGTAGCGTAACCGAACATGTTAGCCAGAGGTACAACTGCTCTTACAATTACGTTACCGGTATTGCCTTGAGGTTCTTGACCTTCAACACGTCCTCTTCTTCTTGAAATATCACCGATAATAGTACCTGTGAATTCTTCAGGAATTTCGATTTCAACCTTCATCATAGGTTCAAGAATGCAAGGTTGAGCTTTTCTGGTACCTTCTTTGATAGCCATAGAGCCTGCGATTTTGAACGCCATTTCTGAAGAGTCGACTTCGTGATAAGAACCATCATAAAGTTCAACTTTAACGTCAATCATAGGGAATCCTGCTAAGATACCGCCTTCAAGAGCTTCTTCCATACCTTTTCTGGCTGGTTCAATGTATTCTTTAGGAATAGCACCACCAACGATTTTGTTTTCAAATACAAAACCTTCATTTTCACCGGCAGGAGAGATTCTGATTTTAACGTGACCGTATTGACCTTTACCGCCTGATTGACGGGCAAATTTAGAATCTTGATCAGCGGTTCCTCTGATTGTTTCACGATAAGCAACTTGAGGTTTACCGATGTTAGCTTCTACTTTGAATTCTCTTAACATACGGTCAACAATAATATCAAGGTGAAGTTCGCCCATACCTGATATAATTGTCTGACCTGTTTCTGTATCAGACTTAACTCTGAATGAAGGATCTTCTTCAGCAAGTTTTTGAAGTGCAATACCCATTTTATCTTGGTCAGCTTTTGTTTTTGGTTCAATAGCAACAGAGATAACCGGTTCCGGGAAGCTCATTCTTTCTAAGATAATAGGAGCTTTTTCATCACACAATGTGTCACCTGTTGTAGTGTCTTTCAAACCAACTGCTGCACAGATATCACCGGCGTAAACTTCGGTTTCTTCAAGTCTCTGGTCTGCGTACATGCGAACCAGTCTTGAAATACGTTCTTTTTTACCGTTAGTAGCGTTAAGAACGTAAGAACCGGAAGTAATTACACCTGAATAAACTCTTAAGAATGTTAAACGACCTACAAACGGGTCTGTCATAACTTTGAATGCAAGAGCTGAGAACGGTTCTGTGTCAGAAGAATGTCTTTCGGTCTTAGTACCGTCTTCAAGTTCACCTTCGATAGCTTTTACATCAACAGGTGACGGCATCAATTCTACAATTGAATCCAAAAGAAGCTGTACACCTTTGTTCTTGAATGCTGTACCGCAAGTTACTGGAACAATTTTGTTATCGCAAACAGCTTTTCTCAATCCTCTCTTCAATTCATCTACTGTAATAGAAGCAGGATCTTCAAAATATTTTTCCATCAAGTCATCATTTTCGCCTGCGATAGCTTCAACAAGCTCATCTCTATATTTTTGAGCCATTTCAAGCATATCAGCCGGAATATCTTCTTCTCTGATGTCAGTACCCAAGTCATTGGTATAGATTTCAGCTTTCATTGTGAAGAGGTCAATAAGTCCTCTAAATTGGTCTTCTGCACCAATAGGAAGTCTGATAGGGAATGCATTTGCACCCAATCTATTTTTGATTTGATCAACTACTCTGTAAAAATCAGCACCTGTTCTGTCCATCTTGTTAACAAATACCATTCTAGGAACTTCATATCTGTTAGCTTGTCTCCAAACAGTTTCTGATTGTGATTGAACACCGCCTACTGCACAAAATACTGCAACAACGCCGTCTAATACACGGAGTGAACGTTCAACTTCAATAGTAAAGTCAACGTGACCCGGGGTGTCGATAATGTTAATTTGGTGTCCTTTCCATTCAGCTGTAACTGCTGCTGATTGGATTGTGATACCTCTTTCTCTTTCTTGTTCCATAAAGTCAGTTACTGCTGCACCATCGTGAACTTCACCGAGTTTATGTGTTTTACCTGTATAAAACAGGATACGTTCAGTTGTAGTGGTTTTACCGGCATCGATGTGAGCGGCAATACCAATATTTCTGATTTTTTCTAATGGAGTTTTTCTAGCCATTGTCTCGATTTCCTTTATATCTATTAGTACTACGATTTATACTGTTAACCAGTTATAATTATTTTCACATAAACAAAAATCATGTACAAGTAGAGCTTAACACTCCTAAATATAGTAATTTCAGGAAAACTTTTACAGTGCATTCAAGGATGTAAACAAGAGAGACAAAATGGGGGCAAGCGGTTTATATTGTATACAAAAAGCTCTCTTTGGAAGAGAAACAAAGAGAGCTGGCCAATTATTATGAAGAAAAGATTTTTTTAAGATGTAAGCCGAACACACACACAATGCAAAATCTTTATTTGAGCCGAAAAACGACGATATCATCAGTTGTCCCCGACTTACATATACATGATACCATTTGTTCAGTGTATTTTTAATCTACTTTAGAAGTAATACTTTAGAGTTAATTATTAACCTGCTATTTTAGGGAAATTGTGCATTATAGACTATAAATGAATAGGCAAATTTAATATAAATATACTATGTCTTTTTATTAATCTCTAGTATAATTAAAATGAGGGGAGAAATAGCATGCCTACAGTAAATGACATAATAAGTATAGGTTTTTCACTTCATCAGGACGGAAAATTGGATGAAGCTGAAAATGCTTACCAAGAAGCTTTAAAGCTGGGAAGTGAAAATGCGGAAATTTTTAATCTTATGGGGGTTCTGAAATTGCAGCAGAATAATGTTCCTGCAGCTCTTGAGTGGGTGCACAGAGCCATAAGAATACACCCCTGTGAATATTTCTATGAAACGTATTTTCAAACTTGTATAAGAGGCGGTTTGTATAAAGAGATTGTTGACTGCGAACATATTGTATTGAAAGAATATCCTAAAAGTTTTTCCCTGATGTTTAATTTGGCTCTTGCTTTTAAGAATCTTAAACGGAATAAAAAAGCAATTGAGTATTATGATAAAGCTTTAAAAATCAATCCTGCATCTTACCCGGCTTGGTTCAACCTCGCGCATTTATACAGCGTAGAAGGAGAGTGCAAAAATGCTGTATCTGCTTTAAAAATATGTAAAAAACTTAAACCTAAAGATAATGACACTGATTATTTTTTATCAATAGCGCTTATGCGGATAAAGGATTATAAAAAGGGTTTAAAGCTTTTTGAAAACAGGCTTTGCAGAGAAACAGCAATTGCACTCCAAAATAAGACATACCCAAATCTTGCCTCTCGTGATAGACTTTGGCAGGGTGAGAATATCAAAGACAAATCTATTTTTGTGTACTATGAGGCTGGGTTTGGTGATGTAATTATGTTTTCACGATATCTTCCTCTTCTCAAGAAAAAGTGCAAGAAATTAATATTCTATCCTCAAAAGCCGTTAATTCCTCTTTTTCAAGAAAGCGGTCTTGGTATAGATGAGCTTATTGAAGGTTTTATTCCGGAATCACATTTAGATTTTGATGTACACTCTCCGTTGTTGTCATTACCTTATCTCTTAGGTTTGAAAGGTGACAGTGTCTTTGCATATTCTGAGGGCTATCTTGCCGCAAATCAAGAATTAAAAGAAAAATATCGTAAAAAATATTTTGATAACGATAAATTTAAAATAGGTATTAAATGGCAGGGAAATACGTACTATGATAAAGATAGAGTAATCCCCGCTGAGGCTTTTTCCCCGTTGATAGAGATTGAGAAAACTCAATTTTACTCATTCCAGACATTTGAAGGTTCTGAAGATACTAAAAAACTTACTGATAAGTATAATGTTATTGATATCGGGAAAAACTTAATCGATTTTGGACAAACCGCAGCGGCGTTGAGTAATTTAGATTTGGTTATTTGCAATGATACTTCTCTTGCGCATTTGGCAGGCGGATTGGGCATACCGTGTCTTGTTATGCTTCCTTGGGAAGTTAATTGGAGATGGCATGATAATCTTGATAAGTGTGATTGGTATGACAGCATAAAACTTTACCGCCAGAAAATAAATGGAGACTGGAGCGGCGTTATTGATGAAATTAAAAACGAACTGGAAAAACTACTTGCCTAATGCGTGAGCTTTCTCGGTTGTGCTTTTAATCACATCAAAGAACAATTTTTCGCTTTTTTCTTCCATGCAATCAACTCCAACACGAGTGCAGCCGCCTTTCGTTGCTACATTTGAGATTAGTTCTTCCATTGAAACAGTTCTATTAAGCGCCATTTTGGCAGAACCAATTGCTGTTTGGATACTTAATAAAAGTGATTTTTCGTAATCTAATCCGAGTTTTTCACCGGCACGAGCAATATCATTTATGACCTTATAAAAAAATGCAGGTCCGGAACCGGATATAGCAGTTACTATATCAATTTGAGATTCATCTACTATAATACATTTCCCTATAGTGGAAAGCATTTTTTGAATATATTCCAAGTCGTCAGCTTTAGCAGACTTTCCGCCGCATATTCCGCTCATTCCTTCATTGACAAGAGCCGGGGTATTTGGCATTACACGAATTACTCGTGTGCCGGCTGGAAGATTTGATTCAATGAATCCTGTCGTAACTCCTGCTGCTATGGATACAACAAGCTTATCCGCCGTGATGAGAGGGGAAATTTCTTTCAAAACTCCTTCAACCTGGTTAGGTTTTGTGGCTATGAATATTATATCTGATTTTTCAACAAGCGGTTTATTATCTAGGATAATTCTTATTCCCAAATCTTTAGATTTTTCTTCAACCCCTTCTGTTTCAGCTTGGGTAGCAATCAAATTTTCAGGTTTGGCAAATCCGCTTTTGATAAGTCCTTTGATAATAGCACTTGCCATTTTCCCGGAGCCGATAAATCCAATATTAAAACTTTCCATTTCACTCTCTCCTTATTAAAAAGCTGATAACTTCATATTACTTAACCTTTCATGTTGACTAAAGGCTATTTTTTGTTTAGTATAAAACCATTATAAGTAAAATTAGCTGAAAAGGAAATAGAAAAATGAGACGTACACTAGAAGGAACAAAAATTAAAAGACAGCACGTAAGCGGTTTTAGAGCAAGAATGGCAACTCCGGGCGGACGTGAAGTTCTTAACAGAAGACGTGCAAAAGGCAGACATCAAATAGCAATTTCTGGCAGCGCACGTGCTTAATTGACTAGAAGGTTTTATTAATAATACGGGGCTTTTGTTTTAGTTTTACAAAAGCCCCGTATTTTTATATCTCTTAAACATGTCCTAATCTATAAACATGCAATCGCCATAACTGTAAAATCTGTATTTGTTAGTTATAGCCTCTTCATAAGCTTTAAATATAAAATCTTTTCCTGCCAGAGCGCTTACGAGCATCAAAAGTGTTGATTTTGGCAGGTGAAAATTAGTTATCAGACTGTCTATTATTTTAAATTCGTAAGGAGGATAGATAAATAATTCGGAAGCGGCTTTGCAGGCTTTTAGTTCTTTACCGTATAAAATAGCCGCAGTTTCTAAAGTTCTCACAGTGGTTGTTCCTACTGCAACAATCTTTTTCCCTTCAGCTTTTGCAAGATTAATCATTCTTGCGGTTTCTTCGGGAATTTCAAAAACTTCCGAATCCATGTGATGATCTAAAATGTTGTCGCATTTTACAGGTCTAAATGTTCCTATTCCGACATTTAGAGTGACATAACCTATTTGAACTCCTTTTTCTTCAAGTTTTTTCAGAATCTCTTTTGTAAAATGCAGACCGGCAGTCGGGGCTGCAACCGAACCTTCGTCTTTTGCATAAACTGTTTGGTATCTTTCAAAATCCAGTTTTTTTAAGTCTTCGTCAGCCATCTTTCTTTCAATATACGGAGGAAGCGGAATATTTCCGACTTTGTGAAGGATTTTAAAAATATCTCCTTCGTAAATCATTTTAACAATCCACTTCCCATCATCAGGAAGCGGCATTAGAACTTCTGCAGTAAGTTCTTCGCTGATTTTTATCTTTGTTCCGGGGCGTACTCTTTTTGACGGACGTATAAGGACTTCCCACTTGTGGTCGTCTTTTTCTTTGAGTAAGAAAACCTCAATTTTTGCGCCGGTATCTTTATATCCATAAAGTCTTGCCGGCATAACTTTTGTATTATTTAAAATCAGAACACAATCATTATCCAGAAGGTTAACAATGTCATAAAAATGTTTGTGTAAAATTTCTCCGGAGGCTCTTTTCAGAACCATCATTTTTGAATTTTCGCGCTTTTCACTTGGTCTTTGCGCGATTAGTTCTTCCGGTAATTTATAATCAAATTCTGATAATAACATATTTTACTCTTTTAGATTTATCTTTTTAGCATTATTAACATCGTCATCGTCAATTTTAGCTTCTTTGTGTTTTTCTTCTGCTTCAAGCTGTTTGTTTATAATGATAGTTTGTATAACCTGGAATATGTTGCTTGAAATCAAATATAAAAGAACACCTGCAGGAATAGGAATTATTACAAAAGTGAAGCCCAGCATAAGCGGCATAAAGGTATTCATAGATTTTTGCATAGCTGCTTGCGCCGGATCCTGCTGCATATTCTTATTCATAGACATCATTGCTTTTTGAGAAAGCACCATTGTTATCATAAATAGAATTACAAGTGCTAACACATCCCAGTGGAAAGCTGCTTTGACTTCTTTTGTAGGGATTGAGCTTATTAACAAACCTTCTTTTCTGTCAAAATTCAGCATTTCTGATTCTTTTGTTTGAATATCTGTTATTTGAACTTCTGCTTTTTCAATTTTGTCTAACTTGCTAAACGGAAGGTTCAAATTATCAAGACTGATTTTGAAATCAGCAGGAGCCTTACCCGGATTAAGTTCTCCTTGTACTTCTACCGCTCTGTTCGGTTTTGTAATTTTAACTGTTTCCGGCTCTTCCGAATCAGTAAAATATACCTTTGCGGTTTTACCTGTCATGAATGAGTCATATTTAGAAACGCCAAAAACTCCGTCATTTGAAACCCCTGCAGAAGTTTTCATTGTTGCATCAAGTCTGTTTATGAATAAAAATTGAGAGTCTCCTGCCATTTGAATAAATTGCGGACTCATAAGGGTCGAATACAAAAGGATAAATATAGGCATCTGAATTAATAATGGAAAGCATCCTGCCATAGGATTAAATTTGTGTTCTTTGTAGAACTCCATCATTTTTTGCTGCATTTTTTGAGGGTCGCTTTTATAGCGGTCTTGAATAGCCTTCATTTTCGGCTGAAGCATTTGCATCTGTCTCATTGAGCGCTGCTGTGAAAGTCCCAAGGGCCACATAGCAAGTCTAACAATAATTGTAAGTAAAATTATACCTATTCCATAACTTCCGGCAATGGAAAGTAGCTTTAAAACGTCGATGGTTAGTGTAGTAAAATCCATTTGTTCTCTTCCCTAAATATTTTGTGATACTAATAAAGGTGCGATTATTCGCACCTTCTAAAAATACTTTAAATATACCCCGAAGTCAAGATTGTTCTTCTTTGTTTGTGCTTGACCCCAATGAATGAAGCCTTCTGGCAGGGTCTGTAATATGAGTGATTCTCAAACCGAAATTATCTTCAATGACTACGACTTCTCCGTATGCAATGAGCTTTCCGTTAGCATAAAGTTCTACAGGTTCGCCAGCGGCTTTGTTCAGAGTAACAATTGACCCCTTAGTAAGTTCAAGAACTTTTTTTATCGGAAGTTCTGTACGTCCTAGCTCTACTGTCAGCTGAAGTTTAACATCTAATAATATATTAAGATTTTGATTTTGAGGTCCTTGAACCTGATCCAAGTCTTCAAAAGAAGCAAATTTAACAGGCTGAACTGTTACGGTAGAATCTGCTGCATGAGTTTCAGCTGTAACACTTTCTTCAGGAGATGGTATTCCCTGCGGCTGTTCCGGCTCTTCCGGTGTAAAACCTTCTGCCGGTTCGGAAGATTCATTGTCTAGGTTATCTGTTTCTTTGAATTCATTATCTTCTTCAAGCATTTTGAGTCCTCTCTAAATCTCTAAAAATAATTTCTTAGCAATTCATGCATTTCATCATACACATCAGTTATTTTAACACAAATATTATCCTTTATTGTTCCGGGACGGGCAAAGAATTTCTTTTCGCCGTTTACTTTTACAATCAAGTCATCTTGTACTTTATTATCAAGCTTTATAATATCTCCTTCCGTAAGCTGGAGAAAATCATCCAATGTTATGCTGCAAGAACCAAATTGAACTCTTAAATCAACATTTGAAGAGTTGAGTTTACTTATCATTTTTAATCGTTCTTCATTTGAAGCAACAAGACCTTTTGTCTGGAAAATATGCTGTGTGCTTAAATGACCAAGAACAGTTTCCAGTACAGGGTAAGGGAAGCAGATACTGAAAAGTCCGAAATGTTTTCCTGAAATTTGTACTTCAAATGTTAAAAGAGCAACAATTTCACCTGCTGTTGCAACCTGAATTGACTGGTAGTTGTCATCAAGGCTTATGAATTTGCCTGTTACAGGGATGATTGCATTCCAGGAGTCTTCCAAAGATTGGATTATTATATTAATAATCTTCTTTGCAAGAGCCTTTTCTATATCAGTAAGTTCTCTTGATTGGCTGTCAATATTTCCTACACCGCCCAGCATACGGTTAACTATACAGGACAGCACTTCAAAACTTATTCCCAAAAGAATTTGTCCGGAAAGAGGTTCAAATTCAAATACCCCGACGCTTATCGGCGATGGCATTGAACGTATAAATTCTTCATAGGTTAATTGGTCTACTGATACAATTTCGATTTCGACTCTCATTCGAAGATAGCCGCTCAAAACAAGAGAAATGGCTTTGGAGAATTCTCTGTGAATATCTCTCAAAGCTCTTAGGTTATCTTTTGAAAACTTATCAGGTCTTCTGAAGTTGTAGAGCTTGTAACTCTTGTGTTCAGCTTCATCCAGATTATCAAAGATGTTAGTATCAATATTCTGTATTTCTTTCTTTGTTTCTGCCATTTAAAACCTACTGAATAATGAATTGTCCGAAGCTTATTCTAAGGACTTCCCTTTCTCCGCCTAAGATAGAATTAATATCATTTGCGATTTGTTCTTTTGCCAATTCTTTTCCTGCAGCAGAAGAAAGCTCTGCCGAAGTTTTGCTGGAAAGATTTGTTATCACTGCGTCGCGAATCGCAGGTTTAAATTGATTCATCTCTTTCTGAATTGCTTCCATCGGGTCAACCGGGGCTGCTGCACCGTGTCCGCCGTGCCCGCCGCTCTTAGCCTGCTCTTCCGTATTAGGGAAGTCTGTATCTTTTTGAGAAACTTCTATTGCAACATTAACCTTTAAATATTTTTTCTGTGTCTCATCGCAAAGATTAAGGATAAAATCTCCCAGGTCAACTATAATTCCCCTTTGAATCTCATCCTCTGAACTTTCATCCTCTGCAAGTTCTTCTTGGTTAAGGTTAATTTTCCCAATCTTTTGGCTTAAGAGATTGTCCATAACAAGATAATTAACACCTGCAAATACAACGCATAGCATAATTGTTGAAATTAAACTTATTATTAAGAATTTATTTAACTCTTTTGTCCTTGCCTCTGAATTTGTTTCGTTATCCGCCATACTATTCTCCACTTACATTACATAGTATTATTATATCAACCCAATTTGTGTAATTACTACCATTATTTGGTGTATTCTTTGCCGGTAAAAATTCTCCGTATCCGACAGAATTTATTCTATCTCTGCTAAGCTTTCCCCTTGGTGTTAACACAATTGATTCAAGATTATTGGCAATAATCGTTGATACCTCCCAGTTTTTTAAATTCCCTATGCCTTTACAGGAGGTGTTATTTGTGTGCACCTCTATTATAACAGGATTTTTTATTTTTGCCAAAAAATATTCTGCAAATATGAGATTTTTGTATGTTGCGGAAGTTATCTTCCTGTATTCACTGCAGGGGGTTGCTAATTCAAACCTTAAAATTATACCTCTGGAATCCCGCTTTACGGTGAATAAGGGATTCGTTTTAAAGTAATTGTGCGCATTTTCATATAGCTTGGTAATGCATTCATCATGAAGCACCGGCGTTTCAAGTGCTCCGAATGCCGGATTGATTAAAAACGCAAAGATAGCGATGTAGATTTTTTTTGTAAGCTGCATAATTATATAATTTATTATTTTCTTGTTAAATTAAATTAGATTTAAGGGTAAACATTTATTGATTCATTTTTTTCGGCAAGCTATAATAATGGTATGGGGAAGTTTGAACTATTTAATAAATTCAATAGTGCTGTAATTGTTGTAAATGATAAAAAAGAAGTTGTTTTTAAGAACAATCTCTTCAAACGTGTTTTTTCTGATTTTGATAATTTGAAAAAGTTTTCTCATAAACTTAATTATAACGTCTGCGCTCTTGTAAGTAATGATGTTGCTGTACATTCTCCGATTCTGCAAGCGATTGCTTCTCCTCAAGATTTTTGTGCCCATGTTGCATATCAATCGTCCGGAAATGATTATTTTTACTATGATTTGCTTGCGACAAAGAAAGGAAATTATACTATTATTTTCCTGACAGATGTTACATCTAAGATTAATCTGGCAAGTCTGACTTCCAGAAATGCAGCATATCAGAAAAAAATATCTATATTAGAAGCTGATAACAAAAATCTTTCAAAAATTAAGTCTCAGGCTCAATCACAAGCGATGAAGCTCCTTCTCTTGAATAATATATCTAATATTATAAGGAGTTCAATAGACACTTCTGTAATTCTTTCGTCTGCTATTTCAGAGTTGTCTCAGCTTTTTGCTGCATTTAGAGCTTATTACGCTGCTTACATACCGGATACGGATTCTTATTTGGTCAAGGAATCTCTGGATAGAAAAGATATAGGAAAAGAGATTTCCTTTGACAGAAATACCGAAGATAAGGTCTCTTGTACCTTCTGTATGAAAGAGTATAAAGACGCGAGACCTTTTAAAGAGCTTGTGCAAAGAATAATAATTCCTATATCTCACATGGATACAAAACTTGGTGTTATTGTTTTATTAACAAAACAAAAAACCAAGCTTGATGACATTTTAGAGGTTATGGACGGAGTATCTTTTCAGCTCGGCAATGCTATTATACAATCTGAATTATATGAAAAAGATGCAAGAATGGTAAAAGAGCTTACTCAAACCCTTGAGGAACTTCAGGATACCCAATTAAAACTTATAAATTCCGAAAAGATGGCATCTCTGGGTCAGCTTGTTGCTGGTGTTGCTCATGAAATTAATACACCTGTTGCTTCAATAAAATCTAATAATGAAATTTTTTCTAAGCTTATTTCAAGAATAAAAGATGAAGAGGCAAGCTCTCTTTTAAAAGAGATTAATGAAATTGATAAAGAAGCGATTGAAAGAATAAATCGTCTAGTTGTCTCACTAAGGAAGTTTGTGCGGCTTGATGAAGCTGAACTTCAGGAAGCGGATATTAACAAAGAAATTGACCTGACCCTTGATTTAATCAGGCATGAAACAAAGAACCGTATTAATATCATTAAGCATTATGGAAAACTTCCGCCGGTTAAATGTTATCCAAACATGCTGAATCAGGTATTTATGAATATTCTTGTAAATGCAACACAAGCAATACTTTCAGATGGGACTATAACTATTGACACGGATTATAAAAAGAATAATCTTATAGTTAAAATTAAAGATGACGGATGCGGTATTAAGGAACCTGATAAAATATTCTTTGCGGGATATACAACCAAAGGGGTAGGGGTTGGAACAGGCTTGGGGCTTGCAATTTCTCAAAAAATAATTGAAAAACATGAAGGAAAGATAGAAGTAAAATCGAAAATCGGAAAAGGAAGCGAGTTCGTTATTACTATCCCCGGTAAGTAGGAAATGTTAAGTTTTTTAAATTCTCATTTTTCACAATATGAGTGCTTTGTAGGAGTATTTTAATTATAATTTTAATTAATTTTTGTAAAATTATCTGGTGGAGTAGTTAATATTATGTAAAAATATGGTATATTAATATATGCACAAAGAATAAGTGTAAATTTTACCCTAATAAGGGTATGTAACAAAAATTTAACAAACCGAATAGATAAAGGCAATTTTTTATAAACCCAAAACTTTATATATCTGTGTAGAAGTTAGATAAATTTAATTTGCATATCGGAGGTAACGTGTATGGCAATTACTGTGAACAGCAAAAAGAAACAAGTAAAGAAAACTTTTTCGGAATTGATTAATGATTTAATGACTAGCAGTTCAGAGAAAGTTAGATATAATGCTGCTCGTGTCCTGGGTGAAATGGGAGATTCAAAAGCTGTTGATCCGTTGATTGATGTGTTAAAGAATGATAAAAACGGTTCGGTTCGTTTATATGCAGCTCGTGCTCTTGGAGAACTCGGAGATTCTAAAGCTACAGAACATTTAATTGAATCATTGCGCGAAGATAGAAATGTAGACGTTAGAGTACGTGCAGCTCGTGCATTAGGTCGTTTGGGCGGCAAGATTGTTGTTGAACCTTTAGTTGAGGCTCTTAACGACGAAAATTCTCAAGTTTGTATTACAGCAACCGATGCTTTAATTGAAATTGGTGATGTTGCAACTGATGCCTTGATGAAATCATTGGATCATGAAAAAGTTAATGTACGTTGCGATGCTACTCGTGCATTGGGTGAAATTGGAAACAAAAAATGCGTTGATAAGATTATCAACATGTTATACGATGAATGGGTTAACGTTAGAATTTATGCTGTAACCTCTTTGGGTAAATTGAATGATACTAAAGCGGTTCCTGCATTAATTGATGTTATGAAAAACCGTTCAGAAAACGATTTGGTAAGAGCTGGTGCTGCTGCAGCTTTAGGTGTTTTAAGAGATCAAAGAGCTCTTCTTCCTTTAAGAGAACTTATTATGGAAGCAGAAGAACTTGGTGAACTTGAAGATACCGCTCTTAAATCTTTCAAAAAGATTATGGCTGCTAACTGGCATGCTATTCCTGGTGCAAGCCAGCAAAAGAAACCGGCATCTGTATAGAGTTATTCAAATAAAAAAACGGAAGCTTATAAGCTTCCGTTTTTTTTTGTGTTTATAAAAATTAACAATCCGGGCAATTGAAAAAGATAAAAATACTTTATTATTATATAGGGGATTAAATAAAAGGAGATTCTGTGCGGATTCCTGTAACAGTATACAAAACATTTTTTTCAAAACCCGGAGTTGGAATGCCTGTAAACTTTTCTAAATTTTTAGCAAAAGATACTTCACTCGCATTTCAAGGTAAGTCAAAATATGCGGTTGAGGCTGATTTAGGGACTACAGCTCTCCAGATTGAAGATATTTTAAAGCAGAATTTTTCTGATGCTAAAAAACAAGTTGATATGGTGTTTGCGGATTTAAAAACTGTAGATTATATCCAAAACAGATATAAAAGCGCCGTATCAATTCATGCTAAAATTTTGCGCGGCGCCAACAAAGGCAGGATTGATTCTTTTGAATCAGCCAAAAATTTTGTGCTTGATGGAATCGGTTCAAGAATAGTTTCAAAATCTTTAAAACCATTAAATGGTAAAGAAATAACTCAAATGATAGATGATTTAAAGATAAACGATAAGTTTTTAACATCAGAGCAAAAAGTTTTACTTAAAAAGTATATTTATGGACGTAAACTTACACCTGAACAGCAAGCAGAAGCGTTTCCGCTTTATGAAAAATTCGCACGCCCGCTGATTGAAAAGCGTTCTCAGCCTGTTGTTGATAATCTTCTTCTTTCGATAACCAAAAATCGAATGCTTAAAGAAGGTCTTACTATTGAGGAGATAAAGACAAGAAACCTTCTTACGGATGATTTGATAAAAAGGCTTCAAACAGAAAAAATAGAACCTTTGGAAATTACTCTTGTTAATAATTATAGAGGATTCAACGGCTTGCCGGAGTTTAGTAACCGGCAAATTCAGGCGATAAGAAAAGCTACGGAGAATAGGGTTGTCGTTCGTTCTCGACCGGATTTAGCTGATTACAATAAATTCCCTAATCAGGGTTATACGGGAGATGAGATAAAAGATTTCGCTCTTAAACGCTCCGGGTATAGGACTGCTCAGGCAAATGTAATTCATTCAAACGGAATGCTCGGGGAGCTTCAGTTTAGAGGGGAATATACAAACCGATTTGCGGAGTATGAGCACATAGCTTATGATTTACGTCAGGGAAAAAATACTTTGGGAGAATTATTTGACGATTTTAAGACTGCTGTTTCAAAATTAAGCGATGCAGAGTATGACAAATATAACGTGTATTTGGAAAAATGTTATAACTATTACAATAGACTGGAATTAGGGCTTCCGGCGGTTAAACCTAAGCTGCCGAAAGATTTTGATAAAATATTATCGGATGACAGTTTGAGGAATTTACACGATATAAATGATGCGATGCTTAGAAATCAAAACAAAGATTTTAAGGCTCATTTTGTAACAATTGCCTGACGGAGACTTGGTATGGTAAAATATGAACTGGCAAAAATTAAGAATAGGAATATATTAATGGTACCAAAAGGTTTGGGAGATATGTCGTTCAACGGAAGGGTTGACGATATTATAGCAAAAATGAAAGAACGCATTGAACGGGAAGTTCCGGATAAAGGGTTTTTCAGAAATTTTGCTGAAGATTTAAGCTTAGATAAAAGGGAATTCTTTGGAAAAGCTGCGGCTCTCTGTATTGAACGCGATGAAAATATTGACGGCAATGCTCTTTTATTGCTTTCAGTGCTACATCCTTCCATGAATGTAGACGCTTCCGTAATGCTGGCATCAGGAACCAGAAAAACTCTTTTGGAGTATATGAATAAAAAAGATTTTAAAAATGAAGTTATAAATACGATTCATGAACTGTCTGAGTCGTTAAAAGGTTAGGTGGTTGTGGAAATAATGGCGGTTTTCCGAAGGAAAACCGCCATTCCTTTTTTATATTTTAATTAGAATTTTTAAGCTTTCTTTTGATTTATTAGCTTCAAAGGCTTCAATAGCATCGTCTATTGAATATGTTTTAGTAATGAAAGGAGTAAAATCTATTCTGTGATTTTTAAGAAGTCTGAGTGCCGGCGGGAATTGACCGCAGCGGGAACCCAGGACGGTTATTTCATCAATGACTATAGGTGCTAGATTGAGTTCTTTTCCTGAAGCGACCGTACTTTTTAGAACAAGAACTCCTCTTGGTTTAGTTAATGACATTGAGGTTTCAAATCCGGAAGCCGTACCTGTTGCTTCTACAACTACATCATAGATTTTTTCTGGTTTAAATTCGCTGAGCAAACAGGTTTTGACACCCTGAGTTTTTGCGATATCAAGTTTATTTTGATGTTTTCCTACCAAGATTACATCAAGATTGAGTGCATTAAGAGTTAATGCCGTAGTAAGTCCGAGTTTTCCGTCGCCAAGTACAAGAACTTTTTTCATAGGTTCAATATGAAGCTGTTCTGATATTTCGCAAGCAGCGGCAAGAGGTTCGACAAATACAGCTTGCTCATCGGTAACGTTTTCAGGTACTTCAAATAATACATTAACCGGCATAGTCATATATTCTGCAAAACAGCCGTCTTTTCTCCAAATTCCGAGGGTATGTCTGTCGGGGCAGTGGCGGTAGTTTTTGACTGCGCACCATTCACAGTCAGGATTATTACATCCGTAACTGATTTCCGCTACTACTCTTTTTCCGATAAGAGATTTGTCATCAGAGTTAACTTCTTCTACTATTCCAACAAATTCGTGTCCTAAAACACCTTTGTATCCCATGTATCCCTTTGTTATTTCGTAATCTGTATTACAAATTCCGGCGAGTGTGACGCGGATAAGGGCTTCTCCCTTTTGCGGCACAGGTTTTGGGTAGTTTTCATCTAATTTCAAACCGTTATCAAAAACAATAGCTTTCATTCTTTATACCTCTCTTTCAGCTTTAATTTTACCGCAAAAATATTATGGATATTCAATCTTGGGTTTAGATGTAAAAAAGTTGTTACAATTCTTAGGTGAAAATTGAAAATGTTGTATTATATACCTGTACTCGATTTCAAAACAAAGGAAACTGCGTAGGAGAAATCATTCCGGGGTATAAGAAATACTATTACCTTTATGTCTGTTAAAATGCAGACTTATTTACCATGTCAATTATTATTTATTAATACCGGAAACTGTGTGCCGGAAGGAGGTTTGTTGTGCGTCATTGCTGTAAATTTAAGCCGGACGATACTTATTATTTATCTGAAAATGATTTATACAGCTCAAGAAGACTTTCTGTCGGATTTTGTCCTATATGCGGAAAGCCGGTTGCGGAACTTGTTGAATACCGTTTTGACGGAATTATTAATAGAATTTCAGTTTCGGGAGTGCAAGCGAATAATCTTATGCTTGAATGCAAAGATGAAATTATTTATTCAATGAAGGAGTGTAATTATCTGAGGTTTAAATCAAAACCGTATGGGTGGAAATATGGTATTAACAAAGTCGTAAAGATCAACGGAAAAGAAAAAATTAAACAATATGCATGTGATTTTTACGGGAACAAAGAATTAATCAAATCCGTATAGTACATTTTCCAGGGGCTTTTTTGTTTCACCCTTTCTCTCAATTGCTCTACTAAGCCCCTGTTTTTTTTGAAATTTAAGGTGTTTAATATGGTTAAAACTAAACAAATACAAAAAGATTTAAGAGAAATAAAAGCGGAAGTGAATCATAAACATATTGAATTTTATGATAAAACCCTTTCGATATTAGAGTTTATTTTGGATGAATATTCAAGAGAACTTACACGGGCAGACATTGAATTTCTTGATATGCCTAAAAATACTGCAGCTGTTTTAGATTTTCTAATTTCATCAATAATAAAAATTCAGAAAGGTCAGCGTATGGCTTTGGGAATGGACGATACAGAGTTCGCGGATACTGAACCTCAGATTAATATTATTGAAGGATTAGATAAATGTAAAATTTAGTTGAAAAATTATATAAAAAGTGGTAATCTTTAATAAAAAAATGGAGAATGTATGAAAAAGATTTTATCATGTTTGGCTGTATTGGCATTAACTCAATTAACCGTGTTAGCTTGGTTTGATGATTATACATCAATAAATTTCAAAGAAGCAAAATATGCTCAAAAATTCGGAACTACAAACAAATATTTTGCTACCTATGAAGAAAATGCAAAAGAAGATACCAATACTCAAAAGTTTGCTGTAAAAGATCCGCATCTTATTTCATTTAATAAGTATAGTAAAATTGATAATACAAAATTTAATGCAAAAATCCAGCAAGATGAAGTTCAGTATAAAAAAATAAAAGATAATCTCAGAAAAAATAAAACTGATGATTTTAATACACAGGCTTATTCGATGGATTTTTATAAGGTTTATAGAATTGCTGAACGGATAATAAGAGCCAATAATCTGGATTATATCAACTGGAGAATATCTATTCAAAAGACTCCGGATGGTGAATTTAATGCGTCATCATCTTCTATGAATTATATAGTTATAAATACAGGGCTTTACGATACGCTTAATGATAATGATGATGCTCTGGCTTTTGTTATCGGGCATGAGATGGCGCATCAGCTGTTAGGACATGGACAGAGAACAGCAATAATAATGCATGATTTGAGAAAAGCATACTCAATAGCTGATGATAATGCAGGGCAGCTGGCTGTTGTTATAAAACAATATAAAGCAAATAGCCAGCTTCAAAAAATGGAATACTCCGCAGATGTAGAAGGGGCAATTTTAGCTTTGAAAGCTGGTTACAACCTTGATACGGCAAGAGAGACTTTGTCTTTCATAAACACTCTGCCTTATGTTGGTAACTTGTATCTTTCCCATCCAAAACCTGAAAAGAGACTGAAAAACTTTAGTGAAAACAGAAAATTCTTTATTGATGATGCCTGGTCTTTGGAAGGGCAATATAATATTTATAATTCAAAGGTTTTACCATGCGTAAAATCATCAGATAGAACCTCAATTGTTATATCAAGAGGCGAGGCAAGAAATAAGGATTCTTATTACAGACCTGAAACTATTTCGGAAATGCTTTTAAGATATGCTTATATTTCATACATAAATTGTGATTTTAAAAACGCAGAGAAATATTTTAGCAAATTGATTTCTAAAGAGGAAAACAATCCTGTAGTGTATTTATATCTTTCATACACGTATGAATATCTTTATAAACAGACAGGAAAAGATAAATATCTTGAGAAAGCAAAAGAAGCTGCAGAAAAAGGACTCTTGTTCAAACCTAATGATAAATATTTGAAAGAGCAGATAGCTGCGTTATAAAGATTTAGAGGGAAAATGTTAGAAGTTTTTATACCATCAAGTCCGGAGTTTCATATTTATGAAACTCCGCTCCGGTTGTTGTACGAAAAAGTACAGGACAAAATCGGTGATGACAATTCATTTGAATTTATATGCGATAATACATTTTTTTATATGTTTGTTTTTAATGGCAGGCTTGTCGGTGGAATTTACTATTATGAAAAGAATGGAAAACTTTTTCTGAATGGGTTTGCTAATCGCAAAATGTTCAGAATAAACATAGAATGCCTGAAACTTTCTACAACTTGGTTTACATCAAATATTTATGCGGAATCAATGAATAGAGCATCTGCTATCTGCCTTCTGAAGGCGGGGTTTAAGAGACTAAAGGATAATTTCTTTGTTTTTGAACATTGATTTTAGAAATAATTTTCAGCAAACTCAATTCTTTTCATTGTATAGTTATCAATTTCTTTTTGTGATTCCTCAGGATTTAGTATGTAAAGGAGTTCCGTTTTGTCCGGCTTGCTTCCCGGATTTTCCATTTCTTTCAGGTAATCAACCAGCTCTTGTATATAGTCTTCAAAAACAGTACCGCTTTTGTAGAAATTAAGTTTATTTTTTAATTTAAGATTAAATTTTTCTCCCAGAATTGAGGATTCAATTTCTTTTGTCTTTGAAATGGTTCTGTCGATAGGCTGGAATGATTCAACCGTATCAATAAGTTCTTCCAGTGTCAGAGCGTAAACTTTTGGTTCACCGGTTGCTTTATAAAGTGCATCTGCAATCGTTTGTTCTGCACACAAAAAGTGAAGAATACTTATATTGTTAAAAATCTCTCTTTTGAAACGAATGCTTTTGACAAAAGTATCGTCCGAGTAGCTTTTGTAATCGGCAGTAATTCTTTTGAAATCATTAACGGTATCCATTGATACGATTCTAAGCATTTTATCAAGTTCCAAATTGTATAATTCGGATATGTTGTTTGGCAAAAAGTTATACCTGCGTTTTATAAGATTGTTTATAGTGTTAATAACCGCTTCTTTTTTAAAATCTTCTAATGTGGAAACATTGATATCAAATGTATCCCGTATGATATTTTGCGGCATGTGATTAATAAATTTTTGCATAAAAGCAGCCTTTACTTCCGGCGGATAATTCGCATTAGAAAATGGTATGAAGATGCTGTGACCATAGGAATATATGTATTCGCATAAAAGTCTTAAAGAATCAAGCTGTCTTTCATTCATAGGTTTTTGTTTTTTCCCGTCTGCCTGCGGCGGTCGATGAATAGAGAAAAATTGTTCAACAATTGAATTCATATCATTATTGTTGAGAGGCTTTTTATACCAATGATACAATTTTTTGATAAGGTTTGTATCAATTTCTTGACTTAAAACAGGCATTTCAAATTTTCTATCGTTATTGTGAGAGAATAATCCTATTTTTTTACTTCCTCTATCAATTTGGAGCAGTGCAACTTTTGCATCGGCCTGAGACATTAAAAATACTTCCGGATTATTTGTGCAAAGATATAATATGTCAGAAATAGCGGCTTCAAGAGCCCTGTTCATAATTTTTGCTTCCGGCGGTTCAAAGGCTTTAATGGTGTTAATGTTATCAATATCTTGAATTGTTATGATATCATCATCTTTTATAAATTTTATCCAGCTTGTTAACTGTTCGTCTGAAAGATATTTATTGGCAGTGTCAAAAAAGTCCTGTAAATATTCATTAGGCAGTAATTTTATTAAATCAGCATTGTTTTCCTGATAGATATCCGCGAATTCTTTGGCAATAGGTCTAAAACCGTCATAATTAATATTAATTTCATTATACTCTTTTATCATCTGTTCAACATCTTTTAAACGATTTTTCTTATCTTTTAGTATTTTGGATTTTAAATCGGAAAAATGACCGCTGTTAATTGAATTCTTGATTTTTAGATGCGATTCTTTAATTGAATTTCCGAGCTTAAGGGCAAAATCCGGGTATTCCTCCCAGAATTTTGTCATAACTTCTGACATAAAGCTGCTGAGTAATTCATCTGAGTAGAGTGAATCTACAGGTTTTTTAACTTGCTGTTTTTTTAGGAAAACTGACATCTGAACAATAATATCCGGATTGTTGTTCCAAGCATCTATCATGGCATATCTTAAGGGTTCTGAGCCGGATTTAATCCTGGAAATGTATTCCGTTTTCTCTTCGGCGGACATCTGTTCCCATCTAAGAGCGGCATTTTGTGTTCTTTTGGTCTCGATAGCTTTTTTATCAAACTCGCTTAAGTTTGCCATAAATAATTTTAAATTGTTTGCAGCCCAGATTTTAAATAAGTCGTCTCTGCTTAAACTTGAAGTTATTCCGGTGCCGGGATGTGCCGGAGACGTTTGTGTAATTATAGGTTTTGCAGGTGTTTGCTTTTTAGTTTTTCCGAAATCGGATTTGTTAAATTCTTCCAGGAGAGTGAGTTCATCCACTTGTGCGGCAATTTTATCGAGCTGCTGATCTCTGGTTAATGAATTCCACCAAGATTCAAATCTTTCTACACTTTTTCTTGCCCGTGCGGTACGTTCTTCCGGCGGCATAGATTCCCAGAATGCTCTTTGTACTTGTGAAATTTTTTCTCCTACAAGGTCAGAATATCCGTCTCGAGTATATCTTAATGATTGAAGGTATTCGGATTCAGGCTGCTCAATACCTAATGCTTTAAGGGTTGAACTTCTCAGCATCATTCCGTTTTCTTTTTGCTGATAGAGAGACAGAAATTCCGGGTTGCAATCTCTTTTTAAATCTTCGTTCATTTCATCAAGGGTTTTACCTTCAAGAAAAATCTTTTTTATTAAATAAACAGTAAGATTTTCATTGTCAGCTAAAATTCCTTGTCCGCACAATTCAAGGAGTTCCCGATTTTCTCTAAATATACCCAGGATACCCCTTGTCGCTTTGCTGGAATCTGGATTAACAAGGTTTTTAAACAAATCTTCTTCCGGATACAACTTCTTTATATCTTCTGCGTTTTTGGCATATAAGAGTTTTGAGAAAGCATTTCGTTGAGCGCCTAAAGGGGTGTAAAGACTTTTATCAGGCAAAGTCTCAATATAATTTTTCACTGTTGAAGGCATTCTCCGGATATTAAATTCATAAAATCTTTGGAGCCCCTTATCAACCCTTGCTTCAAAACTTATTGCAGGAGTCAGGTAATATCCTTGTAAAGTATCTCTTTTATAGTCGTGCTTTTCATTATTCTTATTAATTCTTGTACTGTTATAAAAAAAGGGAGTGGTGCTTATTCCTTGTATTCTCATTTTTTTATCCTTTGCTGTATACCAACTTTTCTTTTTAAACCTTATAAAAATTATTTTTGCTACACAAAATGGAGTCTAAACTCCGGAAAGGAAAATTTCTATGTCATTTGAGTACATTATTGAAAAAGACAATTCTACAAAACAATTATCCAAAACCGAAGAAGAAAATCTTGTGAAACGGATTTCAACCGGCTTTGTGAATTTCAACTCCAAAAGAGCTTCCAATCTTGAAATGGCATCTAATCTTGCTAATGAAATCTTTTTTAAAAACGATTTTAAATCAATTTCCGACAAAAATGAAAAATGGAAATCAAAAGTAAAAATGTGCAAAACTTTTATGTTTTACCAGACCCTTAAATCATATATTTGGAGAAATACTTATGCAAATGTTAATTCTATGTTCGATGTCTCGGGTGAGAATCACGATTCAAACAACGCCTCAAATAAACAAAAAGCGATGCTTGTGGACATTTTTGAGAAAATGGGTTTCCAGAAAACATGCGACAAAGTTATTGATTACGCTTTACTTTACGGTGAGTTAATTTCTTTTACCGCCTGGAAAAAGAATTATGAAGAATACCGCCGCCCGATAGACTTTTTTAAAACCCTGTTTTCTCAAGATGCAGTAAAGCTCCCAAGAGTTCTTGCTGCAATAAAAAAAGGAAAAAATTACTGGGTCGATAAGAAAAAGAAATATGATAATCCATATGTTTACCCGGTTAATCCGGCAGATATTGTTTTTGACCCCTCTCAAGCGGATAATTGGGATTCTTGTCCGAAAATTTACCGCTCCTATAAAACCCCTGCGGATATTATAAATAACAAGTATTATACAATATCCGAAGAAGAAGCGCTTGAAATCAATAATATGGTAAGTTCAGCCTCTCATCCGAATTACAAATCCGTGTTTTCAAATAATAGTTCGGAAGATGTCGTTAACGGAACAACTTTAGAAGTTCTTGAACACTGGGGAGATTTGAAACTCTCTGACGGTACTCTGCTTAAAAACTGGCATGCAGTCGTGGTCGGAAGAAAATATCTTGTTTCTTTCGGCAAAAATGAAAGAATTATTAATCCGTTTTCTTACGGGGCTTTTGTCCTTGATCCGGAAACTAAACGCGGCATAAGTCCTTTGTATTCAGTGCTTTCATTGGCACATTTTCAGGAAGATTTGCTTAACAGAACCTGTAATTTGCAGGCACTTAACGAAAATCCTCCTCTTCTTGCGCCGGAAGGTTTTTTTGATGAGGATGAAATTAAACTCTATCCGGGTAAAATTATAGAATACGGGGATAATATATCTCCAAATGCCGCTTTTCAGCAGCTTACATTTAATCCGAATGTCTATTTGCAGGATATATCTTTCCTTAACGATTTGATGGCGGAAGTATCCGGGATATTCCCGAATATGGTCGGAGCGGTTGAACCTTCTTCAACCAAAACTGCTACAGAAATTAATACAAAAACCCAGGGGCAGATGACCAGGCTTTCTATGCTTGTAGATACAATTAATCAGGATTATATAATTTCTGTTGTGGAAAAAGTTGCAAAACTCTGTGCTGATTTTAAATCCGGTATAGAAAGAGTTTTTGTGAATAAAGAAAACCAGCAAGAAATGATTGAAATAGATGACACCGTAAGACAGGCGGATTATAAATATACTTACGCTGATTCTTCTATGGCAACACTTAAATCAGAACAAGCCGATATGCTTATACAGGCTGTTGAAAGATTTGCTCAACAAATTCCGCTGAATCTTGAAGAAATATTTATCTGGTATTTTGAACAAAAAGGCGTAGACAACCCTGAACGATTTCTTGCTTCAGGGGTAAATGCGGTAAATGGGGTAAATATGGGAGTAAATATGGGGGTAAATAATTTGGTTAACCCTCAAATGCCTCCTTCAATAAGCCCTGATATTCTTGCGGCTATGATTGCACAGTCTCAAACTCCGAATGCTCTACAGCAAAATCCTTCTCAGGATTTGATGAATGAGATTCCGGAAGAAGAGAAGGAAGAAGCTCTTGAAGAAATTATTAAAGAAATAAAAAAACGAAATAAGAAATAGTTAGTCATTCTTCATTTTGCAGTGGGGGCAGCCGAAGGCTGCCCCCACTGCCTCCTTACTAAAATAATAACGAAAGGAAAATTTTATGAATTTTAAAAATTATTTAAACAGAATTACGGGAAACAATAATATTTATACCCGTACCGGCATGATGGGTATGACATTAAAAGAATTGTTAGAGCGGGAAAAAGAACTAGGATATCAATATAGAAATATAGGAATCCCGGAGGACGAAGATCTTGAACTTTCACCGGATGTGGAAAGAAAAATTGATGCTAATGGAAAACAGGGCTGGTTCTCAAGATTAGTGCAGTCTCAGGAGCCTAAGCCGACAGGTTTTGCTGTTAATATGCCAAAAATACAGCAGTCTCCAGTAACCAGTAATAAAAAGCAATTACAGCCTGATAAAGTCAAAAAAGAAAGTATGTCACAAATGACAAAAGGAGAACAATTTTTGGATTCTGCCATAAGGAATCCTGTAACAAAAAGTGTATTACCAATGGCATCTAAAATGTATACTGATGGTATTGATCATTTATCAGAGGCAAAATTAAATCCTAATGCTAAAATTATAGAGAATATAAATAGTTTAGGAAATATAACAAAACAATATCTATATAACTATGGTGTAAAAGCTGGTGAAAAAGGTGTTTTATATAATTCGAATTCAGATTTTTCTAAAAAACTTGCATCATCTCCTGAGTTGAAAAAATTTATAAATGACAATAAAGATTCTCTTTTGAATAAGAATATTAAAGTTTGGGATTTTAAATTTGATGGTATCACACCTAACAGCTTGGATCGTTATTTTGCAGTTCAGCATATGAAATTAATTAGCCCCTATATTGATAAAGATAATATATTCCATGGTAGATTTATTGATAATAGTGATTTTGTAAAACGTAATCCACAAACGCTAATTGAGAAGATAAAAGCTATACCAAACAACTTTGGTTATGGCTTGCAAGAAAAAGGTTTGTATAAAAATTATTACACTGTTTTCGATTTATTGATTGATTTAAATAATAAATAATTGCTTGACATATATGAATATAACTGATAAACTAACGGCATGAATAGAAAATATATTAATAAAAAATATATATTTGCATTCCCTTTTGTGCTGTTATTTATCATGTGTTTACACTATTTAACAGTAATGACATTTGCTATAATTTTCTTTGGATTTAAATCGTATTTTAATGATTTTGCCACTTGGTATATTAAGTCAACAGTTCTGACTGCAGCAATTGGAATCCCTATGTTAATTTTATATGGATGTTATAGGTTATTTAGGAGATTCAAGCATCTTCCGATTCTAAACGGTTATTTTGTAAATTTTAAAAGTGTTCAAATATGTTTTGTAGCCTTTTTATTAATAGATTTGGTATTTATATTTTTTGCACCATATTTTTTGAATATATCCTTTTTCGGCTATGTTACTTATATAGCTTTTTATTCACTAACCCCGGTTTACATATTTTTTCTTATTTTTTCCGGAGTTGATTATTGCATGTTAAAGCGTATAAAACAGAAATAATTTAAATCTTTGGAGGATATAGATTAAATTATGTTAAGAATAATGAATTGTATAATAAACAAAGAAAATCTAAGAGAACTAAAGAAAAATCATCCGTGCTTATTTTGGACGTGTTTGATATCTCTAATTTTTGGAGTATTGCCTTTTGCTTATTGTTTAATCAGTTTTGAATGGAAATTTAAATTATTAGGCTTAATTTTTCTAATTCCGTTAATAATAACATTTTTGATAACCGGTGCTGCAGTTAGACTTTTTGAATATGTTCCTAATTTGAGCAGGATTTTGTCTTTTATTTTAAATACATTTGTTATTTTGTTCATACAGATATGTATTGGTCTTTTATTTTTTTATATGCTTATATTTGCTGATTTGGATGCAAAGTGTAATCAAATAAAATATTATAAACTTGCACTAAGTAATGTAGATTTATCCAACACATCTCATTTCCCGCGTAAGATTCCTAACGAAGCAAAAAATGCAGAGCTAAAAGCCAGTACCTATTCTTTTTTCGGAAGTGAGGATTTATATTTAAAATTTGACACAAACAAAGAATATATTGATAAGGAATTAAAGAAATATAATTTTATAAAAATATGTAGTCATGACAAATGCAGTGATGGTAGTGATAATAATTATAGATATTATAGCGGGGATATAGATATTAAAGACTTTACTTTTTATGTAATTAATGACAAAGAACACGAAAATCTGCCAGAGCATAGTTTCCCATATCATTATGGTATAGGAGTAAATTATAATACTAACCAGATTCTGTATTACTATGAGAATCCTGATTGATTAATATTTAAGACAGTAATTATTTTAGAATTTTAAGCAGCGCCCAAATGGCGCTGCTTAATTATGAAAGGAGAGTTATGAATTTTAAAAATTATTTAAACAGAATTACGGGAAACAATAATATTTATACCCTTACCGGCATGATGGGTATGACATTAAAAGAATTGTTAGAACGAGAAAAAGAACTGGGATATCAATATAGAAATATAGGAATCCCGGAGGACGAAGAACTTGAACTTTCACCGGATGTGGAATCTTATTCGGATAATACCGGTAAAAGGTTTTGGCGTTCAATAATCCCGGGTCAAAAGAACGTTTTTGAAGGCGGCGTAGAAATGAATGTAAGTCCGTATGATTTAGTACAAAATAACCAAAATCTGTCACAAGAAGATAAAGTATCAAAAATAAAAGAAATTAGTGCAGAGCGGAATAGGCAGATTAATAAAGAAAATGTATTAGGTCATCTGAAAAATTTTGGCGGCGCAGCTTTGCAAATAGGAAGTGTTGCATTACCTTTTAAAATTTCTAAATTTATACCTAAAACTGCTATTAAAATGTCCAAACCTTTAATTAAGCAATTAATAAAAAGATTTACGACAAAAGGTGCTCTCGAAGGAGGAATAAGTGGTGCAATGTATGGCACCGGTCGTTCATTAATGGAGGATAAGAATATATTAAAAACAGTTTTGGCTGATTCGGTGAACGGTGCTCTGACCGGTGGCTTATTAGGAGCATTATCCGGTAAGTATATTACTAATGCCAATAAAATAAAAAACCTTGATACTCTTCTTGATAAGCGCAATGATTGGGGGATTGCTTATACAAAGCAATCTGGTAATTTGGAAGATGCTATTGATAAACTTTTAGATGCTAAGCAAGGTTTTGTTCCGAATGCCGTATCTAAAGAAGGGGTTGGAGATATTGATTTGGTATGGGGAAAGCAGGATTATGATACAGGTCTTGGATATGGTTTTGACCATATTATAGATAGACGAACATCCCAGAAAATTGATGCAGATAAATTCATAAGAAACCTGCCGGAAACATTTAAAAACGGACAGATAACAAATAGTCCTAAATTTGAGAATAGAAAGATTATTGAAGATGTTAACAATGCTATTATAGTTGCTAAAGATTGGCATGATAAACCCAGAAATTGGGTTGTATCTGCATACAAACAAAATAAGTCCGCGCGTAAGCGTTTGATGCCTTCTTCACCCTTATCAAACATTACCCCCGAAAACGGAACGAATTCTATTTCAGGACTTACGGCGAACAATAATATTATAGCTGGAAAGCCCAAAAAAGTCAATTCTGTAATTGAAAATATATTAAAAAGATTCGGAATTGGTAAATAATATTCTATTTGACTAATTCCAAAAATGCAATAGTTGTATCAACAGATTGGAAGAAAAAACCGAGAAACTGGGTGATATCGGCATATAAACAAAATAAGTCCGCACGTAAGCGTTTGATGCCTGGTGCACCCTTATCAAACATTGCCCCCGAAAACGGAACGAATTCTATTTCAGGACTTACGGCGAACAATAATATTATAGCTGGAAAGCCCAAAAAAGTC